>JAZDJP010000050.1:0-94788 GCA_043803805.1 Planctomycetota bacterium
TGTATCCCCTGTGACGTTCGTTTCGTGCGTCATGACAAGTCCTCCTTTCTGGTCGTTGGATAGCCCAATCCCAATATCGGCCAGATCGAGGACTTGTTTTTTCCCCTCCTGAAATGTGCGAAAGATATCCTACGTTATCACCGTTACCCAAGCGACGCCGGGGCGTGACGCAGGGGACCTTGGCGATTCGCCGACGCCCGGAGGGCCAAAGGCGAATCGGCTAGAACGCGGCGAGGACAGGATGTCCGAGACGCGTGTTCCGCGGAGGCGTGCCCCGGCGGCATCCCAACCGTTCGCCCGGCCGGGCCGCACGTCACCTTGTTTTCTTCCTATTCGGGATCGGTGGTGCGGTTCAGCACACCTGACAAATATGCTCGATACTCTTCCTGTGAAGGTCCAAGATACGGAATCCCGTTTTTGTCTATACCTACGAACGGCGACGCAATAAATATCATATCCCAATCATTAACCAACCACCCATCCGAAACTTTGACAAAATTAATCTTGCCATTCTCTACCTTGCCATCAAAACCACGATACTCAAAAACGCCATCCGCGGTAAGATCGTTTTGCTTTATTTGTCTATAGTTATGAATCGTTACTTTCATTCTTGGCAATAAATTCTGTTTTTCACTCCAGTGATTAACATCCGGAATACCATTAGTTGTATAGAATATTTTTCCTTTGATGTATGTAACTTTTCTCTCAATAAAACACTTGCGATTGTCCATCATCCTTTGTAAAAATTCCACCGGTTTTTTAACTTTCTTCCCAATGCCAGTAAAATGCTCACGTAAATCTTTGGGTTTGATACTGTACTCGATAAGATCAAGCCCATGATCCTGACAGAAATGTTCTTCGTCCTTGCTCCTGTTCCCAGGAGATGCTTTACAACCATGCACAGCGTAATCCCAAGCCACACTACCCACAAACGCATCTTGACAATCTGGCGTCATGGTGTTTAACCAATTTTCGGCCTCATATCTTGAATAACATCTGACAAATTCATCGAAAGATCTATTCGGTGTTCCCATGATATTATTATTCATTTTGTGTCCGGATCGATTATTTAATACACAGGATGACACACACGCACAGGACAACGAAATGAAATATAAAAATATAATCTTCTTAGTCATTTTCCGCCATTCCCTGTTTGGGAAAGAATGGGGTCAGGAAAGAATGGGGTCAGGTCTTGAAATATCACTTTTCCGATTCCGCCGCCTTCGCCATCTTGCTCGCTACGCAAAAATCAGTCTACCCCTCGGCTCCGGAACGGGACGGTTCAGCGATTCCGCCGTTTCAATCCACTCGGCAATGACCCGTTCGGCGTTCGTCAACGCCCCCTGATACGTCTTGCCATCCGCCGCACAACCCGGCAATTCAGGCACTTCGGCGATATAAGCGTCGTCCTCCTTGCTCCAGTAGATGATGACCTCATACTTTGGCTTATGGCTCATGGCGTTCACCTCCGAGACGATATTTCAAAATCACCTGCCTCACCTGTTTCACCTGATACGGTTTCGCCTGATGTCCACGGGGTTGCACGTTGAGGATTTCCTCGACGCCATCCATCCAGAAAATATGGTGGCTTCCATTCACCCTTTCCGAAAATCCGAGATTCAAAAGCAATCGGCACAACCCGACGAAGGGGATATCGGCATCCGATGTGCCCCGTAATACTTTCTCAAATAGTTTGTCCTGCCTCGACATGCCACCCCACTTCTTTTCCGCAGACCCGCAGGCACATTTTACTCCTGCTCCGTCGGACTGGGAAGCGAATTATCAGAGGGAACATCGCCCCCGCCGGGGTGCGTGCGTCGGTGGACCTCCTTGAGTTTGCTGATGGCGATGTTGGTGTAAATCATCGTCGAGTTCAGGCACTCATGGCCCAGTTGCGCCTGAACAAACCTCACATCCGCGCCGCCTTCGAGCATCAGCGTGGCGCAGGAATGCCTCCAGATATGAACCGCCCCGCGCTTCCCGAGTTCCGCCTGATCCAGGTATTTTGCGCCCATTTGTGTCAGCGTTTGCAACCCGATACGCCCGCCCAGCACGGAAAGAAACAGCGCGCCAGTGTCGGGACCTTTCAGGAGCGCAGGGCGGATATCGTAGATATATTTCCGCAACCACTGCAATGCCCGCGCCTCGATTGCCGACAACCTGTCGCGCTTGCCCTTGCCCTGCTTGACAAACACCGTCCCCAACCGAAAGTCAATATCCCGAATGTCCAGGTTGCGGAGTTCCTTGCGCCGAATCCCCGTGCTGAAGAAGACCTCCATCGCACAGCGGTCCCGGAATCCTGTCGGCGTTGATATATCGGGCTGGGCCAGCACCTGTTCGACCTCTTCCACGGAAAGGTAATTTCGCGGCAACCGCTTTTCACTGCGCGGGGACTCGACTTCGCCCGCCGGGTTCATTTGAATCGCGTTCGTCTTCACGAGCCAACTGAAGAAGCATTTGATGATGCTCACGGTGATGCCCTGTGTGACGAAGGACAATCGTTCCCCGTTCGCCTTCCGATGCTCGAAGATATGTTTCTGGTATCGTTCAATGACGGGCTTGGTGACTTCTTCCGCCCGTTCAATCCCGCGCTCCGCGCATCGGGTATCTCGCGGCGGGCAATCTTTATGCCGTCCGCCTTGCCGATGGCGCCGTCCTCTGGGAAGCGCCTTCGCCGGGGGAATTCGGTTTCTGCCGCGGCGCTCCCGTTATCTCCGGGAATCTCCTCTATGCGGCGGAAGAGGAAGGGCTCCTCTACAAAATCAATCGGCAAACCGGGCGCATCCTCAAAACCTTCACCCTCGGCGCCCCCATCCGGTGCGGCATCGCCGCGAGCGGTCCGATGGTGTACGTGGCTCCGAACAACAAAACAATCCTTGCGGTGGATATGGCAAAGGAATAGATCTCCTCTCATTTCCCTTCATTCTCCTCGGTTTTTTCGGGGTGTTGGAGTTTTTCAAAATTTGTTTCCGTTCGGCGGGGAAAATCGCTTATGATTTTCCCTGTATGTCATCGCTCGAGGAGGATGTGATGAATCCGACCCGGCACAAGGCCATTTCCCTTCGTTGCGAGCATCTCGAAAATCCACTGGGATTGGACGAGACGCGTCCCCGGCTGTCGTGGCGCATCGCGGATGAACGGCCCGGGGCCCGGCAGACGGCCTGGCAGGTGGTGGCCGCGGGTTCCCCGGAGAGTCTGGCGCAGAGTCCGCACCTGTGGGACAGCGGCCGGGTCCGCGGCGATCAGTGTCTGGACATCATCTACGCCGGCAGGGCGCTCAAATCCCGCCAGAGGGTTTTCTGGCGGGTGCGCGTGTGGGATCGGGAGGGTGCGGTTTCCGATTGGAGCGAGACGGCGTGTTTCGAGATGGGGTTGCTCAAGAGCGCCGACTGGTCCGCCCGGTGGATCGGACGGCCGCTCGAGGGCCGGGAGGGCGGTCAACCGTGTCCGCACCTCCGGCGCGGGTTCGCGTTGAAACCCGGCATCGCCCGGGCTCGCATTTACGCCTCGGCCCGCGGGCTGTTTGAACTTCATTTGAACGGCGAGCGGGTGGGGCGGGATTATTTTACCCCCGGCTGGACCGACTACCACCGGCGGATCCAGTACCTCGTTTACGATGTCACGGACCGGGTCCGGCCGGGCGCCAACGCCGTCGGGGCCATTCTGGGCGACGGGTGGTACGCCGGGTACCTGGCGTGGGGAAAACGGCGCGGCCTGTATGGGGACCAACTCTCGTTGTTGTTTCAACTGGAGGTGGAGTACGCGGACGGCGCCCGGGAGACGATCGCGGGCGGGCCGGAATGGAAAACGTCATTCGGTCCCATTTTGAAATCCGACATCTACAACGGCGAAACGGTTGACGCCCGCCGGGAAATGCCCGGCTGGGCCGCTCCCGGGTTTGACGATTCCTCCTGGGCGCCGGCGGTTGTGTTCGAGCCGCCGAAGAAGGCCGCCCGGGTGGCCTTGAGCGGCCGGCCGGTCCGCCGCCAGGAGGAGATTCCGGTCCGGGCCCGGACGGAACCCCGTTTCGGGGTGCACGTGTTCGACCTCGGCCAGAACATGGTGGGGTGGGTGCGGCTCAAGGTCCGCGGCAAGGCGGGGCAGACGGTCACCCTTCGCCACGCGGAGATGCTCAACCCCGATGGAATGCTCTACACCGCCAATCTGCGCGGCGCGGCGTGTACCGACGTCTACGTCTGCCGGGGGGGCGTCGAAGAGGTATTCGAGCCGCGCTTTACATTCCATGGGTTCCGCTACGTGGAGGTGACGGGGCTTTGCGAAAAGCCGTCGCCGTCGGACGTGACGGGGGTGGTGTTGCATTCGGAGATTCCGGAGACGGGGAAGTTCGAATGCTCCGATTCGTTGGTTAACCGTCTCCAGCGCAACATCGTGTGGGGGCAGAAGGGCAATTTCCTCGAGGTCCCGACCGACTGCCCCCAGCGCGACGAGCGTCTCGGCTGGACCGGCGACGCCCAGGTGTTCATCCCGACCGCCTGTTTCAACCGTGACGTGGCGGCGTTTTTCACGAAGTGGTGCGTGGACCTGGAGGATTCCCAGTACGCCGACGGGGCGTTTCCCCACGTGGCGCCGGATATCCTGCGCGACGGGGGCCGGGGCTGTGCCGCGTGGGCCGACGCGGGAGTGATCTGTCCCTGGACGATCCACCGCGTCTACGGCGACCGGCGCATCCTGGAGCGGCATTTCGATTCCATGAAACGCTGGGTGGAGTGGCGGCGGAAAAACAGCCGGGGGCTCGTCTGCCGGGAGGCCTGCTTCGGCGACTGGCTGGCGATTGACATCGCCGAGGGGAATCCGGGCCGTTCGCCCACCCCGCGCGATCTCATCGCCACGGCCTATTTCGCCCGCACGGCGGACATCGTGGCGAAGGCGGCCGCCATTATCGGGAGGCGTGCCGACGCGCGGAAATATGCGGCGCTGGCCCGGCGGGTGAGGGCGGCGTTTAATCGCGAATTCGTCTCGCCGAACGGGCGGGTGGCGGGGGACACCCAGACGGGATATCTTCTTGCGCTCGGCTTCGATTTGCTCCCGCCGAAAAAACGGGCGTACGCGGTGGCGCGGCTGGTCGGGGACATCGAGTCCCGGAAGTGGCATCTCTCCACCGGGTTCGTGGGCACGCCCCTTCTCGCCCCGGTGCTGACGCGTTTCGGCCGGACGGATGTCGCCTATAAATTGCTGATGCAGAAGACCTACCCGTCGTGGTTCTACCCGATCCTGGAGGGGGACGCGACCACGATGTGGGAGCGGTGGAACAGTTACACGAAGAAGGGGGGATTCGGGGATGTCGGCATGAACTCGTTCAACCACTACGCCTACGGCGCCATCGGCGAGTGGCTGTACGAGACCGTGGCCGGGATCGGGCCGGATCCGGACGACCCGGGCTACCGGCATGTCATTTTCCACCCGCGGCCGGGCGGGGGGCTGACCTGGGCGAAGGGGGAGATTCTCACGCGGTACGGCCGGGCGGCCTGCGCGTGGAATGTGGAGAAAAATCGCCTGGTGGTGAATGTTGTTGTCCCGCCGAACACCCGGGCCACCGTGGTTCTGCCGGGACGCCGGCCCTGCCGTGTTGGCGCCGGCGCCCATGAATTCACGGCGCGGTGGGTTCCGGCGTGAGCGGAAGAGGCGGGGCGGGGAGTCGTGTGGTGTCCCTCCGACGGGATGCTATAATCAACCCGGTTTTTCATCCCGGAGGCACCATGTCTGAAATTGCCCGCCGTTTCCGGCATCCTGAAGTCGAGCGCATGGTCCGGGTCGGCGGGTTCGTGTACGCCCACCGCTGGGCGGAGGGCAACGCCGGCAACATGTCCGTGCGGCTGACGGGGCGGCCGCGCAATCTCGCCTTCTTCCGGGGCGGGGCGGAGGGACAACTGCCCATGGCCTTCCCGGCGCTTGCCGGAGAGTGGTTCCTGGTCACGGCCACGGGCCGGCGGATGCGTGACCTCGCGCGCGATCCGGGGGCGGGGCTGCTGCTGGTGGAAATACTCCGGGACGGCCGGCGCTGGCGCGCCCGATGGGGCTTGGGAACGCCGACGAGCGAATTCGCCTGTCATCTGGCCGTCCACGACGCCTGTGTCGAGCGGCACCCGGAGAGCCGGGCCGTCCTTCATGTCCATTCGCCGCATTTAATCATCCTGAGCCATCTCGCCCGGATGCGGCGGCCCGGGGCGCTCCGCGCCGCCCTCGAGCGCGTCCATCCCGAGGCGGGGGTGCTTCTCGGGCTCCGCGGATTGAATTTCGTCCCGTTCCGGGTGGGTGGCACTCCCGCGCTGGCCCGGGCGACCGGCGCGGCCATGCGCGGCGCGGAACTCGCGATGTGGGCCATGCACGGGCTCGTCGTCCGGGCGGCGGATCTCGAAACCGCCCTGGACCATGCGGAAATGGCCGAGCGCGCCGCCGAATTGTATTTATGGCGGCTCGCCGCCGATCCGAAGGCCCGTGGGCTCACCGCCCGCCAACTCGCCGCGGTTCGCGCCGTCTTCCGCCCGAAGGCGTTGTCCAAACAGATGCCCGTGCCGCCGCTGTTGGGAATCTGATGAACGCTATGCGGGAACCGCGACAGCCGCTTCCTCCAGGCACCAGACCGGCAGGGTTTCCACATCACACCGCATGAAAACCGCGGGGGCGTTTGTGAGTCCCGCCGTGCCCTCCGATCGCGCCACGGTTTTCATGTTGAGAAGCCGCTGGTAGACCCGTTCGTGACGCGGGTTGAATGTGAAGACGCATGTCTCTCCCCCCTCCGACACGAACGAGCGCACGGTCTCACGAATAAGTCCCATGATAACCTTTCGCTCATCCCGACAATCCTTTCGCGTCGCAATCCTCCACGAGGCCCCAAGACGGCGCCCCGTCGCCCGGAGGACATCGCACTCCGTTTTGAATTCCGCATCCACGTGAAGCCCTTCCGGGCCGTCGAAGGTGAGCGAGTTTGTTCCGACGATGCGCCCATTCCATATCGCGACAAGCATCGTTGTCTCGGAAATGCCGTCGAGATGCGGGTAATGGATGAGCCGTCCGTCCGGCTGGGGAACGCAGTATCCCCGCTCGACATAAGAGTCGTGGGTGAGGCGGTACACATCATCCATCTCCCCGCTATTTTGCACCGGCCGAATCACAATCTCGTCGGGAACCTCCGGAACGAACCCCGACACCACGGAATCCGTCACCGCCCGGAGGGCCTGGCTGATGGCCGACACCCGTTCTGTTATCCTGTGCGTTGTCATGATCGTTGTTAAAGATTCTTCCGGCGAAAATCTTGTGCTTTTTGCACGAGATTTGAGACGGAAGAATCTAATTCATCTGAAAACGCATGCGCTCCTCGATGAGAGCCACCGCAGGGGCGGTTTCGCCAATCGCAACCTTTTCGCGATTCGCCATCGCAATACGTTTTCCTTCCTGCCGGCCAAGATCGCGTTCGCCGGGGAAACCAATCCGAATGAGCAGATTTTTTACGGCGCACCGGTTCGTAATCCCCGAGAGCGCGAGATTCATCCCCGTTCCCGCCGCCACAAGACGAAACCAGGGGCTGACAACCTGCGCGAGGACTAGCGAAGCAAGCAACGACGCTCCCGCCAGAATCCGCCCGGCGCGCTCGTGAGTCATTTGTCTCGACGCCTCCGACGGTTTCGGCAGGCGGCGGACCAGGACATGCACGGGACCGCCTTTCACCTCCAGATCCGGAAGATCCGCCCGGCGTACGGCCGTGCGCAGTTCCCCCGCCCGGTAACTGGCGGACAGGGAATCCGCGTACTGCTGATTTTGCGCGCGGCTGTTTCGCAAAAACACGGTGGTGAACAACGTGGACGCCCGCGCCAGAAGCGGATGCGGCCGTGCCAGATCGCGCGCCAGAATCACGCCGCCGGGACGCACGAGGCGCGCCATCTCGCGCAGGACGGCCGCCGGATTCTCGAAGTGATGAAGCATGTAATGGCAAACCACCACATCGTAACGCCCGGAAGGAAGTCCCGTGTCGGTGGCATTCGAAAGGACGAATTTTATCCGCGAGTCCACACCGGCGCGCCGGGCCCGCTCGGAAGCGATCCGAAGCATGGCCGCGGAAAGATCCACGGCCGTCACTTCGGCGTCCGGACGCTTCCGGGCCCAGTACGCGGGCATCTGTCCGGGCCCCGTGCCCAAATCGAGAATCCTTCCCCCGGGAGGCAGATGGCGAAGCGCCTGCTTCGCGAAGGGCTTTTGAATCCACCGCCACATCTTTTCGGCGGTTTCATCGTAGACGGCGGCTTCCGTATTTTCCGCCATCACTTCCCCTGAAGATTCCTGAACCCGCTTACAGCTTCTCAAAAATTCTTTCGGGAACCTGACCATGGTCCACCTCCCATCATCTATATATCAATAAACATGCCGGAACCTGAAAGAATCCAACCCTTTTAATACAAAGAAGTTACAAAACCAATCGAATCCCATGAGGCAAATAAAATCGTTGCTTCATCCCCAAATTAGATTATAAGTATCTCTTAAACAACCTTGAGATATACCAAAGGGATATCATGCATCCGATTGTGGAAGAGTGGCGCCGTTGCGACCGGCCAATACTCGAAGTTCTCAAGGAACTCCCGGAGCCCCGGGATCCCGCAATCACCGCATTAATCCGGTTATGCGAACATATGAAGATGGGCCTGCCGTTCAGGAATGCCCTGCGGGCCGTGGAGAAGGTTTCCCCCAAAAAAACAGATACGGGTTTGTACGCCCTGCTTCTATCCGTGTGGGCGCATGTCTCCGCGGCAAACGGAAGAACCCTCGAGGCCGATGCGTTACTCACGCGCGCCAACGCGATTGACGAAAAATTCATCCCGGAGGAACTTCGCGCTTCTCTCGTGATCATAAAGGGACTCATTCTTGGGTTGCAAGGCAATCTGCTCAAACGGGAGGAACTTCACCGCCAGGGCATCGCGATGTTCCCGACGGATTCCCCGCGTCGCCGATTGTTCGTTGCGGACCTGGCCTATTTCCTGGCCTCGCTTGGACGTGGAACGGAGCTCGATCCCGACCTCGAAAATTTTGCCTCCGAGAACCCGGCCCTATTCAAAGAGTTCGTGGCACTCATCCATTTCCTTCGGAATCTGGAAACGGGACGGATTCTTGAGGCGATGGAATGTCAAACGGAATTCCACGCCGTTACCCACGACACTCTCAAACTCGAATTTCAGGACACCATCTCCGACATGACGGGCGTTCTCAATTTCATGCGCGATCGGTGGAATGTTGATGAACGGGTGCCCCGGAAAACGGGATCGCCGGACCAGGAAGGTGTCGCGACACTGCCGAACTGGGCCAGGGTCGTTGATCTCCTGCTGGCCCGCCGGCCGGAGGAAGCCCTTGAACACGCCCGCAAGGGAAACTCCGAAATCGTCGGCGGCCGCACCTTCAAGACCTTCAACCTTCTTCGCGCCGAACTGGCTTCCGGCAACGGAGAAGCCGCCCATCGTCTGCTGGAACTCCGATGCCAGCGCGGGAACAACCACTTTCTCGACGACTTCTTCATGGCTCGCGCCGAACTCCTTTCCGGAAACGCGAAATCGTCGGCCGAGCATTTCAGAACCGCCCGAAATGCGGCACGACGCCTCAACGCGGAAAGACGGTTTTTCTTCGAACTGCGCATGGCCGCGGAGTTATCTCCGGATACGGTTCTGCGGCTCACGGAAAGCACAACGGATGCCCCGCCACAAGAACAAATCGCATTGCCCGATCTCGCCAATAAACCGGCCGCGCCGGGCGGGATTGACCGTCTCATGGGAGCCAGCAAGGCCATGGCGGACGTTCGCGAACAAATCATCCGCCTGTCGAAATCCGATCTGCCGGTCCTCGTCACCGGCGAGACCGGGACGGGCAAGGAGCTGGTCGCCCAGGCCATACACGAAATGGGCGCCCGCGCGGACAAACCATTCCTCGCCATCAACTGCGGTTCCGTCAGCGAAAGTCTGCTGGAATCCGAACTCTTCGGACACGAGAAAGGCGCGTTCACCGGCGCCGTCCGGACGCACCGCGGCATCTTCGAGGAAGCCGGAAAGGGCACGGTGTTCCTGGACGAGATCGGGGAAATCACACCGCGCCTCCAGATCGCGTTTCTGCGGAGCCTGGAGACCGGGGAAATTCGTCCCGTGGGAAGCGCCCGCTCGCGGAGGTTTTCAGCCCGGGTCATCGCCGCCACCAACGCCGATCTCGAACGGGGGGTTGAAAAAGGCATTTTCCGAAAAGACCTCTACTTTCGCCTGGAACGGTTAACCGTGCACATCCCCCCCTTGCGGGATCGCCGGGAAGACATCCTGCCTCTCGTCGATCACTTTCTGGCGCTGGGCCGCCGCGACGGGAAACGGGCCGTCCTCTCCGCGGAGCTCCGCGATGCCCTGCAATGCCACGACTGGCCGGGCAACGTGCGTGAAGTCCAGAACCTGGTCGAGCGCCTCCGCATTATGAACTCCGATAAAATCGCCTATGATCTCAGCGATTTGAAAACGGACTGGGCTTCCCAGGACAACAAGAACGCCGCGCCGGATACGCCGGCGCCAACTCCAACCGCGTCCGAAGACCGCTGGCCCATGACACCCGAGGCGATCGAAACCCTGCTCCGAAAAGGACGATCGCCCCTGCGCCGCATGGAAATGCTCGAAGAGATCTTCGTCCGGTACAAGCGCCTCTCGCGCGGTGAAGTCGTCAAAATTCTCGGAATCTCGCCGCAGACGGCCACCCAGTACCTCAAAACCCTCTGTGCGAAAGGCGTCATCGAAAAAGTGACCCCCAGCGGATCGCCGCGAGCCCAATACTTCACGATCCGGGGAACACCAGGCGCATGGACGGGAAGGTTGACAAATCCCCCCGGTGTCGTACAATGAATTAGTTGCATGGTGATTCCCGATCCATCCCCTTTTCCCCAAGGAGGTTTTGCCATGTGCCCCTTTCACAAATTCATCGCGGCGGTGTCCCTTCTTGTGGGAATCGCGCTCGTGTCGCGCGCCGGGGCTGACGTGAAGAACCCCTGGGTTTCGACGGACCAGACCGTGGATTGCTCCAGTTACGATACCATCATCCGGGATCTCAAAATCAAGGATATGAAAACGGACGAGGAGAAAGCCCTCGCCATGTTTTACTTCTTCCGGCAGCATGTGTACCACCTGCAGAATCTTCCTGAAAGCAAGGACCCCCTCAAAAACATCAACTGCCTGGGATTTACGCTTTGCGGCAGTCAAGCCACCTGCATGAAGGGACTTCTCGCCGCCATTGGCATCAAGGCCCGGGTGGTCAATTCCGATCTGAACGGCGGGGGAGACCACACCTATTACGAAGCCTTTTACGACGGCCAGTGGCACGGATTCGACACCATGGACACCTTCTACGTCTACACGCGCGGCGAGAAAAAACACGTCGCCTCCTATGAAGAATTGAACAAGGACCCGACACTCGTCTCCGACGCGGTCAAGGAAGGGCGCGCCTGCCCCAGCATGTGTTTCTGCGGGGACAACCCCAATGGCTTCACCGCGCCGGTCCACGAACTCGACTACATCCCCAAGGATTTCAAATATTTCCCCAGGGATTACGCGATTCGCAAAGGCGAGGAAATGGTGCGGAGCTGGTGGCCGGATGGCAACGCCCTTCCCGGCACGTGTCCGCCCAAGATCGGCCCCGGGCCGATGCACGGATGCGGCGGGAAAGACGCGAAGGCGGAACCATTCCTTTTCAAGTTCTGGGAGCCGTACGCCATTCCCAAACTCGGCCAAAAACAGAGACTCTCGTACCGCCATTACGCGAGCGGCCAGATCAATTTTTCACCCGATCTGACAAAGGACGCCTTCAAGGATGGGGATGTCTCGGCGGTCGGCGTTGCCGCGACGCCGGAAGGACTTTCCGGGAAAGGCGACCTCGTCATTCCCGTCAAAAGCCCCTATTACATTTCAAGCGGTTACATCGTTTTTGAAGCGACGTGCCCGGGCGAGGGCGACGCCGTCACGGTTTCCGTCGCCACGCAGAAGGACAAATGGGAGTCCGTCCTCGCCGCCAAGGACGCGGGAAAGAAGGAATACAAGGCCGTCCTGGATGCCCAGATTCAGAAAAAGGGCGGCGTCGGCCATCACCAGTACTGGGTCAGGATTTCCCTCGACGGCAAGGCCGTCCTTCACCATCTCTACCTGCGGACCGCGTTCCAGTACAACCCCATGTCCGCCCCGCATCTCATGCCGGGCAAAAACAAGGTGACGGTGGAGGTGGCCAACGCGGACGCGCTGAAGGACACCCCATTCGTCATCGCGTACCGCTACCGCGAGGCGCCGGAATGGAAAACGGAGAAGACCATCGAGAAGACGGTTTCCGCGAGCCCGTTCGTCTTCGAGGAAACGCTTCCCTCGACGGAGAAGCTTCCCCAGATGCTGGACCTGACGCTCCGGTGCGGCGCGCTCGCGTGGACGCCCGCCGGAACCGCCACGCCGGACAAGGTTTTCGCCGAGTCGCTTAAGAGCCAACCCGCGCCATGATCGTCGCCGGGGGCAGGGCCTCGAGAATCCGGAGCGGCCGGGCGGGGTTCGCGGCAGTATAGACAATCCGCCGGGCGGCGCGGGGAATCACGAATGTATCGCCCGGCGCGAGGGGGATTCTGCCGCCTTCTCCGGCGGCGGCGCCCCGTCCCGAAATCACGATTCCCACCACGAAGGATCCCGCCTGGCGGGACAGCCGTCTCGCCGTGACATGGCGGCACCCGAAAAATTCGCGGATGCCCGCCGGCAGGATGGACCGGGCCCCTTCCCGGTCCGTCGCCGGAGCAAACCGGCGGGTCCATCGTCGGAGCGCCGCCGGTCCCGGCGTGGAATAATCGATTGTCGCCAGCATCCGCCGGTCCCCCAGGTTCATGTGTGTCTGGAAATCGTTCAGGTTCCAGCATGGCCCCTTCCGGTCGAATTGGAACACATGGTCCGAGGGCTCCTGGATTTCGGCCAGGAAAACACCGGCCCCGATGGCGTGGATGAGGTTGGCGGGGATGGCGTGGACATCGCCGGGGCGGGCCTCAACGCGGTGAAGGAGGGACTCCATGGCCGGCACGTCCTGCCGGCGGTAGGCGTTCTCGAATGCCGCGTGGGTCGCGCCCGCCCGGAACCCGTAATACAAAAACGCCGGGCGACCGGCGATCCGCCGCGTCCCGAGGATGATCCAGCACTCGGTCTTGCCGTGGTCCGAGTGGAGGTGGCGCCGGGCGAAATCCCGGTCGGGGTGGGTCTGGAGGGGGAGCCGCACGCCGGAATCGAGGAGTTTTACCAGGATCCCGGGGCCGGCCCCGAACCTGGCGACGTGGCGTTTCCCAAGGAAGTCAACCGCCGCGGCGGGGTCGGCGAGGATGTCGGCCAGGAGCGCCGTCCTGCCGCCGCCGAGGCGGATGGCGCTCAATCCTTCTTTCGCGAGATGCTCCCGCCCCCGGTTCACGGCGCGGGTGACGGAGCCCACCCAGTCCTCCGGGAAGAATCCGTCGCGCGGGGGGGATTTCCCGCGCAGTTCGTCAATGAGGCGGCCCCCGCGGTAGATCCGCCAGACGCGGTTCGGGACGAGGAGGAACGGCCGGTTCCAGCGGGTCATGGGATGATCTCCTTGTAACGAAGCGCCGCGCCCGCCTCGCGGAAACTCCGGAGGGCGCCCGTTCCCACCGCCGCGCACAGGGCGGCGCCCGCGGCGGCCTCCTCCCGGCAGGCCGGGACGCGCACCGGCCGACCGAAGCGTTCGCCGAGGATGCGTCGCAGGAGGGGGTTCTCCCGGATGCCGTTCCCCGCGCCGGCAAGCGTGTCCGTCCGTTCCCGGATGGAGGCGGGCATCCGCCGGAAGAAGCCATGCAATTCCTCCGCCATGCCGTCGAGCAGGCCCGCCACGAGGCGCCCGGGGGTAAAGTTGTCAACCGAGAGATTCGTCACCGCGCCGCGGATGTCCGGCGCCTCCCGTGTTCCCGCGAATCGGGTGTCCACCCGCGGCCCGTTGGGTTGATTCAGGGCCTCGGCGCCGATGGCGTTCATGATCCCGTAGACGTCCATGTCGTCCCGGCCGGCGAACCGGGCGCACGTGATCCGGAAGAAATCCGCGAGGAGGGTGTAGGCCCGGCCGCCGCAGAGGGATGCCCCGACCAGGATATATCCGGCGCCGGGGAACGGCCGCGTCTCGAGCCCCGGGGCCTGGATGAATTCCGGCGAGAATGCCGTCACCTGGCCACCGGTGCCCACGTTTACGAGCGTCGTCCGCGCGACGTCCCGGACGGCGCCGAGAAAACTCGCCGGGTTGTCGCCCAGGGCGACGACCACCGGGATGCCGGGGGCGGCCTCCCCGGCGGGGGTGCCGGAAGGAACCACCTCCGGCAGGAAGGCGGCGTCCAGGGTTGCCCGTTCCAAGGCTGGCCGATCGAAGGCGGTTCGTTGCATGTCAAACAAGCCGAGGCTGGCGGCGTTGGTGGGGTCCATCCGGGGGCGGTCGAGGCCGGCGAGCCGCATGACCACGTAATCCCCGATGGTGCAGAGCGCGACCGCGTCCGGCGGGAGGGCGCGATTGGCGATATGCCAAAAATGGGTCACGAGGCCGTACCCGGTGGAAAGGGGATGCCCGGCGAGTTCCGAGAGGCGCCGGGCAAAGGAGATTCCGCCGCCCCCGTCGAGTTCGCCCCGTCCGTCCTGCCAGGTGAAGAGGGGGCTCGCCGCCCGCCCGTCCCGGTTGACATGGAGGATCCCGTGCATCTGCCCCGTCACGCCCACGCCGCGCACATCCGGATGATTCCCGAGGAGGCGGTCCAGAATGCCGCGCACCGTGTCCACGATGCGGTCCGGATCCTGGAGCCGTTCCCAGGGGTTCGGGGATTGCTGTGCCGCATCATTCGCGACCGTGACGGCCTCCACGGCGGCGCCGGTCGCGGCGTCCAGGGCGATTCCACAGAGCGTTGTCGTCCCGATGTCCAGGCCGATGAATTTCATGTCACCTCCGGATAAGGGTTCCCTTGAGGCGGAATGTCCGCGGCCGCCAGGCGCCGACTTTCCGGTTCTGGTCCACAAGGCAGGAATAGGCGCGTGCGGCCAGGCGTTCCATGGGCTGGTCGTAGACAGTGAGGTTCAATTCCGTCGCGCCGGGGAGGTCGTCCACGCAGACGATCTCCGCCGCGCCGGCCGGCTCCGCCCGGAGCGCCCGGGCGAGCGAAATCCCGATGTTCCCGTTTCCGCCGACGAAGGCGCCGGGCATCCGGCCCCCGGTCCGGAGCCGGGCCAAAAGCGCCGCGATGTCGGCGTCCGTGCCGCGCTCCTCCCGCCAGGGGATGTTCCGGACAATCCCGTCCGGGCCGGCGATCCGCCGGAACGCCGCCTCCCGCTCGAGGTTGCTCGACACGGGGAACCGGTCCCACCCGACGTAGGTGATGTCCTTCCGTTTCCGCCCGCGGAGATATTCCAGGAGCGTGGCGATGGCGTCGGCGTTGTCCACGCTCACGCAATCCGCGGCCGCCGGGGAAATCACCCGGTCGAAGAGGACGATGTTGGCCCCCAGTCCCCGGATGCGTCCGAGGGCGGATGTGTCCACCGATTCGCCGCGGGGCCAGAGGATGAAATTGCGGATGTCCCTGAGGAGGAGCCGGAACAGGATGTCCTCCGGGCGGGAGGCGGGGTCTCCGTCCGACGGCTGGAAGATGACGAGGGAGCCGTTTTTCTCCGTGAGCGCCGCGAAGTGGCGGACGAATGCGGCGAAGAAGGGGCTTGTCGCGGGGGCCACGACCGCGATCCGGGCCATGTCCGTGGAAAATCCGCCGGTCCGGGCCCGATGGATCGTGCCCCGTCCCTGCTCGCGCGAGAGGATGTTCTCGGCCGCCAGGAGTCCCAGGGTTTTCCGCACCGTGACGCGGCTCATGTTGTAGGAGGTCGCGAGGTCCCGTTCCGGAGGCAACGTCGCGCCGTCCCGGATCGCGCCGGTGAAAATCTCCCCGCGGAGGATGTCCCGCAGTTTCCGGTGGAGGGTGGCGGTGGAATCAGGGGATTTCATGACGGCGCGCCGGCGGCCTCCATCGCGGTGGATTCCAGGTCGAGCCGGAGCAGGATGTCCTGCTGGATGGCGGGGGACAGGTCGAGGAAATTCACGAACGTTCCGTGGATCCGCATGATGTAGACGCCGTCGGGCGCGTACCGCTTCGGTTCCGCCAGCACCCGCCGCAGCATGTCCGGGGTGTTGACGTTCACGTAGAGGTAGTACGGGGCGCCGGGGCTGTCGGCGCCGGTGAAAAAGAGCGGTGCGACGACGCGGTTCCGGAACGCAAGCCCCCGGTCCTCCGGAGATTTCTCCGGGAAGTATTTCGCGTCGATCCCGAAGTGGGAGGCGTACCCGCCCGTCATGCGATCGAACGGGAGTTTCCGGGTGGAGAGGATCCGGAAGCCGAGTCCCGACGGGGCCGCGCCGTGGAGCGGGTCCACGCCATAGCCGAGCATGGCTCGCGCCCGGCGGCCGTCCGGTGTCGCCCCCGTGCGGTGGCCGTAGAGGAGATGGGTGGACGGGGTGCTCCAGTCGGGTCGGAACGGGCTTCCGAGGAGGTTGCGCCGGGCCGCCACGGCGTCGGACACGCGGCCGGCGATCTCGCGCGCGGCGTCGTCGGGGGCGGAGCGGTTGTTCCCGAATTTTTCGCAGGCGGCGAGGTACTGCCGCAGGTCCTCCGCGCCGCGGAAGTCGTTCCGGAGGGCCTCCAGGAGGCGCGCCGCGTCGCCGGGGCGTTCCCGGATCAGCGAATCCACCGCCGTGAAGGAATCCGCCACAACGGAAAGCCCGTGGATGAGGCATCCGCTGCCGTGGTAGGGGGTGCCGGGCGCGGCGGTGTCGCGCGCGTCGCGCATCGTCGGGATGCCGCCCAGGAATGCGGAGAGGAACGGGACGTTCTGGCGGGCGAGCGCCGCGGTGCAGGCGTTCGCGGCGGCGGTCATCCGGTCCAGGACCATCTCCACATGGCGGTAGAAGGCGGGGCGCAGTTGTTTCAGGACGGACCCGGGGTTTTCGGAAGTGATCCCGAGGTCGCGCCACCGGGGGCCGATCGCCTCCCCCGTGAGAGCGGATCGGCCGTCGTTCAGGGTGAGTTCCAGAATTTTCGCGAGGTTGAGCCAGGCGTTCGTCGTGTTGGCGTTTTCCCGGCCGGCGATGAGCGGCTCCTGGCATCCGGCGATCGCGTAATCGGAGAGGTCTTCCTCGGCCACCCCGCGCTTTCGTAAAATATCAAACAGGGCGTCGTCGTTGAAGAGGGAGGGGGTGATGCGGCCGGGGGTGAAGAAGAACCGGCCCATCGTTTTGTAGAGCGCGTCGGGGATCCCGGCGTGGAGTTTCACGGAAAGATTGGGTTGGGGGAAATTCGACGTGAAGAACGCGTCAGCGGCGACAAATGTCATCCCGGAGGTCAGGTCCTGTCCGTCGGCGCCCTTCCCGCCGATCATGACATTCTGGGAAATGGCCCAGGATCGGTCGCCGACGTTGAAAAATACCAGGAAATGACGGAAGAGCGCCGCGGCCATGGCGCGGTCGGCATTCTCCTCGGCGCGGTAGGGTTCGAGGATGCGGTCGATGTTCCCGACGGAAAAGGCAAAGGGATTGGGAGACTGTTCCAGGCACATTATCTGCCAGAGGAGGAGGAAGGATTGGATGGCCTCGTAGAGGTTCCGCGCCCCGGAGGCGGGCACGCGGTCGCAGGTGTCGGCAATGAGACGCAACTGCTCCCGGCGCGCCCCCGTCGCTACGCGGGCCGCGTCCCGGGCGAGGGTCGTGTACCGCCGGGCGAGGATGATCGCGGAGTCGAGGGCGATTGCCATGCCGTCGAGGGCCGCCCGCCGGTCCGGAGGGGCGGTTTCCCGCCGCCGGGCGATATCGTCGCGGAGGGCGGCCACCCCGCCGCCCAAGGCCGGGCGGAAGTCCGGGATGACGTGGCCCGTCACCGGCTCGACGAAGAACACCGCCTCTTTCATCTCTCGCGCCACCGGGGCGAGGGCCTCCCGGAGTTCCCGCGCGAATTCCCCCTGCGCCGCGTGGTCGCGCGCCCGGCGGATGCGCTCCAGGGGAAATTCGTCGCTCGGTTCGATGTCGTGATAGACCGCGAGCGGGTCGCAGTAACCCTCGAAGGTCTCGACGGAGAAATTCGGGTTGATGAGGGCGTAACTGCGGGCGAAGGCGTCGTTCTGGGTGCCGGCGAAGACGGCGTTTTCGTCGAGCGAGAGAGGCAATTCCTCCACGATGCGTTCCAATATCCGTCCCGCCCGGATTTCGGGGGGGAATTCCGCCAGGGCTTTTTCGTGGCGCATCACGATCTCGCGGACGCGGAACCACCCGTCGAGGCGCCGCAGACGTTTCTGGGCGGCGAAGGCAGCGTCGGCCTTCGTGTGGAGTTCATCGGCGGTATAGAGCGTTTTCCAGTCCATTCCCGTCTCCGGTTCAGGTGCGGACCACGGTGAGTCCCTGTTGTTCGAAGATTCCCCGGGGGGGATCAGCCGGGGGGCCGGCGGGGGGCATCCGCCAGTTCAGGCCGCACCGGCTCCATTTGATTTTCCCATACTCGTGGTAACGCAGGAGTTCCACCCGAGGATTCCCGTTCACGCGGAGGGCGGCGAGAATGTCCGCCAGGGCGTTCATGTCCTCCGGGGCGTCGTTGAACCCCGGGACGCAGGGAATCCGGGCGAGGACGTCGGGGTGGCGCCGCGCGGCCTCCCGGAGGTTGGCGATGACGGTTTCGTTGCCCATCCCGAGGACGTTCCGGTGCCGTTGGGAATCGGGGTGTTTGAAATCGATCATGAGCGTTCCGATCCAGGGGAAGAGGTCGGGGAGGCGGGGGTGGGTGCCGTTGGTCTCGATGGCGGCCGGGATGCCAGCCTCCCGGAGGGCACGGAGGGTGTCGCGGAGTTCATCGAACTGGAGGGTGGGCTCGCCGCCCGTGAACGTCACCCCGCCGCCGTCGTGGAACAGCGATTTCGACGCCGCCGCCTCGCGGACGATGTCGTCGGCGGAGACGTCGCGGGCGCTGAAGGCGATGGCCTGATTCCGACGGGTTGTTGTGCAGTCGCGCGAGGCGCATCCGGCGCAGGCGGTGCGGTCGAGGGTGCGGGCGCGGATGGCCCCGCGAGGGCAGAAGGCGTCCTCGAGGAGTTCCGGGTTGACCAGAAGTGTCCCCGCGGGGTCCATTCCTTCCGGGTTGGCGCACCAGGGGCAGTGGAGATTGCAGCCCTGGAGGTGGTACACGAGCCGGTGGCCCGGCCCGTCCTGGGAGAAGTTCCATCCTTTCTGGAAGTATCTCATGGGATTAATGGTATTATACTACAATACCATAGAGGTGTCTCGCAGTATTTTTCCAAGTTTATGCCCTTCCTTGCCGGAAATCAGGATGAATGGTTTTATGCCACCGAGGGGTTGGTTTTGGGACGGGAGTGACTGGAGGTATGTCCGCCAGGCATGATTTGACCCGCCGGGAATCCACTGAATGTTCGCCTCTTGTAACTGGCCGATCTTGCGGCAATAATCATAGTGGAAATTTGTTCGAAGTTCATTTTCCAGTTGCATCCGAAGTCCGGGCAATATCCCGTCTGGAAGTGGGGATTCATCCGCCAGAAACAGCGCGTAGTGATCAGCCTCGGGAGTTCCGTCCGGAACGAGCACGGCGAATCCCGGACGCCATTTCGCACCCGCCCATAGTTTTTCCAGGACGGAGGCAACGTGACGTTCGTGAAGTTTTTCGCCGTACAGGTCCGACACGCGGTTGCCGCGTCCCAGAAATTCCAAGAGGGGGCAACCGGCCAGGTATCCGGTCACGCGCACGATGTCGTGCGTCCTGTAGCGATACAGTCCTCCTCCGGTGGTGAGGACGATGGAATACTCGATTCCCGTCCTCAATTGCCAGGTGGTGAACACGCGGCCGGGAGGGGACGTTTCGACGAATTCAAAAAAATGGGAGCGCACCGCAAGCGCGGGGGCGGAACATCCGCTCATCGGAATTGAAACCACGCCCTCCGTGGACAAGAGCCCCTTGGGCGCGATGATGGCTTGGGGGAATATCCGGTGGAGCGCCTCGGCCGGTCCCCGCGCTGTTGCGTCCGCCCAGCAACTGATGCATGTCAGATTCGGCCAGAGGCGATGGTGCAGGTCGGCGTCCCCGGAGGCCTGTTCAAGGTGGCGGGATACCTCCCGGGCACGGCGGGGATGTGGTTCGAGTTGCCGGGACAGGATGGACAGCAGTTCCGGGGGAGTCCCTCCTGGCGGGGAGAGTGTGCCCGTCGAGAGGTCCGCCGCAAGACGGTCACCCCAATTCCTGAGCGGGGCGATGAGGAGGGACAGGTAGGTCGGATTCCAAACAGACACCAGCGCCAGGTCGTGGCACCGGAGGAGAAATGCGAGGGTCACATAACGGAACGCGTCCCTGTCGGTGATTCGGGCGACATCGCCCGGCACGGCCATCACCTGTGGAAGGAGATGTCGCAGGAGCGGATGGAGGTAGGCGCCATCTTCATCGAAACCAATGGAAATTCCTCCTGGCGTTTGGCGGGGACGGTCGGTTCTTGGGGAAATGGACCAGTAGGCGCGTCCTCGTCGAACGGCAGGATGGTGTTGAAGAAGGTCGAATATCCAGGGGGCGATGGCGGCCTGGAATTCCGTCTTCAGTGCCCGCGTGTAGGGAATCAGTTTGGACGCTGACATTGAACCGCTCGTGGGTTCGAACAGCATCGGAAGTCCCGGCGTCAGCACATCCGGTTCCCCCTCCGCTACGGCACTGACGAAGGGCGTCAGTTCCTCATAGGAGACAAGTGGAACGCGTGTTTGATAATCCTCCACCGTTCGGATGTTTTGGAATCCGTAACGGAGGCCGTAGCGGGTGTTCCGGTTCCGGCGGAGGATCGCGGCGAGCTTGCGACGCTGGACTTCTTCCACCTGGTGAAGCGCCCGGGCAAACAGCGCCGCCGACGGAGCGCAGGCGGTCCGCCAGACCGCGTTGATGATGGCGGGGTTCATCGTGCGGGATTTTCCCTTTCTTCCAGGAGGGTCAGTGCCCGTGGCTTCAGGTTTGTCCGACAAAGTCTGGTCAGGCATGCGAGTTCCGATCCGTTTCTCCAATGCGGATTTCTTTTCTGGAAGAATGCGATATGGGGATTCCGGAGTTCGCGATCGCCGATGTCGCTGATGCCTTCCCGCAGGCAATAGTCCGAGGGGCGGGTGATAACGCCGGAGGCGGGATTGTAGTGGCTTTTGAATTTCAGGAAAGCCAGCGCGTCGAGGACCTCTTTCTCGAAGGGGCGGGGGGCGGCATTCCGGCGGGGGAGATAATCCCTGAAGAACACCGGCAGGTAACGGTAGGTGCGGAATCCTTTGCACACAACGAACCAATGCCATCTTCGCCCGGGCCGCTCCTCGGCGTAGGGCAGAACGAATCGCACCCAGGCACGGGCGAGCGCCGAGGTGCCCCACGAATCCCGGTCCACGATGGTATCCCCGGAGTAGAACGCGGACACCGGAATGTTCCGGACAACTGCTTCCAGGATGCGCAACGTGGAGAAGCCTTGCAGGACGTTCATTTCGTCTTCGATCAGGATTACCCAGGTTTTTTCCGCGAGGTCCCGCTCAAAATCGTCCCGGGTGAATTTGTTGAAGTGGCGGTCCATGAGGACAAACATGCGGTCGCGGAGCGAGCCCGAGATCCGGTCGGCGGGGACTATGCGATGGCGCAATGTCCGGTGGCGTTGGATCACAGGCTCCCCAATTCAAGATGCATGGGGCGTCGGTCGAGAGTGTGGAGAGTTTCGGGCGGATCCCTCCAGTAAACAGCGTAGATCCGGCTTCGGAGAGTCAGGTGGATGGGCATTGTCGCCGCGGGCAACAACGGATCGTCCTCCGTCAGCCCGCAGGCCAGGAAGGGGATGCCTCGCCGGCGGGTTTCGCACAGGGCGGCACGGAGCAGAAGGGCGAAGGTCGGCAGGTCATCATCTTCGACGGCCACGCAAGCGGCCAGGACTATGTTGAGTGGTTGGCCCGTCACGGGCCAGCCGGTCCAACCCGCAAGTCGGCCTATGGTGTTGGTTGTTATTGTCAGCGGGCGGAGGTGGGGGGGTATCCTGGTGATGACATACTGGCGAAACGAAAATTGGTTCCACAACGCCAGAATGCCCTTCACGCGGCCGTCTTGTTGCGCAACCAGAAAGTCTTCCGGAAATAGTCCGCGGAGCAGCCCGTCGGATTTCTCGATGAGCTCCCGGGTGTATACGGGATAGAATTGGCGGCGTGAGCCGGTCCGATTAAGAAACTCGGCCAGCGCCTTGGCGCCGACGGCATTTCCGCGAACCATCGTGACATTCTTCGGAACCCGGGCGGCACGGCGTCGGAATGCCGGATAAAGCAGTGTGCGGTACCGGCCTAATTCCTGATAAACGGGGAGCCCCGCCCGGCCGCTCGTGATTGTCCGGCGGGCGGCCATATTTTTTTCGAGGATGGTTGTAAGGTAAAAGATATTGGGATGATTAACATCGTGTATCCGGCGGAGGAGCCGGTATCCGCGGGCAAGCGCCGTCGAGTGGCGGATGGTTTCGTCCAGCCGCAGGGAGCTGAGATAGCCGACGCATTCCGGACGTCCGTTCAGATAAACGCTTCGACCGGCCATCACTCCGATGGCCAGAATCCGGCCTTCACTCTCGCCCAGGAGAACCCGGGGATGTTCACCTTGAACCTCCAGGGCTCGGAAATAGTCAGGTTCGTATGTGAAGGAAATCTCGACGGGGCCCGGCATGGTCTGCCGGCGCAGGAAGGCGCGGATGGCGCAGTCGTCGGCGGGAATCGCCAAACGTCCCGTCAGAGAGGGATTAGGGGGGCCGGGAGTGCGCATGGCCTCCGGATTCCGCTCACTTTCGGGTTCCGCGGGCCGTGTCATCGTGCAACTCGGCGCGGAGCTGGAGACGGAAGAATGCCAGCGCCACGGTGAAGATGGCGACGGTGAGGATCATGGTTGTATTCCTGGCCGCCGAAATTCCGAAGATCTCCGTTGTTTCCCGGAATGTGATCAGCCGTTGCGCGATGCGCAGGCCGAACAAAATCACGGCGAGGCTGATGATGGCCCGGTTCTTGATCGGGTTCCAGGCGGCCATCCACATGGCAACGCCAAACGCGATCAGATAGATGCCGAAGGGTTTGGCCAGATGGAATACGCCGGGCTCCGGCATCAGGGTTATGCCGCCCACCACGTGGCCTGTCTGGATCAGGATGTCCCTGGGGCCGTTGAAGAGAAGTCCGATTATGATGTGATAGGTTCCGATCACCCAGAGTAATCCACGGAACACGGGATGTGATTTTTTCATGCGATAATCTCCTTCTCCACAGGGTTGCGGGATCCGTTCTCCATCCGATCGCAAAGACAGGAAGGGACAAGCCGGCCATGGAGGATCGTGGCATCCGGACAGCCCCGGCAATAGACGACGGTTCCGTCGGGTTCGATCGACGGTCCCTGTTGAAAAACGAAATGCTTGTCTTCGAGGTGCGTCCCCGGGAAAAGCGACGCCGCCAAAACCCCAAGGCCCGCAGCCGTGCACCCGCCGGAGAGGGCGCCCAAGGTGTGTTGAATACGGAACCGGATCGGGCCGGCCCGATAGAAAAAGAGGTGACGGCCGGTGACGAGTCGTGAGAGCCGGACCATCAGGCGGTCGGTGAGTCCGGGTCGCATGGCCGCCGTGGCGATGATGCGGTCATCCTTCCGGGCGATGCCGACAACGTACGACAACCACCGCGGATCATCCCCCCGGGTGGCTCTAACGCAGGCGAAGGGGGAATGCCCGGCGCCGGACAGGACCCGCCCAATGTCGCGAATCGAGACATTCTCTTCAGCTGAAGAGAGATTCCCCTCCGGGGGCGCGGCCTGGAGTGGGCCAGGCACCGAGCCGGAAACATTTTTAAACCGGTGGAAATTCGTAAAGCCGGTTGCCAGGAGAAATTGCAGGTGGGGGGAGTCGATGACCTCGCGCACCAATTCCGTGGTGGCGGGCAATGTGTGGCGGAGGATGATGATGG
Organism: Planctomycetota bacterium; assembly: GCA_043803805.1. Classification (GTDB taxonomy): domain Bacteria; phylum Planctomycetota; class JAZDJP01; order JAZDJP01; family JAZDJP01; genus JAZDJP01. The sequence continues at coordinate 24,028 of JAZDJP010000050.1, forward strand.
ACAGGCCGGGGACGATTCCGTGGGAGGCGATCATCGCCGCCTTGCGGGCGCGAAGATTCCTGGCTGCCGTCGGAGATGCATCCGGCAGGTCCGGTCGTCGTTGATCCTCCTGGATATGGAGCAGGATCATGTCGAGGCGGGCGGCGCTCAATTCCCGGAGGAGCGGTTCGTTCAGAGTCACGCCGTTCGTCAGCATCGCCACGCGGAGCCCCTTTTCGCGAACGTGTCGCACGATCGCCGGAAGATCGGGGTGGAGTGTCGTTTCGCCCCCGGTGAGTGTAATGGTGTGGACGCGGCGGAGGGCGAGGATGCGGTTCAGATCGTCCTTTATCCGTTCCAGGGGTTTCACGAACGGCGGCCGCGTGTTGTAGCAGCTGGGACAATGTACGTTGCAGCCGCGAAGGATATCGAGCGCGGCGTGGGGGATATCCTTCCCGGTCCACGGAAGTTCCAGGGGGGGCAGGGCCTTCATGGGGAATCCCCTCCCGCTTCCGGTCGCGTGTCGCCCGTGGTGCTTCGCTCGCAAACGCCCGACAGGCCGCTGGAGGTTGCCGTGCAACTCGCGCACCGGACGATCCGTTCCTCATCGCGAGTGTTCGCGGTCATGTAACCACCGACGGCGACGGCAAGGAGGTGATGGCGACCCCTCCCCGTGGCAAAACTGCGGAATCGCCGCAACATCTCAACCCGTTTTCCCGGGCGCGTGCGCTGGAAGAGGCGGCGAATCGGGAAAATCATGGTGGCGGAGAAACCCCGGGCGGATTTTTTCATGCGCTGGAGGTCTTTGCAGAGCCCGTTCACGTCCACATCCCGGGTCCATGCCGTGGCCCGTCCGCGTTCCACGAGGAGGAGGCAGTGGGCCGAGCAGTCGGGATGGACTGAAATTCTCCAGGGGGCATACTGTGGCATCGGAAAAAAATCCTCCGGACGAAGGCAAAGGACATCTTCTTCTCCATCCAGGGAGTGGATGATATCCTCCCGTGTCACGGTCCGCAAGTTGGTCGGGTGGCGGCCCACCGGGAGAAATGCCTGGAGCATCACCGTGTTGAGGGCGGGTGTCAGGCCGGCGGCCCACTGAATGATCTTTCGGCATTCGCCCAGATTGGTCTCGCATACGGTGGAAACGATTCCAATTGCAACTGCACCTTGACCAGCCCGGCCCGTCGGAGACTTCGGGCCAGCGTCGGTTCCGTGGCAAGCCGAACCCCGTTGGTCACGATCAAGGGGCGAAGTCCGATCCGGTGAAGTCCGCGCACGATCTCGGGGAGTTGGGGATGCTGGGTCGGTTCGCCGCCGGTCAGCGACACCCATCGGCCGCCATCGCGAAGAATCCGATGTCCCCGTTCCAGGGCCGAGGCCGGGGGCAGAAAACGGTTTCCCCGGGGGCCTGCGTTCGCGTAGCACACGGGGCAGGAAAGGTTGCATGAATCGGTGATTTCCAAAAGGTAAAAACACCGTGAAGAAATGGGGGGTGCGATCGGATCATATGATATTCGGTGGCGTGCCCGGATCGTTTCAAAAATCCGACTGTCGGTGGAGACGATTGTCTCCCGGGGGCATCGGGCGCAGTCCACGACGAACCACACCGTGTTTCCCCGCCGTTCATAGCGGGCGGGATGGTCCGTATCGCATGTTGCGCATCGTGACCGGGTTCGGCTCAGAATCATGTCATCGAGAAGGATCATATTCAACCGGATGCCGGCGAGGGTGGCGGCTCATCCGGATCCCCGAGAGGATACCCACGTTTTTGATTGATTTCGCGTCGAAGCAGCAGGTTGAGCGTGAAGAATGCGCCGGATTTTCGAAGTCCCCGGCAGTTCGCGCGGAAATCCGCGGCGCGCCGGATGATGGAAGGCATGGCGTAAAACTTCCGCCGTGCATTGTGGCATCGGTTCTCTATTTCCTTCGCGCTCATGGATTCGGGGGAGAACGGCACCTGTCCGAAGCGATAGTCCTCGCGAAGCCACCAGGCGGGGGCGGGGAGGCGACCCGCGGCGGAGAGCCGCGCGTGAAGGGGGGTGCCTGGGAATGGGATGACATGATTGAATGCGGCCAGATAGAGTTGCTCCGACTGCGAAAAACGGACGGTTTCTTCGTAGAGTTCGGAGGAGTCGTGCGGGTAGCCGAAGAGGAATGTGCCATAGACGGAAATTCCGGCCCGGCGCAGACGGGCCAGGGCGCTGCGGTAGTCTTCCGCCCGGTTCGATGATTTGCCCATGATCCGCAGGTTGGAGGATGCCAGTGATTCGAATCCGACAAGGAGGCCGACGCAGCCGCTTGCCGCCATATCCCGGAGGAGCGATTCGTCGTTCAGGGAAGGCAGGCCTGCCTGACTGACCCATCGGAGATCCAAAGACTTCAAGGCGGTGAAAAGTTCCCGGGCACGGTCGAAGTCGCCCAGCATGTTGTCATCCACAAAGAACACGAATCGCGCATTGAGCGAGCGCAATTCCGCGACGATCTCGGGAATCGGGCGCCGGCGATGGCGGGCGCCGTAAAAGGCGCTGACGGAGCAGAATTCACAGCGGAATGGGCAACCCCGGCCGCTTTCGACGAGGGCGAGGCGGAAGTAGGGCTTTCCCTGGAAGATCGAGCGGTTGGGCCGGAGTCCGGCCAGCGACGGCGCGGGCGGTGATTGGTACAGCGGCTTGAGCCGTCCGCCCACGACATCCGCGAGCACCCCGGCCCAGACCGGTTCCGCCTCGCCGACGCAGACGGAATCGGCGTGCATCAACGCCTCCTTCGGGCAGGCGGTGGCGTGGTAGCCGCCGAGGATGACGGGCACGCCACGACGCCGGAACCGGGCGGCCAGTTGGTAGCCGCGCCGGGCGGTGAATGTCTCGATGGAAATCGCCGCTAGGTCGGTGGGTAGGGTATCGTCCACGGGTTCCAACCGGTCATCGAAGAACGTAATGTTCCATTCCGGCGGAGTGAGCCCGGCCAGGGCGGCCATCGCCAGCGGTTGCATCTGCCATGATCGGACATATCCCCTGTCGGGGGCGCGGCCGATGGCGGGATAAACCAGTGTCAGGCGGGGCATGTCGGCGTCTCGCGCGGGATGACGGCCGATATATGGGGCGGCCGTCCCGGGTTTCCCATGGAGTAGGGAGTCGCGAATCGCGATTCCGTGCGGAGTCGACGGGCGAATATCCGGTAGGTCAGGTTGCCGAAGAAATTGATTATGGCCGCGGCGTCGGGGCGTATCGTGCGACGCAGGATATGCCTCAACCGGAAGGTTTCGCGGTAGGCCCACTTGAATCCGTCGAATAATGCCTGAGGGCTCATTTGCGCCGGCTGGATGACCACGTGCATCGTGTCGTAATCTTCCCAGTTGAAGCTGAGGATTCTCTTTTCCTTCATAAGCCGGTGAAAAAGGGCGGTGCCGGGGTAGGGTGTGTACAGCGAGTAGCGGGGGATGTCAATCTTCAGGTCCAGCACATGTTCGACGGTGGAGGCGAACACGGATCGGTCGTCGTGGTCGAATCCGAAGACGAGGCATCCCTGCACGGAAATGCCGCGTGCGTGGAGGGTTTGCATGGCCCGGGCGTAGGCGTCCACCCGGTTGAATCCCTTGCGGATCTGGTGAAGGTTGGCTTGCGCGAACGACTCGAAGCCGATCAGAATATAGACGCATCCACTCCGTGTCATCAGGTCGAGGAGTTCGGGATCCTCGGTGATCGCGATGGTTGTCAATCCCCCCCATTTCTTTCCAAGTGGAAGGAGGGCGGAAAATAGTTCCATGGCATAGGCCCGATCATCCACGAGGCTCACATCGTTGAAGACGAAGGTTCGTGCCGGGAGACTCCGGATGTCAGCGATCACATCGCCCACGGGACGTTTGTAGTACCGGGGCCAGACCGCCGGCACGGTGCAAAAATCGCAGGCGCGCCGGCAGCCCCGCGTGGCGTGGACGGTGTCCGGCATCATGTACCCGCTCCGGCGTTGAAGATCTCGGCGCGGGATGGGCACTCCGGTCAACCAGTCGCCCTCGGGCGCCGGTGCGGCGTAACGCTTCCGGAGCGCACCCGCCCGGAAGTCCGCGATCACTTGCGGCCAGATGTGCTCCGCCATGCCGGTCACAATGGCGTCGGCGTGCGCGGAGGCCTCGTCCGGGAGCAATGTGACGTGGACTCCGCCCAGGACGACCGGGATGCCACGGCCGCGGAAGTGGTCAGCCAACCGGTAGGCGCGCGGTGCGCAGCCGGTGATCACGCTGATGCCGACAAGGTCGGCGGATGCCTCCAGCGGCACCGGGTCGATGCTCTCGTCCACAAGCCGGATGGTGATGTCCGGGTCCGGAGGTGTCAGCGCGGCCAGCGTGGTCAGCGTCAGCGGAGCCTCTCGCATGGATCGGAGGCGGCGGCCGAGCCGGAGTTTGTGCATGTGCGCATCCGGCATGATCAGGAGAATCTTCATGATCCAAGATGCCGGTCGGCGGCCTGGTTGCTGGTCATGGCCGGCATGATTTGTGATGATTCAGGGATGGGTTTTTTTGTAGTCCGGGACGAGCCAGACGAATCGGTAGGCGTTGCCGCGCTTGATCTCGAGGAAGATCTGTTTGGATTTCCGCTCGAGGGATTTCTCGTAGATTTTGCGGAGCCCGTCCAGGTTTTGAATTTTCACGCGGCCAAGATCGGCGTCGCGGATTTCCACCTGCCGGAGGATGTCGCCCGCCTGGAGTTGCGCCTGCTCGGCCGGGCCGGCGGGGGTTATGGCGGAGACGAAGGCCCCCGTCTCCGCGCCCTCCGCTTCCATCCAGCCGATGGAACGGATGTCCTTGAACACGAGTCCCCATGCGGGACATTCGAATCCGGCCCCCTCGTAATGGGTCCGTTCTCCGGCGCGGAGACGGGCGGTTTTGGATTCCGCGCCCCGGACGAACTCGATTTCCGCCTCGCCCCCGACGGGGATGTTGGCGAGCCGGTTCACGAAGGCGACGAAGTCGCGGTTGTTCTGGATGGACGCCATTTCCCCGTTCACCCGGATGACCGCGTCCCCGGGGAGAAGGCCCGTGGCGGCGGCCGGGAGGCCCGGCACCACCCGCTCGACGACGGCGCCGCCGAGGACGCGGTTGTGCCCGCCGTAACCCCATTCGACGCCGAGGGTGCTCCGGACGGGTTTGTCACCCGTCAGGAGCTGCCGCGCCATGCCGAGGGCGACGTTCGCGGGCAGGACAAGGTTTGTCCCCGGGCCGGCAAGGCTTCCGACGTGAAAGGTGGACAGACCCACGATCTTCCGCCCGGAGTCGAGGCATGGTCCGCCTTCCATTTCGGGTTGGATGTCGGCATCCACCTGGAACCATGTGTGGTAGGGGAATTCGTACGTGTCGACGAAGGGCATGTAACGATCGGTGCTGTTGACCACGCCGACCGTTCCCACGGGAGAGCCGCGGAAGGGGAGCCCCACCGCCATCACCCATTCCCCGACCGCGGTCTTGTCGGAGTCCCGCCAGGCCTTCCAGGGCGGGAGGGGGAAGTCGCCGCGCACCCGGAGCACCGCCACGTCCGTGAGCGGGTCCGCGGCGACGACGATCACGTCCACCCGCTCCCCGTTCGAGCGGAAACCCTCGATGACGGCGTTCGCCGAAATGTGGTGGGCGACCGTGAGGACATGACGGTCGTTGTCGAAAACGACGGCCGTCCCGTGCCGGATGATGTTTCCGTCCGTCACCCGGAGGTGAATGATGCTGGGCGCGATTTCCTCCACAAGCCGCTGAAGAATGTTGTGGGATGGGTTGAACAGGATGGGAAAGGGCCCGTTCTCGAAGCAGCCCGTGAGGCATAGGACCGCCAACACGAGAACGCCAGGGACGCGCCGGTTCCCGGGCCGCGGTTCACGGGTCATGGGACTCATGAATGTTGATTGTACCGGCCGGGACCCGCCCGGCAAGGCGTAATCCGCCCCCTTGACGGGGCGCGGCGGGACCTCTAAGATGGCGGTCGTTGCCAAGGGGGGGGGTTATGAAGGACACTGTTGCCTACCGCCGCATCCTGCTTAAATTGAGCGGGGAGGCCCTTGCCCGCGAGGGCCAGTCCGGGGTGGACCCGAAGGCCCTGGCTGACATCGCCGGGGAGATCCGCCGCATGACCCATCTCGGGGTCGAGACGGCCGTTGTCGTGGGGGGCGGTAATTTTTTCCGGGGGGCGGGGCCGGGGGGGCATGGTCTCGTGCGCGCCACCGCCGACCACATGGGGATGCTCGCCACGGTCATGAATGCCCTGGCCCTGGCGGACGCCTGCGAGGCCGTGGGGGCCGTCACGGACGTGTATTCCTCGTTCCGGGTGGACGGGATGGCCCCGCGTTTCGACCGCAAGGCGGCCATAAAATCCCTGGTCGCCCGGCGTGTCGTACTCCTGGCGGGGGGGACCGGGAGCCCCTTCTTCACGACCGACACCGCGGCGGCGCTTCGGGCGGCGGAGCTCGAGGCGGAGGTCATCTTCAAGGCGACCAAGGTGGATGGGGTGTACGCCGCCGATCCCTTCAAGGACCGGCGGGCCCGGCGCTTTGACAGGATTTCCTTCCGGCGCGCCATCGAGATGCGGCTCAAGGTGATGGACCTCACGGCCCTTTCCTTCTGCTACGAACATCGGATTCCCATTCGCGTGTTCAACATGCGCCGGAAGGGGAATCTCGAGAAACTCGCGCGGGGGGAGGCGGTGGGGACTCTGGTCAGTTAAATCTTAAGTTCTGAGTGTTGAGTTCTGAGTGCTGAGTGCGGGGAAGTCATCCTGCCGTGGAATGTGAGTCTTGAGCCGTGAGCCCAATGCCCATCGCCCAAGTCACGCGGCGCGTCGATGCGATTCATAGGAGGAGCCGGCATGATTGACGACATCCTGCTCGAGGCCGAGGACAAGATGGACAAGGGCGTTAACTTTCTCCACGAGGAGTTCCGGAAGATCCGGACGGGCCAGGCCTCGCCGGCCCTCGTTGAGGGGATCAAGGTGGACTATTACGGAACGCCGACCCCGCTCCGCCAGATCGCCCAGATCGCCATTCCCGGGCCCACCCTCATCACCATCAAGCCGTATGACATGGCGGCGCTCGGGGAGATCGAGAAGGCCATTCTGAAGAGCGATCTGGGCATCACGCCGTCGAACGACGGCAAGATCATCCGGTTGAGTTTACCGCCGCTCAGCCAGGAGCGCCGCAAACAGCTGGCCGGACGCATCAAGGAAATGGCCGAGCAGGCGAAAGTTTCCATCCGGAATGTCCGCAAGGAGGCCATGAAGCAGCTCGACAAGGCGGAGGACGAGGGGGTGCCCGAGGATGACGCCGACCGCGCCCGGGAGGACATCCAGAAACTCGTGAAGGACTACGAAACGAAAGCGGAGGATGTCCTGGCGAAAAAATCCAAGGAGATCATGGAGTTCTAAAAATCAAGCGGACATGAACATCATGGCGAACCCAGGCGGAAGGCGATCATGACGCATAAGGCGGAAATGACCACCCGCGAGCGATTCCATGCAGTCATGAAATTCCAGCCCTTCGACCGGCTGCCCATGATCGAATGGGCCACCTGGTGGGACAAGACCATCGAGCGCTGGCACACCGAGGGCCTGCCCGCCGCCGTGAAGGACCGGTACGACCTCTACACCCACTTCGGCTTGGAGCAGTACAAGCAGAAATGGGTCGGCGTCACGGGTCCCAACTGCCCGCAGCCGGCGCACCATGGGGCGGGGGTCATCTCTTCCATGGACGACTACGAGAAAATCCTGCCGCACCTCTACCCGAAGCCGGCCATCGACCCCGTCAAGTGGCAGCCGTGGGCCCAGGAGCAGAAGCGGGGCGACACGGTGATCTGGTTCACGGTGGACGGCTTCTTCTGGTTTCCCCGGAATCTCATGGGCATCGAGCCGCACCTCTACGCGTTCTACGACCAGCCGGAGCTCATGCACCGGATCAACACCGACCTCGCCAACTGGATTATCCATGTCATCGACGAGATCCATGCCATCTGTACGCCGGACTTCATGACCTTCGGCGAGGACATGAGCTACAACCACGGCCCCATGATGTCCAAGGAACTCTTCGACACGTTCCTCAAGCCCTACTACCACAAGGTCCTGCCCCGCATCAAGGAACGCGGCACCCTCGCCATCATTGATTCCGACGGCGACGTGACGGTCCCGGCCTACTGGTTCGAGGAGGCCGGGCTGGACGGCATCCTGCCGCTCGAGCGCCAGGCCGGGGTGGATATCGCCCGGCTCCGCAAGGAGCATCCCCGGATGCGCTTTATCGGGCACTTCGACAAGATGACCATGAACAAGGGAGAGGCGGCCATGCGTGCCGAGTTCGAACGGCTCCTGCCCACCGCCGCCAAGGGCGGCTTCATCATCAGCGTGGACCATCAGACCCCGCCGGGCGTCTCGCTGGAGAACTATCGCATTTACCTGAATCTGTTTCGTGAGTATGCGGAGAGGGCGGGGAAGAACGGATTTGACAAGGTGTAGCGAGCATGTGTTGAACTGATTTTCGCGGAGCAAAAAATATGGACTGGGGCACCCATGTCGTTCTCGCGTCGAAACTGCTCGGCGCGGCCGGGCTCGATCGCGAGGCGGCCATCTACTCGGATCTTCCCGTCATTGATGAAAAGCCGGCCCATTTCCACCGGGTGTACGCGCATATCCTGGAGAATCTGCCGGGGTTTCTCGACGTCGCGATGGAGATATTCGGGAGTGACGAGGTGTCCCGGCGGGATTTCGAGGCTCTGCGGCGCCGGGTGAATCCCAAAATCGACGCGTTGCGCCGGGAGATTGCCGCGCTCGGGGGCAAAGACGGCGCGGCCCGGCGTCAGCTCGAAAAAAAAGCCTACGCCTACGATCGTATTGCCGACATGACGCCGGTGTTTCTGGCGCATGCGCAGGAGGCGAAGGCGCTACTCGGGGAGTCGGGGCCCGTGCGCATCAGCACCCACCGGATGAGCGCGGCGCTGTCGCTGGTCAGCCATCCATATTTCGACATCTGGAACAATCCCGTTCAACCGTTCCTGCCGGGCTCTTCCTGTTGTTCCGGCCTCTGGGATTTTTGGAATCGGATTGATTACATGAAGTTCCGCGGAGATTTCTACAAGCCGGAGAACATCGTCCCGTTCCGCCGGGCCATCGCCGCGAGCCCCGTCTGGAACGCGACGCTCCGCCCCGCGGCGCTCATCAAGGCCATGATTATTCGACTCGGGGAGCACGGCCAGCCGTCCATCCCTTACGAGGTGGTGGACATGGGGGTCCGCGACTACCTCCGCGCCATTGACGTGAACGATTACCAGCGCTCGGACGACGAACTTGCGTTTTGCCGGCGGCTGGAGGATGAGATTACGGGGATTATTCTGAAAAATTACAGTCGGGCGTAGGGGCGGGTTTCAAACCCGCCCCTACACCGAGACGAGCGACGTTCATGACGGCCGCCGATTTCCTGGATTCTCTCGCCTCTCACGGTTTCACCTTCGCCACCGGCGTTCCCTGTTCGATTTTCAAGGGAATTCTCCGGGAAATCGAAGTTTACCGGAGAATTCCCTACGTCCCGGCGGTTCGCGAGGATGCGGCGCTCGGGATGGCGGTCGGGGCGTGGCTGGGCGGAAAGGCCCCGGTGGTGTTCATGCAGAATTCGGGGCTTGGGACGGGTCTGAACGCCCTCCAGTCGCTTGTGATGCTGTACCGGGCGCCGGTGCTTCTGGTGGTTTCCTGGCGCGGGAAGGATGGCATGGATTCCCCGGAACACGCGCTTTCCGGCGCGACGACGCCCGATGTCCTGAAATTGTGCGGCATCCCGCATCGTGTTTTTGGGGAGGGGGCGGTGAAAGACCCGGTTGCCTGGGCCGCGGGGGAGATGAATGCCCGACAGGGATCGGTGGCGATCCTGGTTCCCGAGGGGGTTCTATTGACATGAACCCAATCACCCGTGAATCGGCCATCCGCGCCGTACTCGAGGCGGCGCCTGACGCGCTCGTCGTTTCCGCCAATGGTTTTATCTCCCGCGAGACATTTTCCGCCGGCGACCGTCCGGAAAATTTCTACATGATCGGTTCGATGGGGCTGGCCGGGTCCATTGGCTTGGGACTTGCGCTCGCCCGGCCGGACCGGAGGGTGGTGGTGCTCGACGGCGACGGAAATTGCCTCATGAATTTCGGGTCGTTTGCCACCGCCGGGGACGCGGCGCCGAAAAATTTCTTCCAGGTGATTCTGGATAATGGCGCCTACGACTCGACGGGGGGGCAGAGGACATCGGCGGGAAACGTGGATTTCGCGGCCGTCGCGAAGGCGTGCGGGTTTGCGTGGGTGAAACATGTGGATGGGGCGGGGGCGAACGACCGTTCGCCCTTGCAGGATTCGATCCGGGAGATGTTCGCCGCCGGCGGCCCGGCGTTGCTTCATGTAAAATTATCACCCGGGACGGGGCGCACCGAATCGAAGCGCATCCCCTATCCGCCGGAGGAAATCGCCAAACGAGTTCGCATGGCACTTGGAGTTAAGTGAGTTCGAGAGTTCGGGAGCTTCCATGAAATGCCGAACTCCGAACTCCAAATTCCGAATCAATTCGGAATTTCATTCGTTCCCGGCGTTTTCCGCGTCATGACGGCATGACCGCATAATGGCATTCAATTGCTTGCCGGCCACCCCTGCCCTTCCTTCCGGCTTGTGCAGGCGGCCCCGCCGTTGTCGGTCCCGCGGATCACGCCGGATTCATCCACGTAGAAGCATCGGTTGCCCGTGCTCCCGTGCTGGATCGGGTGCGCCTCGGCCCACCAGATGGCCTCGTCCGTGTTCGTTATGCCGGTCGTGGTGATGGTGAAGGCGTACCCGGCTTTCACGCCGCTTCCCAGGGCGTTGTCAATCAGCGGCGGGTTGGCGCTCGTCATCTGGGAGAATCCGGCGTACTCGCCCGTTCCGTTGTTATCCGCATCCGTGAGGGCGGCCGACTGGAACATCTGCTCGGCTGAACGGAGGGTGGAAAGATTCCCGATCACCGCGGATTCGTTCGCGGCGAGCCGGCTCCGAAGGAGATTCGGAATCGCAATCGCGGCGATGATGCTCACCACCGCCACGGTCACCATCAACCCCTGGATGGATCCTCCGAAGACGTGGCCCATGCGCGACTTCGTGAGGATGCCGTCCTTCCGGACGTCCATGACGGCGATGTTCGAGGATCCCGCCGTCGCGAAGACCTCGCCCGCCGGGAATTTCGCGAAATCCACCGTTTTGGCGAGGTTCCTGGCTTCCGTGACGAGGAATTCCTCCATCGTTTCCGGATTGAGTTCGTTTCCCGCGGGGGCGGTTTCGTTTTTCTCGACAACGCCGGCGGGCCAGGGGACGGATTTGAGTTCCAGGATTTTCCGGTACTCCGGAGTCTCTTCCGCCACGCGGGCCACATGTCCGTCCAGGTAGGCCACCAGGATTTCCTTTTTCCCCTTCGACCGGCAGTGGACGAGCGGGATGGTCGCCTCCTCCGCGGCGCCCTTGGCAGGGGGGATGTAATGATACACGGTTCCCTCCGCCTTGGCCCGTTCGGCGAACGCGGCGTCCAGGACGCCGGCGGTGACGAGCGCGCCGAGCGTGGCGGGGTACTGGCTTTCGTTGGCCTCGTGGACGCAAAGGGCCATGGCGAGGTTCCGCACATCCGCCATGCCGCGGGCGGATTGGGCGCCTTCGCGGGCGCGGGCGAACGCCGGCAGGGCCAGCCCCGCGAGGATGGCGATCGCCGCCACCGATGTCAGCACGGCGCCGCCGCTGGAGCCGCCCGACGGGGCCTCGTACCGGGCGTAGGAGAAGGGCATCCCCGGTTTCCCGCCCGCCGCGGCGAGAGTTTTCTGGAAATCCTCATCCGTGGCGAGCGTCTTCCACGAGTCCCGGCCTTCGAGGATGTATTTCATCGCCGGGAGGTTCGTCGTTATGATTAAATATCCGTCCTTCACGGCGAAACAGGGGGCGATGACGCCCATGAACGCCTTGATGTATTTCACGTTCGTGCCGGCGATCGCGGTCGTGAACACCCCGCCGCCCACCGTGTCCTGGGCCGCGAGAGGCCCGGCCAGCGTCAGGAGTTTGTCCAGCCCCGCCTGAAACTTCGTGGCGTCCTTCAAGGCGACGGCCGCATAGAACCCGTTCAACCCGATCGCGGAGAGAAGGGGGAATCCGCCGGCCTTTGCCGACGGGAGATGCCCCCAGGCGATTTCGTCGCCGAGATGGGCCAGAAAATCCCCCTGGAGGTCCATTCCGAGCATCATGTTGACCTGCATCATCACTCCCGGGACGCCCATCGCGAGATCGGGGTCGCCGGAGGCGATGAAACTCTTCGTGATTTCAGGAATCAGTCCGCCCGGGTTGAACCGGACGGCCCCGGCGGCGTTGCAGTCAGCGGGGAGCCAGCCGAGGGTCTTGTCGGACACCGGGCCTTCGAGGATGAGCGCGGACAGTCCCTTTTTCTCCGGGAGGGGCGACCAATTCATGATCCAGAGGGCGTCATTCTCAAAATACAGACGTTGCATGGCGGGGGTGGACAGGCCCGGGATGCCCAGGGCCTTGACGGCCTTGGCGGCGGTCGGTTCTTCCCCGGCCGCAAGGGCTCCGGTGTCCTGGTAATACACGATTCCCCGGCCGGTCATCTCGGGGGGCATGTCGCGAAGGGGGATTTTCCCGTCGAGCGACCCGGCCAGGAACGCCCGCGCCAGCGACTCGGCATCGGCCCATTTTTCGCCGAGGGCGAACGCCACGCGGCCCTTCCCGCCCAGGAGCAGTCCTCCCTCGCCGGATTTGTCACCGAAGTCAAGCCGGAATTCCCCGTCCCGGCGGAGGCCGGGGCCGAAGGGGACTTTCTGAAAAAGCCGTTCGAATTCCGCAAGGGCCTTGTCCGCGAGCGCCGGGTCCTTCGGCGCCGACCCGATCAACCCGGCCTTTCCCCGCACGACGAACACCAGCCGTCCCGACAGGAGTTTCGAAAGGGCCCGCGGGGAGAACCCGAATTTCGCCGCGAACCGGTCGAGGATGGCGTTCCATTCCGCCTTCGGGGCCTTGAGAAACTCCTGCATGGCGGGGGAATCGAGGCCATTCCCGATAGCGAAGCGTTCGAGCCCCTTCATGAAATCGCCGATGTCGTCCACCGTCACGACGATGGTGTCGGACGGCGGGGTTGGCGAAGGCGGGATGGCCGGCGTCTCGCCCGCCCGGAGGGGGGTGACGCCGAAGATCATTCCTGTCAGGGCGCCCGCGAGCATCATCGCCGACGCAACGCCCGGGATCGTTCGGATGAGACGACTCATGATTGTGCCTCCGATTGGGAAATGAGGGGGTATCATAGCGCCACGTTCGTCATGGGGCAATTTATTCCTTCGATTGGACGGACGGGAATTGTGTCCGTGGATTTTGGGAAAAACGGTATAATTCCGAAAAATCAATCCTGGGAGGGACGGGGGTATGGCGGATATCAAACGTTACGTGCTGGTGGGGACCGGGGGGAGAGGGTTGTCCATGTTTGGGACGCCGTTGCTCCGGGATTTCCCGGAGACCGCGGCCCTGGTGGGGCTTTTCGACAACAACGCGAGCCGTCTGCGGGCCGCCAATAATTATTTAAAGACGGATCTCCCCGTGTTTACCGATTTCGACCGGATGCTGCGGGAACTGGATCCGGACGGCGTGGTCGTTGCGACGAGCGACGACACCCACGCGGACTACATCGTTCGCGCCCTCCGCGCCGGGAAGCGCGCCTATTCCGAGAAACCCCTGTGCATCAGCGCCGCGCAGTGCCGGGCCATCCGGGAGGCCGAGGCGGGTTCGCGGGGACGGGTCTTCGTCACCCACAACATGCGGTACGGCCCCGCGGAAACGCTCCTCCGGACGCTCATCGCGGAAGGACGGATCGGCCGCCTCCTGTCCATGGAGTTTCGCGAAAATCTCGATCGCAGCCACGGAGCGGATTATTTCCGGCGCTGGCATCGGTTCAAGGCCCGGAGCGGCGGGCTTCTCATTCACAAGGCGAGCCACCATTTCGATTTTCTGAACTGGGTGTCCGGGTCCCGGCCGGACCGGCTCGTCGCGACCGGGGCGACGATGCTTTACGGTCGCAACGGCTCATTCCGTCACACGCGGTGCGGAGGGTGTCCCCATGCCGCCCGGTGCGGGTTTTACGTGGATCTGTCCAAAGATGAGAACGCCCGCCGGCTCTACCTCGAGGCGGAACGGGACGATGGATATTTCCGGGACGGTTGCGTGTTCGATGAGCGTGTTGACATCGAGGACCAGGCCTCGGTGATCTACACGTACGAGAACGGCATCCGCGTGACCTATTCCCTCACGGCGTTCGCCTCCTACGAGGGGATTTGGATGTCGTTCGAGGGCACGGAGGGCCGCCTGGAATACAATTCCATCAGCGAGACCCGCTGGGCCGTCGGGAACCGCATCGTTCCCGGGATGGACAAGCTTCGCGGCCAGCAGTTGATGTTTTACCACCCAAAGCGGGGGCCGGAGGTTCTCGCGATCCCCGCGGCGGAGGGGAGCCACGGCGGAAGCGACCCCCAGCTCCGGCGGGATTTCTTCGGTCGTCCGTGGGAGGCCGAACGGTCCGACCGCATGGCGACGCTGGATGAGGCTATTCAGGCGGTGCTGGTCGGGCACGCGGCCAACATGAGCATCGCCGACGGCGGCCGTCCGGTTTCGGTGCAGTCGTTCCTGGATGGATAGACTCCTGGAGGATGTTGTTCTGTTCGGTTCCGGCTATGCCGGGTTGGGTTTTTAATCGTCCGCGTTGATGACCCGGTCGCCGCGGCGTTTCCGGGACATTTCCTTCAGAATGCCGCGGAGGGCGGCGAGAAACCTCTGGATCTCCCTCCGGCCGATGGTGCCCATGTTCGCCACCCGGAACGCGGTTTTGCTCAGACTGCCCGTCCCCGCGTAGACGATGAATCCCCGGGCGCGGAGTGCGTCGTGGAGTTCCTCGTAGGAGACGCCGGGGGGGAGGGGAAAGCAGGTCATCGTGTTCGTGCGGATCCGCGGGGCGACGAGCGGATGGAATCCCAGTTTTGCCATTCCGGAGCGCAGGAGCATTGCCGAATCGCGGTAACGGCGGCACCGGGCGGCGAGGCCCTCGTCGAGAAGTTCCCGCAGGGCCGTGTCGAGGGCGAAGAAGAGCGGGACCGACGGGGTGAAGAGGGGGCTGTCCTTCTCCTGGCTTGTCCAGTGGCTGAAGAGATCGAGGTAGACGGATCGCGGGGGATGGCCTCCGAGCGCCTCGAGCACCTTGCGCCGGGCGATGATGAACGAGAGTCCGGGGAGGGCCTGGACGCATTTGTTGGAACTCGATATGACGCAGTCCACCCGGTCGCGCCGGACGTGAAGGGGTTCGCCCGCGAAGGCGCTCATCGAATCCACGATGAGGATTTTCCCCCGGCGGGAGGTGACGCGGCCGATTTTTGCGACCGGGTTGAGGACGCCCGCGGTGGTTTCGTGGTGGACGACGGCGACATGGGTGATGGAGGCGTCCTTCGCGAGGGCCGTTTCGATGTCGGCGGGGGTGAAGGCCTCGGTCACGGGTTTCCGGATGAGCGCGAAGGGGATGCCGTGCGCCTCGGCCATCCGGCGGATGCGTTCCCCGTAGGCCCCGTTCTCGGCGATGAGGAGTTTGCCGTCCGGGCGGACCAGGGAGGATACGGCGGTCTCGACCGCCGCGGTCCCGGAGCCGGTAAGGACCACCGCGGCGAATTCGTCCCCGCCGCCCGCCACGGCCACGAGTTTCCGCCGGACGCTCCGGAGGATATTGTAGAATTCGGGTTCGCGGTGGCAGATGTCCGGAACGAGGAGGGCCTTCCGGACCGAAGCGGTCGTGTTGGCGGGGCCGGGGTTGAGCAGGACGAATTCGGGAAGCATCGGGGGCACCTCAATGTTAAGGGCTGCTTCAAAACCGTTACCTGGCTTCGACCGGCTGCAAGCCCGTCATCCGGCGTCGCGCCTCCTCAGCGTATCGCTCCGTTGATACGCAGTCGTCGGCGCTCCTTGGCTGCCGGGCTTTCGCTCGGTCTCGGGCCAACGGTCCCGATTTTGAAACAGCCCTTTTATCCGTTCGGAAAACATAGATAGATGGCAGGAACGGGTCAATCTGTCAAGAGGGAAGCCATTTTTCCGGCCCGAGCGAGGTCCTCCGGGGTGTCGATTTCGATCCAGGGAATGTCCCCCGTGGGCACCACCCTGACGGGGCGGCGGTCGAAGAGGACGTTGTAGGACTCCTCGTATTCAAGCCCCGTTTTCCCGGCGCGCACAAAATCGTCGAGGATGCCGGCGAGGATCCGGGCGTCCCCGGCGGCGAGTTTGACGAATCCCACCGCTTCCCCCAGGAAATCATGGGGGGGCGCCGTGATGCCCTTCCCGATCCGGAGCGCCCGGCCGTCCTTCGCCGGCACCATCATTTCCTCTCCGGTGTTCTCGAGGCGGCCGTCGGCGAGGATGGCCGACGGGTGCGGGGAGCGGATCAATTTTTCCAAGAGTCGCCCGTCGTAGAGGACGTCGGCGTCCATGACCAGGACATCGCCGGCGAGCTCCATCCGCGCGGCGTGGAGGGAGACGATGCTGCCTTTCCGATAGTCGGCATTGGGAATGAACCGCAGGGAGGGTTTCTCCGCCGCGGCCCCGGCGCACGCCCTGACCGACTCCGCTCCGTGGCCCACCACGAGGATCGCCTCCGCCAGACCGAGGCGGCGAAAATTCGCCAGATGCCGTTCGAGGAGCGTCCGGCCCCGGATCGCGAGAAGCGATTTGGGGACGTCCTGCGTTGCCGGGCCCATCCGGCGGCCCACGCCGGCAGTCAGAAGTATCGCCTTCATTAAGCCGTCTCTCGTATCCTGTCTCAGTGAGTTCAGAGTGCTGAGTTGAGAGTTCAGAGTTGAAGGAAACTTATTCTGAATAAATTTCCACAAATTCCCAACTCTCAACACCTTATCCACTTCTCGACTTCCTGATTTCCAGACTCCCAGACTCGCCGACTCGCCGACTTCCAGACTTCTATGCGCAATCCGTTTTCCTGTTCTCCATGTTGTCCCGTTCCTGAATCGGCGCTTCGTGCATGTCGAGCAGGAGCGCGGCCAGGAGGAAAATGACGGTTCCCGCGGCGGCGGCCCAGAGGAAATAATGCAGGATGCCGAAGAGGGCGCCTGCGAGGAGCATGAGGCCGAAATCGCCCCTGGAGAGCGCGTCGAGGGCGCGCGTGAGCCGCGCGGGAATTCGCCGGACCCGGACGATCCGCCGGCCACGGGCGTAACGGATTGCGAAAAGAACGGCTGTTCCACCCGCCCCGAGGCCTCCTGCGGCGCCCAGCGCGATCATGAAGGCCGGCGCCCCGCCTGCCCGGATGAGTCCCATCGCGACCGCCGGGAAGAGGAGCGAAACGAGGACGATATCGAGAATCCGGTCGAGCCACGCTCCGAAGGGGCTCGAAAGTCCCCTCCGGCGGGCGATTTCCCCGTCGCAATTGTCGAGGACGGCCTGCAACTCGAAAAGCGCGGCTCCCGCGAGCGCCGCGGCATAGCCTCCCCGGGCGAGGAGGACGAGTCCCCCGGCGCCGACGAGGAATCCCAGCAGGGTCACCTGGTTGGGGGTAAGCGGGGTGCGCAGGAGCGCTGCCGTGAGATGTTCCGAGAGGACGCGGTTGACCGGGCGCCGTGTCCGGGAGGGATCGGGCGTTTCAGGGGATTGCGCGGTGGAATCCGTCATGGGCAATTTGCGTGTTGTGGGGTTTTCCCGGGCGGGTATTATATCCGCCGTGCGGAAAATGTCGAACAACACCGGTTTCCCGCGCGCGGCGGCTGTCACGGTCGTGGCGCTTGCGGCGACGGCCTTCGGTTGCACCCGATCCATTCCCCGAAACGAAATCACGGCCTTTTTCGCGAAGGATCACATCCGGGGGGCCGCCCCGGAGCCCCGCTACTACCGGATGACGTTCATCCCGCTTCCCGTCATTGACGTGGACCCGAACGAGGGTTTTTCCGGCGGGGCCCTCCCGGTGTTTCTCTTCCGGGAAACCGACCGCATCACCTCCATCGTCGTTCCGTCAATCTATACCAACGAAACCGAGGGGGTGACGTTCGATCTCCACTTGCGGAAATTTCCGAATCTCAACGCGGCCCGGGAGGCGGACATCAAAATTTCGACGGAAGGCTCGCAGAATTTCGACTTCGAGTACCGGGATGAAAAATTTCTCGAGGAGCGGGCGTTCCTGCGTCTGCGCGGACGCTATCAGGTGTCGCTCACCGATCGCTTCTACGGCGTGGGGTGCGGGTCGGCCGAGGGCAATCAGAGCAATTTTACACGCCGCCAGGGGTTTGGTTCGGCGACATTCGGGCTGAAATTGGCGCATCATTCCCGTGTTTCCATCACGGAACGTTACCGTCACGATGATCTCGGCCCGGGCGGTGTGGAAGGGGTCCCCGATCTCATCGAGAAATTCCCCTCGCTCGCCCCGGACACCGAGGCCCGGGAGTTTCTCGCCCACCGGATGGATTACGTTTATGACAGCCGGAACTCGCCCGACATCCCGACGCGGGGGACGTATGTCAACGCGGGGGTCGAAATGGCCCTGCGCGGGGTCGGGTCGAGCCGAAACTACACCCGTTGGGTGGGGGAGGCCATCCGGCATATCCCGACCGTGCCCGATCGGGCGTTCACGGTCCTGCGTCTGGCGGGGGCCTCCGTCAACGGCGCGGACCTGCCCTTTTACATGCTGAGTTCCCTCGGGGGGCTCCGCACCCTGCGCGGTTACGGGGAGGGGCGGTTCACCGACGAAAACGCGGTGGTCGCGAACATCGAGGAACGGCTCGTCTTCCGGAAACTGCGCTTCTTCGACGTGGAAAGTCATGTCCAGTTTGCGGCGTTCGTGGACATCGGGGGGGTGTTCGCCGACCGGGAGAGTATTGATGATATCCGGTTCCACACCGTGGTGGGGGGCGGATTGCGGTTTGTCGTTCCTGAATCGCATCTTGTCGCGACCATTGACATCGGGGTCGGCCGCGAAGGGCCGGCGGGGTTTATTGCGCTGGGGTATCCGTTTTGAAGAAGTCGGCGAGTCGGGGAGTCTGGGAGTCTTGGAGTCTGGGCGATTGGAGGGCGAGGCTCCCGCCGAGCCGTTGAGGTCGGCGAGTCAGCGGGCCGGGGGACATGAACCGGAAGCCCGAAGCGAAGCGGAGGGATCGGTTCGTGTCCCCCGATGAAATTCCGAATGCCGAGTTCCGAACGTCGAATGAATTCGGCGTGATGAAGGGGATGTTCTGATTTCCCACCTTTTCCTTGCTCGCCCAAGGAAAAGGTGGGGCCAAAAGGAAGGGCGCCCCCGGACACGCCGACTTGCCGTTGGTGCCTCGTCGCTCAGCGTTCCGGGCGCGCGCCAAACTCGCTCATGCCACGACGGCGCTCAAACATGTCGCGCTTTTTCCCCGGAACACCATCGCTTCTCTGGCGGCGTGTCAAGGGGGGTGAGGAAACGTCAATATCTCAGTCGATTATCTGGTCAGAGACCTTTTGTGACAATGGGTTGTCGCATTCCTCCGATTTTGAACTCTGGAACTCGCTAACTTCCGAACTCTCCAACTCCTGAACTCGCGAACTCCCTGATTGTTATTACCTGGGCGGCCGGTTGCGCCTGTCGGGGAATTTCGGGGTGAACGGGTTCACCGTCTCCTTTTCCGCGTCCTTCTCCGCGATGCCGGTGACAATCTCGGCGCCGGCCGCGAGGTCCCCGTCCGCCATCTCCGTGAAGGCGCCGTCGGTGATGCCGGGGGTGATGCGGATCGGCCGGAGTTCCCCCGCCGCCAGAGTCCAGATTTCCGCGTCCCGCGCGCGTTTCCGGGAGCCCCGGCGCTTCTCCGGTTCCGACTCCTTCGCCGCGGCGGCGGATGCCGGTCGGAACCGCAGGGCGGCGTTCGGGAGTTTCAGGACGTTCTCCCGGCGGTCCACCTCGAATGTCAGGTTGGAGGTCATGCCGGGGAACAGCGTTTCGTCGGGATTCTCCGCGCTCACGATGACCGGGTAGGTGACCACGTTCTGGACGGTGCTGGCGGCGAGGCGCACCTCGCGCACCGCGCCCGTGAATTCCCGGTCGTAGGCGTCCACCGTGAACGTGACCGGCTGGCCCTTTCGGAGTTTCCCGATGTCCGCCTCGGGAAGGCTCGCCTCCACCTGGATCCGCGCGAGTCCGGCGGCGATGGTGAAAATGGTCTGCGCGGACATGCTGGCCACCACGGTCTGCCCCTCGCTCACGTTCCGGTTGATGATCACGCCGTCCACGGGGGAGCGGATGATCGTGTAGTCGAGATTCGCCCGCGACAGGCGCAGGGCCGCCTCGCTCTGTTGGACGGCGGCCTCGCCGGTCTTGAGTTGTGCCGCGAGGACGTCGCGGTTGGCGGTCGCGGCGTCGAGTTCCGATTTCGGGACAAGATCCTTGGCCGCGAGCGTCTTCGCCCGATCGAGATCCTTTTCCGCCTGGACGAGCCGGGCCTTTGCCGCCTCGACGTCGGCCTGGCTGCGGCGGAGCTGTGCCTCATCCTGGGCGACGCGGGCCTCGTAGACGGCCGGATCGATCCGCGCCACAACGTCGCCCGACTTCACGCGCGAGTTGAAATCCACCAGGAGCTTCAGGATCGGCCCGCTCACCTGCGTCCCGACGTCTATTTTTTTGACGGGCTGGATGACGCCCGTGGCCTTTACGGTCTGGACGATGTCGCCGCGTTCGGCCCTCACCGTTTTGTAGAGGATCGCCGCGCGGCCGGAGGCGGTCCACCGCCACACGCCCCACGCCGCCAGGGCGGCCGCCGCGATCCCGCATGAGAGGATGACTGCGCGTTTCACCGGGTTTCTCCTGTGATGTGTCTGATTCCGGCGATCGCCGCCGCATAATCAAACCGGGCCTGAATTTCGTCGGCCTTTGCCTTGATGAGGGCGGAGGCGCCGTCGGTCCGCTCCACGGACGACGCCCGGCCGACCGTGTACCGTTCTTCCGTGAGGCGCGCGTTCTCCTCGGCCTGGCGGACGATCGTGCGGGCCACATTCGATTTTTCCGCGGCGCTTTCGAGGCCCGCCGCGGCCCTCGACAGGTCGAGGTAGACGGCCTGCTCCGCCGCGGCGTACCGGGCGCGGGCGGCGCGGAGCTCCATCGCGGCGGCGGAAATCGCATTCGTCCTCCGGGATCCGTCCAGAAGCGTCATGCCGGCGGATCCGGCCAGCGCCCAGTTCCAGACGAGGGGGAACCGGCTTCCCCCGAGGCCGTAATTTCCGGAAAGCGAGAGGGAGGGCCAGAGATCGGCGATTGAAGCGTCCACGGCCGCGGAGGCTCCGTCGGTTCGGGCCCGGAGGGCCGCGAGATCCGGATTGTGTTTCCGGGCGGCGGCCATGAGCGTCTCCATTTGCGGGATCATCGTTTCGGCCGGCGGATCCGAGATCGGATAAGCGGGGGCCTCCGCCAGTCCCAGAGCCTGGTTGAGCGAGGCGATCGCGCTAGTGAGCGCGTTCCGGGTGTCCAGGCGCGCCAGTTTCGCGTTGCCGAGATCCACCTCGGCCCGGATGACGTCGTTGGCGATGCGGCTCCCCGCCTCGGTAAGCGCGCGGGTTTGTGCGAGGCGGGCCTCCGCCTGCGTCTCGGCGCTCGCGACCGCCTCGAGAAGGGCTTGGAATTTGAGCCGTTCGAAGAAGGCGAGGCGCACCCGGTAGGCGGCGTTGTTTTCTTCGGCGCAAAGGTGTTCCGCCGCGGCCCGGGCGTCGGCGGCGGCCTTGCGGACGGCGGCCGGGGTTTTTCCGAAGTCGTACAGCAATTGGCTTCCCGAGACGTCGGCGGAATAGGAATTGGCCGACCGGCCGGTTTCCGTCGCGACGGCGGCGTTGGCCGTGGATCGCCGGTAGGAGGCGCTTGTTTCGACGGAGGGAAGGTAGCGGGCGCGGGCGATCTTGAACTGCTGGTCGGCCTGACTCGTGTTCTGGCGCGCCTCGATCACCGACGGGTGGTATTTCGCGGCGATGGCGATGGCGCCTTCGAGCGTCAGGGGGGCATCCGTCGCCAGGCCGATTTCCGCCGCGGTGGGCGTGCGTTCGCCGGGGGGGATGCGGGCCGGATCCTGCGTCTTGCGCGCGTCACGGACGGCCCGGCAGCCGCCGGAAAGCGGGATCAGGCAGGCGAGAAGGATCGGCAGGACCGATCGGGTCATGGGGAGGTTTGTGATCCGGGGGCTTTCGTGTTCCCGTCAGGCGGATCGGAGGGGGTGTGGAGATGCGAATCGAGAATTGCCTGGAAAGCGGATTTGTGTGGGTGGCCGGAAGGCGCATTGCCGCATCCCGGTCGCGCGCCGGCGCACTGGTTTTGTACCCGCGCCGCCAGGACGCCATTTCCCAGGCGCGGCGGACGTTCCCGGTGGGCCGCCTGCATCAGGCGGTCAATCAGGTTGTTCACCGGGTTGTTGTTGACGCTGTTCATCTCAATCAATCGTGTCCCGGCGGCGGTGCAGGAAATGGCATTTCACCCGGCGGCGGTCCGTGGAACGGCATTCCCCCGGGCGGAGGAGGGGGAAAACGGGGGAATCGCAGAATGGATTCGAAATCGGCATTCCAACGCCGGGCCTGGTCGGGCGTGAGTTCCGCGGCCACGTCCGCCCGCATGCCGTCGATCTCTGCCTGGAATGTCTGGTGGTGTGTTCGCATGAGGCGATCGTGACGGTCACGGAGGATTTTTCCGATCTTTGCGGTTTGTTCCTCCGACAGGTCAAGATGGGTCCGGATGCGTTCCGTGAGTTCCGCGGGCATCCGGTGCGGGTCGCGGATCGCCTGGTGCATTTTGTGACGGAGCCACAGAAGGGTTCCGCCCGATCCCAGAATCACGCCGCATATCAGGATGATGGCGCCCGGAAGGAGCATCTTCCAAATCCGGCGGGGGGCGCGGGGCGGGGCGGGCGGTGGATCGGTTGTGGCGCAGGGGGTGGGATTCGGATTCATGGCATCACCAGCCTAAGCGGTGAAATGAAGTTGTCAAGGGGGCCGGTCCAGTACGCGCTGGACATCCAGGAATACAGGGAGGTCCAGATGCGGATCGTAACAAACATCACGGCGGCCGCGGCGGGCGTCAGACAGCCGGCGTAGATCCAGAACGGGATCAGCGTCACGGGGCGGGGCCGCCGGATTTTCAGAAGGACATTTTGCCGGATGTTCATCGCCGGGGCGCGTTCGTTTCGGGCCGCCTCCGCCAACGTTTCAACAAGGTCTAGAGGTTCCATGTGTGATCCTCCAAAATTCCCTCGCGTTCCACGATCTTCCGGAGTTTGGCCCGGGCGCGGGAGGCGCGCATCTTCACCGCGCCGGGATTCCAGCCGGTCCGGTCGGCGATTTCCCCGGTGCCGCAACCCTCAAGGTAAAACATGGTCAGGACCAGCCGGTCCTTCGGGGGCAATCGCGCCAGGAGGGCGTGCACCAGCGCGGCGGCCCGGGCGGGGTCCGGTGAATCGGAGCGCTCCGCGGCCAGGTCATGGTTCTCGATTGGGAAATGGGGGGGGCGTCCGGCGGTTCTTTTGCAATAGCGATATCCCACCCGGGTGGCGATCCTGCGGAGCCACCGGATGAACGGAGCCTCCCCCCGGTAGCCGGATAGATGGAAATATCCCTCCACAAACACGTCCTGTACCAGTTCCTCGCACGTCGCCCGGTCGCGACACAACCGCCAAATCTGGGAGATGATTTGGGATTCGTGCCGTTTCATCAGGCGGCCGTAGGCGTTCGCGTCTCCATGGAGACAGGCTTGCACATCCTCCCAGTCCGGATTTGTCACCGCGGCCTCTCGCTGTTCGATCGCGGAGTCATTTGGGGGCATTATCAATATTCCCTGCCGGAACCGGGCATTCACCGATAATAACGTCGCCGGCGGGTCGGGTATTCTCATGTGTCTCGTATATCATTAGTGCGAGGATTGGCGCCGATGGCAACAGGAATTGTGAAAAAATTTATCCTGATTCCGTGTTACCGTCCGGAACAAATCTTCCACTATGTGTGTGTGAGGCGCCGTATTGTTTATCCCGGGACGGGGGAAAGGAGGTCTGTTCAAGCCGGATTATGCGTCAGGTTGGTGAGTTGATTTCATCTCGGAGAGAGAGGGGAGAAAAGGGGAGATTTTATGGTTGGCTCGGTTTCAATACAGGGGGGGAATCTGATGGATCTCATCGCTTCCTCCTCCGGGTCGCGGACGGGACAGGCGGATCCTTCCGCCATGCGTCAGCGGATGCAGGAGGCGATGTTCAAGCAGTTGGATGCCGATGGCAACGGATCCATCTCGAAGGATGAGTTCGCCGCCATGAAGGAGAAGATGCCGCCCGTGACGTCCGCGTCCGCGGATGGCGACATCTTCACCCAGGCGGATTCCGACGGGGACGGGGCGCTTTCCCGGACCGAATGGGCCGGTCTGGGCGACAAAATGCGGGCCATCCGTGACGCGCAGATGTTCAAGGATCTGGACACGGACGGCAACGGGGTCCTTTCCTCGGGCGAATTCGCCGTCATGCAGGAAAAGATGAAGGCGAGGATGTCCGAAACGGGAGAAACCGGAAACACCGGGAGCACCCCTGCGGTCGGCGACGTGTTTGGCGAAGCGGATACGGACGGGGACGGTTCGTTGTCGTTGGAGGAGTTCTCGGCCCTGGGCGCGAAGCGGGGAGGTCCGCCTCCCGGTCCGCCCCCGGGTGGCGCTGCCGGCGGGGCCGGTGCCGCCGGGTCCGCGATTGAAACACTTCTGGACGCGCTCAATTCGAACGACGAGTCGGAGAAGTCGGAAGCGGTGAATTTTCTGGACACGGATGGCGACGGCAAGGTGTCCCTCAAGGAGTTGCTGGCCGGGCTGCAGAAGTATGTCGAAAGCATGGCGTCCGGTTCCGAGACCGGGGCGAATGAGGGGACGTTGAACGTCGTTGCTTGAGTCGGGAGGATGTCGGCGGGGCGGAGGAATCGATCTCCGCCCCGTATTTTTTTCCGGAGGCCTGGCATTTCCGGCGGGCGGGGCGGCGGGACGGCAAGATGTTCGGGATGACGGTGGTGATTCCGGATTTGCCCGCCGGGCGGCCGGTTCGGATCATGTGGCGGTGACGGCCCTCAACTTCTCCAGAACCTCCCGCGCCTTCCCGCTGTCCACGCTCTGCGCCGCGCGGGCCACGCAGTCCCGCAGGGATCCGCCCGTTCCCCCGACGTAGATGGCCGCCGCGGCGTTGGCCACCACCGCGTCCCGGCAGGGGCCCGGTTCCCCCGCGAGGATGCGCGTCAGGATGCCGGCGCTCTCGGCGGGGGATCCGGCGGCGAGCGAGCCGCGGCGCGAACCGGGGAGTCCCAGATCCTCCGGTGTCAGAAGCCACCGCCGCAGGCGTTTGTTTTTGAGTTCCACGACGAGGGTCGGGCCGTGGAGGGAAATCTCGTCCAGACCGTCGCCGTGAACCACAAGCGCGTGCTCCGCCCCGAGGGCAAGGAGCGCCTGGGCCATCGTGCGGGCGATGCTCGGCGAGGGGACGCCGATGACCTGCCGGCGGACCCGCCCGGGATTGGCCAGGGGGCCGAGCAGGTTGAATATGGTCCGGAAGCCGAGTTCCCGTCGCACCGGCGCCGCATGCTTCATGGCGGCGTGGAAGCGGGGGGCGAAGCAGAAGCCCATCCCGGCCTCGCGGAGCGACCGGAGGACGGTCTCGGGGGGCGCGTCCGTCCGGACCCCGAGCGCCTCGAGGACGTCCGCGCTGCCGCTTCGGCTGGAAACGGCGCGGTTGCCGTGTTTCAGGACGGGGACGCCCGCCCCGGCCACGATGATCGCCGCGGCGGTGGAGATGTTGAACGTCCCCGCGCCGTCCCCGCCGGTGCCGCAGGTGTCCACCGGCACGAGGGGCGCCGGATCGATGGGCAGGGCCTTCTCCCGCATGGCCTCGGCGGCGCCGGTGATCTCCTCGGCCGTTTCGCCCTTGATGTGGAGCGCGGTAAGGAACGCCGCCGTCTGCGCGGGGGAGACCGTTCCTTCCATGATGGCGGCGACCGCGGCGCGGGCCTCCTCCCGGGAGAGGGATTTCCCCTCCGCGAGTTTCATCAGGAACGGCGCGAACGCCGGATTCAACTCAGGATCTCCACCAGCCATGCCTTGAACCATCCTCCCCAAGGAGTGAATTCCAGCGCCAGGAACAGCGCCGGGATGACGAGCCACCAGAATTTTTTCATGTTAAAACTTCTTCCTCATCCGTGACGACGGCACCCCCATGATCTTCCGATACTTGGTGACCGTCCTCCGGGCGACCTGCAGACCCTCCGTTTTCAGTTTCTCCATGATGTCGTCGTCGCTCAGCGGGTGCGCCGTGTTCTCCGACGCGAGCACCTCGCGGATTTTGAGCTGGAGGCCCGTTGACGACTCCTCCGACTCCCCTTCCGCCGTGACGCTCGCGGTGCCGCCCTGGAAGAAGAAACGCATTTTGAAGATGCCGCGGGGCGTCTGGATGTACTTGCCCTGGATGGCCCGGCTGACGGTTGAAACGTTGATGCCGACAGAGTCGGCGATGTCCTGCATCCGTAGCGGCCGGAGGCCCGACAGCCCCTCCTCGAGGAATTTCCGCTGGGAGTTGACGAGGGCCCCGCTGATCTTGTAAATCGTCACCCGGCGTTGCTCGATGGCGTCAATGAACCAGTTGGCGGCGCCGACTTTCTTGCGGATGAAGTCGCGGACGGACCGGTCGCCCTTCCGGTCGGCCAGCATCCCGCGGTAGGTCTGGCTGACGAG
The DNA here is from genome assembly GCA_043803805.1 of Planctomycetota bacterium. Lineage (GTDB taxonomy): Bacteria > Planctomycetota > JAZDJP01 > JAZDJP01 > JAZDJP01 > JAZDJP01. The sequence continues at coordinate 50,755 of JAZDJP010000050.1, forward strand.
GAGGCGCGGAACGTAGCCGTCGCGCAGGGTCACCTGGTACTCGCCCTCCACGAATTCCACGATGACGTCCGGCACGACGTAGTGGACGCGTTCCCGGTGGAAGTCGCTTCCCGGCGACAGGCGCAGGTGCGAAATCAGGGCGATGGCCTCCTGCACTTCCGCCATCGGCCGGCCCGTCGCCCGGGCCACCTGGGGGATGCGGTTGGCCTGTATGTTCTCGATGTGGTCACGGATGATGCGGCGCGCCAGATCCGCCTCCTCCCCGCGGTCGGCCAGTTGCAGGAGCAGGCACTCCTTCGTGTCCCGGGCGCCCACGCCGGGCGGGTCGAAGCCCTGGATGATGTGGAGGGCCGACTCGAGGTTGGCCGTCACCGCGGGATCCGCGCCGGCGCCCGCGATGTCCGCCAGAGGGGTGCGCAGGTACCCGCTGTCGTCGAGCTGTTCGATGAGGGTGCGGCAGGGCGCCTGGAGTTCCGGGGAGACCGCCAGCACCGCCAGTTGCCGGACGAGATGGTCCTGGAGGGACTCGGCCGGGGCTTCGGTGAGCTGCATGGCGTCGAGTTCGTCGCCCGAGGCGACCGACGTCCCCCGGGTCCGGCGCTCCCGGTACCCGTCATCCATGAATTCGGACCGGCCCCAGTCGGGGCGGTCGTCGCGGCCGGCCGGGGCGGGGACGTCGGCCCGGGGCTCGGCGGCCGGGCGGTCCACCCGTTCCGTTTCATCGATTTCGAGGACGGGATTCTCCTCGAGCTCCTGTTTGATGCGCTCCTCGAGGGCCATCGTGGGGAGTTGCAGGATCTGCATGGACTGGATCATCTGCGGGGAGAGCTTGAGGCGCATCTCCATCCGCTGACCCAGTCCCGTTTCGAGGCGCATCCCGCCGGATTCGGCCATGGTTCCAATCATCCCGAATTTCGCCGGTCCTGTCAACTTCTGATTTCGTGGCGTTCCCGGAGGGCGTCCGTAAGAATGCCCTTTCCCACCGACTCGAGGGTCGATCCCGCCGGCACGCCCCGCGCGATGCGGGTGACGCGGACCCCGGAGGCCTTGAGCCGTTCGAGGAGGTAGTAGGCCGTGGCGTCGCCCTCCATGTCGGGGTTCGTCGCGAGGACCACCTCCCGGAAGCCGCCTTCCCCCAGGCGGGCGAGGAGCGGATCGAGCGTCAGGTCCTTCGGACCCGTGCCGTCCAGCGGCGCGATCCGCCCCAGAAGCACGTGGTAAAGGCCCCGGAACACCCCCGTTTTTTCGATGGCCAGGACGTCGCGGGGATTCTCCACGATGCAGAGGGTTCCGCGGTCGCGGGTCTCGTCCCGGCAGATGTCGCAGGGATCGTTCTCGGTGACGTTGAAGCATCGGGAGCAGTTCCGGACCTGGCGTTTCACGTCCCGGATGGCATAGGCGAGTTTCATGGCTTCATCGGCGGGGGTGACGAGGACGTGGTAGGCCAGGCGTTCCGCCGTGCGCTCGCCGATGCCGGGAAGTTTGTTGAATTCCTCGACGAGGGACTGGAGGGATTTCGGATGGGAGGGCATGGGTGTTGGAATGAAATGCCGAATGCCGAGTGCCGAATTCCGAATCAATTCGGCATCCGTCATTCATCATTCATCATTCATCATTCCTCACATCCCTGGTATTCCCATCCCTCCGGTCACCTTGGCCATTTCGGTCTGGGCCAGGTCGGAGGATTTTTTGAGGGCCTGGTTCACCGCCACGGTGACGAGGTCCTCGAGCATCCCGACATCGGCGGGGTCCACGACCTCGGGAGCGATCTTGAGGGCGACCAGTTGCTGGGCGCCGGAGGCCTGGGCGGTGACCTTGCCGCCGCCGGCGGAGCCCTCCACGACGCGATCCGCCAGTTCCGCGCGGATGCGTTCCATGTCCTTCTGCATCTTCTGGGCCTGTTTCATGAGGCCGCCGAAATCGAGTCCTTTCATTCCTTTCCTCCTTTTCCGGGAGCGCGACCCTTCCGGCCGAAACGATTCCGGCGGATCGCGTCGCGCGGCGGGGGTGGTTGCTTCCGCACCCCGGGCTCCGCCGGGGGGGGAGGGGGTTTCGTCTGGGGCGGGGGGGTGACGATACGTCCCCGGAAAATCTCGACGGCGGCGCGGACGTCGCCGGGAAGGGCGTCGTGGGATTCATCGGCCGGCGGCGGCGCGTCGGCGCGCGTCGGGGCGGCCTCCGGCGCTGAGGAGGTTTCGGTCTCGATCGCGAGGCTCAGGCGCTTTCCGGCCGCCGTCGCGAGGCATTCCTCCACGACCGACCGGCGCTCCGGGGCCTCCAGTTGTGTTTTGTGGAACAGGTGATCCTTGCTGAAGCGGATGATGAATTTCCCGTTTTTCTCGCCGGCGGGTTTGCCCTCGATGAGAAACGCCGCCAGCATGCGGCTTTTCGTCTTGACCGCCTCGATGAGGTTTGCCCAAACGTCTCCCGGAGCGGCGGCGGGCAACGGGGACGGTTCGTCCGGGGCCTTTTCCGGAGCGGGGGGCGGGGATTTCACCACAACGGGCGTCTCGCGTTGCGCCGGAGGGACCGCGGGGGCCGGTTCCCGCGGCGGCGGCGGGGGCGCCGGGCGGGCGGCCGGTGCGGGCGCCACGGGCATCGCGCTACGCGCCGGGACGCCGGGAGATTTTTCGCCGGCCGGCGCCGGGACGAGGGATTCCACGCGGTCTCCGCGGGCCATGCGCAGAAACGCCAGTTCCCCCACGAGGTGGGGATACGCGGTGTGCGCGAGGTGCTTCTTCATCTCCTCGAGGAGGGGGATGGCGGCCAGGGCGCGTGCGACCGGAAATCGCGGCGCCAGGGCCGCCAGAAGCGCCAGGCGTTCCTCCCCGGAGTCTATGGGCGGCTCCTTCCCGCCGCAGATTTCCCAGGCGACGAGGTCCCGGAGGAAGAGCGCGCTTTGATCAAAGAGGGCGTCCTCCTCGATCCCGCCGTCGCGGAGCGCCGTGAGTTTCCGCAGGATGTCTTCCTCTCGCCCTTCCGCCGCGAGCGAAAGGAGTTCCGCGAGCGTGCCGTCGTCAAGGGTCCCCGTCACCTCCCGGACGTCCTTCCCGGCGATGCCCTCCGGCCGGTAGGTGGCCATCTGGTCCAGGAGCGACAGAGCGTCGCGCATCCCGCCCGCGGCCCGCCGGGCGATGAGGAGCAGGGCGTCGCGGTCCGCCTTGATTTTCTCCTGTTTGCAGATGCGTTCGAGGTGGGCGGTGATGGTGGCGCTTCCCACCCGGCGAAAATCGTGACGCTGGCAGCGGGAGAGTATGGTGTCCGGCAGCTGGGAGGGCTTGGTGGTCGCAAAGATGAATTTCACGTGGCTGGGCGGCTCCTCCAATGTCTTCAGGAGCGCGTTGAACGCCGGCCCGGTCAGCATGTGGACTTCGTCAATGATGTAAATGCGGAAACGGCCCCGGGCGGGGGTGTACTGGGCGCGTTCGCGGATGTCGCGGACTTCGTCAATGCCGCGGTTGGAGGCCCCGTCAATTTCCTGGACGTCCGTATCGTTGCCCTCGTCCACAAGGCGGCAGGTGTCGCACGCGTTGCAGGCCGCGCCGTCCTTCGCGGAGGGGCAGTTCAGGGCCTTGGCCAGAATTCGGGCCATGGAGGTCTTCCCCACGCCCCGCGGTCCGGAGAAGAGGTAGGCGTGGGCGACGCGGTTCTGGCGGAGGGCGTTGGCGAGGGTTTTGCCGACGGTCTCCTGCCCCAGAACTTCTTCAAAGCGCCGGGGTCGGTGCTTCCGGGCGAGGACGAGGTAGGGTTTGGGTTCGGACGGGCTCACGGAGCCGGTGCCTTTCATCGGTTCCCCCGGACCTTCCGGGGGCGCGGGGGCAACGCCCCCGCCGGCCCATCACGGGCGTCTGCGCATGTGATGGGCTCTATTTGTTTCATCGCGAACAGCGTGAGCGATAAACAAATATAAATGACCGTGCACCCTTCCTCGATCTTCCCTTCGCGGCCGAACCCGGACCGCCGGCTCCAGTCAGGCAACCCCACGGCACAAGAGGGTATGCGGTTACCGTTGCTTCCTTCCGGACCTGGCGGGGTTTCCGTCCCCTCATCGCATGGGACCCGGCCTTCAACGCTGCGCACCCGGGACCGCGTCCGCGAACAAAAGACCTCAAAAAGGCTTCGACCCTGCGTTAGGCGGATTGCAGGTTACAAGGCACCGCCATCGCCCCGTCTAGCACGGTCGGGGGCATTATAACAAGCGGATAGCGGGTAGGGAATAGGGGTTGAAGAAATGATGAATGATGAATGCGGAATGATGAATGGGACGGAATACGGATTAAATTTCGAATGCCGAATTCGGAATTCGTCACTCGGCCTTGACCAGGTGTTTTTGGGTGGCCAAGATTCCGAATCCGACCAGCAGACAGAATGTGGTGTCGGCCAGAAATGGGAAGGGGGGCAGGCCGAGCCGGGTTCCGTAAATCGCCAGTACGATTCCTTCCAGAAGACTTGACCATCCCAGAACCGGAATGAGTGCGGCGTATTTCCGCGGATTCGCCCCGGCCAGACCGTAAAGAACTCCCAGGATGGTGTAGGCGCCTCCGGTCATCCGAAGCCAGTAGTTCATCATGGGGTCCGGAGGGATTTCCTTCGCGCCCAGTCCCTGCAATCCCGTGGTGATGACATCCCAGGGAAGGACCACGCCCGCGATGGAAATGATCCAGCCGAGGCATCCGATGAACAGGAAAAGCCGGAGCAGTCGCATGGAATGAATTCTATCGCAACCGGTGGCGAGGAACAAGGGGTACGAGACGTGGGGAATGGGGGAAGTCTTGGAGTCTGGGAGTCTCGGAGTCTTGGAGTCGGAAAACCCAGGAATGGGGGGGAGGGGGAACATGAACCGGAAGCACGGAGCGAAGCAAAGGGGTCGGTTCGTGTTCCCCGACGGAATGGGAAAAGTCGGCGAGTCAGCGAAGTCGGAGAGTCTTGGAGTCTCAGAGTCTCGGAGTCTTGGAGTTGGAAAACGTAGGGGCTAACGACGTGGCTCTGGTTGCGAGCGGAACGCAAGTTAGCCAGGAGCCTCTGGTTGGGGTTCCTCTTTCATGATCTTCAGGATGCGCCGGGCCTTCTCTCGGACATCCTCCCATTCCGGTCGAGTCCTGAGTGCGTCGTCAGTCCAGAGTTCAGCGTTCTTCGATCCGCTCATTGAAGAGAGGGTCTGATCCAGTTCCACGACGAGCGATTTCGCCTCGGCGGGGATGACAACGCTTTCAGTACGCCAGAAGTTGTCGAAATCCAGCGCTAATTCGTCAGCCTTGCAGCACCCATCCGGCAGAGACGCGAGTTGCCCTTCCGCCGGCAAAGACAATCGACGAAGCGATGCAATGAATTCTTTCATCGTTCGTTTCATCTGATGCCCCAACGAATATATTCATCGGTTCTGGATAATAACTCCCTGATTTTATGGCGGCGGGGTGCGATATGCCACAATTTTGCAGTTCTCCACCTTTTGCGGGAATGGCGGCTCGGGGGGTGGTGAGCCGGGCGTCGCGGGCGCGCCGGAGGCAGGGAGGCCGGGAGGCGCGAACGCGTCGAGCGACGAGACGACAGGAAGTCGTCGAGGCGCGTCCCGGTGAACCGCTCCCCGAGTCGCCACCCGGAAAATGGCGGCCGACAAGGGGGGGGCGAGTCACATGCCACGGGGCACGAACTGACGGTTCCCGATTGCCGAATCCCGGTTCTTGGGGTTGGTGTTTCTGCGAGATACCCTCCTTCGCCCCAAGGGCTTCGGAGGGCAGGCGAGCGACGAGGGACGTGTGACGCGTTAAGAATGTCGGGGGCCGGGGTTGAACCGGCGACCTAGGGCTTATGAGTCCCTCGCTCTGCCAGCTGAGCTACCCCGACATCTCGATTCAGTTTATCGGATTCCGAGTCCGGACGCAATACCGGAGGCGTTATATGAAATGATGAATGATGACCCTCCTTCGCCCAAGGGGCTTCTGAGGGCCCTGCGAAGCCTCTTGGCGAAGCAGGGATGCGGAATGATGAATAGATCAAGATTTGGATTTGCGGGCCTTGACGGTTTTGGCGCTTGTGACCAGGATGGCGGTCAGTTCGTCCGCTTCCTTCCGGAGCACATCGAGGGAATCGGGTTTCGAGGTACCGGAAGCGTCCAGTAATTCCAGCCAGTAGGCCGTTTCCTCCAATTCTTGAAGAGCTCCTTCGATCTTGCTGATGAGTTCCGCATCGGAACGACTGCGTTTCCCTTCGCGAACGTGGGCGCCGACCGATGTGCCGGAGCGTATCAGTTGCCGGCCCAGCACTTGCGCCTCGGCGGTGTTCGGGAGTGCCGCGTATATCCGAATGATGTCCAACGCGAACGCCTTCGTCCGGTCATATATGTTGACGGGTTTATTCATCATTCATCATTCCGCATTCATCATTTCACATGTTTTCGTACGTTGGCCCGTCTCCCCCCTGCGGCGTCACCCAGGTGATGATGCCGTAGGGATCCTTGATGTCGCAGGTCTTGCAGTGGACGCAATTGGACGGATGGAGGCGCAGGATCTTTTTTCCCGTTTTCTCGTCGGGAATCATTTCGTACACGGCCGCCGGGCAGAAGCGTTCGCAGGGGGCGCCGTATTCCGCGACGCACCGGTCGGAGCAGATGGTCGTGTCGGAGACCTGGAGGTGGCTGGGCTGGTCCTCCTCGTGTTTCGTCCCGGAGTGGTAGACGCTCGTATCCTTGTCAAACGTGAGCGTTTTGTCGAAGGCGAGGGCGGCGCGGTTCGCCTCGAGGAATCTGCCCATCCCGGAACGTTTCTGGAGGGTTTTGGCGTCCTCTTCCGTCCCGAGGCGGCCCGAAAGGGAAAGCCCCCGCCCGCCCGTGGCGAAATGGAATCCGAACCGGATGGCCCCCGCCATCGTGTTGTTGTGAAAGGCCTGGCGGAAGTTGCGGACCTTCCAGAGTTCCGCCCGGATCGGGGATTCCGCGAGGAGGGTTTCCATCCGGGAGAGTGTCTTCGCCGAGAAATCGCCCGCGACGAGGGCATCGAAGGCCGTCCGGGCGGCCAGCATCCCGGAGCGGACGGCGAGGTGGATTCCCTTCAGACGCGGGACGTTCACGAAACCGGCCGCGTCCCCCGCGAGAAGCACCCCGTCGTGATACAGGCGGGGGATGGAGAAAATCCCGCCCTCGGGAATCGTCTTCGCGCCGTATTTCAGGATGCGGCCCCCGGCGAGAATCCCGGCGACGAAGGGATGCTTCTTCAACCGTTGAAAGGCGTGGTGAGGGTCGAATGTGGGATCGCGCCAGTCGAGCCCCGTGACAAGCCCCAGCGCCACCCGGTTTCCGGTGAGGCCGTACAGGAATCCGCCGCCGAACTCCTCGTTCCGCAGGGGGAATCCCATTAAATGAACCACTTTTCCCGCGGGGAACGCCCCGGGTTTGGTTTCCCAGAGTTCCTTCACGGCGGTGGAGTAGACCTGGGGATTCCGGCCCTCGTCGAGGCGTTTCTCCCGGATGAGGCGTTTCGTGAGGTGGCCGCGGGGGCCCTCGGCGAGGATGACGAGTTTCGCCCGGATATCCGCGCCGGGCTGGTAATTCTCCTTTTGTTTCCCGTGATGGTCCACCCCGGCGTCGCCGGTGCGCACGCCCGTGACGCGGCCGTTCTCCTCCAGGAGCGACGCCCCCGCGAATCCCGTGAACACCTGGACGCCCTTCTTCTCGGCGATCTCCCCGAGTTTGCCGACGACGTTCCCGAGCGAGGCGACGAAACAGCCGTGGTGGCCCATGTTGGGAGGGGTGATGGGGAGACGGAAGGTCTTCGTCGCGGTGAGGTAACGGATCTCGTCGCCCGTCACGGGGCCGTCGAAGCCCATCTCCGTGTCGGGCGTGCCCGGGAGGAGTTCCCGGAGCCCGACCGGGTCCACGATGGCCCCCGACAGGGTGTGCCGGCCGAGGGTGGCGCCCTTTTCGAGAAGGGCGATGTCGGAGGGGATGGGTTCCCCGGAGGCGTCGCCGGTTTCTATTTTTTTGTTACGTTGTTCAAGGAGGTCCGCGAGATGGATCGCCGCGGCGAGTCCCGCCGGGCCGCCGCCCACGATCAGCACTCCCACGTCCATCGTTTCGCGTTCGGGCATTTTTCGTCTCCATGGATGAGATTGAACCGCTTCCATTATACGGGGGGGAACCGGAATTCTTCAAGCACCTTCGTCGGAAGCCGAAAAAATTGGTGGCATTTCGTGAACCTTGCCGCCGGATTTTCGTTATATCTCCCGGAGGGGGCCGGTATGATGGCGGTTCGGGACCGGAAATTTTTCGCCGGGAACACGGATTTTCCAGAAAATGCCGGGACTTCTTCGTCTAAACCCGTGTGAGTGATGTGGTCATGGCAATGCCGGGCCAACGGGCCGGAAATGACGTCCGCGGCGTGGTGAGGGGTGGGGACACTCCGTATTCATCCGGGGAAGAGGCGGTCCATGACTTTTCCGAAATCGTCGCCCGGTACGAAACGCCCCTGCTCCGGTATGCCGGGCAGATCCTGGGGGCACGGACGTCCGATGCGGAGGATGTCGTCCAGGAAACATTCCTGCGGTTTCACCGTCACCGGACATCCGGGGACCCGGCCGGCATCCGGAACCTGGGGGGATGGCTCTTCCGGGTGGCCCACAACCTGGCTCTGGACGCGGCCCGGAAGCGGAATGCGGGGGAACGGGCCCGGGACGAGGTTTCCGGCGAACGGGCGGCAACGCCGGATGAGGGCCTCGCGGGACTCGTCCGGCGGGAGGCGGGCGAACGGGCTCTGGCGGAACTCGCCCGGCTCCCGGAGGACGAACGCCAGGTGATTTTGCTGCGCATCATCCAGGACATGAATTTCCGCGACATCGCGGAGGTGACGGGCCTTTCCATCGGCAACGTGTCGTACAAAATGGGGCAGGGGTTGAGGGAGGTGGCGAGGAGGATGAGGGAGGCAGGAGTCATGTAATTTCGAATTTCGAATATGGAATTGATTGTGGAGCGTGGAATTATGGAGAAAACGCTGGTGGAACCATTGATGCGCGAGGCCGGTGAGTTGACGGCCATCATGGCCTCTTCGCGTAAATCCGCGTCGCGTTCCAAGGGAATTTTTCAGGGAAGGACGTGAACCAGGTGTTATTCGGCATTTGGAATTTGGCATTCGGCATTTCCTGAGGTGTCCGATGGTCTGCGAACAATCTGAAACTCATCTGACGCAATACCTCCTTCACGAACTCTCCCCGGAAGATCGGGAGGGGGTGGAGGCTCATCTGTCCTCCTGCCCCTCCTGCCGCGCGAAGGTGGGGGATTTGCGGGTGGCTCTGGGGCTCTTGAAGGAGGGCATCGCGGCGGGGCCGGCGCCCGTGTTGAGTCCGGAGCGGCGGAAGGAATTGATGAAGGCCGTTGCGAATACGGGAAGTCGGAAACTGGAAACTGGAAACTGGAAACTTGGAGTTGGAAACCGGAAACCGGAAACTGGAAACGGAAAACTGGGAACCAGGCGGCTTTTCTCAAATCCGTTCCTTACCGCCGCCGCGGCATTGCTCGTCGTGGCGCTGGGATGGGCCATCAGCATGCCATCGCTCATGAGGGCACGGTATAGTTCTTCATCGAAACAGTTGTCGGGGGATGAGTATTCCGCAGGCGCGGTTGGGGAGGAGAAAAATCTCGACCGTTTTTTCGATAAAGATGGAGATGCTGCGAGATGGAAAGGCGCGGATCGGGGATTGATGAATAAGCCGCATCGAGTTGCCGAATCCGATTCGCGACGGGATATTCCCCTTTCGCTTCCCGCTGCTTCTATGGCGCGACGTATTCCTGACTCAGCACTCGGCACTCAGAACTCAGCACTGGGTAGTCAGCACTCAGCACTTCCGGATGGCGCCTTCACCCGCCTTCCAACTCGGAAATCATTGGATCACCATGAAACAATTGAAGGATTCGTGCCAAATGTTCCCGGCGAATTTTCGGGTGTCGTTGGAAAATCCGGCGGCCAGAAATCCTCGCTCCCGCACGACGTTTCGAAATCGAAAACGCGCGAATTTTCCCTCGTCCGGAAAACGGAAAACGGTAAACCGGAAACTGGAAACCGGAAACGGGAAACGGAGTTGAGGGATGATGTTAATGGTCCTCCGAACGAAGACGGTACGCGAGGGGGCGCTTCCGGCAAACCGTTCGGTGGCAAGTTTAACATGTCCCGGCGCGGCGGGGGTGTCAAGGCGACGGAGTCGGCGAAGGAAGGCGAGGAAATGCCGAATGCCAAATTCCGAATGCCGAATAACACCACAACCACCTCCGGAAATGCCGAACGCCAAATGCCGAATCCATCTGAAACTCGAATTCGGCAGTTGGAACGGGATCTCCAGGCGGCCGTGCTTAAAAAGGAGGCCTCCGACATCGAGGCCCGGGCGTTGAAGGAAGAGGTTGATATCTACCGGACCACCAACGAAAAACTCGAGGCAAAACTGACCTCCGACGTGGCGGGGATCGGGACGGGTGGCGATGTCATCTGGCATGACAAGGAGAACCGGCGCGAAACCAAGGAAGCGACCGAGAAGATGCGGACCGAACGCAAGGTGGAAATCGAACGGGCATACATCGAGGCCGGGGAGGCTTTCCGGAAGGAGTTGACTCTCAAGGAAGGGGTGTTTGATTTGGTTTATGATCTCAGGAAAAACAATGATACTTTTGGTGAATCCGACCCAGCACTCAGCACTCAGAACTCAGCACTTAATTCTGTTCGTATACAGTCCGCCCTCGCCATGCTGATAGATGCGAAGGAGAAACGGGAAACGGGAAACGGTAAACCGGAAACCGGAAACCGGAAACCCGCTTCCCCGTTCATCCTCCTTCCCCCGGAAGAACCCGTTCCGGCCGTTGCGCCCGTGGAACGTCCCGCGGCGGATCCCAAGGCCAAGGAATCCGATTCCTCCAATTCGGAACTCGGCATTCGGAATTCGGAATTGGAAGAGGAGTCTCTTCCTCCCACGACGGCCTTCCACGCCTTCCCGGTCAATCCCTTCGTCCTCACCGGGAGCGACCGTTTTTCGACGTTCTCCCTGGACGTGGACACGGCCTCCTACGCCCTCGCCCGGAATTTTCTCCGGAAGGGGTATCGCCCGCCGCCGGCGTCGGTGCGGATGGAGGAGTTCGTGAACGCCTTCGATTACAATTACCCGCGCGCCAACCCGAACGTCTTCGGCATCGCGGCCGAGGCGGCCCCCGCGCCGTTCGGGCCGGGGCTGGTGCTTCTCAAAATCGGCGTCCACGGGAAGGTCATCGGCCGCGAAGGCCGAAAACCCGCCCACGTGGTTCTGGTGGTGGATGCCTCCGGCTCCATGGCCAGGCCGGACCGGATGCCGCTTGTCCAGCGCGCCATCGGCATGCTCGCGGAAGGGCTTTCGGCGCGGGATCGCGTCTCCCTCGTCACGTTCGGGACGCGGGCGAATCTGGTTTTGGAGGCGGCGCCGGCGTCGGACCGCGAGGGGATTCTCCAAGCGGCCGGCGGCATCTCCTGCGGGGGATCCACCAACCTGACGGAAGGGCTGGAACTCGGCTACGCCACCGCCGTCCGCGCATTCCGGCCGGGGGAGACCAACCGCGTGATTCTCCTCTCCGACGGCGTCGCCAACGTCGGCCTCACCGAGGCCTCCGACATGCTCGCGAAGGTGAAGGCCTACCGCGACCACGGCATCACGTTCATGGCGGTGGGGGTCGGGTCGGGGGCGTACAACGACGCCCTGCTCATGAAACTGGCCGACAGCGGGGACGGGAGCTATGTCTTCGTGGATTCCGACGATGAGGCGCGGCGGGTCTTCGTGGAGAATCTCACGGCGACTCTCCAGACCATCGCGAAGGACGCCAAAATCCAGGTGGAATTCGACCCGCGGCGGGTGCGGCGGTATCGCCTCATCGGCTACGAAAAACGCGACATCGCCGACAAGGATTTCCGGAATGACACGATAGACGCCGGCGAAGTCGGCAGCGGCCAATCCACCACCGCGCTCTACGAACTCGAGTTGACGGATTCCGCCGAATCCGATTCTTCCATTCGGAATTCGGAATTCGGAATTCGGAATTTCCCCGAGTCCGTGCTTGATTTTGGTGCGGTGTTCGTCCGTTACCGCGACGCCGACACGGGCGTTGTCGAGGAAATCTCCCGCCGTCTCGGGAGCGACATCCTCCGCTCGCGGACGCCCCGTGGCGATCCCCGATTCTTCCTCGCCGCGGCGGCGGCGGAGTTCGCCGAGATTTTGCGCGGTAGCGAGCACGCCGACGGCGGAGACCTGCCGGCCGTGGCGCGCATCCTCGGCGAAGTATGCGAGACCCTGCCTCTGGATACGAAGGCGGGGGAGATTTTGGAACTTGTGAAAAAGGCGGAGGGAGCACCGCAAGCGCCATAGGACTGACAACAATATGAAATGCCGAATGCCGAATTCCGAATGGATTCGGCACTCGGAATTCGCAATTCGGAATTTCAAGGGGGGATTATGAAAATCAAGTTGTGGGCGATAACCCTGTTGTGCCTCGGCATCGTGGCGGCCGCCGCCAAACCTCCCGTGGAGGACATCACGATCACGGAGATCGCCGTGAAAGGCGAGATACAGGGGGAGAACATCACGTTCGCCCTCGATTTCACCGTCGAGGCGACGGGAAAGACTCGGGAGATCCCGCTCATCATGGGCGATGTCGTTCTGGACGAGGGGGAAGCGCCCGCCGCCGGAGACCGGAAACCGGTAAATGTAAACGGGAAACGGGAAACCGTAAACCGTAAACCGGAAACCTCCCTTAGGTACGATCCCGACACGTCCACGTATTTCCTAACGCTCTCCCGCGGCGGCGTCCACACGGTGTCCGCGAAATTCGCCGCCCGGCCCACGCTCGTTCCCCCGCCGGCCCCGGACGAGGCCGCTCCCGGCACGCCCGCGCCGACCGCGACCTCGGAATGGCGCGAGGCGGTGTTTTCGATGCCGGCCTCCCAGGTCCGCAAACTGGAGGTGGCCTGCGACCGGACGGACCTGGAGGTGGTCTTCCCGGGCGCGATGCGTCTCAATCGGGACGTTCAGAATAACCGGCTCGTGGCGACCGCCATCCTCGGGCCCGGCCGGCCCTTCGCCGTCCGCTGGAAGCCCCAGGTGGAGAAGCTTGACGCGAAACTCGTTTTCGCCAGCGACGCCAACACCATCGCGTCCGTGAGCGTCGGGGCCCTGCGCCTGAACACGCTCGTGGTTCTGGACATCTCCCAGGGAAAACTCACCGAGGCGGAGTTCGCGGTGCCCAAGGGGCTCAATGTCACCCAGGTCCGCGGCCCGCACATCCGGGACTGGCGGATCGAGGACGGCGATCCCCGGACGCTCCGGGTCATCCTGAACCGCCCCCAGACGCGGCAGTACGCCCTTGAAATCCTTGCCGAGTCGCCCCTGCCCGATTTCCCGGCGGAGATTGATCTCCCGGTGATCGAGGCGAAGGGGGGCATCCGGTCCGGCGGGCACCTCGCCGTGGGGACGGACAGCGCCATCCAATTGATTGTCAGGAGCGCCGGGAATCTTTCCCAGATGGATGCCGCGGCGTTCCCGCGCATGCTTCTGGAGAAGGATCACCCGCGGCCGCTCCCCGGCAAGAAGGCCTTCTATTACGGGTTTTCGTCGGGATGCCGCCTGCGCCTGGCCCTGGACGGCATCGTGCCGTCCTTTGACGCGTCGGAACGCCTTGTTGTGAATGTGCGCGAGGAGGATCTTTCCGCGGACGCCGAGATCGAACTCGACGTGCGGGACGCCCCCGTGCGACGCCTCACGGTCCAGGTTCCGGCGGGGTTCGTCGTGCCGGCGGTGACGGGGACCGAGGTGGGGGATTTCACCGTTCGCGAGGGGGCGGACAAGAAATCCCAGGAGGTGGAGGTCCATTTCCTCCGGCCCGTGGAGGGGCGGACGGTGGTGCGCATGCGGATCGAACGCGGGAAGGGGCCGCTCGGCGTCTCCGTGCGGATCGGGGATTTTGCCGTGCGCGGCGCCAAGAGCGAACGCGGGTGGCTCGCCGTCGCGGCGGAGCCGGGGGTGGAACTGGCCGTGCTCACGCCGCGGAGCCTTCGCGAAGTGCATACGGGGTCCGTGCCGATGAAAACAGCCAACGCCCAGGTGGCGTACCGGTTCCGCGAGGCGGGATGGGCGCTGGAGATCCTCGCCAAAAAGCGGCCCTCGGGGATTCGCGCCGAGGGATTCCATCTCGTCTCGCTGGGCGAGGGGGTTGTCTACGGCAGTGTCGTCATGAATTATTTCATCTCGGGGGCGCCGGTGGACGAACTGGCGTTCAGCGTCCCGGCGGACCTTCAGAACGTGGAATTCGTCGGCCGCGACGTCCTCCGGTGGAGCCGGGAGGGCGACGTCTGGAAGGTGAAACTCCAGGCCAAGGTTGTCGGGGATTACAACCTCGGCATCACCTACAGCCAGCGCTACGTCGAAAACGCGCGGTTCACGGCGGGGGGCATTGCCGCGGTGGGGGTGGAGACCCAGACGGGATATGTCGTCATCGCCAGTCCCCTCAATCTCGGACTGGATCTTCCGGATCCGTCCAAGTCCGGGTGGTTCGAGATCGGACGCGAGGAGGTCCCGGCGAACTACCGGCTCCTCGTGAACGCGCCCATCCTGAAGACCTATAAATACATCACGACGATTTCGCCGCTTTCCCTGGCGGTGCGGATGTACGCCAAGGGCGCGGTCCTGCCGGTCGTCATCGAGGTCATGGAAATCGAGACGAAGGTGGCCATGAGCCGGGAGCGGGACGCGGAGTCCATGACCCGCATCCGGTACAAGATCAAGAATTCCTCCCGGCAATTCCTGACGCTGGAGATGCCGGCCGGGGCCATCGGGTGGTCCACGCACGTCATCGAAACCGCCGCCGACGGGCGGGAGAACGCGGTGCGGGTGGCGGCGTCCTACGACGAGGCCAAACGCGTTCTGATGGTGCCCCTGAAACGCCTCTGGAATCCGAACGAGCCCGTGACGGTGGAACTCGCCTACGGCCAGCCGCACGGGCGGCTGGGATGGGCGGGGGGGCTGAAACTGGTGATTCCCCGGACGCTCGTCCGTTCCACGTTCGCCCGCTGGAACGTCGTCGCGCCGAAGGACTGGGCGGTCGTGCCCGCCGGCGGGAATCTCACGCCGGAGGACCGGGCGCGGCGGCAGGGGGATCTCACCCGGATTCTGGCCGGGGCGCTCGGATGCTGGGGGGCGGCGGTCACGCGCGGGACGGATCCGGTGGCCCTGATCACGGTTTGCATTGTGATTCTCGGCGTGTGGGCCGTTGTTTTCGCCGTCCGCCGGTCCCTTCTTTCGGGGACGGTGCTTGGGACGATTGTCGTCGTGGTGCTCCTTATGGGAATCCGCGCGGCGACCAGCCGCGAATTTTCGGCGCTGTGCGTCCCGGACGATCTCACGTCCGCGACGTTCACCCAGCCCCTCAAGATCGGCGACGATTCGCCGCTTCTCGTCCGGGCCAATATTATCCCATCCTGGAGGCAGGACATGCGTCTGGCGGGGGGGCTGATTCTGCCGCTTCTGGCGTTGTTCGCGCTGGGGCGGAGCGTCTGGGAACGGCGCTTCTCGCCGGGGTGGACGGCCTTCGGCGTCGCCGCGCTCGTCAACGCCGCCGCGCAATTTCCCGTCATGGCGATCATGCTCGCGCATGCGTTCACCTGGGGGGCGGCCGTGGCGCTCCTCGTGATTTTCATCTGGCGCGCCGCCGCCGTCCGCCGGGCGGCTCCCGCCGGCGCGGCCGGAGTGGCATTGCTTCTGGTTGTGTCGTCCCTTCTGGCGGGATGCGAGACCGGCGGACCCGTGACGGCCGGGTCGAAGGCCGGCATCCTCGAGGCGATGGAATGCCGCCTCAAGGTGGAGAAGGACAGCATGGCGGTGAATCTGCATCTGCGCGTCGCGGCTTCCGAAACGCGCCGGATTCCGCTTCTGGAATCTTCGGCGGTGCTTCTGTCGCCGGAGAAAATTTCGCGCCAGATTACTCTGGTCCGCCGGGACGGCCGGTACGAGGCCGTCGTCGAGAAGGGATCGCATGAATTCGACGTGTCGTTCCTGGTGCCGCTTGACGCCGCGGGGGATGACCAGCTCCGGATATTCCGGATGCCGGCGCCTCCGGCGCTCACCAACCGCGTGGAGATGGTCATCCCGGAACCCGGCATGGATGTCGAGGCGCCCACGGCCATCCGTCTCGTCCGGGAGGAGAACGAGACGTCCACCACCGCGCGGGCGGTCCTGGGACCCCGGGACGGGATATTTTTCATCTGGAAACCGCGCGCCCGGCGGATGAGTCTGGAGAAGACCGTGTTCTTCTCGGAAATCACAAGTCTGGTCGCGTTCGACACGGGGGTCGCCGAGGGGCACCACCGCCTCGCGTTCCGCATCGCCCAGGGGGAGCTCAAGGAGATTCGCGTCCTCATCCCCGATCCCATGACGGTGACCGCCGTGGAGGGGGAGGGGCTGGGCGCCTGGCGGTTCGATCCGGTCGCCCGGCAGTTGGAGGCGCGGTTGTCCGTTCCCGCGTCGGGGGAATACGAACTCCGCGTCGTCACCCAGATTCCGGCGACGGGGTTGCCCTGCACGGTGACCGTGGGAACGCTTCAGGTCCCGGGCGCGGCCCAGGAGCGCGGGACGATTGGTTTGGCCGCGAGTTCCGCCGTCGCCATCGCGGCGAAGGGCGCGCTCGAGGGGATGAACCTGGACGATTTCACGCGGAGCATCGAATCCTGGTGGTCCCGGATCCCGGGCGTCGCGGGATACGCCGTCCGCAGCGCCTGGCGCGTCCCCAAACCCGGCGGGAAGATTGCGGTCGAGGTGAGCGAGGTGCTTCCCGAGATTCGCGCCGTCGAGAACGCGGGGTTCAGCATCGCGGACGACCGCCTTGTCTACAACGGGGAGATTGCCGTCGAGGTCGCCAAGGCCGGGGTGTTCGCCGTGGCGCTCGTTCTCCCGGAGGGGTATGACCTGGATTCCCTCACGGCCGCCGAGATCAGTCATTGGGACGAAGGGGCCGACGGGGGAAAGCGCCGCGTCCAGGCGCATTTCCGCCAGAAATTCCTCGGTGTTTCGAAATTGACGGTGGCCTTGAGCCGGCCCGTGGCGGAACTCCCCCGGGAGATCGCGGTTCCCCGGATCGAGGTGGCCGGCGCCCTGAAGCACACGGGGCAGATCCTGATTTCCTCGGACCGCGGGGTGCGCCTGTCCATCGCGAAACGCGAAGGGGTGAGCGAACTCAAGCCCGCCGACATCGGGAAGCCCTCGCCCGGGACAATCGCCTTCAAACTCCTCCGGCCGGACTGGGAACTGGCGATCTCCACGGAGGTGGTGAACCCGCGGGTGAATGTGGATTTCCTCCATATCGCGCGGGTCACCGAGGGGATGGTGCGGCACACCCACCACCTGCGGTACACGCTCCATAACGCCGGGATGAACACGTTTGAAATCGAGGTGCCCAAGGAGGCCATGGGGCTTCTCGTGAGCGGCCCGGACATCGCGCGCTGGGAGGAACTGGCGCGGGACGGGAAACGGGTCATCCGGGTGGAACTGGCCCGGAAGTGGTTCGACGACCGGGCCTATCCTCTAGCGGTGCATTTCGAGACGCCGTACGATCGGGCGGCGGGAACGGTGAATCTCGCGTCCGTGAAGGCCGTCGGGGCGGAACTCCAGCACGGGCATGTAGTTGTGGTCGCCACCGACCGCGTGGAGGTGGCGGTGTCGGAGGTGGGCAAGGATCTCCAGCCCGCGGAGGCCCGTGGCATCGCCGCGGAATTCGGGGCGGGGAATCTTTCCGACGCGGCGTTCTGCTACGCCAGTTCCGCGGCGGACTATGCGATCGCCTTCCGGGCGAGGCGGCATGAGGCCGCGTCGCTTCTCGAGGCCGAGGTCCTTGGCGCCCGGATCACGACGGTGGTCACCGAGCGCGGGGAGAGTTTGAGCCGGGTGGAGCTGGGTCTTCGCGTCGGATCGAAGCGTCACCTCGAGGTGCGCCTTCCCGCGGGGGCGGAGATATGGACGCTCTTCGTCAACCGCCGGGCCACGGTCCCCTCGCGGCGCGCCGCGGAGGGCGGGCGGGAAGCGATGCTTGTGCCGCTCACGCCCTCCGCTTCCGGGGAGTCGGATGTGGACGTGGATTTCCTCTACGTCATGAAGAACTCCGGCATGGCGGACTTCACGGGGCCGGAATTCGACCTGCCCCTGAAGGACATCCGGTGGGTCTTCTACATGCCCGAGGGATTCAATTACACGAAATTCCGCGGGACGCTCGCCGTGAACGAGGCCCTGGTGAAGCGGAAGGTGTTCCAGGAATACGACCTCCGGACCTACGAGGCCGGGGTGGAACAGCGGAACGTCCAGGACCGCATGAAGGTCGAGGATTTCCAGAACCGCGGGAAGCTCCTGGCGCAGAAGGGGGACCAGTACCAAGCGAAGCAGGCGCTCGAATCGGCCTGGAACTATTCCTTCTCGGATCCGGCGTTGAACGAGGACACCCGCGTGGAATTGTACAAGTTGAACCAAAAGCAGGCGGTGGTGGGGCTTGTCGGGCGGCGCGGGTACCTGCGTCAGCAGAAGCGGGAGGGCGGCGCGGGCGGGGCGAATGCTCCGACGCAGGACCTCGGCGACAAATTCAGCCAGTCGGACGCCGACCGGATCCAGAGTTCGCTTTCGAAGAACGACAGCGAAAACCTCGACAAAATCACGAAAAGTCTGATCAAGACTCAAGAGGCCGCCGCCGGCGCGGGGGTCCAGTTGATGGTGACCATGCCGCTACGGGGGCGCGTCCTCGAATTCACGCGGCCCCTCCAGGTCAAACCCAATTCCGAGATGCGGGTGACGTTCAAGGCAAAACCCGTCTCCGCGTTCCGGAAGACATGGGCGGGGGTGGCGGGGCTCTTTGTGGCGCTTCTCCTGGTCTTCACCGCGGGGCCGTGGCTCGTGCGGAGGCGGGGGGCGGCGGAGAAGGTGGTGGAGAAGGCGGGAAACACGGCATCTTCGCCAAGGGTTGAGGATTGAGTACAAAGTGCTGAGTACGTGGAGGGAGGTCATTCAGAGTACAGAGGGTTGGGTAGGAATGAAATTTCGATCCTCCTTCGCTAAAAACTACGGAGGATCCTGCGTAGCCTCTTGGCGAAGCAGGGATGCCGAGTTCCGAATGCCGAATCAAATTCGGAATTCGACATTGCGGGCAACGTAAGGGCAAATGTGCTTGCCGTGAGGCTTATCGAAGTCCGCTCATCCTGAGCTTGTGCGCCCCGTACGTCCTCGTCACGGGGTCGAAGGATACGCCCAATACCCCGCTCATGGTGAGCGTGTCGAACCATGAGCGGGGGATTTTTTCGAAGTGAAATTTGCTATAATCCCCGACCGAAGGGAATGAAGGCGGGAACATCGGTCCGGTCCTTGCCGAAATTCCCGGATTTTACTTAAAATCGGGCGTGTCGGAACGGTTGTATTGGCGGGGAGGTCACATGGATTCGATGGAAGAGGCGTTTCGGATCTATCAATCAAATCCGACGGAGGAGGCCTTGACGGAGGTTCTCACGGCTTCCCAGGGGATGGTGTACAGCGTCTGCCATCATGTGCTCGGGGACGTGGATGAGGTGAATGACGCGAGCCAGGAGGTCTTGATCGAAATCGCCCGGGGCGTCGGACGGATTCAGGACGGGGAACATTTCCGGCGGTGGGCCTGCCGGATCGCCTTCAGCAACGCCATGGACGAACGGCGCAAACGCCGGAGCCGCGAGAAACACGAAGGGAGGGTTCCGATGAGGGAGGAATCGGCATCCCGCCTTGCGGAGGTGAAGGAGGCGGTTCACGAGGCCATGGAACGCCTTGAAGATGATCTCCGGGCGCTTGTCGTGGAGCATCACTTCGAAGGACGGACGCTGACGGAGATCGCCCGGGCGCGGGGAGTAAGCGTTCCGGCCGTGTCGCAGAAACTGGACCGGGCGCACGGGCGGCTCCGGGAGAACATGGCGCGGCTTGGATTCGCGGCGTTTGTCCCGAACGCGGCGGCCTACCTGGGTTCGCTCGCGCCGGTCGCGCCGCCGGCGGGCCTTGTGCCGGGCGCGGGGGCGGGGATTGGGGGATGGATAATCGGAGGGATTGTCATGAAATTAAAAATAGCGGCGGCGGGGGTTGCGATTGCGGCGCTTGGATACGGGGGATACCGGATGATATCCCCGTCGGACGCGCCGGCGCCGAAGGCGGGCAAGACGGTTCCCGCGACGGCGCAATCCAAACGGAAATCCGCCCCTCGTTCAGTGCCGGTGGAGGAACCGAAACCGGAAGAGAAACTCGTCCCGATCACCCCTCCCCGGGAGATCGGTGTCGAATCCACGCCACCCATGCCTGCGTCGGAGGAGCCCAGGGTCACGGATAAGGAATTCATGGCATCTCTGATGAAGGCGCTCATGGAAAAATCGGAGATGGATCGCTGGCCGGCGTTGCGCCAATTGGGAATTTCACTGACTGATGACGATTTTCGCAAGGTCTTGGAACACGCCAAAATGATTGGCGAACAACCGATGGAAAGCCTTATGTATGGAATCTTCATCCAATGGGCGGAATCGGATCCCTCGACGTCCGCCGCCTGGCTTCTGAAGCATTTTTCCGGCGAAATCGGGCGTAGCGACGACTTACTTGAAATTTTGAAACCGACATATGCGCATTGGGCCCGGCGGGACGTGGCGGAAGCGACGTTGTCGGCCCGTCAATTGCCCGCGGGGGAGAATCGCGATCAGGTCCTTGCGATGCTCACGGTTCTGGAGAATCCATCGCTCAAGGCGTCCGAGGCGTTGATGTTGCCGGAAGGGAAGGAGCGCGACAGGATGATCCTGGCGGTCGGCGAGGCATGGGGACAATCGGATCCGGTCGCGGCGTGGAATTGGGTGACGCAATTGCCGGCGGGGAATGTGAAAACCCAGGCGTTTCAGAAAATCGGTGTCGAGTGGGCTCGGAAGGATTTTCGGGCGGCGGCGAATGCCGCTTCCGCGCTGGCGAAGTCGGATGGGCGTGATCGCATTCTCGTGGAGGTGGCGCGCGCCGGCGCGAAATCCGACCCGGCGGTTGCCGTGGATATCTTCGATCGTATGGCGGGCGAGAATCCAGAGATGAATCCGGGGGATTTGATGGAAATTTTAAAGAAATGGTTCAAATCCGACCCGGGCGCGGCGATGGGGTGGGTGGATCGTCGTTTCGGCGCGAACGATTCGATGCGGAAATCGTTGGTGGAAGGGTTGTCCGTTCACACCGTGAAAGGGGCCTTTTCCCTCGCGGAAACCATCGGGGATCCGCTCCTGCGGGAGCAGGCATTCCGTGTGATAGCGCAAAACGGGGGGAGGACCGATCCCATGGCGGTCGCCGAATTTCTCGACCGATATCCGGCCTTGATGGACAAGGAATTACTCATGAGAATGGCCCGGAATCTGGCCGGGGCCAACGTGGAAGATGCGTTGAAATGGATCGGTCAGGCGCCGGGAAAATTCTCCGGGGCGGGATTGACCCAGGAAGATGTAGACAAGGCTTGTGTGGAGGTGATTGCCACGTGGGCGCGTGAGGGATGGCCCAAGGACGAATTGCGACGGTGGATACAGGCATCGCCGATGTCGGCGGAAATGATTCAGAGATGCTTGAAAGAGATTGAGGAGAAGTCCGTTGAGGATCCGCCCGCGCCGTGAACGGATTCAGGGTTTGCAGGGTTTCAGAATATCCACCGGGCACCCGCACAGGGATTTGAATTTCTTTGCGTCCGCCTCGCTCCCGACGATGTCGCCCCAATGGTAAGGGACGGCGCGTTTCGGGGCGATGGTCTTCGCCGCGCCGGCGGCCTCCTCAGCGGTCATGGTGTAGGTGCCCCCGATGGGGAGGCACGCCGTGTCCACCTTCCCGAGCGAGGCCATCTCGGGGATGACGTCGGTGTCGCCGGCGAAATAAAACACCTGGCCGCCGATGGTCACGAGAAATCCCAGCCATTTGTTTTTCCGTGGGTGGAATTCCTTGTTCGTGTTGTAGGCGGGGATTCCCTTCACGGAGATGCCTTTCTCGACCGCCGTTTCCCCCGGCGCCAGGGCCCGCGCCCCGGCGCCCGCCTTGGCGACGCAGTCGGCGGGGCAGAGGATCACGGCGCCGGGTTTCCGTATCTTCGCGATGTCCTCGGCGGAAAGATGGTCAAAGTGCTCGTGGGAAATTAAAATGATATCCGCCTTGGCCTCCTTCCCCGTGAGTTTCCAGGGATCCAGGTAGACGACGGTGTTATTATCGGTGATTCGCATCGTCGCGTGGCCGAGCCATTCGAGGGTGGGCATGGTGATCTCCTTCGGGGTATCACGAAGACACGAAACAAGACAACACAATGAAAACACCGCGAAAACGCGAAAAAGATTCATTCTGCACCATCTCGAAAGCGTGAATATCCATTCGTCCACGGATAATTCATTAAGGTGCGTCAGTCGCCTGCGACCTGCATGGCGATGCGGGCCCATTCGGAAAGGCGCTCCGGCTCATAACGCACCGTGCTGATGTCCTTCAAAATAAACTCCAGCGGACACCCGTGTTTGTCGCAGATCTTCCGGGTCGCAACCAGGTCCGCCCGGATCCGGTCCGGGCGGAAGCGGTCCGTCGCCACCAAGGCCGGGCTCGGCTTGCGGGAGTAGACGAAGTCGCCGCCGATCTCCGCCGCGCCGCGATCTTCGTTGACCCACGGGCTCATGGAGACCTTGCGCACGTTCGGGATCATGCGCACCCCGGCCATTTTGCCGTCGAGGGGATCGCAACAGCCATAGTACACCAGGCCGAAGCGCTCGCAGATGCGGCTGGTGTAGTCCACTTCGAATTCCCTGAACATGTCGGGTGAGACGGTGCAGAACATCTGGGCCAGCCCGAACATCCAGAGATCCTTCGTGCGTGGCGCCTGCGGGTTGTAGCCCGGGGCGGGCAGCTCGTCGGTATGGGCGCCCGTACAGTGGATCAGACTCTGGGGTTCACACAGCAGTCCCTGTTCCTCCAACTGATCGAGCATGCCCAGGTAGCCGTCCGTCATGCGGGTCAGCAGGCGGTGCATGAAGTCGGGCCTGTCCACCAGGGCATACAGCGCGTTCTCGACACCCATCCACGTCGCGATGGGATCCCACAGGGACAGGTAGGGATCGGCGCCCCACGGCCGCACATCGAGCAGGCCGTGGAAGAGTTCGTGGGCGACGGCCCGGCGGCGTTCCGTCTCGGCCGGGTCGTGGCTGATTTGCGGCGCGCGGATCTTCTCCAGATCGGCTTCGGTCTGAAACTGGTTCTCGTACGTGTGGCCCACGACCGGATTGGTCGGGTCGCTCACGGCGGTCTCCTCCCGCACTTCGATGCCGAAGCCGCTGTTGCGGATCGCCTTGGGCACCCGCACGAAGGATTCGACCACCATGTCCACGGGGAAATGCCGCCACTGGTAGAGCGTGCGTCGGAGGCGTTCCTCGTACCCGCGGCACTCCCCGTCAGCACACCGCAAGGCGAGCTCATCGCCGATGTTCATCTCGTTCCAGCATACCTGGTCGATCATCACCATGGCGCGCGCCGGTCTCCGCGCATTGAGATTTCGCCATAGCGCCCTCTTTTCTTCCTGCACCGGCAACGCGGCAATTTCCGCCACGCGCGCGGCCAGTTCCCGAACGATTGCCACATCCTTCATATTCAGCATGCTCGTTATCCACAGATCATTGGTTGTTGTTCGGTTTGTCCGGCGGGCCGGATTTTCCGGGTTGCATCGCGTAGTCCAGGCTGAATTTGTTGTTCCCGTCCTCCAGGTATTTATCCAGGGTCGGTGAATAGGTGGTCACGTCGATGCGGTTTTCCCGCGGGAGGAATGTCATGATCCTCAGCCAGCCCTTCTTTGAGCCCTGGTAGTTGGAGAAGAGTTCGTGCACGCGGTTGCCCTCGCGGCCCTCGCCGATCAGCCTGGCCGCGGGGCCGAGCATGTGCCCGCTCAGCACCAGGAAGATGTTCTTGTGTTGGGAGACGAGCTTCTCCCATATCGCCTCGCCGTCGTTGCCTTTGCGGACGTAGGTGCTGGTGTGGTACTCGTGCCCCTTCCTGACCCGGGTGCCGTCGAAGTTCAGGTAGCAGTGGGTGATGACGATGACCCGGTGGCGCGGATACCGGGCGATAACGCCGCCGGCCCACTCCAGGACTTCGTCCCGGGGGCCGAGTTCCAGGCACAGCGACAGAAAGTCCATCCCTTCGGTCCGGAAGGTCTGGTAGCTGTTGTCGTTATTCTCGCCGAAGTGCCCGCCGTACCAGGGCTGTTTCTCGAACCGGGAGACGGGAAAGTATTTGTTGTAGAGAGTGGTATTCCGGGCGCTTGTCGAATTGTAGTCATGGTTGCCGGGCACGATGCCGTAGGGCACAACGCCGTCCAGCAGGCTCATGCTTTCGTTCGCCCGTTGCCACTCATCTTCTTTGGGGCCGTTCTCGACGATGTCTCCCAGATGGGCGACGAACGCGATGTTCCACTTATCCTTGTTGTCCCGGATCCACCGAGTCTGGGCGGTGAATATCTCGGGGGCGCTCAGGGTGTAGGTCTGCGTGTCCGGCAGGACGACGAGGGTGAAAGGCATCCCGGCCTTGGGGTCGCCCGCCGCCGCTCCGGCGGCCTGCGGCCGCTCCGGAGCCGGCGCCAGCAGCGCCGCGCACAGCAGGATGAGCAGGACGATGGTTGTTCTCATGTTTTTCCCTCCACGCAGATGCAGTATATGCGAGCGAGCGGAATTGGCAATAGCCCGTCGAAGATGCCATGCCTGACAAATCCCTCGTAAATAAAGTTGCTTGATTTTTCGGTCGAAACAAGATAAGAACTTCTCATCCATGGCGAAAGTAGCCGCTAAAACCGAGGCCCCATCCGCAAAGAAGTCCGCCGCGCCCCTCACGGCGACGGAAATGGGCGCTCTTCAGCGGGATATCTCCGTCTCGGAATTCTTCACCAAGAACCGCCACCTCCTCGGGTTTGACAATCCGCGGAAGGCCCTGCTCACCGCCGTCAAAGAGGCCGTGGACAATTCGCTCGACGCCTGCGAGGAGGCCGGGATCCTGCCCGACATCGCGGTGAAGCTGGAGATCGTCGTCCCCGCCGGCGCCGCGCCGCTCCCCGTGAGCCAGGCCGACCGCTTCCGGGTGACGGTCGCCGACAACGGTCCCGGCATCGTCCGCGAGCAGATCCCCCCGATCTTCGCCAAGCTTCTGTACGGCTCGAAATTCCACCGCCTGCGGATGAGCCGCGGCCAGCAGGGCATCGGCATCTCGGCGGCGGGCATGTACGGCCAGCTCACCACGGGCCGGCCCATCTGCGTCATCTCCCGGACGGCGGAGAACAAGCCCGCTCATTACTTCGAAATCCAGATCGACACCGCGAAGAACAAGCCCATCATCCTCGAGGAAAAGGAGATCGAATGGGCGCCGCCGCGCGGGACCCAGGTGTCCATCGAGCTCGAGGGCCGTTACCAGAAGGGCCGCGCCTCGGTGGACGAGTACCTGGAGCTCGTCGCCATCGCCAACCCCCACGTCACCGTCACCTACGACGGTCCCGAGGGGCAGACGAAGGTGTACATGCGGCTCCACCCGGAACTGCCCCGCCTGCCGCGGGAGATCAAGCCGCACCCGTACGGCATCGAACTGGGGATGCTTCTCAAGATGCTCCAGGACACGAAGAGCCGATGGCTCTCGGGGTTTCTCGCCGGCGACTTCTCCCGCGTCTCCCCGCGTTCCGCCGCCGCGATCTGCAAGGTCGCGGGGCTGAACCCGAACGCCCGCCCACGCGACATCGCGGGGGAGGACGCCGAGAAACTCTACAAGGGCATCCAGGGCACGAAATTGATGTCGCCCCCGACGGACTGCGTGTCGCCCATCGGGGAGAAGGCCATCCTCTCGGGGCTTTATAAACAGATCAGGGGCGATTTCTACACGGCCGTGACGCGGCCGCCGGCGGTCTACCGCGGGAATCCCTTCATCATAGAAGCCGGCCTCGCCTTCGGGACGGGATCCGCCGCGCAGGAGCAGAAGGAAGAGGATCGGAAGCCGAAGGCGCCTCTGGCGGAAGGGGAGACTCACGAGGGCGAGGATGATGGCGCGCTGGCCCGGGTCATCCGGTTCGCCAACCGCGTCCCGCTCCTCTACCAGCAGTCGGCCTGCGCCATGTTCAAGTCGGCGCTGGAGACGGCGTGGAAGAACTACGGTGTGTCCCAGTCCCGCGGGGCGCTGCCCCAGGGGCCCATGGTGATCTTCATCCACATGGCCTCCGTGTGGGTGCCGTTCACGAGCGAGTCGAAGGAGGCCATCGCCGACTACGACGAGATCCGCAAGGAGATCAAACTCGCCCTCCAGGAGGCCGGGCGGCGGCTGGCCACCTACCTTCGGAAACGCGATCACGCGGAGTACGAGTTCAAGCGGCGGAACATCTTTTCCCTGTATATCGAGGAGGTCGCCGAGGCCTGTGCGCGGCTCAAGGGCAAGCGCGTGGACGCCGAGGCCCTGAAGAAGCGCCTCCAGAAAATCGCGGACAAGATTACAGGCGGCGAGAAGACGGACGAGATCCTCGGGAAGCAGAAGGAGACTGACGAACTTCCGCACTCCATCATCCTGACGCCGGACGGCCCCCAGGGCGAGGTGCCCGTGCCCGGCGGCGAAAAGGCCGAGGGCGGGGGAAAACCGGCGGAAGGTCCGGGGAAGGGCCGCGGCAAGACGCGGAAAGTGTAAGGGGTATCCATGGCGCGACGGGTCATTGACGTCGAGGCGAAACTCATCACATTGGCCGACGAGGTCATCGAGGCCGCCCGGGAGGGGCGCGACCCCACGTTCCGGATTCCGATCCGATCGCTCTCGAACGTCAATTTCGACGAGAAGAAGGGCATCATCCGGATGGGGAAGGGGCGGCAGGAGCGATCCTTCTTCAACGTGGGCATGGCCAAGAAGTTCATGCAGACGGTCCTCGTCGGCGGCGCCCTCTCCGAACTCCAGCGGCAGAACCTCACCACGAGCCTCCGGGAAATCTACTACCGGACCAAGCACACCATAACGGGCTCCCACGAGAACACGTTTGACGACCAGGACGAGTCCGATCCCGTTATCGAGGACCTGGAGGTCACCCTCGAGGCCCTCCGCGAGGAGCTCCACGTCCGCGCCGAGAACGCGGGGACGATGGTGGGGCCGCTGGTGCTCGTGGACAACGGGGACCGGGTGGACTGCGCGCGCCTGGGGAAGGGCGGGTACTCGGTGCCTTCCATCGTGGAGCCGGAGGAAATCCGAATTAAACGATGCACGGCGGACTTCGTGCTGCTCGTCGAAAAGGGCACCCAGTGGAACCGCCTGGCCGAGGACCGGTTCTGGAAGAAATACAACTGCATCCTCCTCACCGGGAACGGCCAGCCCCCGCGGGGGGTGCGGCGGATCGCGCGGCGGCTCCACGAAGAGAAGAAACTCCCGGTGTATGTGTTGGTGGACAACGATCCGTGGGGGTACTACATCTATTCCGTTGTCAAGCAGGGGTCCATCAACCTCGCCTTCGAGAGCCAGAGGATGGCCATTCCCGAGGCGAAGTTCATCGGCCTGTCGAGCGCGGACCCGGACGAATACGGCCTCCCGCGGAACGTCGGGATTAAATTAAACGACAAGGACATCTCCCGCGCCAAGGAGATCATGGCCTACCCGTGGTTCCAGAAGAAGGAGTGGCAGAAGGAGATCAAGCGGATGCTCGCCTCGGGGCTCAAGTACGAGATTGATGCCCTGGCCAACAAGGATTTCCGCTACCTCACCACCCACTACCTGCCCAAGAAGTTGAAGGACCGGGACTGGCTGGATTGACACGAAATCGCGAAAGAAGAATAACCCACCGCGAAAACTCGAAATCGGGGATTATTTCTTTCCGCAGCACCCCTTGAATTTTTTTCCGCTTCCGCACGGGCAGGAATCGTTTCGGCCAGGCGGGGCGGCGGGCGCCGGGGGGCGTTCCCGCGCCGCGAGGATGTCCATGACGCCGGCGGCGGGGCGGCCGGCGCGGATGAGTCCCGCCATCGCGTCCAAGGCTGGCAGGGCGTGGTGAAAGAACGTTTTGTAACCCGCGCAGAGGTAATTCCGCCCCGGTTCCCCGTCCGGGGCGGCGGCGAACCGGTGCTTGGGGCATTCCCCCCGGCACAGGGGAAAGACGTCGCAGGACCGGCAGAATCCCGGGAGCCGGTCGCGCTTGGCCGCGCCGAACCGGGCCTGCGCCTCTGAAAAAACAATTTCCCCGAGCGACGCCTCCCGGACATTTCCCCGCCGGTACTCCGGGTAGACGTAGTGATCGCAGGCGAAGATGTCTCCGTTGTGTTCGAGGGCGAGGGCCTGCCCGCAGGTTTCCGCGAAGAGGCAGAGGGTGGACGGGACGCCCATCCGATTCCCGAGAGTCACGTCGAACAACTGTACGAAGACGCGGCCGACGTCGCGGCGCACCCATTCGTCGAAGATCGCGGCGAGGAAATCCCCATACCCCTCCGGTGTCACGCTTTCGGGCGTCACCGGGTATTCCCCGCCGGGGCGTCCCGGTTCCGGCGGGGGGGCGAGAGAGCCGTCCGGACGGACCCGTTCGACAAGGGGAATGAACTGGAGGAATCCCGGCCCGTGTTTCCGTAAAAAACGATACACGTCGAGGGGCCGCCGGGCGTTTTCGCGGTTCACCACCGAGAGAACGTTGAACGTGACGCCGTGGCGTTTCAATGATTCCATCGCCGCCATCACCCGGTCGAACGTGGGATGTCCCCCGCGATCCCGGCGGAATTGGTCGTGGAGGTCGCGGGGGCCGTCCAGGGACAATCCCACGAGGAAGTTGTTCTCCCGGAGGAATCCGCACCATTCATCATCGAGGAGAATCCCGTTCGTTTGGAAGGCGTTTCCGATGGTTTTCCCGGCGGGATTGTGTTTCTTCTGGAACGCCACGGCGCGCCGGAAGAAATCCACCCCGAGGAGGGTGGGTTCCCCGCCCTGCCATGCGAAATTGACCGCGGGGACGTCCTGGGTGGCGATGTACTCCCGGACGAATCGTTCGAGGAGGTCGTCGGGCATCCGCCGCGGCCCGCCGGCCGGGAACAGGGCCTCTTTTTCGAGGTAGAAACAGTACCGGCAGGCGAGATTGCACGACGGGCCGGCGGGCTTGGCGAGGACGTGGAAGGCGCGCGGCGCGTCAGGCATTCATTCATCCTACCGGGGGAGAAGGGGAACGCAATGGCTCATGGCGGGGTGCGGCGCGGGGGGCGGGGCAAGTCGATCGAAGTCCGCTCATCCTGAGTCAGTTGAATTTTGAAAGACAGAGAACGTGCCTGTGAGCAACTCGTCGCGTCGGAATTGCGATCTATTTGAGATAGTTTGCGAACGGGGGTTGCCTTGACGGTCAGGTGTTGTATGATTACAACAACAGTACCCGGCAGGACTCGGAGAAAAAAAGGGGGGGGTATGATTCACTTCGGGGAATTTTTCAAGGCGCGCCGGATGGCATTGGGAAAGACCTTGCGGCAGTTCTGCGTGGAAAACAGTCTGGATCCCGGCAACATCAGCAAACTGGAACGGGGGCTTCTGCCGCCGCCCCAGCATGAAAAATTGGAGGCGTATGCGGTGATCCTCGGGATTCCGAGAGGATCGGACGAGTGGTACCAATTTTTCGACCTGGCCGCGGCGGAGGCGGGGAGAATTCCCGATGATATTTTGAGTGATGAGCGTGTCGCCGGGAAACTGCCGGTCCTCTTTCGTACGGTGAGGGGGGGGGGCAAGTTGTCGGATCAGCAATTTGAGGAGTTGGTGCGGAAGGTCCGGGAGGCGTATCGGTGAGTTTCCTCGAGTTCGAACGTCTCTCCTATGCCCGGTTGCGCGAGGTGTCTGCCCGTTTTCTGGAGGAACATCATCCGGATCGAACCCTTCCGACTCCCATCGAGGAAATTGTCGAGCGGCGGTTGAAGATCAACATCATTCCCGTTCCCGGACTCCAGGGAGTTTTCGCCGAAGATGGCCCGGGCGTCGAGGGGTTTCTGACGAGCGACTTGCAGGATTTGCTGGTGGACGATTGGGTGATGATGAATCGCCCCAGTCGTTACCGGTTCACGCTGGCGCACGAGGTCGGGCATTTCGTGTTTCATAGAAGAATCTACGAGACTCATCGCTTCAACACCATTGATGCACGCCGGGCCTTTATGAATTCCGTTTCCGAGGAAGACCTTCGCGAGGTGGAGTGGCAGGCCTATGCGTTTGCCGGATTGATTTTGGTTCCCGAAAGGGCGTTGAAGACTGTCGTGGATGAGTGCGTGAAAGACGCGATAGGTCGTCTTCAAGTAAACGGACTTTCCCTCAAGGCGGGTTGGGAGGCCGCGTGGGATTTCGTTTATGAATCCGTCGCCAAACCGTTCGAGGTTTCCGCTGAGGTGATCCGGCGGCGGGTGGATTACGACCGGTTGCAAGACATCTATCGCTGACCGCGTCCCGCGCCCCATGGTTATTTTGACTCGCCGACTTCATTCCGCGGTTCCCGAATCTCGAGTCCTGTTTCACGCCGTGATGAGGTTATTCCGCCGCGAGAATTCCCTCGGTGATATCGTCGAGCGATTTCCACAGCCTCAAACCGGTCACCCGCCCGATCCGGGCGATATCCGGAACGCGCCTCGACGTGAATAGGGGGGCAGGTGATCTTGGGAGTGCGGTGTTCAGGATGGGGGGGGAATGGCCTTGACCGGTGTTGGTGAGAGCAGTAGCATTCGGACACGAAGGGAATTGTATGCTCAATGAAGGGGGGATGTTATGAAAAGGTTATTGTGGATCATGGCCATCGCCGTTCCATGTCTTTGCGTTGGCGGCGAAACGGGTTCCGGGGAGGATTTTAAGAAATACGAGTTTCTGATGAGCTTGAGCGACAGCTTTACGGTTTTCGAAACAGTGGATTGGCAGGTGAAGGTGGGGAGGGAGTTGTCGTTAAGATTCGCGGATGTGGAAATTTATCCGAAGAAGGGGCATGATTTTTCCATGATGTTGTATTTCAAGTGCGATACGCCGGACATCGCTCAATTTGATACCATCGAGAAAATCGAAAAAAGTGTCCGCGCTTCCTCGGAAAAATACCTGCCCGACATGGTTGAGAAAAGTATCGAACTGAAAAATCTGGATGTGAACGGCTGGTTTGGCCGCTACGTGGTTCTGACCGACAAAAAATATGGGGAGACGGATAAAATACCGGAGGAGGAATTCAAATACATCACGCGGGGCATGATTCGGTTGTCGCCGGATAGCGCGCTCGGATTCAGCATCATGACCAAAACCATGGGCGCGAAGGAATACGCGTCCCTGATGGAGTATGTGTGCCACTTCGTGAAGCCTGCGCCGAAGGCCGACAGTCATCCGCCTGTCTTGGTTAAGCCCCTCGCCAAGGAGCAACAAGACAAGTTGCTCCAGGGGCGGTTGGATGGCGGGATGGAAAACTCCTTTCGTCAGTTCTCCAACATGTTTTTGGTGATGAGCCGGATGAAACTGGCCTACGGGGTGGGGCTGATGACCTCTTCCCCGGAGATTGCCAATACCGAACTTCACACGGTGTTTCCGGAGTTCTACAAGCCGACTCTTCGGGAATTTCTCGACATGATCGCCTTGCAGACGTCGTCCACGTGGAAGTATGACCCGACGAGCAAGTATTTCGAAAGCGACGTCGAAAGCAAACCCGTGGAAGATCTTGCCATGTTTGAATTCACCAAGACAAAACGTGAAAAGCCTTTCCAGGTTACTCTACCCAAAGGATGGAAGGCGAACGACAAGGGGAACTGGATGATGTTTGTTCCGCCTATTTTCCCCTTGGGGATGGACATCCATGAATTGGGAAGTTATTCGTCAGACGATAAGATCAAAGAGAAGGAACTTCTCAAGAGAGTTCCGATCGAGGTGTCCTTGGAGTGGGCGAAGCGTACCAAAGACAAGGTCGACCCGAAGGAACTCAAGTCGGCGAAAGTCGGTCCTTACGATGCTTTGTATTTTGAGACAATGATGCCCTTTCTCGATGAATCGACAGTTCGCTGGCGCCAGTGGGTCTTTATGGTCGACAATAAGTGCTATTTCCTGGTCAGTACGATTTATCCGAAGTACGAGGAACGGATATTTCCTGACGTTCAGAAGATGGTGGAGTCTTTTCAGATCAAGAGTCGGAAATGAGGCTCTTGTTTAATTCCGGGGATTAATTCCGGGGACGCCATACTTAATTTATGAAACAAGCACGTTTTCCGTTTCCGTGCTGGTTTTTAGAGGTGCCCATAAATATCTCTGAGTAACGGTTTCTCTCCACGCACTCAGAACTCAGCACTTTGTTTGTGGCGGGTTTTTCCGAACTCCCCCGGGGCGCGGGCGTTTATAATGCCGGCCATGCGGATTCTCCTCCCGGCGGTATTCATCGCCTTTGTTCCGTTTTCCGCCGTCGCGGCGGAGAAGATTCCCGCGCGGATGGTGGAGATCTGCAGTGTCGTTTCCGCCGGTCCGGAAACCGGCTATTCCCTGCGCCGGGTCGAACCCCTGACGTTCCAGGGCATCCCCGCGGTGCGGATTTCGAATTTCCAGTCCTTCGGCGGGGAGGACGGCATCGCCACGGCGGGAATTCTCGACGCGGACGGGGGGCTGATGTACTACGGCTACCGCACGCTCGGAGGTTCGGGCTACACCCTGTGGATGATCGAGAACGTGGCCGTCGTCCTGGAGGAGGGGGATGACCCCGGTCGCCAGACGCAGTTTTTCGCGCTCGGCGCGGATTTCACGTTTTTCGAACACGCCCTTTTCCGTTTCGGCCCCGAGGCGGCGGCGGCGCCGGACCGGGCCTTTCGTCATCGGGCCTACCACCACCGGTCCATGCGGTTCGATCCGGGGAATTTTCTTGAAATGTCGGTCACCTTCGGCCGCCCGGGATCCTTCACGTTCGACGGAAAACCGGTGACGGCGGTTCCCGTGGCGCTTCGGCTCGATCCGGCCCAGCCGGAGCCCGAGGTGAATCTATGGCTGGACGCGGAGGGGAATTCGCTCGAAACGGTGCACAAGGCGCCGGACGGTCTTCCGACACGGACCTACCGGCGGATCCCGACGGAGGAGTTCTGGCGGCGGTTTCCCCGGTCGTCCGTGGAACGGCGGTTCTCCGTCCGGCCGTTCCCGGAGATTCCCGTTCCCGCGAGCGCCGTGCGCGGGAAAATCCGGGGGCTTTTTCCCGCGGCGGCCGGCGCGGAGGTCCTTCCCGCGGCGTCGGCGCCCCGCGCGGACCCCCGCCAGGTGTTTTCGGAAATCCTGAAGGGGATTCGTCCCCTCGAGACGGTGGAGTGTCTGGACCCGGAAACCCTCGATGGTGTTCTTTCGATTTTGGGGGAGGGGCCGGTTGAGCCGCCGGCGGAGGCGGCCCGCCGGCTTCTGCTTCGGGGGATGCTCATCCCGGACAACGCGTCGCCCGAGGCGCTCGCGGCCGCGGTTGAAAAATCCCCGGAACGCCGGCGCGCCGCGGCCCTCGTTCTTGGACGCGCCGGGGGGGAAGAGGCGGTGGAGGCGCTAAAACGTCTTGAGGAGGATCCCGATGTCCCGACGCGCGCCCTGGCGGTGCTGGCGCTGGCCCGGGCCGGGGCGCTTTCGCCGGAGGCCGTCCGGGGGCATCTCGTTTCGTCCGATCCGGAAGTGGCGGTGTTCGCGGCGCGCGCCGCGGCGGTGATCCCGGAGGGTTCCCTTCCCGCCGTCCTCGAGGGGCTTCCCGTTCACGTCCGCGCGCGGGTGGTCCGCGGGCTCGGCCGGCCGGGGCATATCCCCGTGCTCATGGCCGCGCTCCGGGATGAGACCGTGCGGCCCGCCGCCGCGCAGGCCCTGCGCCGGATGGAGACGGCGGTTCCCGCCCTGCTGGAAGTTGTGGAGACGGGCGACGGGGAGTTGCGGGAAACCGCGGCGGCCGTTCTCGTGGACATCGCGGGGAATTTCCCCGGCGCGCTGGCCCCGCACGGGCGGCGGGTGGGGGCCCTTCTCGCGCGGGCGGATGTCCCGGAGCCCCTGCGCCGGCTCCTGGTGCGTCTGGGCGGCGCGCTCGCCGAGGTTCGCGATTCCGAGGGTTATCGGAAATATTTGGGCGATCCCGACCCGGCGACCGCGGACGCGGCGGCGGTGGCGGTTGCCCGGCGCCGGCGGGAGGAACGCCCGGAGGCGTTTTCGGGACATCGGGGACTTGTGATTACGGGGTTCGCCTCCTGGGCGAAACCGACCGGCCTGGTCCCGGGGGATTGCCTGTTGTCCGTGGACGGCATTACGGTGTCGGACTACGGGGATTTCGCCTGGGCGATGAGCCGCCGTTCCGATGCGCACACCCTGGAGGCGCGCACGGCGCTGGGAAATCGAACGGTCGAGGTGAAGGGGGCGAGAGTGGGGATGCGGGTGAAGGATTTTTAGCCATGGCAGGTAATTTGAACGGGTTCGTCACGGGTATCGTGGCGCTCGGCATGGCCGCGACGGGCGTGGCGTCGGGGGCGGAGACGCCTTCCTCAAGCGCCTTTCCGCGTCTCGTCGTCGAGGCGATGATTGACGGGGCGCCGGTGCGTCTGGCGGCGGACACCTGTTCCCAGTATTCCCTGCTGTATCGTCCGGCGGCGAAACGATTGAAACTAACCGTCCGCGAACCGCGGTCCCGGGAGCCCTCCGAGATCGGCGGCATCCGGGCCGGGATGGCGGGGCCCTGCCGGGTCGCGATCCCGGGGGCGGAGCCCCTATCGGCGACGCTCGCCGTGGTGGACGCGCCGCCCGTGGCGGGCGGCATGGACGGACTCCTCGGCTGGTCGGAATTGCAGGAACTGGTCACGGAGGTGGACTGGGCCCGGCGGAGCATCACGGTGCATCCCGCGGTGCCGGCGGCGGCCGCCGGGTGGGGGGCCTGGCGGCTTTCCATCTGGCGGGATTACGCGGCGGTGGAGATTCAGCCGGGGGACCTGGCCCGGGGCCTCGTCTACCTCGACACGGGGTCGCCCTACGATGTGGAACTTTCGGCGGCGCGCTGGCGGGAGTGGACCGCGGCGAATCCCGGCGGGGCGGGCACCCTGGTCGCGTTTTACTCCCTGGCGGACGGATTTGTCGTGTCGGAGGTGCGGCGCGCGGAACGTCTGACGCTTGGCCCTCTGGCGTTCGACGACGTCCCCGTGCTTCAGAACGATCCGGGTTCCGCCGGATGGCCGAATTTCGCGGCGAGCGTGGGATTGGCGACGATGGCGCGGTATGACATGGTTTTCGACGGGCCCGGCAACCGGGTGCTTTGCCGGAAGCGTCCGTCGCCCGCCTTCGAATATCCGTACAACCGGATGGCGGCGGCGTTTCTGCCCGATTCCGGAGGCGCCCTCGTCGCCCGTGTTCTCCCCGGCGGGCCGGCGGCCCGGGCGGGGGTGCGCGACGGCGATGTTCTCGTGCGCATCGGGGACACGGAGGTCCGGAATCTCAAGGGCGGTTTCCGGTCGGACGGCGGGGCATCGGGCGCGACGGTGAAACTCGGACTTCGGCGGGATGGGAAGGATATAGATGTCATGGTGACCATGGAAGAACTGCCACGGGGGAGTTCATGAGTTCAAGAGTTGGGAGTTGAGAGTTGAAGAGAATGGGGAATTGTATGAGGGGATCGGAAATTATTCTGACCGCGGCGGCCGTTCTGTTTCTGGCCGCGGCCGCGCCGGCGGCCTCCGGACCGGGCGATTCCGATCTCGCCCGCTACGAAGGCATCCTCATGGCCGATCCCGGCCACGAGGTCGCCTTCGGACGGCTACTCCAGGAGGCGCGCGTGTCGGGGCGTCTGCCGGAGGTGCTCGGGCGATTCCAGGCGAAATTCAAGGCCGGCGACGAGGCGGCGGGGCTGGCGCTGGCGCGGGCGCTCACGGCGACGGGCCGGACGGACGAGGCGGATGCGATTCTGGCGTCCCTCACGCGCTACCCCGAATGGGCGGCGTTTCTCGCGGGGGAGGGGTTGTGCCGCCGCGGGCGCGGTGACGGGGCGATTCCGTTTTTCGAGAGGGCGGCGATGTCCTCCGCCGACGCCGGTTTCCGGCGGAATGCCTGGCGGCGGATGGGGGAGACGGCGCGGGCCGCGGGCCGGCGCGATTCCGTCCGCGCGGCGATCGCGGGCATGAAGGCCCTGGCGGGGAACGATTCCGGGGCCATCCTCGACCTCGCCGGAGACATGGATGCCTGGGGCGAGGGGCTTCCGGCGCTGGAGATGCTTCGGGACCTTCTGCCTTCCGTCCGGGAACCCGAGCGGCGCTGCCGGATTCTCGAGGCGGGCGGGCGTCTGGCCGCGGCGGCGGGAGAGACCGATCTGGCGTGGGGGTTCTGGAAGGATTTGATTCTGGCGACGCGTCCCGGCCACTGGCTTCGGAATGTCGCCTATGAGGGGCTCCAGCGGGTGGCGGCGTCGGCGAACCGCCGGGAGGCGCTTGTGGCGCTCTACCGGGAGATGGACGTCCGGGAGGGGGAGCCGGACCCCGGCCGCGCTCTGGCCGGGGGACGGTTGTGGCTTGAGCTCGGACGATGGGACGAGGCGATCGCGTCGTTCGAACGTTCCGGCGCGCAGGGGGGCGATGACGCCCGCCGGGAGCTCATCCGCGCCCTCCGCCGGGCCGGCGAGGCGGGACGGGTCCGGGACCTGTGCGCGACATGGCGGATCGCGGCGGCGGCGGAGAAGCGGTCATTCTTCGACATCGAGGGGATGGACGCCCTTTTCGCGCTCGGAAGGCGGGAGGATGCGGAGGCGGCGCTCGCGGGGATCGACGCGGCGCGTCTGGCCACCCCGGATCTGGCGCGACTGGCGGATGTCCTCTGGAGTCGCGCGGCCGCCGCCCCTCATGTCAGGGTTCTGGAGATTCTCGGGGGGCGGACGGATCTCGATGCCGGGGATCGCATCGCCCGGCTTCCCCGGGTGCTCGCGGCGGCGCCGGATTCGGCCGGGGCGTGGCTCGCGGGCGTGTCCTGGCGCGAGGCGGGGGCGGACGGTCTCCGCCGGGCCGTCGCGGTCTTCCGGCGGTTCCGCCGGCCGGCGGAGGCCCTCGCGCTTCTCGACCGGGGAATCACGGTTTTCCCGGGACGATTCGATTTGATTCTGCTTCAGGCGGATCTCCTGCGCGAGGCGGGGCGGCCCGACGAGGGGTTGCGGCGTCTGGAGGGAATGACGCTCGAGGGGCTCGCGGAGGAGGACGTCGCGGCCTGGCAGCAGACTCTGGTCACGGTCGTGGAGGCGTCGGGTGGAATTGAATCGGGCGAAGCGACGTATCGCGAACGCGCCGCGAAGGAGCCGGGACGGCGGATGTGGACTCTGGCGGCGACGGCCCTGGCGGCCCGCCGGGCGGGCGAAGCGTCCCCGGTGGCCGGTCCGCGGCGGGACGTGGCCTCGCGCATCGGGGAACGCCTGGCCGGCGGCCGGCGGGAGGATGCGGAGGCGCTCTGGCGGGAGCACCGCGAGGCCCTCCGCCGGGAGAATCGTCCGCCGGGGGCGGATGTTCTCGAGACGGTGGCGGGGGTGTTTCTCCGGCAGGGGCTTGTGGAAACGGCGGCCGCCGTGTGGACGGCGGAGACGGACGCCGGCGGCGCCGACGCGGCGCTTCTGGAATCCGCGGCGCGGTTTTTTCAGAGGAACGGCGATCCGGTCCGCGCGCGCGCGTGCCTCGACCGGCTTTCGGGCCTTTCTCCCGCGGCCGGCCTGTCTCCCGATCGGACGGGGGAACTGATCCTGGCCGCGGGTGACTTCGGCGCGGGGCTGGCGCAGTTCCAGAGGGTCCTGGCCGGGACGGCGGATTTCGCGAGACGGGAACGGATCGCCCGGCGCTTCGTGGACGCCTGCCGGGGCGTCTGGTCCCCCGGGACGGTGGCGGAATGGCTCCGGGAGCGCCTCGCTGCCGCCCCGGCGGATACGACGCTTCTGGACCTGTATCACGAGACGGAACTCGCGCGGGAGAACCCGCGGGAAGTCCTGCCGGGGATGGAACGGCTTCTGGCCGTCCGCTTCGACGACCCGGCGTTCCTCCGCGCCGTGGCGGGGGCCTGTGAGATGGCGGGTCGTCTGGAGGACGCGGCGCGGCTTCTCAGGCGGGTCCTCGAGGGCGGAACGGGGTCTCTGGACGAGGTGCGTTCCGTTCTCGCCCGCATCGAGCGCGCCCGCGGGCGCATGGCCGCCGCGGAGGCGCTCCTGGCGGAGATGGAGGATGCGCGCCTGGCCGCCCGTGTCGCGATGGAACTCCACCTGGCGGGGACGACGGGGCTTCTCGCGCGGTTTCTGAGCGAGAGCCCGTACGACGTGTGGGGCAATCTTGAGATGGCGCGTCTCGAAATCCGCGGGGGAAGGGCCCGGGCGGCGGCGGATCGTCTTGAACGGCTCGACCCCGTTCCGGCCGCGGACGCGGAGGAGCATCTCGAGCGGCTCGGGGAGGCATGGGAGGCCGCCGGGGATCCGGCGCGCGTCCTCGCCGTCGGAGAGCGGCTCGTGGCATTCCACCGGGGACAGGGCGCGGAAGGTTCCTCGCGGATCACCCCCGGCGTCCGGGCCTATTATATCGTCCATCATCGCGTGGATGTTCTCGCGCGGATGGCCGAGGAGGATCTGCGGCGCCGGCCGGGCGAGGCGACCCTGTGCCAGGCGTTTCTGGACGCGACCGTCCGGGACGCCTGCCGCCCCGAGGCGGCGCTGACAGTTCTCCTGGATCTGGAGGAGGCCGCCGGCGGCGGACGGGAGGCCCTTCTGGTCCGGCAATTCCTCGATGAGCTTCTCCGCGGCGCGCCCGGGCTCGACCGGCGCTTGATGGACATCCTTGAGGCGGAGCGCTACCTGGGCGACCGGAATCCGGGACGGTTGCTTCGCCTTGTGGGGTTTCTCGAACGGACCGGTCGGACGGATGCCGCGATCGGGTGGCTGGCGTTCCGGTACACCGGGGATGTTCTTCTCCACGTGCGCTACACGGGGCTGCTTTTCGCGGCGGATCGCTCGGCGGAGGCGGAGGCGGTCGGGTCCGCGCTCCTCGATCGTCACCGGGACGATCCGCGGTGGCTGGAGGCCCGGCGGGGGGAGCCGGGCCTTCTCTCCCCGCGTTTGCTCGTGACGAAACTCGCGGCGCTGGCTCACCGCCGGAAGGACCGCGGGGCCGTGCTCCGGTATTTGCTGAACCTGCCCGACATTCTGGATCCGCGGCAGGGTCTTGTGGAAATGGGGCGGGTGCTTCTCGAGTACGGATACGCGGACGATGCGCGCCGGGCGCTCGAGGCGGCCGTGGCGCTCGGGGCGGATGATCCCGGGGCCGACGGGTGCCTGGCGCGCCTCGCGGAGGCGGCCGGGGATTACGGGAACGCCTGGCTTCTCTACCGACGGAGCGGGCTCGCGGCCGAATGCGCGGAGGTGTTCCGGAAGGATCCGGAGGGCGTTTCGAAAAAGGCGGGCGAGATCGTGGACGGCATCCTTCGTGAAGGGGAGGGGAGGGCCGGCACGGCGGCGTACGAGGCCGCGCTGGTCGAGGCGGGGGAGCTGGCCTGCCTTCGCCGGGATTGGCTCCGCGCGATCGAATGGTTCGAGAAGGCCGGCGCCCGCGGCGTGAACCCGGCCGTCCGACACCTTCTCGTCCATCTGCACTGGCAGAGGAAGGATTTCAAAAAGGCGAACGCCCTGGCGGCGGAAATGCTCCGCGACGCGCTGAATCCGGCGGAGCGGCCGTCTCTGGCCGGGGGGATGGAACCCCTGGCCCTTCTCGATCTTCCCTGGGAGGGCGCGCTCGACGAGCATTTCTATCCCGTCCGGTGCCCGTGGGAGGAGATCGCGCTCGACCTGGTGTATGGGCATCTCCGGATGAAGGAGGGGGAAAAGGCCCGCGATGTCCTGCGGACCATTCCCCGGGGATCCGCGGGATATTCCCTTCGTGTGGAGCGCGCGGCCCGCGCGGCGGCCGATCCCGGGGAGGTTTTGGCGCTCCTGGGGCCGTTCCACGCCCCCGCGGCGGACATGCCGCCGGAGGCCGAACGGGAACTCGAACGGGCGCGGTTTCTGGCGCGGATGGATCGTCCCGACGAGGCGTTCGGGGTCTGCCTCGGACTCCTGGGAGAGCCGCGTACCGGCGATGCCCTTGAGCAACAGGTCGTCCGGGAAATGGCGGTGCTCGCCAAGCGTCGGCCGGGAGTCGTGGCGTCTTTTCTTCGGAAGGCGGGGGCCGGCGCCCCGGGTCCCTGGGCGCGTGCCGTCCTTCTTCGTCTGGCGGGGGACAACGATGGCGCCGCGGCGCTCCTCCGGGACATCCGCCGCGAGCCGCCGCCGGGACTGCCGCGGGGCCGGGCCGACCGGTTGTTGCTGGAGATTTTGTTCGATCTCCGGCGCAACGCCGAGGCCGCGGCGCTTCTCCGGGACATGGCGGGATCGGTCCGGTCGGCGGACCAGCGGGAGATGATGCTCCGGCGGATGGCGGAGCTTTATCGGGCCGACGGGAGGGCCGCCGAGGCGGCCGGGGTGTGGATTTCCCTTCTGGCCTCGCCGGGGGCGGGTGATGCCGCCGACCGTCTGGCCGCGATTCTGCCGGACTTGGACGATGCGGCGCTCGGGCAGGCGCTGGACCGATTCCTGCTTCATCCGGGAGAGGGGGCGGCCCGGGTGGGCGTCCTTGCGAAGGCCCTGGCGGGGGGCGGTCGGTTCGATCCGGCCCGGCGCCTCTGGCCGCTCATCCTCGCCGCGGCGGACGCCAGCGCCGCGATCGAAGCGGCGGAGGGATATCTCGCGGCGGGGCGGAAGGACGAGGCGCGGGAGATTCTCGGGCAGGCCCGGGCCGCTCTGGTCGGAGCGGAGCGCGACCGGATCGAGAGCCGCTTGAAGGATCTCGGGGAACCGGACGGGCCGCGGAAGGACGTGCGGCCATGACGGACGGCATCCCGCGACATCTCTCCGATGCCGTGCGCTACCTCAAGGGCGTGGGGCCCCGGCGGGCGGAAATTCTCGCGAAGGCGGATCTCGGCACGGTGGGGGATATTCTCCGGCATCCGCCGCGGGACTACGAGGACCAGCGGGAGATCCTGCCTCTGGGGGTTCTGAAGCCCGGGATGAAGGCCCTCGTCCGGGCGCGGGTGGTGTCGGTCTCGGCCCGCCGGAGCCGGGGCGGCGGAAAATGGGTGGTGGAGGCGCTTCTTTCCGACGGGAAGCACGAGGCCCGGGCGGTCTGGTTCAACCAGCCGTACATCGCCGACCGTCTCAAGCGCGGGACATGGCACCGTTTCTACGGGAAGGCGGGGTGGTACGAGGGTCTTTCCCTCGAATCGCCCCGCATCGGTTCCGACGCGGGGGCCCCGGGAGGGCTCGTCCCGGTCTACACCCTTCCGGAGGGAATTCCGCCGGCGGTGTTCCGGGGGGCCGTGGACGCGGCGCTGGCGGACTACCTGCCGCTCGTTCCCGAGCCGCTTCCGCCGGACATCCTCGCGCGCCATCGTCTGATTCCGGTGGATCGCGCGTTCCGGGAGGTTCATCGGCCCGTGTCCCTCGAGTCCGCCCGGGATGCCGTCCGGCGGTTCAAGTACGAGGAATTGTTCCTGTTCGAACTTGTCGTGGCGATCCGTCGCCGCCGGTTCGCGTCGACCCGCAAGGCCCATGCCATCCGGATTTCCCCCGTGCTCGAGGAACGCATTCTCCGCCGCCTCCCCTTCACCATGACCGCCGCCCAGAGGAAGGTCGTCGCCGAGGTCCGGCGCGACCTGGAATCCCCGCGCCCCATGAACCGTCTCCTTCAGGGGGAAGTCGGCTCTGGGAAAACCGCCGTCGCGGTGTACGCGATGCTGGCCGCCGTGGGAAACCGCCTCCAGGCGGTCCTCATGGCCCCGACCGAGATTCTGGCCGGACAGCATTACCGCACGTTGTGCCGTTATCTCGACTCTGCGCGGGTTCGGGTGGTCCTCATCACGAGCGGCCTGGCCGCGCGTGAACGGAAGGAGATTCTGGCGGGCGTTTCCTCGGGGGACGTTCATATCGCCGTGGGGACGCATGCGCTTCTCGATGGGAAGGTTGCGTTCCGGCGCCTGGGGCTTGTCGTCGTGGACGAACAGCACAAGTTCGGGGTCCTTCAGCGGGCGCGTCTGGCGTGGAAGGGGGCGACCCCCGACACGCTTGTCATGACGGCGACGCCCATCCCCCGGTCGCTCGCCCTCACCGTGTTCGGGGATCTTGACATTTCCGTCCTCGGGGAGATGCCCCCGGGGCGCCAGCCCGTCACGACCGAGTGGATTTCTCCCGCGGAAATTTCGCGCGCCCACGACCGCATCCGGGAGGAGATTTCCCGCGGACGGCAGGCCTACGTGGTCTATCCCCTTGTCGAGGAGGGAACGGGGGACGGCGTTCCCCTCAAGGCGGCCGTATCCGCGCACCGGGAGTTCCAGGAGCGCGTCTTCCCGGGGTTCCGGGTGGGATTGCTCCACGGCCGGATGGCGTCGGATGAGAAGAATGCCGTCATGCGGGCGTTTCTCGCGCGGGAGATTGATCTGCTGGTCGCCAGCACCGTTGTGGAGGTCGGTCTTGACGTGCCCAATGCCACCCTTATGATGGTCGAGCACGCCGAGCGGTTCGGCCTCGCCCAGCTTCACCAGTTGCGCGGCCGCATCGGGCGGGGCCGGTTCCCCTCGGTGTTCATCATGGTGGGGGATTCGGCCGGCGAGGAGGGGCGCCGGCGGCTTGAGGTCCTGTCCGGGACATCCGACGGCTTCCGCATTGCGGAGGAGGATTTGCGTTTGCGGGGCCCGGGGGAGTTCTTCGGCGCCCGTCAGCACGGGCTTCCGGAGTTTCTCTGGGCGGATCTCATCGCGGATTATCCGTTGCTGGTCCGCGCCCGCGAGGACGCCTTCGCTCTGGTGGAAAAGGACGCGGGTCTGGCGAAACCGGCCCATGCGGGATTGAGGCGGGTCTTGCGGGAACGGTTTGGCGCGAGGGCGGGACTGGTCGGAATCGGGTAGGCGACAATTCACTGCGGGGGTGCCGAACATGGCGGGGACGTTGGCGGATAAGTTGAAGTTCGACGACAAGGGGCTCGTCACGGCGGTCGTCCAGGACGAGAAGGACGGGCGTGTGCTCATGGTGGCCCACATGAACCGGGAGGCCGTTGAGAAGACGATCGAGACGGGGAATGCCTGGTACTACAGCCGGTCCCGGAAGAAGTTATGGCTCAAGGGAGAGACCTCCGGACACGTCCAGAGGGTGCGGGAGGTGGCCGTGGAC
Source organism: Planctomycetota bacterium (assembly GCA_043803805.1). Lineage (GTDB taxonomy): Bacteria > Planctomycetota > JAZDJP01 > JAZDJP01 > JAZDJP01 > JAZDJP01. The sequence continues at coordinate 93,959 of JAZDJP010000050.1, forward strand.
TGCGATGCGGACGCGTTGCTTCTCAAGGTCCGGCAGGAGGGCGGGGCCTGCCACGACGGTTACCGGTCCTGCTTCTACCGGCGCGTCACCGCCGAAAAGGATCTTGCGGTGGGGGAGACGCGTGTCTTCGATCCGGGGAAAGTCTATTGATACGCAATCGATTTGGAAAAGGATAATGTCATTATTTCATGTACGTCCCCTATTCTGTCGCCGAATTCGAGAAATATCGCAAAGGGGTGTGACAGTGAAAACGGAGCCAGAAAAAACAGAGGATGAAAAACTCGGACGATGGGATTATGTTAAAGGCGTTTTCGTTTTCTTGTCGATTCTGATTATTCTTGTCACTCCGGCAGTAATTAGGAAATTCTACGGAATTTATTCGTGGTATTTTATTGTGGCAGCATTAATCATAGGACCAGCATGCTTATATATGCGATTGAAGTGGACTGTACAGACTTTTTGTATCGTCAGGGAATTATTCGGAAAGATGTTCTTGCGGAAGAGGTTTGAGTCTCCCCCGCCCACCCCGCCTCTCCCGCCTCGCGGGCCGAGCGGAACGAGCGGAACGGACGCTGCCATCACAACAACACCCGCCTCCCGTGACAACGCTCCCGCACGGGAGGGGAAGAGTGGGGGACGTACATGAAATTATGACAAGGCAGATTAGGGGACGTACATAAAATAATAAAAGGCAGATTAGGGGACGTACATAAAATAATAAAATTGTCTTGCATCCTTCAGCATCCGTCCTAGGATGAACTCATGCCTCGTCAAGCCCGCGCGGATTACCCGGGCGCCCTGCATCACGTCATCGTCCGGGGGATCGAACG
>JAZDJP010000051.1:0-4142 GCA_043803805.1 Planctomycetota bacterium
GTAACCCCTGGAGCCGTATCTCAGTGGAAGAAACGTTGCCAAGCGGATGGCTTGGCAGGGGTGGCCGCCAAACGTCATCCTGGCCCACGGCCGAAATTGAAACCCCATCAGATTTCAGCGTTGGAACGCGCGCTTCTGAAGGGAGCCCCCGGGAACGGGTTCCCCACCGACTTGTGGACGCTCGGACGCGTAGCGCAGGTGATCCAGAAGAAATTCGGCATAAGATACGGACCGACGGGAGCGTTATATCTGTTGAGGCGTATGAACTGGTCATGTCAGAAACCCGAGCGGAAAGCACGGGAGCAAGATCCCCAAGCGGTTGCTCAATGGCGCAAGTGCGATTGGCCGCGTATAAAAAAAAGCGCAGATCCAGGGTAATTGCATTGGTTTCTTTGACGAGAGTGGGTTTATGCTTCAACCCACGGTGCGCCGAACTTGGGCACCCAAGGGGAAAACACCCATCCACAAAAGTTGGGACCGGAGGGATCGGCTTTCCGTTGCCTCCGGCATCGTGTTGTCTCCCCGGCGACGTCAAATCCGGCTTCGCTTTCGTGTATTCCGGCGCAACGTCAACACGGGCATGTTTGACAAGTTCGTCACGGACATCCTCCGGCAGGATGGCGGCTCTCTCATCGCGGTCATGGACCGGCTGGGGGCGCATCGGTCGGCCGCCAAGCGGTTGCTCCGGCGATTCCCGCGACGATTTTTCGTTGAGTGGCTTCCCGCATACGCCCCGGAACTCAACCCTGCGGAAGGGATATGGAGGCAGGCCAAATACGCAGATTTGGCCAACTACATTCCGCCGGATGTGGGTGCGCTCGGGAAGGCCGTGCGCCGTTCGATCCGGAAGACAAGTCGCAGGAAGCAACTTCTCAAATCCTTTTTCGATCATGCCGAACTCCGGCTGTGAAACGATTATTTGTCCGTTGAATGGTCAATAAAGGTTTGGAAATTCGGCTTGTACGTCATGGTTTTCAACGAGGAAATTATACGAATCGGAGAAAGCGCATCCGGATTATTGAGAATTCGAAAGGGATTTCGAGAACGGCTAAAAAAGAAAATACGAAGGAAGATCAGAAAAAACTACTTCGCCTATTCGTGGAGGAAGGATTACCAAAACAAAGCATTGCGGCTCCTATACTTTCCTCTCGAATGGAAATGTTTTGAAGACCCTAAATATCGAAGGGCTTTAGAGGCCGAAACAACTTTCCAAATCCGTATAGCTAAAAAGAAATGGCCTGCCCAAATGAGCGAAATTCACTTTTTGGAAAAACTCCGGAAGAACAAGGCGATTCAGGTTACGCTATCCAAAGTCTTGAACTATTTCGGGATTCATCCTGACACCAAAATTTAGTATCGTTCATTTATCATTCCAAGGGCCATCGGAATCATCGCAGTATCGCATTGAATGAGCCTCGATCGGTCCTTTCTAACTCTTTCGATACCACCAAAACATTATCATGATGTGCTGTAACGTCTATCGTCGCAATAAGATGTGGAAGCGAATCAGAAGCATGAGATTGGTCTCGTCCGAAGAAATTGCGACTTCCCCATCATTTCCATCCCTCGGACATCATCTGTCCACCCCACCCCCGTATAATGATGGCGAAGGGTGAGAAAGGGGGGACAGCATGAAACCGATCATCGCGAAGATCATCACCATCCATGACGGGACCAATGTACCCACGCCGCGCCGGTGCATCCTGTCGTACCGGATGGACGAGAATGGGAAGGTCAGCGTCCTGAGTATCGGCAAGGATGCAGACAATATGCGGAAGGAAGAATACATCCGGGAACACGGAATCCGCGACTGGGCGAGCGGGAATACCGTCCGCCCGGCCGACGGGAAGGTGTTCGTCCTGGCGCTCGCGTCGGAGTTCCGGAATATGAGCCTTTTCGCCGAGCTGCATTGGGAGGACGGTTCGTTGGTTCCGCTCGGAACATACAAAAACGAGAAGGGGTGGGCGGAGACGTACATTCAAGAGGAGGAATCTCGTGGATAAAACCACCGGCACACGCGATGAAAAGTCCCTGTTCCAGCAGATTCTCCAGCACGATGAGCTCTCCCGGCAGTTGGACCTTGCCGGGGGGCCGGAAAATGCCGGCCACATCTTCGATGAAATCCTCGCCCTCGAAGACGACATCCTTGCCGTCTACGGTTTGCCCAACACCCTCGACAATCGGAAGGTGCTCCGTGAGGGGTACAACAGTCGGGAGCCGGCGTGGCAGGTTGCGGAACGGACGATAGCAACACTGGCCTCGTTACGTGAGCGCGTATGTGTCAAGTTTGAAGGGAGGGCAATCATGAAAACCGCCGAGCAATACGACCGGGAAGCGCTCGCCCTTTTCAACAAGGACAAGTTCCTCGACGCGGCGGAGGTGCTCCGGGAGGGAATTGAGCACTACCCGGACGATCTCCATCTCCTATGGGGACGGCTCTCCTGTTTGTTCTTCGCGAAGGAGTACCCGGATGTGGTTCGCGCCTATGGCGAATACCGCCGGCACGGGGGCGACTATCCCCTCGCTGACATCCGCTGCGCCGCTGCCCTCGATCAGATGGGAAAATTCAAGGAGGCTCGGGAAATCGCCCAGGGGATTCCGGACGGCACGATCGCGAACTTCACCGCGGACATGGGTTCTGAACTCATAGGGTTCCTCGTCGAACTCCAGGATCCCGTCGAGGGGCTCCGCGCCTCCCGGATTCTGGCCCGCGCCCACCCCAAAGTGGCGGAGTTCCGCTTCGCTATCGGCTACTGGTCCCAGAAACGCACCGGGCGGTCGCTGGCGGCATGCCTCCCGTACATTCGGCAGGCCGTTCGCATGGACCCCAAACGCTACGAATACCGGGACTATTACGCGAATTTGCTCTTTGATCTCGGCCGGGAGAAGCAGGCGCTCGCCGAATGGGAGTTCGTCCCGGTCGAATCCTGCGACAACTGGTTGAGTTTGCTCCGGCGAATTCGTTTATACCGGGCCCACGGCCGGCGGGACGACGCCCGGCGGTGCCGGGCCTCCCTCCGGGAGATGCGGCAGAAAAACGATCTGCGCAAGGTTTTGGACGACACGGATTTTCTTGGAAAACTCACGGGGAAGGGAAAGGATTCTGATGAAAATAGGCCGACCTCGAACAATTGAAATTCCGCGCACGGAAGCGGATCTTTCCCGCTGGGCGGAAACACGCCTGAGTCGGTGGGCCAAGGACTACCGGGAAGCCCATCAGGTTATGACCGAAACGGAGGAAGATGAACGCTACGAGGATGAGATGCGCGAGGTCCAGATCTCATTCATGACGGAATATGTCGCGCATATCATGACGCCCGGACCTACCGTCAGATGGCGGTTCCGGCGGGCGAGACGGTTCCTCGCCCTTCAGTCAGGCAACCACCGCGGGGCGGCCCTCGAACTGCGTTTCTACTCGCCCCGCCACCCTTACGGGGCGGAGGTTTATGTCCGGGACAAGTCCGATGTGGACATCGCCGACGTCTGCGGCATCGTAGACACGGACAGCCTGAATGTCCGGCACCGGGACGGGCGTCGGTGGCGGCTGGCGGAGGCGAAACGATTCCTTCTTGAAGTGATTCACGACTTGGAGTTCGATGGCTTCGATCCGAAACTGGGATTCAAGATTTCCGGGGATAGAATGGAGATCTGCGGGGATTGGGACCTCTGAAAACGGGTGAATTTCTGTCGGCGCATCGGAGATTTAAGTTCTCGCCCCCTTGATTTAAATTCGCCCCCTTAATTTGAGATATCTCTTTGCCTTTCTTGAAGATACACGCCAAGTCCATGATTTATGTTCCGCCCGATCTTATTGGTACTTGAACCTAATCCCGCCGTCCACCCCGGTGTCCGGCGGTCTGTTGATGCCGCGGCGCCGTCCCGTCGCCGCTCAAGTACCACGACGACGGGACGCCTCGGGGCGTCCCCGACGACGAACCGGAATCCCAGCCCCCCCCCCCACGGAATCTTCCCCACTCCGATAACTATAAAAACTTCGACGCCCTTCATTTGTCATGGAACCGGGGCCGTCTCGTTATAGAAGCTGGGGGGAAGTTCAAATTGCCAAGGCGCTGGAGCAGAAAGGAATCCCGTTTTTTCACGAGCACCCGCTGGCGGTGGTGGATCGGGGCAAGACCAAAATA
>JAZDJP010000052.1:0-19328 GCA_043803805.1 Planctomycetota bacterium
AACAATCTCCCAGGTGTCGTCCCCGACCTCCACAAGCACCCCCTCCTCGAATCCCGTCGGAACGCGTCCCTTCCAGCGAAGGGATAGTGACGCTTCGTGCTCCTGCACAACCGCCAGGTTCTTCCGCAAGGCCGGCGGCAGATCGTCAATGAAGTCCAAAACGCGAGGATCCCGATCTTCGTCCCACCGGACGAGAACATCCTGATAGACGCTGAATCCGCATTCGCCTGGATCGGCATGGCTGACCATGTTCGGGAGGTCGCGGTCGAGAATGACGGGAATTTTACGTTGGGGATCGGGCCGGAAAGAATGATTTTGGAGAATGTCTGACATGATTCCTCAACATCAGCGAGGCGTCTTGTTTTCAACTTTGCTCAACACGCCGCAGAACGGACACTGGTTTGCGACGTTGAACCCCTCTTTCCGCTTGCAGTTCGCGCACCAGTATATGTCGCACGCCTTGCAGTGCTTCCAGTTCGATCCCGAGTAGTGACATTTCGGACAGGCGGCCATGACGTCATCTCCCTTCCCTGTCACGGAGTGTTTCCCATGTCTCACCGCATGACATGACTTGTATGTATGCGGTGGTTAGCGAACATCGCAAACACAAGCAACCACATCCTTCGCGACCTTACGGTGGCCTGCGCGCGATGGATAGAAGTGAATCTCGGTTTGGAACGCCGGCCACTGCCCGCGCTTTCGTACCAGGTAGGCAACTTCGGCTTCCACGATCTCAAGGTCCCGCACCGCCGCCTTGCCCTTTGTCTTCGTGTGAAACCACACGTAGAGCGTTGCCGCCTTGAGTTGCCGTCGCCATGCGTACCCGTAGTAACCATGACTACCGTCGGCGGCCCAACCGATGCGAAGACGGGTCCTAATGGGTTGATTCGTGATGCCGACGTAAACCAACCTGCGTCCACTTGCGACAGCATACAGTTTCGGTCGAGACGCGCGTACCCGATCGGACAGTTCTCGTTGGCCTGATGTCGCACTGATCTGGAACTTGCGTCGGTTGAACTTCAATTTGTAACGCTCGGGCCCAATTAGTTTCATGCGAATTCCCGTGTCCTTCCCACAATTTAATAGATCACATACTTCTTTTGAAACTCCTCGTAATGTTGCTTAAGATTGGTTGTCTTGAAAGGAAATTCAATCAGGTGATCAACCAGGTCTTCGAGTGGAATCGTGAACACTCGATTTCTGGCGGAAGCGACGAGATTTTCATCCAGGTATCCTTCCAGCCAGGCAACGCGATCGTTGGCTCGCGGATACACGAACGCGCACACCGCATTGGCCCCTTTGTTCAAATAGGAAAGGACACGAAACACCTGGTAACACGCCACGAATTCATCAAACGGTATCGGAGGGTCGCTCCAGATTGGTTCGAGACGCGTCGCATAAATGCGGCTGAACCGTTCACGATACACCGTCGTATCCTCAACATTGCCAAAACCTGATTCTGATAGTTTTGCCTCGATGAACCACTGTTCCCCGGATTCGATTTTCAGAATCGCGTCATGATGAGTTCCCTCGTCACGATCAACGATTTGTTCGAAAGCATCGTGTGCCGGTGTGCAGATGTCTTGCGATGAAACGTCCTTCCGTGGAAATCCCGTAAAAGCCATTCCCTCATTGTGCAATAACAACGGCGCCAGCAGATTAATGCACATGGCCTGGGAAGAATTGAGATGATGAAAGTCTTTGTGTAATTGGCGGCGTAACCGATCGCAATCCGGTTGTTCGATCCAGGAGCGCAATTCCCCGATCAAATTCTCCGTCCGGCGTTTGACCGGAAGTATATGGGGATAGGGACGACCATTCCCGAGCCCCCCGAGCCAAATCCCGTCTTCCTTGACTTGAAGTTTTTCGATTTTGTATTGCGCGAGGTGCTCCTTGATTCGCACCTGATAACTTCTCACGGCATCCTCCTTTGTTTCATCGAAAGAAAATCAGACTTCTGCTTGAACTTTAATTCCATCATCATCCGCTTCATCAACTATTTCCATCGTAACACCCTGGCCACCGTCTGTCTTCCAACGAACATTGATCCACTCCATCAATTCACTCCTGCGCTCCGCAAATTCCTTCGGTGTCCAGTCGGAAAAACTGGAGATTTTCCGTTCCTGCCGGATGTCGGAGTCGTTGTAGCTAGGACTCTGCCCTGGCTTCCCCTTTTTGCGCGCAAACTCAAAATTCAAGTAATTGGAGTTATTCCGGGTCAGCACAAGGTTGGCGATATCATGCACGGATTTCTTGAAATCGTCTGGACTCCACACGTTTTTCCAGTTGGAGTTCTCCTTCGGAGTCTGTGGAAGAATGTGTTCAATGGTGGTGTCGTTCAATTGCTCCCACGTCAAATTCGGCTGTTTCCCTTTACCCTCGGTCGCCAATAAATGAAGTTCATACTCAAACAGTGTGTATTTCAGGCGATTCCGAGTTGCATACCAGTCGCCGGGATTGGCGTTTGCACTGACAAAAGATTCTTCGCTGGCGTAGTAGCGCGTCAGGGCATGCACCAATGCAATAACGTCGGGGAGTGATCGGGACCGGGGCAGAATTTCATAAGCCCAGCGGTAAAAGCTGGATTTTCCCGCATTGCTTCGCCGGCCACCATGCAGAAAGACCCGATAGGCAAAACACTCCAGCGCCTTCAGGAGCGCAACATAGTCCACTTCTGGGATGCTCCCGCCCTTGCAGTGCTTCCGAGCCGCCACCATCAGCGGCAGAAAATTGGCGATGTTTCCGGTGTGGTGAATTTTGGTCAGCCACAGCAATTCGTCCTGCGAAACGGTGTTGCTCGCGGTCGGACTTGTGATGCTGGCATAGTAACTGGAGATCTCCGCCAAGCCATCGGCGAACTGCCCGATGAAAACCCTGGTATCTGCCACGGTGCGCTTCGAGGTAAAATTCCTCAGCGGAAAGTAGTCATCTCCTTTGAATCCGTCGTATCCGATCCAGTTCTGCGGCGAATGGTTGCAAAAGAGGGTCCACGCTACACGAAGGCACTGCTCCTCGTTGCCTGAGCATGACCCAAGGTTCGTATAGGTATCCTTCCAGTTTTTGTTTATGAGAGCGGTCAGCGTGTTCCGCTCGACAGGATCTCTTTCGTTCCGTGAAACCCAATACATGAGGTAGTTCTTGAGGAGTTCGAGGACGGACAACCCCTTGCCCCGGGAGTTCATCAACTCAAACGTCATACCGATTTCACACTCCTCATCGATCACGTAGAATGTGAAATTGAGTTTCTGGGTAATTGCGCGGAAGAGATCCTTGAGATAATCGACACCCGAATCGCCCCGCTTGATCATTTGCTGATCAATGTGCTCCTGGAAATGGTTACAGGCGGCCACCAAGCGCTTTGCATGGGTGGACTGCGCGGAGGTGTTGACTCTCCCTGTTTTCAGTAGGTCATAGTAGACGTCGGCCGTGTCGTTGTTCAAGGCGAGTTTGCACACGGTGCCCCAATACAGAAAGCCGGGGATTTCCTGTTCGTAGTCCTTGTTTCCTTTTCCTCTGAGAGCTCGTATTATCACCGAAAGGTAGAGGCATGAAGTGGTCAATCTTTGTTGTCCATCCACCACATCCACTACATCCAGCCGTTTCGTGCCATAGTCTTCCTTGGCGCCAAGCCCCGCATAGACAACCACGGTGCCGGTATAGTGACTTTTCAGATTTTCATCCACCAAGGCATCAATATCCTGAATAAAGTCTTTCCACTGCTTTTCCTCCCACGCGTAACCGCGCTGATAATTGGGAATCCGATAGATGGTTTCAACAAAGAGGCTGGTCAGAGTTTTTTTGTTCATATCCGTCCGCTCCTTCCTGTTAAAAGTTCCCGCCAACGTGTGTTGTCAAGAGGGGTTTCACATATTCAAAATGAGCCGATCCGATCCGCTCCCTTCCGCGCTTGTATCCCTGGATGGTGTAGGTGGCGCCGTTGAAACCAATGGATTCATAGAGCCGGCCGATGGCAAAAAATCCGCCGTCAGTCCGGCACATCTCCGGCGCCCACGTGTTCCCGATATACCGAAGTACCCGGGCGCAAGGTCTCGCCACAAACAGGTCCTTCTCGAAATCCGGTGCCACCCCGGCGATGATCCGCCGGACCACGCGATCCTTCAGAGACGGGCAGTCTCTGCGCGCCCGAGCCAGGATCATGAGGTACTTGCGTTCGTTGGGGTATCCTTCCAGATGATCCAAGGATTTGCGTTTTCGCCCACGCATGGACTTTCCTTTCCGTAACGATCCCGGATTCCCGATTCTGGCGGCGTTCTCGCCATACATCCGGGGAGAGGTGGAATACGATTATCGTTGTATCCTCTCCATGAACCACTTCGTGTCCTAAACCCTCAACTTGCCGGATCAGACCAATAAACCCCTGTACGGCCCCCGAGTTCTCTTAACCTTTCTTCTCAACAGATTCGATCCACTCGATCCATGTTTTCACTTGATCGGACATGATTAATCTTTTGTTGTAGGCAAAGGCCTTGAGTTCACTTGGGGTTAAACAATGGACTGTCGGAGAAGGCCTACCCGTATATTTGCCATGGGATGTGAAAAGATAGACTTCAGTTGAGAGTTTTGAATAGTCATCAACATTAAGATCAACGTATCCTCGTTTCACTTGAACAACAGCGGTGTTTCCTGTTTCAACGTGCTTCAGAACGTATTCGTAGGCGGCCGTATCCGCCTTGCATGAACTGGGAATCATCCGATAGCCTTTTTCCTGAAGAAAGACGCCGACTATATCCTCGCAATCCTCTGACGATATAACGGAAAACAAATCGGCTGACACTGCCGGCAGAACATATTGATCGCTCTGAGATAACTTATTAAACATAAATTGCGAATACAGGCCGACGCTATCGTCTTCCACAACCTGAACTGTCCGGCTTGGAACAAAACTGTTCACCACTTTCCCGGGGACTGAATCGACATTGCCTACTTTTTTCCAAATGCAACCTCTAATATTGACCACATCTGCATCGCGATACTTTTGTTCCCCCCTATACTCCCATTCGCCGACGATTTGCCCCAAGTAATAAACCCCAGACCAGTCGCGCGTCCAACACAGATCCTTTATGTGCATCCTATTCTTTATTGCATTTACTGCTGGCCACCAACCCTTGTCTCCTTTCTTGTAATACGTTTCCATTGCGGATTTGTAGTAGTTATCCCAATTGATTTCACCCTCACAATCAACTGCCCATCCGACTCCAAGAATCTTGTTGCTTATGCAAAACATCCGTGGGTCAATGCCTTTTTGTGCCCCAGTTTTGATATTTAGCCTCCAGATGGTAGGCATTTTCGATTCCTCCTGTTGTTGTTGTGCATCAATACATCCATTGCCAAAAGCGTGAAATCAACAAACGTCCTCCTCCCGCTGAAACCGCTTCACCAACGCCAACTGCGCCGCCAGAAGTTCCTGGGTCGGGATGCCATTCCCCTGCAACCAGACCGCCTTGGGATGGTTGCCGTGGAAATATGCGCCCAGTCCGGCAACAAACTGATCCGGCGAGGCGTATTTTCTCCAGTCCCGGTAGCCGGGCCGGGTGATCCGGTCGAATGTGACTTCGAGCAGGACCGGCCAGATACTGAGGTGGATCATGCCGAGTTTGCTGTTCCACTTGCCGTGCTCCTCGCGGAGACGCTGATAGGCGTGGGCCGTGGCGAGCGCCTCCTCGACAAGAACCTGTTTGGTGAATCCGAGGATGAGGTGGCTCTGCACATCGCTGAACATGTGGAATTCCTCGTGCTCGTACACCTTGGATGTCGCGAAGTGCATGATTCGTTCCACATCCGGGCGGAAGAGCGTGAATCCCCGGCCAAGCAGATCCTTCAAAATATGAGCGCAGAAGCCGGCGATCCTTCGCCCATGCAAAACGACACGCCCGGGACTGGACATGGGTTCGTAGTGACCGAGAACATCATCCGGGATTTCCAGTTCGTTCCGGTCGCGGTCTTTCTCCGTGCCGAAAAAGTCGTCAGGATTAAATTCTCCGACACGGCCACCAACCTCCGCGGAGCGGGTGATCAGACGCCCGGTCCGGGGATCGTATTCAAAATCTCCGAGATGTTCCTCGATGATTCGGATTGTTTCGTCATAAGCGCGCATGGATTCCTCCTCCGGTGGACGACGTGAACCCGTCGCGGCGGCCGATGAAAAATGTCATTTCGGCGGCCATAGCCCCTCGCGATGCAGTTCCAGCCGCATCCGATCGGTCAGGAACTCCAGAAACGACCCGGCCAAGGGTTCCCCGACAGTCTCCAATCGCCCCATCGTAGCGCGACAACCCACCACCACGCAAGCGTCTCCCTGCGTTGTCGCCGTGTCAAGGCAGACGAGGATGTCCCCGGTCGCCCGGGTGAGGCGGCTGATGACCACATGACCCGGAGGAAATCCCGGGATCGTCTCGCGCTGTTCCCGGGTCATGGTGACCACGTTGAACATCGTGTCAAAGGACTCGCTTCCCACACCCGCCACGTCGAAATCGCCGAAACCGCCATATCCCCAATCGGAAACAAACCGTCGGTAGTCGACGGGGAACCGCACTCCCAGCGACTCCTCGGCGGCCCGGACATCTTCTTCGGACTGCGAACCCGAGAACCGTACCAGGTCCTCTTGTTCACCGATCCCGAGATACATATCCACGTCGTTCCAAGTCATGTTGATTCCTTTCGCGAAGCGTCTTCGCCGGCACCCGGAACGTTCGGTTCGGTCGGGGTCCCAACTTCTCCGGCAGTCGGCGCGGAATCCTCCACCCAGGCATGACTGGGGTCCGGCACAAACACCAAGCTGACAAATCGGGGATCCAGGATTTCGCAATAGCAATTCGGCTTGTCTCTCACGCCCATTCCCCATGTCAGGATGAGCCATCCGCCGGGCACGTTGGCCCGCAATGCATGTTCGGTGCGCGGATTCCCCATGGAATACCAGTCCAGAACATCATCATGCCAGCCGTGCCCTGGGTCCACTATGAATATTGTCGCGATGGAATATTTCGAGATGCCGGCCCGCACGATCCATCCACCGGGAACCATCGCCTTCGCGATCTTGGTGATCCGTGGAAGCGCCATGCCCCGATTCGGCAATCCGCGCCAACCGAGCCGGACCGGCAGGGAGTCCGTCCGGGGACGATTTCCATCTCCGTCGCGTTCGCCCGCGGGTGCATGCTTTCCGGATTTCCTGTCAGTTGCTGATGTCATGGTGAATCCTACCCCTCCAATATGCCGACCCATCCTTTTGGGTCATTCATCCAACTGCAACTCAATCCCCGCAATCCGGGCCTGCAACGCCTCCACCGCGACACCATTCTTCCTGAAATCGGACACAATCTGCATCCATCGAGGGACAAGATCCTTTGCGGTCCGCATATTGATGCAGATGGGAACGATCCTTCCGGGTTCGGTTAAGATGGATTTGTCGCCATGGGGGATGTTGTAGATGGCGTAATTTTCTTTGTTTCGCGGCAGGCTGACGAGCGCCTCCACGCCCGCCAAAAGGGTCTCAAAGGCGTTGAGGCCCTCCGGAATCTTCCCGAATTCAATCTGATGTTCCACATAACGCGTCAGGACGTTGTGATCCCGGACGGGATCCGCCAGATGCGGCACCTTCTCCAGGTGTTCGCGGGCTTCCTCCGACTCTCCCATTTCCAGAAGGAGATTTCCCAGTTGGAGGCGGGCGCGGCAGTCCCTGGGATTGAGCGCGATGGCCTGATCATAATCCGAAAGGGCGGCAAACAAGTGTCCCAAGGCGCGTTTGGCGTCCGCCCGGACCACGAACTCACGGGATCGGGTCGCCGGATATCGGGTCATGGCTACGATGGCGGGAATGTCTTTTTTGTCAAGCGTTTGAATAATGTGCCATCGCAAGAGCATCCAAGCGCTTTGAGGACCGGTTCCCGCACCGAGATACCGGCCGTCCTGGAACACCCCCCACATCTCTTTTCCTGGGAACTCTGTTACGTCTACCCGTTTGATTCGGAACATGATGTCCGTTTCCTCCCGGCCGTATGATATTTCTCTCCAACGATCGCCGTCAGTTCCTCCACGTCCTCCGGCACCATCCGCTCGTGTTCGTCGTATTTCCAGGCGACGTTTCCCCGCAGCAACTCATTCACCAGGAAAAAGGCGGAAATCACATCCTTCTTCATCCGTCCCTGCGACACGCCGAAATGTTCATTCCCATGGAGAATCAGGTATTTCCCGGCGGCAACGGCCACGCGCCCCCGGGGCATCCCGTAGGCGCAGAGCCACACCTCCTTCCGATCCACGCCGTAATGCCGGGCGACGATTCGCGAAACAACCTTCTCCCAGAGATCCGGATGGGTCTCCACATCCGGGGACGGGAGAGGGAACGGCAAGAAGTGCCAATGCGGCCGGAGATAGACGTGGTACCAGATGCCCTCCGAGGGCTTCCGCGGCGCCGGGAACGCACGCCGGAACGCCAGCGAAAAGCCGCGGCTCCCCGTGGGCGCCTCCCGCATCAATTTTCGAACGCGATCCTCCAGACGAATCATATCCACCTCGTTAAAAAGGCCATGGCGAGGCTCCTTGTACCTTGGTGACTTCCTCCCGTCTCTCCCGAACGAGGATATTCACGGAATTCCCGCACCACGCCCAAATCGCCTGATCCAATTCCCGGACGGCTTCCACAACCAGGGCAAACCACGTTCGTGATGCGTCATCAAAACCGGGCGTCAGTGATTTCTCAAGGCGGCGGACGCGCATTATCAATTCATCCACGGTCTCCGGTAATTCCGGGAGGCAGATCAGTCTTCGGCGTAACTGCACGTCAACAAACGTGCGCTCCGGAAACAAATCCGGCGCCACGCGACCGACAAATCGCGTGAATGCGGGCCATCCGGCGGTTGCGACGGGCAAGGAGGCGGGTTTCAAACGAAGGATGATCTCCGGACGGTCGCCATACAACTTCGGCGGCGTGTTCGGATGCCCCTCGCAGACACTGGCGATCTCAAACACATGAAGCGCGTTCAGCGTTTCGAGCCACGCGTCTTCCAAATGCTTGTCCACGCATCGCCCGCGCCATTCGCGCTCTTGATCACGAAGTGGCCGATCTCTGCCCCCTGCGTTTGGCATCGTATCCCTCGGATATGTCCTTGCCTCTTTTGTTTCTTGCGCCATCCCGCTATTCCTCCTCCAACACCCCTCCGCTCCAGTTGTCCGCATACTGAATGAGCCGTGTCAGGGGCATTTCCCGGTGGGCGACGGAATGGTTTTCCTCGATGTACTGGCCGTCGTGGTAACGGATGGCTTGGGCTTCCTCGGTGGTGAGTTCGACGCGAGGCGTGATAAGGAACAAGCTCCGGGTGGCGAGATCCATGTGGGGGCATTCCGGGTTGATGACGTACCGGATGCCGCGGTTCCGGACCTGCCATTTGTCCGGGTTGGGCAGATAATACGCTTGGCCGGGGTAGCCGACCTTGCCCACGTCGTGAAACAACCCTGTGATGACGCAACTTTCCATGGAAATATCCGGGCACAGGGTGCGCCGCATTTTCAGCAGCGTTTCGGCCACGTTCATGGAATGCCGGAGAAGTCCCCCGTCCTCGGCGAGATGGAAGCGGGTGGACGCGGGACTCGTCAGCCAGTTTGTCCGTTCCCGCAATAGATGATCAAACGCCGCCACCGACGCGGCGCGGACGCGCACCAAACCGAGCAGGGCCTCGTAGGTTTCGAGCACGGAGTGAAGATCCCGGCGGGACACCTGCCAGAGGATGTCATCCCAATTCCGATTAAAAGCAACCGCACGATCGTCCACGTAGAAATCCGCGAGGGGTTTGCCGCTCGCCCAAGGGGCGTTGGGGTCGCTGTTGATTTCATCGAAGCAGACATGATTGTCCCGCAGGTGACGCGCCAGAGCGGCGATGTGCTCCGGGGTGTTCGGCCGGGCGGTATGGATGATGATTTTATACCCGAGCGCCTTGAGTTTCGCCGTGGCCTCCGCCGTGCCTGCCAGAACTGTCCCAAATTCGTTGATATCCCGGGTGAATTCCGCGATCACCCCGTCGAAATCAATGCAGATGGTGTTGGACCGGTAGGTGGCGTCCGGTTTCGTCCCTCTTGTCGTCGTCTCGCCCATGGTCACGCTCATGATTCTCCTCCTCTTCTGCCTATACAATACGATGGGTGGTCGGACAAATAATGTCCGGGGCGGAATTTTATATTATTACCCGGATGAGCATTGACGGCCTTAAAATATAGACGTAACATCCGGTTGCTGTGTATGGTTCTGATTAACGATCCGTTAGGCAGATAAAGATACGAAGACCAGCACGTGAACAGATACTTCAAGTTAGTTTGCCCACACGATGATCCTGGCTGGTACATGAAAGAATACCTCTCTGGCCATGTCCGTTATGGTTGGGGTTGGCCTGATTGTGACCTTCGCGAGATCAAGAAGAAAGATTCTTCAACATGGTCGAACAACCAACGGATGACTTGGAGCCACGCCAAGTTTCTGATCGAGCGAATTGAGTTTGGACACAGAGTGGTCGTGCAAACGGAACAACCGATAAGGCGGTTTGTTGTCGCGGAGGTAATTGCTCCTGGCTACAATTTTGAACCAGGCAACTTGGATGACTTCAATCACCTGCTGAACACCCGACCGCTTACGCCAGAACCTATCCCAATAAACTCAAAGGCAATAACAGCAGCGCTCAGACACGATTTGTCTAAACGCGGCAACTACTACGAAATCTATCCTGAGGAGTCGATTCGCGAGCTTGACGACATCGTGGTTAAGGCAGCGACGAATAAACTGGATCTCACTGCCGTTCGGACTGACGCAGACACGTTTGACCACACCTTGCGGGATACAAGGCGCCATATCATTCTTGAGATATCGCGCAAATGGCCCGGCAAAGACTTTGAGCGTTTCTGCGAGAAGTTGCTACCCGAGATAGAGTTCATTGAAGTCAAAGAACATGTTGATTGCGGAAAAGGGTGGGACCTACTTGTTCGAATCATCAACCCGCTTACACGGACAATATTGCTAGATGACGTACCGGTTCAGTGTAAAAATTATTCCGGAAAAGTTGACTCGCTTGCACCAATTGATGATCTTGAACGATGTATTCGAAACTCAGACTCACCAGTTGCCTATCTAATCATTCTCGGTCAACTGACACCCCGCTTTCTAAACGAACTGCAGATTCGCCAAGAAACGCTTCGGAGAATCCTAAATCGTCCGGTATCGTTGGAACTCATTACTGAAGACAGGGTAGCCGAGATCTATGGGAAACATATTCTTCGAGCCATGTCCGAATCATAAAATCCTGTCTGACTTGTCAACACCAACCTACGTCTCCTTCACAAACTTCATCCGATCCCGCTCGTTCCAAAGCGTCCAGTTCCTCGCCTGGCGGCAGGTTCTCATCTCCGGGGGAACCCGCAATACGTAAAACAATCCCGTCGAAGGGCACTTTACCTTGAGAAACACGATCGGATCGAAACCGCTATGCCATACTCCCAGGAGTTCCATATCCCCGTCCACGTGGATGGGCTGCCCCTGGGAATGAGCGAGCCGGTCGTGCCCGATCCCTTCGATAAGCACCCGCCGGAGCGTCTGGTTTTTCTCGTCGAAAATCCAATCCGGGCGCCATTGCTCCGACCGCACCCGACCCCATTCCGACGGGATGGGAACGCCGTGCCAGGCGTAGGCGCCCCATCCATCCGGGTATTGCACGGCCGGGGCCCCGTCCACGTGAAGGCGCCCCCGGGCATCCCGACGGATGGCGTCATGGCGCTCGGAAATCCAGCAAGTTTCTGTGCCGGGAATCCACCACCCCGCCGATTCGGCAACCTTGACGATGCCTTCGACAAACCCGGCATCCTCCGCAAGCCCGAACACCTCCCGGGCGAACGAGAAGAACCACAGCCATCCAATATCATGCTGGCCCCGCCAGCAGGCAGAATCCACCTGGTCACCGGTCCAACCGAGGGAAAGTTGGTCGGCCGTCTCGGGTTGTATGGTCTTGAGCGCCTTCCAAGTTTCAGCCCTCCAACCTCGTAAGAGCCGATTGGCTGTTTCGGGAGGATCGCCGAGCCTCCCCTCCCGGTTCGTGTCTTGGATCAACAGGTTCGCAACCAAGTCCGCAACCGGATTCATCTTCTCAAGGAGCGGCCTCTCGATCACCCCCTGAAGATGTTCACATAGTTTCCGGTCTATCTTCTGGCCCAATTCAAACGCCGCTCGTATGAGAAGGCGGCGTTGTGAAAATCGCAATGCGACCGGAAACGGCCGGGCCTCGGACGGGAAGCGATCCCGCACAATGGCCAGCATTTCTCCCGGCGACCGGCACCAGACAATCTCCCCCGGGGGCGGCAGACCCGCCTTTTGGTAGGTCTCGATCACCCCTTCCTCGGCCCGTTTCCGGTCCGCCGGCGCCGTCGAAAGGGCCATGCGGGCATATTCCTCAAGAAGATGGGGAATCCGGACGTCGAAGTCGTCCGGCAACCGGTTAATCACGGACAATCCTGTCCCTTTCGGGATCGTATTCCCGCTGGATCTTCACCTCAAAAAATCCCGGCGGGAGGGTGACGGGACCGTGTTCCTCGTGGACAAGAATGGATTCCTCCCGCACATCGAGGAATCGCCGGCCACCGTCGGTTTCGAGCAGAACCGAGCCGTCCCCGGCCACCCGGTGGGCGTGACCGGTGACCTCCCCTTCCGCCAACACAAGATGCCCCAGCGGTTTGGTTTCCTTCGGCCGCGCCGTCACCCGAATGAGAATCACATCCCCTTGCCGGTACGCGTTCATAACGCCTCCATGAAAAGGGTATTCCGAAAACAATGATTATCCCCCTCCGGGTCGGACAAATACGGACCTACCTCCGCGGTTTTCCGGAATTTTCAGGAAGTTCCCGACCGCGGTCTTTTCGATTCCCCGCGATTCCCGCCGCCGCTATGGGTGCGCCACGGGACTTCACGATCGGAGGAGGTTGAGACGCGGATCGGCAGGAAACGGCATCAGTTGAGGACACAGGCGCCCGCGGTATCGGCATTCGCCACCGTGCGCGACGCGCCTTGACCGTCCATGGCCATGTAATGGAGCTGAGAAGTCGCGGCGGCATCCCTCCGTAAAGTGCGAGACAATGCATTCCAATTTTCCCATAATATCGGTATGCCCATTGATTCCATGGGATAACAAACACAGTCCCGTCTTGTCGAAGATCGGCATTGATGATTTCCCGGTGGACCGCCTCGTCCAGATCCCGAATGCCCAACCCTCCCGCGTTCCGAATTGCCTTTTCCGGCAGGAGAAAGCGCATATCCCGGACCGCACCCAGGAGCCGGCGAAAGCCAATTTCCCGGATAAGACGGTCTACGGTCAGATGAGCGAGGGCGTAACGCAAGTGGCACCGACCCGGCCGATTCCAGAACGTCGTTTTCTTGCGCTGGAGGTCCTCAAGCCGGAGGGGAAGCATGCGGAGATTCCGGGTCGGACGCGATCCCATGACTTGGCAGGCGATACCTTCACTCAACCAGTTGGGAATTCGTCGGGTGGGGCAAAGGGCGTGAAGAACGGCATGTGTTCCCTCATGAATCATCACCCCCCGGATGTAATCCGGACGCCCTTTCGGGTCGCGCCCCGGACAATGGGCCAGGTGAACATTGATATAAACACGGTCATCCCGACACCAGGATGGCGGACGCTTTGAACTTCCCCGGACGGAATAGACGAACATTTCCCGCACCGGTACATGATCCTTCAGTCCCGCCAGCGTCGAGAGCCGGGCCACCCGTCCCAGGGCCAACCGCGCAATGGCTTCAAACCGTCGCCGAAGGACGTCCGTTGTGAACCACACTCGCGTCCGTCCGACCCGGACCTCCCGTCGGAAGCGCCGACGGACCTTGAGCAATTCGAGTCGGACATTCCGTTCCGGAGCCTGTTCCGTTTTTATCCCCTCGTTGATTTCCATACAAAAGGGACTATACTCCGGGCGGTTGGACAGATCGTGTCCGAGATAAATTTATTATTGCGTCCGCCGGATCGGGCGGCTCGCCGGGAGGGATCATGGCCAAGTTCAAGCCCCAGCACCGGCGGTTCGCGTTCATTGACCGGAAGATCCGGGAGGGGATGAAGCGCGGGGTGTATGCCAACTGCTCGTCCCTCGCCCGGGAATGGGAGACGAGCACCAAGACCATCCAGCGCGACATCGAGCACCTCCGCGACCAGATGGACATTCCCCTCGCCTACGACGCCAACCGGCGGGGCTATTTCTACACGGAGAAGAATTACAAACTCCCGGCCATCCCGATGAGCGAAAGCGACCTTTTCGCCGTCTGCATCGCGGAGAAGGCCCTGAAACAATACGAGAACACCCCCCTCCATGGCCGGCTGGAACGGGTGTTCCGGAAAATCGAGGAGTCTCTTCCCCAGAAGACGACCACCGTGCGGCCTGCCTGGGTGGATACCCGATTTTCCTTCTTTCACGAGCCGCCCCGGCGGCTGGATCCCAAGATCTGGGAGATCGTGGCGGAGGCGGTACGGGAATGCAATACGCTCACGTTTGATTACCACGCCCCCGGCCGGGAGTTGGAACCCGCCCGGCAGGTGGACCCCTATCATTTGGTTCACTTCCGCGGGGACTGGTACATCCTGGGAAAATGCCACAAGGCGGGAGAACTGCGCACGTTCGCCCTTTCCCGCATCCGAAAGGCGACGCCTGGGAAAGGCTTCGACCTGCCGGCGGATTTCAACGCGGAGAAGGTCCTCGGCACCCACTTCGGAATCATGTGGGGCAAGGAGGAATTCACGGTGAAGGTGCGCTTCACCGCCGACCAGGCCCCTTACGTCGCCGAGCGCGACTGGCATCCCTCCCAGAAAATCGAGGAGAATCCTGACGGCAGCATCCTTTTCACCGTCAAGGTCAACCACCTCGCCGAGATCAAATTCTGGATTTTGTCGTGGGGCAAGGCGGCGAAGGTGATGGAGCCGGAGGCACTGGCGGAAGAGGTAAAGGCGGAACTCGAGGCGGCGGCAGGGGCGTATAAGATATCATGATTTTATCGGGAGGGGCTCATGGTCAGATCTCTTGATAACGTGCTAAACAATTTCGATAAAATATGGCGCAGGGATCGCCACGCTTGGAATTATGGCCGTTGCTTGCGCGAATTTGACAGGTTTTGGGGGTATCTATTACGGAAGGGAAAGTGTCCATCCGCTTTGCAGTATGAAGGGCTATATCGAATCCTTCGTTACGAAGACAAGTGTGGCACCGAGGCCAAAAAAAGAATATTGCGACAAGGATTCCCCGATAAGTTAATCAACAACATGAGCGATCATTGTGGTTGTTTTGGGGGTGCCTTGGGTTCCATCCACCGGAATCTGACAAAATCAACGCAACGAGAGAGGTTTTGGCGAGTGCTATCCGCACTTGGCAAATCCGACACGGTTGAACAGGCTGACAAACACATTCGCGAATATTCATTGAACCCTGTGGGCGGCATTGGAATAGGAATTTGCAGTAGCTTTTTTTGGGCCATTCGGCCCAAGTGGTACCCCATAGTTAATAATCTGTCCCGAGATAAGATGTGTGTTATAGAAGGATTCCCTCGCGCAATGGATTTAAAATCCTACATCACATTACATGTTCCACGCTTGAGAGGCATCCGCGTAAAATTGGGCTTGAAAGATTTCTCGTCGTTCGATCGGTTTTTTATTTGGATCGTTGAGAAAGGTATCAGGATTCGGCCTGCTGAAAAACTTGTTTTTCAGACAGAGGAAGAAAAAGTTCAAGCGATCGCAGAAGAGCGGATTCTCGAGGGAAGACGAATTGAATCCCGTCGCAATTCCCCAGAAAGGAAACCCAAGTTACGGCAGAGAGCTTTGGAACGTGGATACGATTGCCAAATATGTGGTTTTTCGTTCGAACGTTTTTACGGAATCAAATTTGCTGAGGTCCATCACATTCAATTACTGAGCAGGGGTGGGGTTCGGGAAATTGAACCGGATAAGGACTTGTTGGTTGTCTGTTCGAATTGCCACTCGATACTTCATCCTTCACCTCATGGTCAAAGAGATTGGCGGGAATTGCGTAAAATTGTGGCCTCATGAAATTCCTTTGATTGACAACGGATTGCGAATCATGGAAATTTCTTTTCACCAAAATATGAACTTGGAATGAGATGCGAATGCAATTCAGTAGGCCGATCGTTGGCTCCAAACGCCATCCAGTGAATTGCGGATGCCCCGGGCGCGCCCCCCGATCTCGCGAGGCGAACTCCGATATCCTACGAAGATGTCTTGATGGTAACGTCAGTTGATCACCTCAAGTTATAGCCTTAACTTCATTTCGCTCGGTGAGATATGGAATTGCTGTGAAGGTTGAGACTTCTCCCGCCGCCCACCGGTCGTCATGACGTTTTCTCCCTTTTTCATGCCTCGGACATCATCTGTCCACCCACCTCCTGTATGATGAGGGTGTAACAGGAGAAGGGAGGACGGAATGAAACCGATCATCGCGAAGATCATCACCATCCATGACGGGACCCAGGAGCCCACGCCGCGCCGATGCATTCTGTCGTACCGGATGGACGAGAACGGGAAGGTGGGCGTCCTGAGTATCGGCAAGGGTGCGGACAACAAGCGGAGGGAACAATACATCCGGGAACACGGTATCCTCGACTGGGCGAGCGGGAATACCGTCCGCCCGTCCGACGGGAAGGCGTTTATCCTTTCCCTTCCGCTGGAGTTCAAGACCGGATACACCTGGGCGGAGTTAACTTGGGAAGATGGGACACCGGTACCGTTCAAACTGCGTGATGGCAAGCGGCCCGGGTGGCCGGAACCATACATTCCAGAGGAGGAATCCCATGGATAAAACCCCCGGCACGCGCGACGAGAAGGCCATGTTCCGTCAGATCGTGAGGCACGACGAACTCGCCCGGCAGTTGAATCTCGCTGGGGGACCGGAAAAGGCCGGCCACCTCTTTGACGAAATTATCGAACTTGAGACCGATATCCTCGGGGCCTATGGTCTTCCCGACACGGTCGACAACCAGAAAGTGCTTCAATCAGGGTACGAAAGCCGGGATCCGGCGTGGCAGGTTGCGGAACGGACGATGGCAAAACTGGGCGCGCTCGCTCGTGCGGAAAAGGCCGCGCCAAAGTTTGAATCCCGGACGGATATTCTCGTCGCCTCCCTGAAAAACGGTGAAAAACCCATGAATACCCTCCCGAGACTTGGGATTCCTACGCACAGTTACACGTTGTTCATTCACCGGCTCGTGGCGGAAGGGGAGATCGACGCCGAGGAGGCGCTGGCGGAAATGGATCGGTCGCGGACCCACCTGGATGACCTGTATCAATTTGAAATCGGAAACTCGCGGAAACGGAAAGCTGCGCGGAAGCGGCTCGAGCCCTTCCAGTTCCAATTTCTGGATAGGTTCGAAACGGATATTGAGGGAGGGAGGTCATGAAAACCGCCAAGCAATTCGATCGGGAAGCGCTCGCCCTGTTCAACAAGGACAAGTTTTTCGATGCGGCGGAGGTGCTCCAGGAAGGAATTGAGCATTACCCGGACGATCTCCATCTCCTCTGGGGACGGCTCTCCTGTTTGTTCTTCGCGAAGGAATACCCGGATGTGGTTCGCACCTACGGCGAATACCGCCGGCACGGGGGCGACTATCCCCTCGCCGACATCCACTGCGCCGCCGCCCTCGATCAGATGGGGAAATTCAAGGAGGCCCGGGAGATGATCCGGGAGATGTCCGACGAGATCATCGCGAACTTCACCGCGGACATGGGCTCGGAACTCATGGGGTTTCTCGTCGAACTCCAGGATCCCGCCGAGGGGCTTCGCGCTTCCCGGATCCTGGCCCGTGCCCATCCCAAGGTGGCGGAGTTTCGGTTCGCCATTGGCTATTGGTCCCAGAAACGCACCGGGCGGTCGCTGGCGGCATGCCTCCCGTACATCCGGCAGGCCGTTCGTATGGATCCCAAACGTTACGAATACCGGGACTATTACGCGAATATGCTCTTTGATCTCGGCCGTGAGAAGCAGGCGCTCGACGAATGGGAACATGTCCCGGTCGAATCCTGTGACAATTGGCTGAGTTTACTCCGGCGAATCCGTTTGTACCGGGCCCACGGTCGGCGGGACGACGCCCGGCGGTGCCGGGCCTCCCTCCGGGAAATGCGGCAGAGGAACGATCCACGCCGAGCGCTCGACAACCCGGAGGTGCTCCGGAAAATCATGGGAGGGGGAACGGGCGATGACGATGCATCAATCTCGAAAAACTAAAATTCCGCGCACAGAAGCGGACCTGACTCGCTGGACTAGGGCGCGCCTGGCTCGATGGGCCACGGAATACCGGGACAATCACCAGTATGTTACCCAAACCAAGGAAGATGAACGCTACGAGGATGAGATGCGGGAAGTTCAAATCTCGTTCATGGCGGAATACGTTGCGCATATCCTGATGCCCGGACCTACCGTCAGGTGGCGATTCCGGCGGGCGAGGCGGTTTCTCGCCCTCCAGTCGGGCAATCACCGCGGGGCGGCACTGGAACTGCGCTTCTTCGCACCCCGTCACCCGTACGGGGCGGAGGTTTATGTCCGGGACAAGTCCGATGTGGACATCGCCGACGTCTGCGGCATCGTGGAAACGGACAGCCTGACCGTCCGGCGCAGGGACGGGCGACGGTGGCGGTTGGCCGAGGCGAAGCGTTTCCTTCTGGAAGTGATTCGCGATCTTCAATTCGACGGCTTCGCCCCGACGATGGGATTCAAGATTTCCGGGGATAGAATGGAGATCCACGGGGATTGGGATCTCTGAAAAAAGACGAATTTCTGCCGGATGTTCACCTGATTTGATTATTCCGTAGAATCCGATGTTGCCTTTTGCCGCGCAAGAGGTTGCGTTATTGCCAAAACCTTAAAACCGGCTCAATCCTATTAGGAGATGGATCGAGTAAATAGATTCATCTCCTGATGATGTCCCTATTTCCCCCCTCGAGGTACCCGCCGTCCACCCCGGCGTCCGGCGGTCTGTTGATGCCGCGGCGCCGTCCCGTCGCCGCTCAAGTACCACGACGGCGGGACGCCCCGAGGCGTCCCCGACGACGAACCGGAATCCCCCCCCCCCCCCACCATCAAACGACAAACCCGAGCCCCCCACGGAATCTTCCCCATTCCGAAAACTATAAAAACTTCGACGTCCTTCATTTGTCATGGAACCGGGGCCGTCTCGTTATAGAAGCTGGGGGGAAGTTCAAATTGCCAAGGCGCTGGAGCAGAAAGGAATCCCGTTTTTTCACGAGCACCCGCTGGCGGTGGTGGATCGGGGCAAGACCAAAATA
>JAZDJP010000053.1:0-34126 GCA_043803805.1 Planctomycetota bacterium
TTGTGGCCTCACTGTACGAGCGCGGCCAGTTGGATTTGAACAAGCTTGAGCAAATCTCATTTGGCTGCTTGAGCGTGAGGAGATATATGCAGGTCTGTGCCAGGCCGCAGAGGTCGCTCCGCCGGTCGCTGTCGCCGCCAATGAACAGCTCGGGAATATCGAAACCTTTGTTGGTGATCTGCGTGAACGGGTCGCGGCTTGCCTTATCTTTGTCAACATCGTTAAGGTTTTTCGCCGTACCGAAATCAATCAGCTTGACCGTACCGTCGCTGCACAGCATTATGTTCTTGGGGTTAATGTCTCTGTGAACTATGCCGGCGGCGTGTATATAGGAAAGCGCATCTAGCAGCTGGCAGGCCCAGATGATGACCTGTTGCTCTTTTAAGGGCGATCTCGGCGATGAGACCATCACGGTTTCCCCGTTCAGGTACTCAATGACAAGGTGAAATTCACCGTTATAGTAGAAATCGTCAAAGTATTTTACTATGCCGGGGTGGTTCAGCCTTTTTAGGTAGCCGGCTTCCAGCATGAGCTTGTCCAAGTACACGTTATCCATCGTAGTGCCCCTGCGGGGTGTCTTGATAATGCACGCCCTGCCTGTTTTGCGCTCGACCGCCAACCATATAGCCGCCATGCCGCCCTGCTTGTGAGGCTGTGACATCATTTCATAGCGCCTGTTAACTATGTATGTGCTATTGCCCGCAGAGGTAGGCACCTGTGCCTTCCCGTGGTCTGAGCCTGAGCCGCCGCTTTTACGTTTCCGTATGCTCAGGGCTATAACGATAGTTATCCACATAGCTGCACAGGTCACGGCTATTAGTGCAATAACATTTGTATCCCACATTATGTTGTCCTGATGCTGGTCTGGGCTGTGATCACGGCCTGCCAAGATGGAAGGTTGCCGGGCTTCACTATTATTACCGATATATTATCGGGTCCTCCCGCCAGGTTGACCTGAGCCGTCAGGTCAATACAGGCCTGGTTGGCGTTGGGAGAGCTTATGACGGTCTCCGATATCTTATCTGAGGGTAGCACGCCGCAGAGGCCGTCGGAGCAGAGGAGGATGTTGTCACCTGTGTATAGCTTTACATGATGTAGGTCCGGGACAACGTCCCGGGAATAACCAAGGACGCGCGTTATCTCGTTCCTGCGTGGGTGGTTCCTTGCCTGTTCTGGTGTGATCGTTCCTTCGTCTACAAACTGTTGGACTACGGAATGGTCTTTTGTGACCTGGATGGTTTCCCAGGTGTTGATTATATAGCACCTGGAATCGCCTATATGGGCCACATACATATCTCCGCCGATCACAAGTGCAGCGGTCAGGGTAGTACCCATGCCCTTCAGGTACCTGTCGCTGGCGGAGTCCAGAACTCTGCTGTTAGCCTCTTCGAAGGCATCGGCCAGAATTGAGAGGGGCGGAGCCGGTTGTTGGGCGAGAAGGCGGGAAACACACCCTGTGTGAAGGGTCCGGGTGGCAAGGTCGCTGGCGATTTCACCGGCGCTGTGCCCGCCCATGCCGTCTGCGACTGCGAAGAGGCCGGCAGAGATTACTCCCAAGTGGGTCCTGAGATCGAAACTGGTGCACAGGATGCTATCTTCGTTGAGCTCTCTTAAGAGCCCTGTGTCCCAGCTATAACCTGTTTCCAATCGGTCATCCCGCATTTCTCTTTCATTTCGGCTCTTGCAGCAACCTGAAAGTCATGGTAAGTTCTGACTGACCAGCCAATTCAATTTTATCGCCGTCTTTGAGAGCCTTCTTTCTTTTATTATGCATATCAATACCGTTAAGCCTTGTATGGTTGGTGCTGCCCTTGCCTTCACGCCCGTAGTCATTCAGGTAGTACTTGCCTCTACCATAGGTAATCAGAATATGCTGCCTCGAAATTCTCATCAATATGTCATGTGGCAGCGTGCTGTCAAAATCGCTGCGTTCTATGAACACAGGGGCACCCGTAAGGGTGATTTCAGCACCGCCTGGCATAATCACCTTAGCTTTCGGTGCAGGACGCAGCGGTGCGCCCTTTCCCCGTTTATTAGACCTCCGGCCTGTCTTTGCTTCGTCTATATCGGCGAAATATTTCCCGCAGGTGTAACAGAAGAAACTGCCTGCATTGTTTGTGTTCTGGCATCTAGGGCAGATGATCTTGCGTTCACGACCGTCTGGCTCTATCGCGGCAAGAGACAGCCCGCATCTCTGGCAGACTCCTTCGTCGGGGTCATTCGCTGTATCGCATGCCAGACATAGTACTTTCGGTTGTTTCACCATTATCTTCGCTTATCCATGGTTTTCATAAAAGTCTAGCCGATTGATAAATACGTTGCTTGACAGCTATCTGACAAATACCTAATATAAATCTGATAAACTCACAATTCAGTAGCGATTATGATAGATATATTATACTGTAATGGGCAAATATAGACTCTGCATTGTTGGAGGTTACGCTTGGCTTTCATAATTGTTAAGAGGGGTGATGCCGAGGATATCGGCAAAACATTTGCTTTGAACAAACCGGTCGCCGTAGTAGGCCGCCGCAGTTCGCAGAACAAACCTGATATCGAATTGAACGACGAGGTTGTTTCCAGGCGGCATATGGAAATCCTGCTGAAGGATGACAAGTACTGGGTGAAGGACCTTGGCAGCACCAATGGCACAATGCTGAATGATGACAGGATACTTGCCGGCAATTCATATGAACTCAAGCATAACAGCAAGATCGGCCTTGGGGCGGAAGGCGCTTCAGCGCACATCGTGCTGGTGTTCAAGGAATCCGAAGACACCAATATAATTCATGGCAAAGAAGCCCCTGCCGGCAAGTACGGTAAAGTGCTCGCAGTGGCATGGCTGAAGATCGACGAGGGGAAAAAGGAGGCCCTGGTAGATGGCAAACAGAAGAAGCTGTCCAAAAAAGAGTATGAGCTGATACTGTTCCTTCATAAAAATGCCGGAAATATATGCTCGCGCGACGAGATAATTGAAGCAGTATGGCCCGAAAGCAAGGACCCTTCGGCGATATCCGATGCCACAATCGACCAGCTAATTCACAGGTTGCGTGAAAAAGTGGAACCCAAACCTGCTAAACCCTCGCGGATCATTAGCAAAAAATCATTTGGTTATATGCTGGTATAAAGAATTTTTTGAAAATACAGAGCGCAAATGTTGACTATATGCCTTACATTAACAATATAAGTGTGCTATCTGAAAAATATCCAGAATAAATACATTTAAACTAAGGGCAAAGGATATAAATATCACATTGACCAGATGGCCTTTCAGCTTTATGGGTTATCTGATAAAGAGAAAACTTTCGTAGAAGGACATAGCTAGTTTTTGTATGCTATTCACCTATTCATTAGTGACGTGAACAATATACGCCCCCTTATCTTGCTCCGCCGTAATGTTAAGTTAATGACACAGGCACGTAGTGGGGTTGGCTGTTAAGCCTTGTATTCTTATCCGCGTAATACATTTCGCCGCCAACCATAGATATATTTCCGACCATGAGGTCTGGCTAAAATTTGAGCGTGAGCCCCAGCTTATAACCACGGGAGTTTTTTAAAAAGATTTGGGTTGATGAGATATGTAACGGTAACTGCGACGTTCATAGAGCGCCAACCAGCGGGATTGGTAGCTGTCAGGGTATAGGCCGTGGTGGCAGTAGGTGACACAGTATAGCTCCCAGAGGGTCCAACAGCACCTATTCCACTGATCACGACTGAACTGGCATTGGCAACACTCCAGGTCAGTGTCGCAGAATTACCACTAAGTATGCTAGTGGGGCTGGCGCTGAAGTAATAAATAGTGGGTAACTCCATAACAACGGGAGGAGGTATAACAGGGGCTGCGGTTACTGTTACCTGCACAGTGGCGGGGACATTGCCGGCATCGCTGGTCGCAATTAATGTATATATGGTAGACACTAGGGGAGATGCAGTCCTTGATCCAGTCAGCCCAACGCTACCTATCCCCTGGTCAATAGTAACCGATGTGGCCCCCTGGACACTCCAGGTCAATGTGGCTGAACTTCCCTGTGTAATCGCACCGGGATTGGCAGTAAAGTAGCTTATCGTGGGGGGGATCTTTGTTACCGGTGGTGTTACGACTGGTGGTTGTTCTTGCCCACCTGATGGTGGCGTTGTGGAGGAGTCCTTGGTGGCTGGCATGTTAACGGTAATGCAACTGGCTGTAGGCAAGACTAGCATAGCGAGTAAAAAGATCACAAAAATGTAGCGGCCTTTGAATTTCATCATCGCATCATCCTCCTGCAGTGCTTACTTCTAATTATACAACTGGCAACAGCGGAGTCAAACTACTTAGTTGAGTTCTGAGGCCGACAAACCCTTCAGTCTGCTGATAGCTCGGTATTGCCTCATGAGAAGTGAGAAAAAGAGCAGCTAGTGCACGGTGAATCTTGGGCATTACCCAACCCAATCGGACAGGTCTAGAGGCCTGGCATTACCTTTGTCTTTCTATGGCGTCTCAAGGTTGCCGCCTGTGCTATAATTCTTATTGTTTGTCATGATACTTATTGGAGCTTAGCCAGATGCGCGGAAACTTGAGAACAAGGCCGCTGGAAGTCCTGTGGCAGGTAGTCAAATACTTCCTGGTCATCCTTTTTGTGTTAGTAGTCGTTGTTGGCGCAGTTCTAGTATTACTGTACTACAAGGCAGCAACTCGGATAACACCTGATATAGTAGCAGTCATCCTGGGCATTGTCCGTAGCAACCTGGTTATTATCATGGGAATCCTGCTCATACCGGCGGCGGTTGGTACCTGGTTGCTAACTCGGGGCGCTGTGAAAAGCAGTCAACTCAATGGCCTGGTAAGACTGGATGAACAGCTTCTAGATATAGCCACCGACTCGATCTTTGTGCATGATCTGATGGCAGTTGCATTTATGACAATGAGCTGGCAGAAAAGTTCCGCGGCTGCACAGAGGATGGATTGACTGGAACGCGCACACAGTTGCAGAGAGCTTCGGAGTTTACTGAACTCATCGAGCCCAGGATTAAAGAGTTGACTGAGAAGGGTGAGACGACGTTCGAATCTGCCTATGTTCGCGGAGACAAATCTTTAGTGCCAGTAGAGATACACAGCCGTCTTTTCATGTTGGGGGGCAAGAAGCTTATCCTGAGTGCCGTTCGCGATATTACTGATCGCAAGAAGACCGAGGAGGAGCTTCGGCAAAGCTCCGAGAAGTTGCAGAGGGCTATGGATGGCACCATCCATTCTATGTCAGCTACTGCCGAAGTGAGAGACCCGTACACCGCCGGCCACCAGCAGCGCGAGTCGAAGCTGGCTGTGGCCATCGCCAAGGAGATGTGCTTGCCCGCGCAACAGGTTGAAGGCATACGTGTTGCTGGAACACTGCATGATATCGGGAAGATATATGTGCCTGCTGAGATACTGAGCAAGCCAGGCCACCTACGGAAGAATGAGTTTAACCTGATAAAGGACCATTCCGAGGTTGGCTACGACCTGTTGAAGGATATCGAGTTTCCCTGGCCAGTGGCCCAGATTGTCCTGCAGCATCATGAGAGGATGGACGGCTCCGGATATCCACAGGGCATTTCCGGCGACAGCATAATGATCGAGGCACGGATAATGGCTGTGGCCGATGTAGTTGAGTCTATGGCATCCCACCGCCCCTACCGCCCTGCTTTCAGTACAGAGAAGGCCCTCCTGGAGATAATCCAGAAGAAAAGCATACTCTATGCCCCCGAGGTAGTTGATGCCTGCGTCAGGCTATTCAATGACAAGGGCTTTGCGTTTTAGCAGCTATCGGGATTTCCTTGTTTCGCCTCGCATGTTTACGGATGGTTGTTGATGGATACTCGTTTATTCCAGGAGTTCCTGGTAAGTGGGGATACTCTTCAAGTATATGAAGGTAGCCAAAGAATCTTCGCTTCAGGCAAAGATAGACTGCTACCATTGCTTGAATATATCGATAGTTTTTCTCCTACTAGTCGAAAGGTAGTCATATTAGACAAGATAGTAGGTAACGCTGCTGCCTTACTATCTATCCTGGCTAATTGCCAGGAAGTTCATAGCCCGCTTGGTAGCCAGCTTGCCATTGCCACGCTGGACGAATATGGCATAAGGCATCATTTCACTGTAGTAGTTCCCTACATTTTGCAACATACAGGGAACGCTATGTGTCCTATGGAGAAACTATCGATGAACAAAAAGCCGGAAGAATTCTACGAAGCGGTCAGAAGCGTTACAGGCTATGTAAAGGAGGCGACTAACTAATGACAGGTTTCGATACGGTTGTGGGCTTGTATCATTTCCTCGGTGACATGGCACCTAAGAACGTTCCGCTTGTGGAGCCAAAGCCACGCAAGTCTAACCCATGGCAGCGGAATGGCTTGCCGCTGGTATCCAGGGTGAAGGCAGACGTGGACATGAAACCCGCTATCGGCAAGGCTGTGGCGCTTCTGGGCAATCTGGGAGATGTGGTTTCCAGGGGTGACAAGGTCTTTGTAAAACCGAATTTCAATAGCCCTGACCCGTTTCCAGCCTCTACCGACCTGATGTTTCTGCGTGCCATCGTTGAGATGCTGCTGGAAGCAGGCGCCAAAGTCACCATAGGTGAGAGCTCCGGTGGGATTTGGAGGCCAACTAGGAATGTGTTTCGCAAGTTGGGCGTCTATGAGCTAGCGGCCAGTCTTGGTGTGGAGCTTATTGCCTTCGAAGACGCGCCCAACGGTTGGGTGAGAGTCAAGGTTGGTGGTGACTACCTGAAGACGGTGACTATGCCGCGCTCAGCCTACGAAGCTGACAAGATGGCATACCTGCCGTGCATGAAAACGCACCGGTTGGCGGGGTATTCCGGCGCGCTAAAACTCTCCTTTGGGTTCACACATCCCGGTGAGCGGCGTGGCTTTCATATGAGCAATCTGCAGCAAAAAGTGGCTGAGGTAAACTTGTGCTGGCAACCGGATATCATCGTGATGGATGGCAGGAAGGCATTTGTGTCTGGCGGGCCTGACACCGGCGAACTGGTGGAGACCGGGCTCATCCTTGCCTCAGGCGACCCTATAGCCATAGATGTGGAAGCGGTGAGAACACTATTAAATTATGAGGTCAAGAATATGCTGCCTGCCGACCCTTGGCAGCTGCCACAGATTGTTACCGCGTTAAGACACGGCCTGGGTGCCAGCAGGCGTGACTATATCCTGTGTGAGTAAGCTGGTGTGCAGGCGTGGTCTTTCTGAGAAGTATCGCAGATCATAAAAAGTAGAGGCCGACTTTTAGGTCGGCCCGTGTGTTTTTACTGGCGGACAGGCCTTCAGGCCTGTCCCTACACATCCTGGCATTAGGCCTGGCGGCGGAAGGCGCTGGCGCTGCTACAACGCGCCAGAATTTGAGAAGGCGGATTCAATTAGAGGAATGGCTTCTGGACAATGCGTTTCACTCGTGACGCAGGGATTCTATGGGGTCCAGCCGTGCGGCCCGGAAGGCCGGGTAGGTGCCGGATACCAACCCGGTCCCGACCGATACAGCAAGTGCGATAATAACGATACTAATTGAAATTTGAGGGTGAATTGTGGTTCCCGGAGGACCCAAAAAGGGAACATTGCCCATTAGTGATGCACCGCCCAGCGCCAGTGCCAGCCCGATCAAACCACCAGTTAAGCTCAGTGCAGCGGCTTCGATGAGGAACTGAAGCAAGATATCACGGCGCTTGGCGCCGATGGCTTTGCGTATGCCGATCTCGCGCGTGCGCTCAGTTACCGAGACGAGCATGATGTTCATGATGCCGATGCCGCCCACGATGAGCGAAATCGAGGCGATGACCGTGAGGAGAACCGTCATGATGGTGGAGACCTGGGTGATCATCTTGGTGACCTCGGTCATGTCGGTCACCGTGAAATCGTCCTCGGCGCCGGGGGCGATGCGGTGGCGCTGGCGGAGGATGGCCGCGATCTCCTGCCGGGCCGGCTCCAGTGACTCCAGCGAGTTCAGACTCACCAGAATTTGATTCACGTCGTTGAAGGGGGATTTCCGGAGGACCCGTTTCACGGTGGTCCAGGGGGCGAGCACGATGTCGTCCTGGTCCTGCCCCCAGGCGGCGCTTCCTTTTTTGGCCAGGACCCCGATGACCTGAAAGGGCATGTTCCGGATGCGGATGGTTTTCCCGAGCGGGTCATCGCCGTCGAAGAGTTCCTTCGCCACCGTGGCCCCGATGACGGCGACACGAACGGCGCTCCGGACGTTGGACTCGTCGAAGAAACTTCCCCCGGCGATCTCCCAGTTCCGGACGTCGGGATAGCCGGCGGAAACGCCCTGGATGCTGGTCGAACAGTTGCGGTCGCGGTAGATGAGCTGTCCGCCGCTCATGACGACCGGCGAGACCGCCACGGCGTCGGGACACTCCGCGAGAATGGCCTCGGCGTCGTCGTTCGAGAGTGTCACCTGGCTCCCGGCCGCGGCGTGGAACCCGCCGGTCTTCATGCTCCCCGGGAAGATGATGATCAGGTTGTTGCCCATCCCCGCGATCTGATCCCGGATCATGACGGTGGACCCCTGCCCCACGGCCACGACCGCGATGAGGGAGGCTATCCCCACGATGATGCCCAGCGTCGTGAGGAGCGATCGCGCCTTGTTGCGCATAAGCGCCCGGAATGCGATACGGAGGGTGCTGAAGGGGTTCATGCGATCATCCCGTCTTTCACGTGGATCACCCGCCGCGCGTACCGCACGATATCCTCCTCGTGGGAGACCATGACGATGGTCATTCCGTCGCGATTCAGCCCCTGGAGAATGGCCATGATCTCGTGGCCCGAGGCGCTGTCGAGATTCCCGGTCGGTTCATCGGCGAGGATCAGCGACGGGGCGTTGACGAGGGCTCGCGCGATGGCCACGCGCTGTTGCTGGCCGCCCGAGAGTTGGGTGGGGTGGTGGTGGACGCGGCTGGCGAGTCCCACCTGTGTGAGCAGTCCCAGCGCCCGGTCGTGCTTGGCGGCGGCGTCCATGCGCGGCCCGTAGAGGAGCGGGAGTTCCACGTTCTCGAGGGCCGAGGTGCGTCCGAGCAGGTTGAAGTTCTGGAAGACGAACCCGATCTTCCGGTTCCGGACGGTGGCGAGCTCCCGCGGGGAGAGCGTCCCCACGTCGGCGCCGTCGAGGAGATACCGGCCCGCGGTGGGGCGGTCGAGGCATCCGAGGAGGTTGAGGAGGGTGGTTTTCCCGGAGCCGGAGGCGCCGGTGATGGCGACGAATTCCCCTTTCTCGATCCGGAAGGAGACGCCCCGGAGGGCCGGGATGTCCACCTCGCCCAGGCGGTAAATCTTGGTGACGTTGTCGAGGGAAATCAGCATAACATTCGTCGCTGACTCGATCTGTTCACTTGGCCATCAACTCTCTCCGGGCGGAGCGCAGTTCGGCGGCGCCGTCCTGAAAGTCCTCCCGGCTCTTGACCAGGGTGCGGCAAATCCGGTCGGCCGCGGCAGGATCCTGCCGGGCCAGAACCATCAGCAATTCGTAGTCCTGAATGCCCTCCAGCATCGCCTCGGAGCGGATCGAATCAAGAACCACGCCCTTCCCGGGATAGATCAGCCACTCGTCTCCCGGGGTCCAGTTGAAAGTCACGGCCTCCGGCCGGTAGCGCTCGAGGTGATCCCACCCCCAGTGCAGATAGCCGCTCGTGCTGGTTGCGAAGTTCAGCCAGTGCAGTAGCCTGGTGCGGGTCAGGGGGTACTCGATGAGCCGGTTGAGGTCGCGCGTGCCGTTGGGATCCCAGCAGGTATAGAGCCAGACCTCCTCCCCGGCCTTCTGGCGCGCCCCGAAGAACTTGAGATCCCAATAGCTGGTCTTGGGCACCCAGACGTCCACGTTGCCGAGAAGATCTTCC
Organism: Planctomycetota bacterium; assembly: GCA_043803805.1. Lineage (GTDB taxonomy): Bacteria > Planctomycetota > JAZDJP01 > JAZDJP01 > JAZDJP01 > JAZDJP01. The sequence goes on from JAZDJP010000053.1 coordinate 9,852, forward strand.
CTGGTTTCGAAAATGGCCTCGATGATCTTCACCCCCGGGGCGTGTTTTCTTGCCAGCGCGGCAACCGCCCGGTAGCTCGGAATCTGTGGGAGCGTGGGCTCGTCGGCCAGGTGCTGCATGTAGCGGTCGAGCCATTTCTTTTCCCGGAGATGGGCGACCAGCGCCGGCAGGTACCCGGCGCAGAACTTCTGAGCCTCGGGGGACTCGGGAGGAACAAGTCGCGTTACAACCTTGCCGTCCTCGATCGCCTTGACGCGCACGACAAACGGGTTCCGGAAGATATCCTGGCCGGGGGAACCCGGTTTGCGAGTGGCCAGGTCAGCGCCTTCAATCCGGCCCACCACCCCCTCGTCCACGAAGAGTTGGACGAATTGGTCGAACCTGGAAAAATCCGCGCGCAGTCCGCCGTCGGCGCCGGGCGCGAACTCCGCAAGATCCAGGGGGTCAACCTTGATCACGTTCTGCCGGTGCGCGGCCATGTTCCTGGCCGCGTTCCGCAGGAGCGCCCAGTGCTCCGCGCTCCAGAGCTTTTCCACGCCAAACGCCTTGGCCACCGCTGGAATGCACAGGTGCGGCCAGTTGGTGACCTGAAGCGTCCGCTGGTCGGGCAACGTCGCCGGGTAGACTCGGACCTTCACAACCAGGCCGGTCCTGGCCGCCGCGCCGCCGACGCCGGCTTCGGCCTCGATCTTCCCGGCGTAGATCCCCGGTGCCGCGTCCTTGGGAACCTTCAGCGTCAGCCAGATCGGTTGCGCGGTCCCGGCCGGGACATCGATGGACTCCTCCTCGATGAGCGGGTCGGGGTAGTGGGCCGGCCGGTTCCGAATCTGGTAGCCGGGTTGCCTGCCGTCCTTGACCAGGACGTAGCCCACGAACCGCACGCGCGGCGCGGGGATCGTCCCGCGGCCGCCTTCCCGGGCCAGCTCGCTGGCCCGGACTTTGAGGCCCTTGGCGTCTCGCGCGCACCAGAACACGGCCTGGCCGGAGACAACTTCGTTGCGCGCGGCCTCGACCTGGACCGCCGGCCCCGGGTCTTTCGGAGGCGCGGCGTCACGGAAGACCTTGACCATCGAGTCCTCCGGCCAGATCGTGATGTCCCGGGACTCCCCGCCCGCGCGAGATTCAGTCATAAGGACGAACGCGGTTGGGGCGGTGAGGGCCGCGGCCAGAAGGACGGACAGGAAACGAGGCATTAACATAATGGCACTCCTTATTGACCGGAGAGTAGTCTGTCCCCCTTCCCGAACGCAAGCAAAGAAAATAAAATTATTTCCGAAAAAATAAAAAATGGTTGATGTTTCCGCCCTCTGGACCGCGAAGGGGAGGATCCACCACGTATAGTCTCTTGTTGTATCGTTGCACACAATAGGTTGTGTCATGTCTTTCGGCGGGGTGATGCCCCGCCGGGCCTCCGGCGAATTGAGTCAACCCCCGGGGTTGACAGTCCGATATCAAACTATATACTTCCGTGGCAAGAAGTGGGGAGAAGTGGGGGGAAGTGGGAATGTTTACCGGCGAGTTCGAATCCGCGCTGGACAACAAGAACCGCCTGACGATCCCCTCGCGTCTGCGCGAGGCCGCGGTCGAAAAGACGGAAGGCCGCGGGTTCTGGCTCAATCAGGGATTCGAATCATGTCTGTTTCTTCACACGCCGCGGGCCTGGGGCGAACTCCGGCAACGCATGAACATGAACGCGCTCACGTTTGTCAAGAAGAAGGCGCGGAGTTTCCAGAGGATGTTTTTCAGCGGCGCCTGCGCCGTGGAATGCGACCGGTTGGGGCGGATCCTCATCCCCGATTACCTGCGCCGCGGGGTGGGGCTTCGCGGGCCCGTGGTGCTTATCGGGGTGGATACCCGTATTGAAATCTGGAGCCGCGAGCGCTGGTTGTCGTTCAAGACAAAGGGCATGAGGAGTTTTGAGAAGGATGCGGAGGATCTTTTCTGACGGTGGAAAGGGGGTGACGAAAGGTGGATACGCGGATGGACGCACACGGTGTGGAGACGGGGGACGCGGCCGACCGGGTCAAGGTCGTTCTTCAATCGGTGGTGGGGCACAGCCTTACCAACGACGCACTCATCCATGAGATTTCCGAGGAGTTGTATGTTCTGCAGGACCGGGTGAGGCGCATCCGGGCCCTCTCGGATGAGTTCCGGGGGGTCCAGCTCAGTCCTCACGCGGCGCATCTGTTGCGCCTGGTGGGGAAGGGTGTCATCGTCGAGCCGTGCGAGCTGGCCAGGGTCGGATAGGCGCATCATGGACGGGTCGTCGGGTGCGGCCGAACACAGGCCGGTGCTGGCTGACGCCGTCGTGCGGTACCTCGGGGTCCGCCGGGGCGGCACCTACGTGGACGGCACGGCGGGGGAGGGCGGTCACGCGCTCCGGATCCTCGAGGCGGCGGGCGGAAAATGCCGCCTCGTGGCCGTTGACGCTGATCCGGAGGCCCTCGCGGCGGCCGGCCGGCGGCTGGCGTCGCACCGGGATCGTTGCCGGCTTGTCCACGCCAGCTATGCGGATCTGGCGTCCATCGTCGGGAGCCCGTCCGGGGTGGACGGGATTCTTCTCGATCTTGGCTTTTCCTCCTTTCAGATGAATCACCCCGCGCGGGGTTTCGGGTTCGGGCCGGACCGTCTCGACATGCGGTATGACCCGAACCTGCCGGAGTCGGCGGAGGACATTCTCCGCCGGATGCCGGAGGAAGGGCTCGCGAAACTGTTTTGGGAACTGGGCGAGGAGCCGGAGTCGCGGGCGGTGGCGCGGGCGGTGGCCCGGGAACGGAGGGAGGCGGGGGGGGACTGGACGGGGGCGCGTCTGGCGGCGGTCGTCGCGCGGGCAAAGCGGCGCCGCCGGAAACACATCCATCCGGCGACACTGGTGTTCCAGGCCCTTCGGATTCAGGTCAACCGGGAGTTGGAAAACCTGGATCGGATTCTTGCGGAAGCGCCGGGTCTCCTGAGGAGGGGCGGACGGATTGTGATCATCAGCTACCATTCGCTTGAGGACCGGCGGGTGAAGACGGCCTTTCGTGAGGGCGCCGAACGTGGAGTTTGGAATGTTCTCACCAGGAAGGTGGTAATGGCGACGGAGGAAGAGACCCGGGACAACCACCGCGCCCGAAGCGCCAAGTTGCGGGCGGCGGAGCGGGTTTAAGGAGCCGTGAAATAATAGCGGTAAACGGAGGCGGACATGCGCATTCAGGTTTTTTTTCTGGGGCTGGCGGCGCTGGTGATGGTGGGGCTTCTGGCGGTTTGGCTGAACTACTCCCGTGTCCAGGCCGGGTACCGCATCTCGGAACTCCGCATGAGGAAGGAGGCCCTCGAGGAGACAAAGAAATCCCTCGAATGCCGGGTCAGTTCACTGCGTTCGTCGGATGCCGTTGAGGATCGTATCCGCAAGATGCAACTGGGATTGCAGTATCCGTCCCGGGCGAAGGTCGGCGTGGCGTTCGTGTCGGCGGAGCGCCGGCGGAATTGATGGCCGTGGCGTGATGACCGCCGGAATTCCGGCGGGAGGGTGACGTGATCGTTCCGGGAATGGCGTATGGGGGGTACCGGCGGCGTGGAACGCTCGCGCTCCTGGTGATTGGCATCGGTTTTGGCGTGCTGGTGGTCCGGCTGGCATGGATTCAGGTCGTCGAGGCGGGCCATTACCGCCGGCTTGCCCTGGGCCAGCAGGAAGGCCGCCGTGAAATTTCCGCCGATCGCGGGTACCTTTACGACCGCAACGGCGAATGCATCGCGCTCTCGCGCCAGTCCCCCTCGGTGTGTGTTTATCCCACGGAGATGGAGGATCCGGCCGCCTGCGTCCGGACCCTGTCGGCGGCGCTTCATCTCGAGCCCCGCGATGTGGTCCGGCGGGTGAGCCGGGGCGGACGGCATTTCGCATGGATCAAGCGCCAGGCGGAGGAGGCGGAGGCGGAGCGCCTCCGGGCGGCCTCCCTCGACGGCATCGGCATCATCAAGGAGCCGCGGCGGTATTATCCGCGGGGGGCCTGGGCGGCCCATGCCCTCGGTTTCGTGGGAGTGGATCACCACGGTATGGCCGGCGTCGAGAGGGCCTACGACGGGTGGCTGGCGGGGGCGCCCGGTTACGAGACGATTCTGCGCGACAGCCGGCAGAACGTCATCGCGACGCTCGATGGCCTGTATTGCCCGTCCGTGCCGGGAACGAGTCTTGTTCTCACCCTGGACGCCGTCATCCAGGATGCGGCGGAGGAGGAGCTGGACCGCATCGAAAAAGAGTCCCGGCCCCTGGGGGCGACGGCGGTGGCCATGGATCCCCGCACCGGCGAGATCCTGGCGCTCGCCTGCCGGCCGAATTTCGACCCGAACCGTCCCGGGAATTTCCCGCCGCAGAGTTTTCGCAACCGCGCCGTCACCGACCCGTACGAGGCGGGATCCACGTTCAAGTCCTTCATCATGGAGGCGGCGCTCGCGGAGGGTGTCGTCCAACCCGGAATGCGGTTCAATTGCGAGAATGGCGTTTTCCGGTACAAGAGCCGGGTCCTCCACGATCACAAACCTTACGGGATCCTCACCCTTTCGGAGATTCTTATCCACTCGAGCAACATCGGCATCGTCAAGGTGGGGCTTCTCCTCCCGTCCGAGACGCTCCACGGCCATCTGCGGGCCTTCGGGTTCGGCGGCCCGACGGGCGTGGATATCGCGGGCGAATCGCGGGGGATTCTTCGCGAGGCGCGGACCTGGAACGATTTCACGCGCACGTCCATCCCGATGGGGCACGAGATTGCCGTGACCCCGCTCCAGCTGGCGCGGGCCTATGCGGTTTTTGCCAACGGCGGGTATCTGGTGAGGCCCCATCTCGTGAAGGGCTGGCGGGACGGGCGGGGGAATTTTGTTTCCGTGGACGGATCCGGGGACCGGCGGCTCACGGCGCTAAATCCTGCCGCCCTCAAGGCGGTGCGGGCGATGATGACGGATGTGGTGGCGGAGGGCACGGCCACGAGGGCGCAGATTGAGGGAATTCCTGTCGCCGGGAAGACGGGAACCACGCAGAAACTGGGGCCGGACGGACGTTACTCCAGCCGGAAACACATCGCCTCCTTCGTGGGATTCGCTCCGGCCGAAGCGGCCGACGTCCTGGTGTTGGTGACGGTGGACGAGCCGCGGGGCGGCGCATACTACGGTGGACAGGTGGCCGCCCCGGCGGTGAGGAATATTCTTGAGAAGGCGTTGCGTCGTCGCGGGGTGATGCCGTCCGCGCCGGTCCCGGCGGCGCCCCGCAATCGGCCGGCCGGGACGTCCCCGGCGCGCGTGACGGCGTCCCCCGGCCGGCGTCCGTCCGATGACGCCCCGGTGCGTATCGCGGCGGGGGGCCGGGAGAATCCGGCGGCGACCGCTCCGCGTGACGGCGTGGCCGCGCCCGGCGGGCGTCCCGGCGCGTCACCCGTGAGAATTTCCCCATGAGACTGAACGATCTCAAACGGTTTCTCGATCCGGTAAAGGTGCATCACCCCGCCGACGGGCCGGTGGCGGGCATCGCGCATCATTCCGGCGCCGTGAAGCCGGGATTCGTGTTTGTGGCCGAGCGGGGAGAAAAGCACAACGGCCACCGTTACGCGGCGGAGGCGGTCTCCCGCGGCGCGGCGGCGGTGGTGGCCGAGGAACTCCCGGCGTTGCCCCACGCCGTCCCGGTGTTCGTGGTTCGCGACAGCCGCCGGGCCCTGGCGTGTCTGGCGGCGGAGTGGCACGGTCACCCCTCGAGGTCCCTCGAGGTTCACGGCGTGACCGGCACGAACGGGAAGACCACCACGGCGTTTCTCCTGGCCTCGATCCTGCGGGCGGCGGGACGGAAGACGGGGATTCTGGGGACCATCCGCTACGAGATCGGGCCGCGGGTCATCCCCGCGCCGAACACAACCCCGGGGGCGCTGGAACTCCAGTCGTACCTGGCGGAAATGGTCCAGGCCGGGATGACGGCGGTTGTCATGGAGGTGTCCTCGCACGCCATCGCGCTCTCCCGCATCGAGGGGCTGAATTTCCGCTCCGGCATTTTCACGAATCTTTCGCCGGAGCATCTCGATTATCACGGGACCCTGGAGAATTATCGCGACACGAAGGCGGCATTTTTCCGCGCCCTCCCGTCCGACGCCGTGGCCGCGATCAACGCCGAGGACGCGGCCGGGGAATTCATGGCCGCGGCGGCGGGCGGGCGGATCCTCCGGTTCGGGCTCGCGTCCGGCGACGTCCGGGGGCGGGTCATCGCCAACGGCCTGGACGGCCTCGAGGTCGCCATCGCGTTTCCGGCGCCGGCGGGAACCGTCACCGTGAAGTCCCGTCTTGTGGGACGCTACAACGCGTACAACATCATCGCGGCGGCGACCGCGGCCTGGGGGGCGGGCCTCCCGGCGGACATCGTCGCGGCGGGACTGTCGCGGGCGGAGCCGGTGCCGGGGCGGCTCGAGCCGGTGCCGAACGGTCGGGGAATCTTCGTTTTCGTGGATTATGCCCACACCGACGCGGCGCTCCGGAACGTCCTGGAGGTGGTGAGGGGGCTCGTGAAGGGGCGTCTCGTTGTCGTGTTCGGGTGCGGCGGCGATCGCGACCGCACCAAGCGCCCCCGGATGGGACAGGTGGCCTCGGAATTGGCCGACCACGTCGTTGTGACCACGGACAACCCGCGATCGGAGGATCCGGACGCCATCATGCGGGAAATCATGGCCGGCATGGCCGGAACTCATCACGAGGGGGTCCGGGACCGGGAGGCGGCCATCGCCCGGGGGATCGCGGCGGCCCGCCCCGGGGATGTGGTCGTGATCTGCGGCAAGGGGCACGAGACCTATCAAATCCTTCGCGAGACGGTGGTGCCGTTCGATGACCGGGAGGTCGCCCGCCGCGCCCTCGGGGCGTCGCCGGTCGCCTGACGGGAGGAGGAACCATGGACCCGCTCACATTCGCCATCCTCAAGAACGCCATGAAGGCGGAGACGAACGCCACGGATCTCGAGCAGACGGTCGCCGGTGTTTCCACCGATTCCCGTACCGTGAAGCCCGGGGAGCTTTTCGTGGCGATCAAGGGGGATCGTTTCCGCGGGGAGGATTATGTCGCCGACGCCTTCGTCAAGGGGGCAAAGGCCGCCGTCGTCGAGCACTGGCCGGCGGAGGCCCGGAGTCTCGATGCGGTCCCGGCGGGGGCGGGGACCTATTTTGTCGTTCGCGACGCCGTCGAAGCCCTGGGCAATCTTGCCGCCCACTACCGCCGTCTGCACGGGTCCGTCATCGTGGCCGTGACCGGTTCCAACGGAAAGACCACCACCAAGGACATGATTCATCACGTTCTGGAGGGCGGCGCCCGGGTGATGAAGAGCCAGAGGAGTTTCAACAATTACATCGGGGTGCCCCTGACGCTTTTCGGCCTGGAACGGTCTCACGATTTCGCCGTCATCGAGCTTGGGGCGAATCATCCCGGGGAGATCCGGCGTCTGGCGGAGATCGCCTCCCCCCAGATCGGGGTTCTTACCAACATTGGCGAGGCCCATCTCGCGGGGTTTGGTTCTCTGGAGGGGGTGGCCCGGGCGAAGGGGGAATTACTCGAACGGCTGGGCGAGACCGGCGTGGCGGTGCTTAACGGGGACGATCCCTGGTGCGAGCGCCTGAAGCGGGTGGTCCGCGGGCGGGTCATCACCTTCGGCCTCGGGGAGACCTGCGACATCCGGGCGGTTTCCGTCGAGCGCACGGAATCCGGGCTGGCCTTTCGCACCAACGACAACGTCCGCGTCGAACTGGGACTGCTCGGCATGGTGAACGTACACAATGCCCTTGCGGCCATCGCCGTGGGGCGCCGGCTCGGGCTCCGGATGGACGCGATCGCCGGGCGCCTCGGGACGTTCGGGTCGGTTTCCGGCCGGATGGAGACCACGGAGGTCAAGGGCGTCCTGTTTTTGAACGATACCTATAATGCCAACCCCTCATCCGTGCGCGCGGGCCTCGTGGAGCTGGCCGCCCGGTACGGAAAGCGGCGGCGGGTGGCGGTTCTCGGCAGCATGCTTGAACTCGGGGAGGTTTCGGAGTCTCTTCACCGGGGACTCTGGCCGGTCCTGCGGGAGGCGGCCGGGGTGTTCGTGGCCGTGGGCGCCGAGATGCGGTGGCTCGTGGAGGAGGCCCTGGCCGGCGGGATGCCGGTGGAGTTCGTCAGGCGCGCGGAGAACGCCGAGGCCGCGGCGGACATCCTGAAGGCGATCCTCCGGCCGGGAGATGCGGTGCTGGTGAAGGGCTCCCACGCCCTGCGGATGGGCGAGGTGGTCGCGAAGATGGGCGCGTGGCTGGATGGCGGTGGAACGCCCCCGGCGGGCGCGCCGGATGGAACGGGCGGGACACCGGCAGAGCCGGGACCGGTGTGAGACGGCGGGTGGAAATACATGCTTTATTACCTCTTCGAGCTTCGTGACGCCATCCCCGGGTTTAATCTCTTCCGGTACATCACCACCCGTGCCGTTGGCGCGGGGTTGACGGCTTTCCTCATCGCCATACTCCTGGGGCCGCGGTTCGTGGCCCTCATGCGGCGATTCCAGGTGAGGGAGCGCGTCAACCGCCCGGATGCGCCCGAGCTCTCGCGCCTCCATGCCTCGAAGGCCGACACCCCGACGATGGGCGGCATTCTGATCCTTCTGGCGGTGCTCCTCGCGGCGCTCCTCTGGTCGGATCTCGGGGCGCCCCTGGTCTGGATGGCGATTCTCGTCATGGCCACGCTTGGGCTCGTCGGGTTCCTGGACGATTACATCAAACTCACACGGCCCCGGGGCCGGGGCCTGCGCATCAAGACGAAGATCCTGTGGCAGATCGGCATCGGACTTGTGGCCAGCTACCTTCTCGCCTACCACACCGTGGCCTTCCTGTTGCCCGTCGGGACACGGGAGATTCACGCGATGTCCGGGACGGCCATCCTCCTGCCGTTCACGAAGGTGCCGGCGGTTCTCGGCGTCTTCTACCTGGCGTGGGTGACCCTCGTCGTCGTGGGGACGTCGAACGCCGTGAACCTCACGGACGGTCTGGACGGTCTGGCGTCGGGATGCGTGGTGATGGCGGGTCTGGGACTGGCCGTCATCGGTTACATCGTCGGCCGGTCGGACTTCAGCCGTTACCTCCTCGTTCCGCACGTGCCGGGAGCCGGGGAGCTCGCGGTCGTGGCCACGGCCATCGTCGGCGGGACGCTCGGCTTCCTCTGGTACAACTGTTTCCCGGCCGAGGTGTTCATGGGGGATGTGGGGGCGCTCAGTCTTGGCGGAGGGTTGGGATTCATCGCCGCGGCGTGCCGGCAGGAACTGGTGCTCATCATTCTCGGGGGGGTTTTCGTCGCGGAGGCGCTCTCGGTTGTCCTCCAGGTGGCCTCATTCCGCCTGACGGGAAAACGCATCTTCCGGATCGCCCCGCTTCACCATCATTTCCAGTACCTGGGGTGGCCGGAGAGCAAGGTCACCATCCGGTTCTGGATCGTGTCGGCGCTCCTGGCCATCGTGAGCGTCATCACGCTCAAGATCCGCTGACAGGGGGGAGGGTCGAATGGACGGCGTGGACGGACGGAAGGGGCTCCTCGGGACGACGGGTGTTCTCCTGGCCATTGGTCTCGTCATGATCTACAGCGCCAGTTCCGGCCTCGCCCGGGACCGTTACGGGGACGCCTTGTTCTTTATCAAGCGGCAGATGGTGTGGGCGGCGGTGGCGGCGGTGGGGGCCATCCTGGTGACCCGCATCCCCTACCCGCGGCTTCTCCGATGGAGCCCCGTGATCCTCGGGGCATCCCTGGCGCTCCTGGCCGCCGTCCTTGTGTGCGGATCCCAGATCCACGGGGGCCGCCGGTGGATTCGCGTGGGGGGGATCGGGTTCCAGCCCTCGGAATTCGCCAAGATCGCGATGGTCCTGTACCTGGCGGACATTTTTTCCCGGAAGGCCTCGGAGGTGCACACCTTCAGATTCTTTGTGCGGCAGGCGGGGGTGGCGGGCGTGGCATTTCTGCTGATCCTCCTCGAACCTGATTTCGGCACGGCGGTCCTTCTCGGAGGCATCTGCTTCCTGATGTTCTTCACCGGCGGGGTGCGTCTGCGTTACCTGGCGGGCACGATGCTCCTGGCGCTCCCGGCCCTCGCGGGGTTGGTGATCCTCTATCCCTACCGGATGGTGCGGATTCTCGCGTTCCTTTCCCCGTGGAAATATGCCCGGACCATCGGGTATCACGTCACCCAGTCCATCATCGGTCTGGGCTCGGGCGGCTTCTGGGGGGTGGGGCTGGGCGACAGCGGGCAAAAACGGGGATATCTGCCGGAGCCCCACGGGGACTTCATCTTTTCCATCCTTGGCGAGGAGATGGGGCTCCTGGGGGCGTTGGCGGTGATGGCCCTTTTCCTTTACTGGACGGTATCGGGGATGCGGGTTGCGGCGCGCGCGCGGAACCAGGGGGGGTATTTCCTGGCGTTCGGCCTCACCTCCCTGGTCGCGGCCCAGGCCCTGTTCAATATCGCGGTGGTGACAAGTTGTCTTCCGGCGAAGGGCATCGCGCTGCCTCTGATGAGTTACGGCGGTTCGTCCCTCCTTTTCACGCTCGTGGCGGTCGGCATCCTGTGCAATATCGCATCGTCGGCGCCGGAAGCGGTTCCTGACGCCGTCGGGGACGTCCAACCTTTGCCCGGCCCCGTATCATGAGAGTGCTTATCGCGGGAGGCGGCACCGGCGGTCACACGTTGTCCGGCATGGCGCTGGCGGAGGAGATTCTCCGGCGGGGCGATGCCGTGGCGTTTGCGGCTTCCGATCGTCCCGTGGACCGGGAGATTTTGGACCACGCGCGGTTTCCCGCGCTGTTCATGGACCTCCCGCGGCGGATCCGGGGGCCGGCGGATGTATTCCGGGCCCCCTGGAAATGGGGACGCGGGTATTCGCGTATCCGGCGGTTTCTGCGGGAGTGGAAGCCGGATGTGGTGGTGGGGGTGGGGGGATATGTCGCGGCGCCAGCCCTCCTGGCGGCGCGGCGGAGCGGGGTGCCTCTGGTGCTTGTGGAGCAGAATGTCATCCCGGGCCGGGTGAACCGGTGGTTTTCCCGCGCGGCCCGGCGGATCTGCGTGAGTTTTCCGGAATCCATGGAATATTTTAAACGGGATGGGGATCGCGTCGTGGTGACGGGAAATCCCCTGCGGCGGGAGATCCTGGCTCCGTCCGGCGGATTATCCCTGGAGGGGTTGGCGGAGGGCGTGCCGCTCGTCCTTGTGACGGGGGGCAGTCAGGGCGCGCGGTTTCTCAACGGCATCATGCCCCGGGTTTGCGCGGATCTGAAGCGACGGGGGATGGAGTTCCAGGTGTTTCACCTGGCCGGGGATCGCGAGGCGGCGGCGGTGGGGGAGCATTACCGCGGGGGGAATATCCGCGCGGTGGTCCTTCCCTTCTTCCGGGAGATGGCGGCGGCGTACCGGCGGTCCGCGGCGGCGGTGAGTCGCGCGGGCGCGACCACCCTGGCCGAGATCGCCGCGGCCGGATTGCCGGCGGTCCTCGTTCCGTTTCCCCACGCGGCGGACAACCACCAGGCGGCCAACGCCCGGTGTTTTGCGGCGCGGGGGGCATGCCGGGTGGTGGAGGAGGGGCCGGGGGCCGGTGAAGCGCTCGGTGAGGCTCTGGCGGGCATCCTTGAAAACCCGGACGAGGCCCGGCGGATGCGGGAGGCGCTTCGTTCGATGGCCCGGCCGGAGGCGGCCGCGGCGGTGGCGGCGGCGATCCATGAGGTGGTGGAGGCGCTGTCATGACGGCATCGGATGGTGAACAGACCGTTCGGGGGGAAGGCCGGCGGGGGCGGGAATCCCTTCATCTCCATTTTGTCGGCATCGGCGGAATCGGGATGAGCGCCATCGCGCGTCTGGCGGCCGAGCGGGGGTACCGGGTTTCGGGATGCGACCTTTCGGAAAACCGCGAGGTTCTCGCGCTCCGGGCCTCCGGCATCCCCTGCTCGAAGGGGCATGACCCGTCCCACGTTCCCGGTGTGGACGTCATGATCCGTTCGTCGGCCATCCCGCTGACGCATCCTGAAATCGTTCGCGCAACAACCGAAGGCGTCCCGGTCTTTTCGCGGATTCATATGCTGGCGCGGGTGATGCGGGGCGGCCGGTCGGTGGGGGTGGCCGGCTGTCATGGAAAGACGACCACCACCTGGCTCGTCGCCAGCGTTCTCATTCAGGGCGGCTATGATCCCACGGTGATGCTGGGGGGCAATGCCGCGGCCATCGGCGGGAATTTCCGGCGCGGCAACAGCGAGTGGTTTGTGGTGGAGGTGGATGAAAGCGACGGTCTCTTCCGGGAGATTCACCCCGATATCGCCGTTATCACGAACGTGGACCGCGACCACCTCGATCACTATCGGGATCTGGCGGAAATTGAGGCGGCGTTCGCGCGGTACGCCGGGAACGTGCGGGCGGGCGGACGGATCATCGTTTGCGCCGATGATGCGGCGGCGATGCGCGCGGTGCGGGAGATCCCGCGGGAGCGGCTCCTTTTCTATGGAACGGGGGAGGGGGCGTTCCTCAGGGCGTCGGACGTGAGGCTCCTTCCCGATCGCACCGTTTTCCGGGTGCGACACGGGGATGCCGACCTCGGGGAATTCGAGATCCGTCTCCTCGGGATGCACAACATGCGGAACGCCCTGGCCGCCATCGGGACGGCCATGGTCTTTGGCGCGCCGGTCGAGGCGGTGCGGCGGGCCCTCGCGCGGACGGAGCGGGTGGACCGGCGGCTGCAGATTCTCGCCCGGGAACGGGGCATCACCGTGATTGACGACTACGCGCATCACCCCACCGAGATCGCGGCCACTCTGGCCGCGGCGCGTCTCATGACCCGGGGGCGGATCCTCGCCGTTTTTCAGCCTCATCGGTACAGCCGCGTGGAAAAACTCGCCGTGGAGTTTGGGCCGGTCCTGGCGAAGTCGGACCGGGTTTTCCTGGCGCCCCTTTACCCGGCGGGGGAGGCGCCCATTCCGGGGGTCTCCTCGCAACGTGTGGCCGATGCCATCCGGAAGGCGGGGGATATTCCGGTGATTCTGGCGGAGGATCGGCGCGATATCCCGGGGATGATCCTGCGGGAGGCCCGCGACGGGGATGTGGTTCTGGTCATGGGGGCGGGCGACGTCGTCGAGGTGGGAAGGGCGGTGGCGGGGGCACTTAAAAATGATTCCGGGGTTGGATCGGCCGCGTCCGTCCCCGACGGGGAATGGCCCTGCCCGGTGCGGCGGGAGGTGCCGCTTGCGGCCTGCACGACGTTTGCCATCGGGGGGCCCGCGGAATATTTCGCGGAACCGTCCGACGCGGATGCGCTTCTCGGGCTTTTGAAATTCGCGCGCGGCCGCGGCGTCCCGGTCCGGTTCCTCGGCAACGGATCCAATCTGCTGATTGCCGACGAGGGCGTCCGCGGGCTTGTCATCCGTCTCGGGAAAGGGCTGGATTTCCTTCGGAGGGAGGGCGACGAGGTCGTCGCGGGCGCCGGACTGGATCTGGCCCGTCTCGTCCACCAGTGTCAGGAGTGGGGACTCGGGGGATGCGAATGCCTGGCCGGCATTCCCGGGACGGTGGGCGGGGCGCTCGTCATGAACGCCGGCACACGGCACGGATGCATCGGGGATGTCGTCCGGGAGGTGTGCGTGGCCGATGCCGGCGGCGCCGCGCGGCGGATGGAACGGGATGCCCTGGAGTTCCGTTACCGGGGATCGAACCTTCGCGGGATGCCTGTTCTTGACGCGCGTCTGGCCCTTCGGCCGGCGGACCCGGCCGTTCTTCGGGAGACCAGCCGGGGCATCCTCGAGAAACGCCGGGAGACCCAGCCCCTCGGGTGGCGAAACGCCGGCTGCGTTTTCAAAAATCCCCCCGGCGCCGGCGCCGGACGCCTGATTGACGAGGCCGGCCTGAAGGGGTTTCGCGAGGGGGGCGTCAGGGTTTCCGAGATCCATGCCAATTTCATTGTGAACGACGGGCGGGGGACGGCGCGGGACGTGCGAACCCTTATCGAACGGGTCCGGGAAGCGATCCGGGTGAAGCACGGCATCGTTCTCGAAACCGAGATTGAATTTTGGTGAGACAACACTCGGGAGACACGGGATTTCGGGGAAACGCGGAAGGCGGCGAAAAGATGAACGGTCGCCCGCGAATGTTGACGATGTAAGGGGATATGGCCCAGATCAATCCAAGCCGGACGCGTGTCACGGTCCTCATGGGAGGCGTGTCGAGCGAGCGAGAGGTGTCCCTTCGAAGCGGGGCGGCCGTAACGAAGGCCCTCGAGGCCCGCGGCTGGCGTGTGCGTCCTTTCGACGTGACGGATCGGGAACTCGCCGGGATCACGCGGGATGACACGGATGTGGCGTTCATCGTTCTCCACGGCACGTTCGGGGAGGATGGCGCCGTGCAGGCCATCCTCGGGAAACGGGGCATCCCGTACACCGGGTCGGGGCCGGAGGCGAGCCGCCTGGCGATGGAGAAGCCCCTGGCGAAGGAGCGTTTCGTCCAAAACGGTATTCCCACCCCGCCCTGGCGGACGCTCCGGGCGGGTGACGAGAAACAGGGGTCGTTTCTGGATGGTCTTGTCGGGGCCGTGGGGCTTCCCGTGGTGGTGAAACCGGCCGCCGAGGGATCGAGCGTCGGCGTTTCCATCGTTCGGGAGGGGGGGGGTGTGCGTCGGGCGGTGGATGAGGCGCTTCGTCACGGGGATCAGGTGATCCTGGAGCGGTTCGTGAAGGGGCGGGAATTGACGGTGGGCATACTCGAGGACAAGAGTCTTCCGCCGATCGCCATCGTGCCCGGACGGGAGTTCTACGACTACCAGGCCAAGTACAGCGACCCCGGGACGCGGTACACGGAGGAAATGCCTTATTCCGCCGGGATCGTGACGGCCATCCGCGCGATGGGGCTTCGGGCCCACCAGTCTTTGGGTTGCGCGGATTTCTCGCGGGTGGATATCATCGTCTCGGAGGATGGGGCGCCGTTCGTTCTCGAAGTGAACACCATTCCCGGGATGACGGATCGGAGTCTTCTGCCGAAGGCGGCCCGGGCGGAGGGGATATCGTTCGAGGAACTGTGCGACCGGCTGGCGAGGCTGGCGTTGAGAAAGCGGGGACAGCCATCATGATCATCACGGCGGTGATTCGAAAAACATTCACGGGGGCGCGGCGCCTGACGCGGATGCCGGGTTTCTGGAGGGCCGCCGGCGCGGCCGGGGCGGTGCTGGCGGTTCTGCTGGTGGTGGAGGTCGCCGCGGCGCGCGTGCGCGGCCTTCCGGTCTTCCGGGTGGATGCCTCCCGCATCACCCTTGGGGGGCGGCCCGCCTGGGTGGGGGCTTGTCTTGAGGATGAGATCGTTCGGGCGCTCCGGGCGGAGGGTGTGGTATCCCTGGCGGACCCGCGTCTCACCGCGCGTGTCGCGAACATCTTCCGGGCCTGTCCGTGGGTGAAACGGGTGTCACGGGTCGGAAAACGGTTCCCGGCGGAACTGGAACTCGACGTGGAAATCCGCCGTCCGGCCGCCTGTGTTCGCATGAAGACGCGGGACATCCTGCTTTCGGAGGATGGGGTCGTTCTCCCGTGGCGGCATTACCAGCCATCGCCCGGTCTCGCGCTTCCGGCCATCACCGGGGTGGCCTCCGCGCCGCCGGCCGAGGGAAAGCCGTGGACGGGGCAGGATGTCGGGGATGCCCTGGCGCTTCTTCGCCGGCTCGGGGAGGAGGGGATGATTCATTCGTACGCCATCACGGGCGTGGACGTTTCGAACTTCGGCGGCCGGCGTGACGGACGGGCGAGCGAGGTGGTTCTCTGGACCCGTCACCGCGGCTACATCAAGTGGGGGGCGCCTCTGGCGCGGGAGGAGCGCTTCGGGCATCTCGATGCGGTCGAGAAGATTCGCAAGCTCCGGGGGCTTATCGAAGAACAGCCGCGTCTGGCGGAGGGCGGCTGGTCCTACATCGACATCCGGTTTGACGACGCCGCGATCCTGCCTCGGTCATGAATCCCCTTCGACAGCCGCCGGGGGAAGGGATATAATCACCCCGCGAATCCGAATCACCGGGTCTCCGATGAAATCCTCCGGCGTCCCCACTTCCAATGCGGCAGGCGCTTCTCCAGCGTTTGAAATCCGCCGGATCGGCCTTTGGTGGATGGTCTCCATCGGGTTCCTGGCGGCGCTGGCCGCCGCCTGGCTGTTATTGTATAACGCCGCCGGGGGCCCGCGGGGGGCGGCGCTCGTTCTGGCCGGGGAGGCCCTTTTTCTCCTTTTGTCCATCCCGCTCCTTCCCGCCCTGCCGGCCGTCACGGCCCTGGCGGGATATGCGTTTCTCTCGCTTCCGATAAAGATGATTCTGCTGGTTCTGTCCGCACAATCGGCGGGACGACTGGCGGCGATGCAGGTGTTTGTGTTTGCGGCGGCCGGGGTGCTGTGGCGGATGTCCCGGGGCGGGGGGGATGCCGGGAAGCGGCGTTGGACGGCGATCGTCGCCGGGGTATGCGGGATTCCCCCGTTACTGGCGTATTACGCGGCGGAACTCCTGCGCCTTCCGGCGGAGTGGATTGCGCTCCTGTCTCCGCCCGGGATGATCGGATCGGATGTTTCGGCGCGGATATATCTCATTGCGGCGGGGCTCATTCTCGCGGCGGGATTCCTCCGGGAGGCATGGACCGGAAGAAAGGCCCCGTCATGAGTCACCGTTCAACAATAACTGTTATTATTTCACGGTTCCTGAGAATCGCATGCCTGGTTATCCTCGGATGGCTGGCCGTCGCGGCGGCTCCCGAGACGGAGGGGCCGCTCCGGATCGAGGCCCGGCCCGTGTTCGGGCCTTTCATCCGCGATAACGTCCCGATTCCCCTGGCGATTACAGTCCGGGGTGGGACCGGACGCGTCCTTGTCACGGCTGAAGGCCGTCCCGGATACCGGGAGGAGCGCGAACTGCCCTCCTCCGCCGGCGAACGCCGGTTCGTCCTGTCCGTCTATGCCGATCCGGAACGGCCGGACGTGCGTGTCCGGGCGAGGGACGCCGCCGGCGCCGTCGCGGAAGGTGCGGTGGCGGGACTGCGGACGATCGGCGCGGGGGAGGTTCTTCTCGGCGTCGCCGGGCCGTCGTTGCCCGAATTCCTTCTCAAGAGTGAATACGAAAAGTTGTGCCTGATGGCCTTGGTGGAACCTGAACTTCTTCCGGCCTCCTGGAAGGATTACCGGATTCTCGATGCCCTGCTTTTCGCCGCGGGGCCCGAGGTGGGGCTTGGGGAATCGCAGAAGGAGGCTCTGGCCGGATGGGTGGAAAGCGGAGGGGAGATGATCATTTTGGAAGAGGCCATTTCCGCTTTTCCTCAATTCGCGTGGAACACGGATATCCCGGGCTCCGATATGTGCAGGGTGGTTACCCGCGGGATGGGATCGATCATGGTCATTTCCAAGAGGGCAATTGCCGATTTCCCCGGGGAGGTCCGCAACGGTTTAAGTCATCGTCGGACCGAGGCGGCCGCGCTCGGCATGGGGGAGGTTCTGGCGGCCGCATTTCCGCCATCGCGGTGGCAGGATCTTCTGATCCGCCGTTCCCTCGTTCTGGTGGCCGCCTACGCCGCCGTCGTGCTTCTGGGCATCGGGTATTACCGCCAGGGCGGCAACCGCCGGAAATTATTCGCCTGCGCGGGCATCCTGGCGGCGGGTTTCGCGGTTGTAGCGGGGGTGATCGGACTCATGTCCCATCAGGAACGCTGGGGTCTTCTGACCGTGATCCGGGGGAAGTGCGGGGAGAAATCCTTCCACGTGCTTCATGGGATTGTCATGTCTTCGTCCGGGGTCGGAGATCCCGTGTATGTGGATCACACCGACAACGCGCCGCTTCCCGTATTCAGCCGGGATGCCCCGGAAAGTCCGGACCGTCTCTGGGGGGGGGTGGCCTACCGTCGGTACCGTCTGTCCGGGGATTTCCGCCGGTGGTTTGGCGTTTGGGAGGCGGTGGCACGAGGGGGATCGCTTTCCGCCGAATGGAAGGGGGGAGGCGTTCTTGCTCTTCAGAACGGGATCGCTTGGAATTTAGAGGAGGGGGTTGTTGTGTGGGCGGGGAGGCGGATTCCGGTCGGTGATATTCCCCGGGGGCAATCGCGGGAAATCAACATCAAGGGGATTGCTCCAATTGGGGAATTGACCGGGGGCGTGGCGTGGTTGACGGGGACGGCATCCTTTGTTCACCCTGTCGGAAACTATCTCGTCGCGCGAATCGGCCGGGGGGCGGCCTTGCATCCCCCGGACATGGGAGGGAAGTCTCCGACGCTCGACGAGGGGGCGTGGATGGTCATGGGGTTGCCGCATACTGGCAAGTGACGAGGTCCTTTGTGCGCATGGATCGTGATTTTCTGAAGCGTCTGGAACACCTGCGCCTGCGACTGAAGCGTCTCGGGCGGCGTCGCGGCGAGGGCGCGGGGGGCGAGGTTCCGGAACGCGGGGGCCGGGCGGAATTCCACGGTCACCGGGCCTACGCGCCGGGCGACGACCTTCGCGCCGTGGACTGGGCCGCCTACGCGCGCACGGAGCGTCTTTATGTCAAGGAGTTCACCCGGGAGAAGGGACGGGATAACTCGATTTTGCTCGATGCCAGCCGTTCCATGGAATCGGGGGATCCTTCCAAGTGGGAGTACGGCTGCCGGGTCGCCGCGGCGCTGGCCTACCTGGGTCTGGCCGATGGGGAGCGTGTGCGTGTCGCTCTCTGCGGGGACGGGTCGCCTGTCGCGACGCCGTGGCTTGAGGGGGAGAAGCGTTTCGCCGAGGCGGCGGAGTTCCTTTCCCGGGCGTCGCCCGCCGGGGGGGATCGTCCAATCTGGGGGCTTTCTGACGACGGGGGGGCGCGGAACGCCCGGCGCACCGCGGCGGTGACGGATCTGTTGTTCGATGCGACGCACCGCGAGGGATTGTTCCGGGCGCTCGCGGCCGGGGAGGGGGGCGTGTTCCAGGTTCTCGCGCGGGAGGAGGCGGAGCCGGATCTCCTCGCGGGGGAGTGGGAGTTTGTGGACGCCGAGACCGGGCGGACCCGGCGGATGGCGGTGGGGGAGATTGCCTCGGACGCCTACCGGCGGGAACTGGAACGGTTCTCCCGGGAGGGGGATCTCCACGCCCGCCGCCACGGGCTCTTCCTCGGGAGATCGGTCACCGTCCGGCCGTTCGAGGATTTTCTATTCGAGGAATTGTCGCGTGCCCGCTGGTATATTTGAGACGCCCGCCGTTCTCGGGGCGCTCTTTCTCATCCCGGTGTTGTTATGGCTCGCCCGCCGGCGCGCCCCCCGGCGGCTTCGGGTGGGATCGCTGTACATTTGGGAGCGTCTGGCCGAGACCGGGGCGCTTCCCGAGGCCGCGCGGCGGAGGCGCATCCCGCCCCGGACGGTTTTCCAGATCGCAATCTGGAGCGTTCTCATCGTCGCGGCGGCCGGCCCTCTTTTCGGAGGAGGCCGCGGGGAGTACTGGCGGATTGTCATGGACACGTCCGCGTCGCTGGGCGTGAAGGACGGGCGGTGGGAGCGTCAGATGGCGTCCCTGCGCCGTTTCGCATCGGATGCGGCGCCGTCCGACCGGTTTGAATTGATCCGCGCCGCGCGCGGGGGCGGAACGGTCCTCCGGGACGCGTCCGCCGCGGAGGTGATTCGGGCGGCCGGCCGTTTCGCCCCCGAGCCGCTTCCGGACGACATCGGGGATTTCGTCGCGGCCGCCGTCGGAGCGAGGGGAGGGGCGGGGGTCGTTGTTTTTTCCGACGGCACGCGGCCCCTGGCGCCGGCCTACGAAGGAAATGGCATGGTCGTCGTGTATTCGGGCCATCCCGTGGAGAACGTCGGCATCGCCAGCGCCGTTGTGATGTCCGGGGAGGGGTTATTCGTCGCGTTGCGGCACGAATTGGGCGCGCCGCGAAGGGTGACGGTCGAGGTCTCCGTTGCCGGACGGGTTCTCGGGGAGGAGGCCGCGGACCTTCCGGCCGGGGAGGGGGAGCGGGCGGTCTGGATTCCGATTCCGGAGGTCGCGGCCGCGCCGCTCGAGATCCGTCTTGCGCCGGGCGATATTTTCCCGGTGGACGATTCCGTTCGCCTGGTGCGCGTGCCCGCGGCCGGGACGGTGGCCGTGAGGGGGGGGCGTTCCTCCGACGTGGAGAAGGCGCTTCTGGCGGTGAACCCCGGCATTCGGATTGTGCAGGAGCCCGCGGGAGCGGAGCCGGTTGACGCGGAACTGGCGCTCTACATCCGGGCGGCGCCGTCCGTCGAGTCCCGCGCGGTGGTGGTCATCGTGGATCCGCCGGACGGCGTCTGGAACGGCGTCCGGACGGCGGGACGCAATCCGGCCGGTCCCGTCGCCGTCCGCGAGCCGGGGGATTCCCTGCTTCGGGGGGTGCGTCTCGAGGGGCTGGCGGCGCCCGGGTCGGCGCACATGGTGTTTTCCCCGGCGGCCCGCGTCCTGGCTTCCGTGGGCGCATGGCCCGTCCTCGCGCGGATGGAAACGCCGGCGCAGAAGATTGTCGTGATGGGGTTTGATCCGGCCGCCGCGTCATGGCGTCAATCGGTGTCATTTCCCATTTTCTGGGCGAACGTGATGGCGGAGGCGCCCGGCCGGGGGGAGGTGTGGCAGGCGCGGGGGCTTCTGGATTCCGCCGAGGGGCGGCTTTCCGGCCGGCGTCGGGACATGCCGCCCGGGCGGATGTCCGGACGCGGCCACGCCGGCGAAACGGCCCGGGCGGGATGGTGGTGGATCGCGGTGGCGTGCGTTCTTCTGCTTCTGGCGGAATGGGGCTGGGGCCGTCCCGCGGGGACAGGATCGGGCCGGACGCCCTGACACATCTCACGTCGTAATCGTTTCGTGAAAATATCAAAAGGAAATTCGGCGGGCCGGATCGGATGCCTACTTGATGCCGCTGCGGGCCCCCTTGTCGCTCTGCTCGCCGAGGGTCGTGATGATGTTCACAAGCGGCATGAAGAGGCAGATGACGATGGATCCGACGACGGCGCCCATCACGAGGATCATGAGGGGCTCGAGCGCGCTCATCATCGCCTCCACCGCCGTGTCGACCTCGTAGTCGTAGTTGTCGGCGATCTTGATGAGCATCTTGTCGAGCTCGCCCGTCTGTTCGCCGACGTCAATCATGTTCACCACGATGTCGTCGAAAATGCCGCTCCGGGAGAGCGGCTCGGCGATGGTGTCGCCCTCCCGAATGCTGTCGTGGACGTCGCCGACGGCCTTGGCGACGCAGGCGTTCCCCGCGGTGTCCCGGGTGATGTTGAGGGCCTCCAGAATGGGCACGCCGCTTTGAACCAGCGTCCCCAGCGTCCGCGCCAGTCGCGCGATGGTGGCCTTCCGGATGATGACGCCGAAGAGGGGCGCGGACAACTTCAAGCGGTCGATGTAGAAGCGACCCGTCGGGTTCATCCCGAGCATCTTGACGGCGGTGATGATCGTCACCGGGATGAGCGGGATCAGGAACCACAGCTTCTTGATGACGTTGCACAACCCGAACAGGATGAGGGTGGGCGTCGGCAGGTCGGTCTTGAGTTCCTTGAAGATCTCATCGAATTTCGGCACCACGACCACCATGATGACCGCCATGATGAGGGTGGCCACGGTGACGAGCATGGTCGGGTAGACCATCGCCCCCTTGATTTTCCGGCGCAGGCGTTGGGATTTCTCCATGAACTGGGAGAGGCGCTGGAGGATGACTTCCAGGATCCCGCCCGCCTCGCCCGCCCGGACCATGCTGATGTAGAGATGGTCGAAGACGCGGGGGTGCTTGGCCATCGACTCCGAGAGGGTGCTCCCGCTTTCCACGCTTTCTCCGACGTCCTTGACGATGCCCTTGAGGGCGCCGCCCTTCAGCTGGCCTTCGAGAATCTTGAGGGACCGCACAATCTGCAGACCGGCGTCCTGCAGGGTGGAGAGTTGTGACGTGAAAAGCGTGAGTTCCTTGCGGCTGACGCCCTGCAGGGAGGCGAGGGAGAATCCCCTCTTTTTCGCGGCCTCGGGGGCCGTGGCGACTACCGAAGATTTTTTCGAACCGGTTGCGCCGCCAGATCCGCCGCCCCCCTTGGCCTTGACCTGCATGGGCAGGAGCCCCATCTTGCGGATCTTGGCGACGGCCTCGTCGGAGGTCGCGGCCTCGATGACCCCCTTGGACTCCTTGCCCTTGCTGTCAACGGCTTCGTAGGCGAACGTCGGCATGACGCCGGGATGATATCACATGCGGCGGGGATATGGCAAGCAGAAACGCCGGGAACCACGGCAAGAAGTCGGCGAGTCAGAGTCGCCGAGTCAAAGAGGGAAAATCGCGAATTGTCGATGAGCCGGGGATCGGGGTTCGGAATCAGGCATCGCGGGAAGTCCTTGCATAAGCCGGCGTCAGTCTGCTGATCATGGGATAGTGTCTGGCGTTAAGGGTGATCAAATCCGCATTCTCGGCTTGAGCCGTGGCGGCGATGATGGCGTCGGCCAAACCGACACCATGAGACTTTGCATACTCACTCTTGTAGAGCCCGGCGGTTCTTGCGAGTTCGGGGGATACCGGAACGATACGGAACAAATGAACGAGGCCATCGAGCGCATTCAACTCTTCATCGCCTCTCACACCCGCGTAGAGTTCCGCAACAACGATACTCGACAGGATGATCCGTGAGGATTGCGCCTGAACCAGGGCAACGGCCTTCGGATAACCCCGAAGAAAATCAACCATCACATCGGTGTCAACCAGGACGTGTTTCGCCATGATCTCAACCCCGGTCCCAGGAACGTCTCGCCGCCGTGAAGTCAGGCAAGTCCTTCCGATTCTTCCACATCCCCGCAGCCTCATCCAGGACGGCTTTTCGGCGGTGGCCCCTGGACAGGTCCAGAAACCGATCCACGGCCTCGCGAATAATCTCCGATTGCTTCTTGTCGGTTGCCCTGGCGACAGCGTCCAGTCCGGCTCTTTCTTCTTCCGTCAGGTAGATCTGTGTCCTCACCATGGCGCACCTCCAATGTTATACACCATCATTATACATCACATTCCAGCAAAATGTCAAGTAAAGGCATCCTTTGCAAGCGCTTTTTCTGCGGAGGGGTGGAAAGATTTGGATGAACGCATGGCATAATGGTCGAGATGAACCGCAGGTTCATCGAGTACCATTCATGCCCTTGTTGGAAGCCATTCTGTTTTCGATTGAAACATCCAATTTTGAAAGTTTATCCACGACTTTGTTGACGACCTCTTGGCGAGCAGGTGACAGGCCCATGGAGTCTGTCTCGATTTTCTGCAAATGTGCGGATAACGTTTCTTTTGGAGCTTTGGATGCGAGCAATCTATAGACTCCGCCAATGTAGGAATCGTATTCATCTTCTGGTCCGAGGCCCTTCACGCCGATTGGGTCCCAGTCGTTCCACAGGATGTCGTGAATTTCCTGCATAATCTCTTGGGCGCATTGTTCTTTTGTTTTCATTTCCTCAGCTTCCAACAATTATTAGATGTCGCATCGTTGAATCATAATCAACGACGCCAATACAAATTACCACAGGACAACGACGATGTCGATTTCCATATCTTAACTTATTGCCAATAAATGAGTAATGAACACCTCCCATCCTTTCTTGCGCTACAAATGCCCTGTATTATCAAGATATGCGCCTGGACGCATATCTGGAAAAATGATTATGAAGGATGCTCCGCTCCCGGAATTCCAGGATTTCCTTCCCCAACAACGCCTTTCCGATGACCGCCACGCCCCCCTCCTTGCAATACTCCTTGTTCGAAAGACGATGTTTCTCTTTCTGACTCGGCGACTCCCAGACTCCAAGACTTCCAGACTTCTTCTCCCTTCTTTCCGATGTTTCGACTCGGTGACTCGGAGACGCGCTGACTCGCCGACTCGCCGACTCGCTGACGATTATTGGATGGTATCCTGAAACTGCGTCGCCTTCAGAACTTCTTCGATGGTGGTGGTGCCTTCGTAGAGCCGGAACATGGCGCTGTCGCGGAGGGTTTTCATGCCTTCGAGGCGCGCCTTGTCCCGGATGGTGCCGGTGGAGGCCTTGGCGATGATGAGCTCCTTGATGGAGTCGGTGATGGCCATGATCTCGAAGATGGCGGTGCGGCCCTTGTAGCCGGTGTGATTGCAGTTGTCACAACCCTTGCCGTAATAAAAGAGGCGGTCCTTCACGCTCTCGCGCCGGAGGTTGAGTTCCATGAGTTCCCCGTCGCTGGGCTGGTACTCCAGCCGGCATTGCAGGCAGATCTTCCGGATGAGGCGCTGGGCGATGATGGATTCGAGGGTCGCCGCGATGAGGAACGGTTCCACGCCGA
>JAZDJP010000054.1:0-8981 GCA_043803805.1 Planctomycetota bacterium
TTGCCGGCTCAACCGCCGCCGAAAATTCATGCGGAAAAGCCGGTGGCAATGCGCAAAATGTAGTGAAGACCTTTGAGCCGGCAGGATTGAAAAATCAACGTTTCTCAACTCCAAAAACCGCGAATCAGCGAAGTCGGGTTAAGAGGCGAGAAATTATCATCTCGAAATATGGGAGAGGTTTTGCCTTGTGTTAAAAGAATCCTCAAGGATACGTTCGGGGTTGAATCGCCTCCAAACCCAACGATGCCGAAAGGAAATGACCCTCCCGCTACCCCGCCTCGCGGGCCGAGCGGAACGGAGGGTGACGTCACGTTGCCACCGCATGACTCACGGGAGGCGAAGTGATGGCTATTCTGGGGACATAATACTTAATTCAAGTTCCGGAAACATGAAATTGTCCTGACCCGCGAACCTTACCATTTTCTTCACGAACGCCCCGCCCCCGCGCGTCAGGCCTCCCGCCGCACCGCCGCGACCGAGAAGCAATTTCCCCCGACACGCTCCGTCGTGATGGCGAAGCCGGCCGATACGAGAAGCCGCCGCACGTCCTCCCGGTGGAACGGGGAAACGAGGATCCCCTTCCGGATGCCCCAGGCGTTGACAACCCCGGCCACCCGGCGCCGGAGCCATCCCCCGCGCGGATGGAGAAGCACGTTCATGGCCAGCGTCCCGCCCGGCGCGAGCACCCGGCGGATCTCCCGGAGCGCCCCCGCCGGGTCGGCGAAGCAATGGAACGCATTGGCGATGTTCACGGACTCGAACGCCCCGTCCGGCTCCGGGAGCGCCGTCACGTCCCCCCGGTAGAGCCGGATCCGGGGATTCCCGGCGAAATACCGCTCGGCGCCCGAGAGCATCATGTCGGAATAGTCCATCCCGGTGATCTCGGCCTTCGGCCGTCCGAGAAGCGCGCGGACCCAAAGGGTCATCCGGAGAAGCGTCCCGGTGCCGACCGCGACCTCGAGGTGTTTCGCGCGGATGTTCCGTCCGAAGAACCGGATCTGGGACCAGAGCGTCGCCTGGTAGGTGGTGGTCAGGATGAAGCACCCGCGCAAATCGTACCACCACGGCGCGGAGGAATACGCCTTCGCGATTTTTTCCAAATCCAGCGGCTTGGGCGCCGCCGCGGGCGCGGGACGCGCCACGCCGGCATCCCCCGCGACTCGCCAGCGCCGCATCCGGTTTTTCGCCGTCGTGGAGTTCGTGATGATTCCGTTCATGACCGCCTCCTTGTTTTCATGTGGCCGCCGATGATGCGAACGTCACGCGTGAATCAGTTCCTCCCGTCGCGCCTCCGCGGGGGATTTCGCCTCCCGGACCACCCGTTGCGTTTCCGGCGCCGGTGCCGCCCCGAGCAATCCCTCGAGCAGGGAGGTCCGGACCTCCAACGCCTTCACCAATCCCGCAAGCGCGTCCATGGTCACGCCCTCCGTGTGATGTTCCGCCTCCCGGCCGCGAATCGTCTCCGCCATGACGGGGGAACGGGGATGTCCCGCTCCGCGGTTAGCCCGCCCGGGGAAAACGCGATCCGGCGTGTCCGGATAAAATTTCCGCAGGTACTGGCGGGCCACGGGATCGGCGTCCGCCAGGAGATTCGTCTTTTCAACGAAGAAATACCGGAAATCCTCCGCAACAAGAGGCCGCCGCCCTTCGGCGATCCACGCGACGGTCCGGGCGTCGTCCTCCCGGACGAACGCGTCGTGAAGGTTCCGGGACCCGGACCGGTTCGCGTAGCGCGCGAAATACCGCGCCTGGGCCGTCGTGAGATCGAGGCGCATCGGCACCCCCGGCGTCCCTTCCACGGAGTCGTACGCCGCCGGCCCGCCGATCGGCGCAAACAGCAGGGTGTTCTCATAGAACCGCGCATGGTGGGGACGCGCCGACGCGACAATGTCGGTCGCGCCCAGAATCCACCGGGCCGTGAGGTAGGCCAGACGGAAAAGATCCAGAAGCGCCGGGATCCCCGCCCGGGCCCCGCCGGGGAGATCGTCCACGTCCACCGCGAGTTTCGTCATCTCGCAAAAGACCCGCCCCTCCCGCCGCAATTTCTCGAACGCCGCCGCGCACACCTCTCCCGAAGGCAACCCGAGCGGGCTGTCCGGAACCAGCGTCAGCGTCGCCACGCACCGCCCGTCGTGCCGGACGAGGAACGTCGTCGCCTCCGGATGGGCGTCGGCGGGCAGGATCCGCATTTTCGCGGAATTCGACTTCTCCATCCCCCTGGCCCGGTACATCCGGTGGACCAGCCCCCAGGCCTCCTCCCGCAGCGCCCGGGTGTTGGCGACGTGCAGTGTCATCCCGGCGGCGGCGGCGCAATCCGCCGGCATCGCGTTCCCGACGATTTTCAGGACTTCGGTCAGGCGCGTCATGACTCCTCCTTTTCCAGCGTTCTCGATGGAGTAGATAGCAAGGAGGATGCCGATTACCTCTCGATTCGTAACTCAAACGGGATAAACATATTATGACTTTGGCGCAAAACTGCCTTGGACATAATTCAATTGATTTACAATTATCTGACAATACAATGGCAATTATAAGACAACTACAATGCCAACACCCCGAACTCCACCAAACTCCCGGGAATCCTCCCCTCACCCGTTGGTGACCGCTTTTCTCCGCAACCCGGGGAAGCTGGGGGATCTCGCGCGCACGCTCCCGGAACCCCGGGACCCCGTGGTCCAGGCCATCGCGATGTTGGGAGATGTCCGGGATGATCCCCGCACCTGCGACGATGCCATGAATCTCGTCCGGGCGCTTGACCTCAGCCGGTGCGATCCGGATCTGCATCTTCTCCTCCTCGAAATCTGGGCGGAAGCCGCCAACAATCATGGACGATATGACGAGGTCCAGGCCCTCACCCGGCGCGCCCGGACCCTCGTAACGCCCCGCACCCCGCCGGAAATCCGGGCGCTCCAGCTCCAGATGGAGGCGTACCTGATCAATGTCGGTGGGAACGTGGCCCGGCGGGAGACCATCCTCCGGGAGATGCTCGCGGTGATCCCCCGCGACTCGCCCCGCCGCCCGATCACGCGGATCGGTTACGCGTGGTCCTTCGCCCCCCAGGGCCTTCTGGCCGGGATCCCCGCCGTCATCGCCGAGATCGGCGCGGATCCGGAGTACGCCGATCTCCTGCGGTGGATCACGATGGTGAACGCGGTGGAAACCGGCCAGGCGGCCGCCGCGCGCGACATCATCGCGGGAATGCCCCTCCCCGTGGATCCGGTCTGGGCCAGCGGACGTCTGGCCCGCCATCGCGGCGAATTCCGGTGGCTGCGGGCCGCCATCGCCATGATGGAGGGGGACGCGTCTCTCGCACGGGCCTACCGGGAAATCGGATTCGACGACCCGCGGATGGACGATTACGCGGGCCCCGAGCCGCAACCGGACAAGATTCCCCCATTCATCCGGGTCTGGCATCACCTGCTCGAGCGGCGCCCCGAGGAAGCCCTGGCGCTCGCACGGGAGAGCGCCGCCGAGGGCGGGGAGGCGTATTTTCGGCAACCGGGGATCACGCATCTGAACCTGGTCCGCGCGGAACTCGCCTCCGGACACCTCGAGGCCGCGCGCCACGCCATCGGGAAGCGCCGGGAAATCGGCAACATCCACTACCTCGACGATCTCTTCCTGGCGCGGATCGAACTCCTGGACGGAAACCGCGCCGCCGCCGCCCGCCACATCACCGCGGTCACGGCCGCCTGTGACCGATACCGGGCGCGGGGACGCCTCGATTTTGAAGTTCGCATGGCCTGCGAACTGTCACCCGGGGATTCCGCGTGGCTGGCGCGCGTGATGACAGGGACGCCCTCCGGCGTTCCCGCGGCCGCGGCCGTTCCGGAACCTCCGTCCGCCCCGGCGCGCGGGGCGGATCGGCTGATCGGCCCCAGCCGCGCCCTGGCCGACATCCGCGCCACGATCCGCCGCTACGCCCCGCTCGACGCCCCGGTGCTCATCACCGGCGAGACCGGCACGGGCAAGGAACTCGCGGCGCGGGCCATCCACGAGGAAAGCCCCCGTGCGAAAGGATCGTTTTTGGCCGTCAACTGCGGCGCCATCACCGAATCGCTTCTCGAAAGCGAACTCTTCGGCCACGAAAGGGGCGCCTTCACCGGGGCGGAGCGCGCCCACCGGGGAATCTTCGAGGAGGCCGGCGCCGGAACGGTGCTCCTCGACGAGATCGGCGACATCCCGGCCCGCCTCCAGGTGGCGTTGCTCCGGGTGCTGGAAACGAACGAGATCCGCCCGGTCGGAAGCGCCGCGATCCGCGGGATATCCTGCCGCATCGTCGCCGCCACCAACGCGAACCTCGGTGCGCTCGCCGCCGGAAACCGTTTCCGTCAGGATCTGCGTTATCGTCTTCAGCGGCTCGAAATCTATCTGCCGCCGCTGCGGGAGCGGCCCGACGACATCCTGCCCCTCGCGCTTCATTTGCTACGGGAAGGCCGGCGGGACGGACGGCAACCGGAGATCTCCCCCGAGGTGCGGGGATGGATTCTCGGACAGGCGTGGTCCGGGAACGTCCGGGAACTGAAGAATTTCGTCGAGCGGATGCGCCTGCTGAACTCCGAGGCCTTGCGTTACGGCCCGGCGGAACTGACCGCGATCCGCGCCGCCGCGCCCCCGGCCATCGCCCCCGCCCCGGCGACCGGGGAACCGGAACCGCGGGCCGGGATTCCAGCGGACCGCGCCGCGGAGGAACACTTCCTGCGCGCGGGGAAAAGCCAATTCCGCCGGCACGAACGCCTCCGGGGCCTTTTCCGCAACCACGGGTCGCTCACCCGCCTGGAACTGGCGGTCCTTCTCGGCGTCTCCCCATTTACCGTTGGCCGCGACCTGAAACGGCTTCTCGCCGAGGGCGTCATCGAGAAGGTGACGCCGACGGCGTCGCCGAGGACGCACTACTTCAAACTGAAATCGCAGGAACGTGACTTGTGATTCGTGAAACGTGGATCGATTATTGGTGAGTGTCCCCGGAATAGGTAGGCGGAATAGGTCCCGGAATAGGTCCCCGGAATAAATTCTTGACTTTTGTGCGCCGTTCGGATGATATGGACTCTCCGGAAAATGGGGGGCCGTGCGTCATGATCATGCGAGCCCTGAAATTCCGCGGCGCCCTTCTCGTACTCGCGGCCACGGCCGCCACGCTCTTTCTCGCCGCGTCGCCCGCCGACCGCGGCCGGGACCTGGTCAAGCGTCTCCGGTCGGAGTCGGGGACCGAGCGGATGAAGGCCCTCGAGGAGGTGTTCAAAGCGGGCGAGATGGCGGCCCCGGCGGTCTGGGAGACGTATTTCCCGAACGTGCCCGTCCGCCCGGTCCGTCCGCGGTCGTTCGCGACGCTTCTCAAGGCGAACGCGTCCGGAGAGCGGGACGTCACCATTGCCGCGCGGGCGCTTCTTCTCGATCGTTGCCGCCAGCGTTTCGCGGGCATGAAAAACCCCAAAGGCCCCGCTCCCGCGGCCCCGGGACCGGAGGCGGTTGTGGTGACCCACCGGCAGATCGCCGAGGAAATCCGGAAGGAGATCGCCAAGGCCCCCTGGGCCCAGCCGGCCCAGATGCCGCGGTTTCTCGAAACCCATCCGTACCTCATCCTTTATGATCGCACGAAATCGGAGGCCCTTGTCCGCCTCCTGGGTGACGAATCCCTTGAGGTGCGGCTGGCGGCGCTTCGGGCGGTTGCCGATTTCGGCTGGCCCGTCGCGCGGGTCGAGGCGGTCGTCCCGTTTCTCGATTCCGAAAATCCCGAGACCCTCACGACCGCGGTGATTCTCCTGGCGCGAAAGGGGAAATTCCTGCCGGTCGGCGAACTTCTCTCCAGGGCCGCGCGGAATCCCCTCCGCTGGGCGCCGTGGCTGGCCCAGGCGCTGGGATATTATCCGCGGGAGGACGTGGCGCAGGCGATGATGCCATGGTTGTCGAGCGGCGACTGGGACAAGCGTCTCGTCGCCGCCGGGATGCTCGAGGCCCTGGACCGGCGCGCCGATGCCGAGCCCACACTTATCGCGCTGCTGGATCACCCCGAGGCCGGCGCGGCCATCCTCGCCGGCTGGGTGCTGGAGGACATCGGCAGTCCGGAGGCGCGGGAGGCCGTCCGGAAGAAATTTACCGCCCGCCGGGCCGAACTCGTTGGCGTGTACTACGGACGATCCGCCTGGCCCGAGGCGCGCCGGCCCGAATGGGAAAAGGCGAAGAGCGCGTTTCTCGATGATGTGCCTCAACCGGCCGCGGGCGCGCCGAAGCCGAAGCGTCCGGCGGCCACGCCGTTCACGGGGAAGGATGCCATCACGCTGCGCGACGCGGTGCGGCTCTCCGAGGCGGCGCCGCTCCGGGCCGCGATCGACGCCTTTGCCCGGAAGGTCGGCGAGCCTCCTCCGGCGGTCGGGAAGGCCCCGGCGAAGGGCGCTCCGGCGTCCGGCGTGAGCCCGGACCGGTACGTCTATTCGATCGGCTCGACCCTCCTTTCCGAATTCGATCCCGTCGGCTGTCTTCCGGCGATCGACACATGCGTCAAGGTCATCCTTTCGCGTCAGCTTAAAAGCGGGCTCTGGAGTTACCGCGATCCCGCGCCCGGGGAGGCCCAGGGGAACTCGCTCGGCGACGACGCCTATGAGAGCCCCAACGACTTCGAGCTCCCGCAGGCGTTTTATGCCCTGTCCGGGCTCGAGGGCGCCCGAATCCGGGCGAAGGTCGCGATCGACCCGGTCGTTTTCCGCCGGGCCCTCCAGGGGACGCTTTACACCCAGAATCTCGACGGCGGTTTCGACAACTACCCCAACCCCGAGCCGAAGACACGGTCCCACAGGCACCTGACCGCGTGGGGCACGGGGATGGTCGCCATCTGCCTCCGGAGCGGCGGGCCGCCGGTGTGGGACGACGCGGAGCTTCTCGTGCGGGGACTCATCGCGCGGGAGGCCGGGCGGCGGCTTCTTCTCGATCGGGCCGGGGAAAAGAATCTCTCCTACGTCTTCCCGCTCCGGGAACTGGCCTGGACGCTGGGGAACGCCGGCGCGGTGGGCGACGCCGACTACCCGGGCCCTCCGGTGAAGGGGGCCCCCGTCGGGGCGCCGACGTACGCCACCGGCCTCCCCGAGCCGTCCGGGAGCGCGACGCCGCCGTGGGAAGGGAAGTAAGCCCGACTTATGTGGACGACACTCAAGACAGAAAAGGATGATGGCCTGTTGTTCGCGCCGGGCGACCAACGTGAAGCGCGGGGAAGTGTAGCCGGGGCGAATTTAAAAAGCGAAAGGCGTGGCGTTTCCTGACGTTCTTCCTGGCCGGCGCGTCACCCGCGCCGGAGAATCGTTCCCATCATCCCCGTCACTCCCGCGGTGAGGCCCCGGGAAAAGAGGAAGCTGATGTGGCCTTCCGGCAGGATGACGACGTGGGGAACGTTCCAGGTTTCCACCAGGCGCCGTCCTTCCGCAAGCGGGATGAATTGATCATGGCGGGCCAGAATCAACCCGATGCGTTCCGGCGCGATGCGCGGCGCAAGGCGCGCAGGGTCCGCGCCGTCGAGCCAGGGGGCCGTCCGGTTCCGGTCGAGCCCGGCCGCGGCGAGGTCCCGCCGGAGGGTTTCCCCCAGAGGCTCCTCCCAGACGATCCGCGTCGGATGGAGGGCGGGGATGGCCATCACCGCGAACGCGAGACGCGTCTCCGCGCAGGCGACCAGCGCCGTCATCCAGCCGCCGAAACTGACGCCGATTACCCCGGTCCGCCCGCCGTCCCGGTCGAGGATGGTTCCAAGGAGGGCGCGGACGTCCGCCACGGCCTGCCGCAGGGTGAGGAGACTTCGAGGGAGATCCGCGGTGAGGGCGTTCTCCCCGCTCCGCAGGCCCGGGACTTTCCGGTCCATGTGCCAGGGAAGTTGGAGGAGAAAGACGTCATGGCCGGCGCGGGCGAGATGGCGGGCGAGCCGGCCGGTGTAGCCATAGGAGGGATCGAGCCAGCCGTGGAGGAGGACGACGGACGCCCGGCGCGCCCGGCCGTGGAAGGGGTAATGCCGGCCCCGGGCGATGTCGTTGGCGGAGTTGCCGCACGGCGCGGGGCTCGGGAAGGCGAATTCGCGTTCGTTGTTTCGCCCCGGCGGGTTAATGTACGCGAGGGCCGCCGGCGGCGGCGGATCGGCGGGGAAGAGTTCACGGAAGGCCGGCGGCGCGGGCGGAAATTCCTTCGGGCGGTGGGCTCGTTCCCCGAGGGCGCGGATAACCCGGCGGATGACGAACCGGTCGAGGGCGGGTGCGATGAACGGGTCCATGCCACGAGTATCCGTCGGAAGGAGGGGTTTTCAAGAAGGTTTTTCGTGGGAAGGGTGGGGCGCGCCGGGTATCATTATTTCCCGGGTTTGCCCTTTTCCCAGGGAGATTGTCATGTCCGCCGCCATCCGCGTCACCGTTTGGAACGAGTACCGTCACGAAAAGAAGAACGAGAAGATCCGGGTTCTCTATCCTGATGGGATGCACGGAGCCATCGCGGCCCACCTGGCGAAGTCCCCGGATCTTTCCGTTCGCACGGCGACCCTCGACGAGCCGGAGCACGGGCTCGGGGGAAGTGTCCTCGAGGAGACGGATGTCCTGCTGTGGTGGGGCCACATGGCCCACAAGGACGTCGCCGACGCCGTCGCCGAGCGCGTGCGCGCGCGGGTGTGGGCGGGGATGGGGTTCGTTCCCCTTCACAGCGCCCATTTCTCCAAGCCCTTTAAATTGTTGATGGGGACGGGGTGCGACCTCAAGTGGCGGGAGGCGGGGGAGCGGGAAATCCTCTGGGTGACGCGGCCGGGGCACCCGGTGGTGGAGGGGATTGACGATCATTTCATATTGCCCGCCGAGGAAATGTACGGGGAATTTTTCGACATCCCCGAGCCGGACGAGACCGTGCTCATCAGCAGTTTCGCCGGCGGCGAGGTTTTCCGGAGCGGCGTCACCTTCCGGCGGGGCGCCGGGCGGATTTTCTATTTCCGGCCCGGGCACGAAACCTATCCGACGTATCACGAC
>JAZDJP010000055.1:0-8258 GCA_043803805.1 Planctomycetota bacterium
GTTTGGCGGTGTCCAACGCTTGGCGTGCGAGCGCTAAGGTTGACTTGGTGAAGGGAAGTCGAGGCATGGACGATCTCCTATAGTTGTCTCTATAAAGATCGTCCAATTTGCCTGTTGTCGGGAGGGGTTTTCAACGGAGCACGGAATGCGGAATAATGGAATCACGTTGTCTTCGTGCTGGCTTGATATATTATGCTTCCGCGCGGACAGTATGATTTTCCGGTGCGACGTCTATTAATTGTTGACGGAGAGGGAGTAATGAGACAATCACCACTCAGGTTGATCGAACGGAGGCTGGAGCACCTTTCGATAGAGAGTATTGACGCCCTCCCCAAAGGTCTTCGCGGGATCTACGCTCTTTTTGAAGCAAAGGCGAATCGCATCTTCAACGTCGTATATGTCGGCATGTCAGATGCGAATATCCGACGGCGCCTCAGAAGCCATCGCAGGCGGAAGGCGAACCTCTGGACTCATTGCTCCGTATTCACGGTCTGGGACAACATCAGGGAGGAGGAGATTCGGGAACTGGAGGGAATCCTCCGCCACATCTACCGACATGACGCGAAAGCGAACAGTCTCAACGCCATGAAGTCCTTCAGGGCAATGAAGAGAACAACGATAATCAAACTCGCCAACAAGCGCAGGCAGGCGACGGTCTAAAGCCCGCGCCTGCTGCGCCACGTTCGCATCGCCCGTTGACCTGTTCTTCTTCCGTGTTCCCGTGGTTTTCCGTGATTCGGTGGCAAGTCTTTTTCGTGTTTTCGTGTTTGGTGATTCTCTGTCTGTAGACTCGGCGACTCGCTGACTCGCCGACTCTCCAGACTTCCCGCGCGCCACGAGTCCCGGTTATTGCGGCCTGTCGCCCGTGGACGGGGATCTTATCCCATGGGCGGTCGTCCGCATAACCGCGTAACTAACCCCTTGGGTTTTCCGTCCCCATCGGGTATGATTGGGCTTTAAATGGCGGACGGGGCATGCTGAATATCCCCAACGGGTTGACGGTCCTGCGGCTGGTTCTGGGGGTGGTGTTCTTCGTGCTCTTCACGCGGGAGGAACGGGGGTATCTGGACGCGGCCCTGGCCGTGTTCCTCCTGGCGGGGATCACGGATTTTCTCGACGGATATCTGGCCCGGGCGTGGCATTTGGAGACGGATTTCGGCCGGGTGACGGATCCCGTCGTGGACAAGATCCTCATCGCCGGGGCCTTTATTCTGGCGATCGGCCGTGACGCGGGGGTGGAGGCCTGGATGGTGGTGGTCATCGTGGCGCGGGAGTTTCTCATCGGGAACGTTCGGGAACTTCTGGAGGGGCGCGGGACGCCCTTCGGAAGTTTGATGGCGGGAAAAGGGAAGCTTGTCGTTCAATTTGTGGCGGTCTGCGCGGTGGTGCTCTATCTGGGGCACGGGAGGGACGTTGTCTGGGCGCATGGGGCCACCCGGGTGTGCGTATGGCTGGCCGTGGCGGCGACGGTGTTGTCCGGGCTTGTGTATCTGGCGCGTCTTCCCGGGGGAACCGGGGAGACGCCGGGGAATCGAGGCGGGTTATGACCGAGGATCAAATTCCGCGGAAGGGATTGCCGGAGAAGAAACCCGGGGAGAGTCCGTCCGGCCTGCGGAAGGCGGTTGGCGCACCCGGGGCGCCCGGCCCGGCGCCGAAGGCCGTTCCGGGGAAGCCGGCGGTTTCCCCCGGACCGAAGCCCGTCGTTCCGGTGGCGCTCCCCAAAAAGAAGGTGGAGGTTCCGCGGGAGGTCGAGCCGGAGGTGGAAGAGGAGGTCGAAGAGGAAGAGGAAGAAGTGGAAGAAGTGGAAGAGGAGGAGGAAGAAGTCGAGGAGGATGAGACATCCGCCGCCCGTCCCAAACGCCGCGGGTTTCTGGGGATTTTCAAACGCAAGAAAAAGGCGCCCCGGTTGGCGACATCCCCGGCCACGAAGAAGCCCGGCGCCGGGGAAGTGAAGGGGACGACGACCGGGATTCCACTGCCGGAGAAGAAACCCGGGATGCGATCGTCCGGCCTGATGAAGGCGATTACCGCGACCGGGGCATCCACGCCCAAAATTACGGGGAAGGCCCGCAGGGAACGGCAGGATGCCGTCCGCGAGCGCCCGAAGGGGATCCGTATCGCGTTCAAGTTCTGCCTCTACGTCAGCGGGCTGGTCATGGTGCTCACGCTCGTCCTCGGGATGTCGGTGAGCCGCATCGTGGAAAAGGAGATGGACGAGGAGATCAACAAGCGCGGGGCGATGATGGCCGCCGCCATCGCCCTGGCGGAGACGGATTATTGGACGGGCGATCTCGTGCAGGCCCCGCCCCCGGGTGAGAATTCTCCCCGGCGCGGGCCGAGGCCGTCCGCGAAGCCCGAGGGCGGGGAGAAGGCGGAGGGGGGAAAGCCGCCGGCCCCCGCGCCGGCGTCCGCCCCGCGACGGGACCCCCAGGAAGTTCTCGCCCGGATTCTCGAAGACGGTGGATCGAAGGGGGGGGGCGATGCCGAAATTCTCGATGTTTATCTCCTGAAAGGGCAGGGGATGATCGCCGCCGCGAGCGGGACCCGCCAGGTCGAGTTCTCGAGCCGGAATCCGCGGGAGTGGTCCTTCCGCCGCGGGAAGGACATTGTAAAAACGGACATCGGCATCAGCGATGGAACCCTGGCGGACGGCACTCCCTTCCGGATGTTCAAGAAGCCCATGCGCTCCATGTCCGGGGTGTCCGATGCCACCGCGGTGGTGGTCCTCTCGGCGGCCCGCATCCACGAGGCGAGCGGCAAGGTGATGAACTGGATCATCATTCTGACCGGCGGGGCCATCGGGATGGGGATTCTTCTGTCCTTGTGGCTGGCGTCGCTGGTGACGAAGCCCCTGCGCCAGCTTGTCCATGACATCAGCCTTGTCTCCCGGGGGGATTTCGATCACCGCACCCTCGCCCGCACGAGCGACGAGGTCGGGCTCGTCGCCGGCACGGTGGACGAGATGACGAAAAATCTCAAGAAAATGCGGGAGGTGGAAAAGGAGAGCCACCGGGTCGAGCACGATCTGTCCCTGGCGAAGGAGATTCAGGCCTCGCTCCTCCCGAAGGGGCCGCCCCGGGTTCCGGGATTCGAGTTTTTCCCGTTCTACCGGGCCGCCCGCGAGGTGGGGGGGGACTACTACGATTTCATCCCGGTGGACCGCGAGCACCTCGGCGTCATCGTGGCCGACGTGTCGGGCAAGGGGATCCCGGGATCGCTCGTCATGAGCATGACACGGAGCATCATGCGTTCGGAGGCGCTCCGGACGCTTTCCCCCCGCGAGGCCCTCGTCCGGACGAATTATCTGGTCTCCCGGGAGATCAAGCGGGGGATGTTCGTCACGGCCGCGTACGCCATCCTCAACGTCCGCACCGGGGAACTTCTCGTCGCGAGTGCCGGACACAATCCCCTGGTCATTTTCCGGGAGGCCGCCGGCAACTGCGAACTTCTGAATCCCAAGGGCATCGCCCTGGGGTTCGACAAGGGCCCGCTTTTCGAAAAGAACACCCAGGAGGGCCGGATCATCCTTGGGGTGGGGGACCGGGTTGTCCTGTACACGGACGGGGTGATCGAGGCGATGGACGCCCAGAACCATGAGTTCGGGGACAAGAATTTCTACCGGCTCATTTTGGAGAACGCTAGAAAAGGCTCGGAGGATTTTGTAAAATCCATCGTGGCCAGGCTGGACGAGCATAAGGGCCGGGCGGAGCAACACGACGACATCACCATGGTCACCTTCCGCCGGCTGTAGACGGGCGGTCAAGAGGGGCATTCGAATGGACAAGGTCCTGGACCGGATATCGCTCACGAGCCACACGCGTCACTTGAAGAGCGTGCGGCAGTTCATCGCCGATGTGGCCGAGCGGGGGGCCGTCCCGCAGAACCTCATCAATGGCATCATGGTCGCGGTGGACGAGGCGGTGGCGAACATCATGGAGCATGCGTATTCGGCCGAGGGCGGCGGCGTCATCGAGATCGAGGTCTCGGTGTCGCCCGAACGGTTCCAGATCGAGATCTCGGACACGGGGTGTCCCTTCGATCCGTCCGTCGTCCCCACGCCCGACATCCGGGAGCATCTGGCCCAGGGGCGGCGCGACGGGTTGGGGATTTTTCTCATTCGAAAGATCATGGACGAAGTGGCGTTCGATTCCCCCGGGGGGCGGAAGAATCACCTCCGGATGGTGAAGTACCTCAACAAGACGGTCTAGGAGGGGAGGGGTGACATGCCGGACCTGAGACTGGACGTGAGCGACGTGAGCGGAGGGGTGACCCTCATCAAGACGCGGGGGTTTCTTGACGCCCACACGTTTGAGCAGCTCGAGGATGCGCTCAACAAGCAGTTCGAGCAGGGAAGGTACCGGATTGTGGTGGATCTGGCCGAACTCCAGTACATTTCGAGCGCGGGCGCCGGCGTTTTCATCGGGACCGTCGGCCGCGCCCAGGAGAACAGCGGCAACATCGTCCTCCTTAATCCCCCTCCGAACGTGAAGGAGGTGTTTGACCTGCTGGGGTTGACGCAGCTCTTCTCCGTGGTGCCGACCCGCGAGGACGCCGTCCGTTGTTTCGCGACGGCCTGATGGTTTCCGGCGGGAGGGTATCCGCGTTCACCGGACCGGTTCCCGCATGATTCTTATCATCGACAACTACGACTCCTTCACCTACAACCTGGTCCAGGTCCTGGGCGAGTTGGGGTTTCCCTCCCGGGTGTTCCGGAACGATTGCATCACCGTCGAGGAGATCCGCCGGCGGAAGCCCTTCCGCATCCTCATCTCCCCCGGGCCCGGGACGCCGGAGGAGGGGGGGGTGTCGAACGACGTCATCCGCGCCTTCGCGGGGAAGATTCCGCTCCTCGGGGTGTGCCTGGGTCATCAGTGCATCGCCCATGTATTCGGGGGCGATGTCGTCCGGGCGCCGCGCCTCATGCACGGCAAGACGTCGCCGGTGCGTCACGACGGGAAGTCCCTCTTCCGGGGGCTTTTGAATCCCTTTGAGGCGACCCGCTACCATTCCCTCATCGTCCGCGAGGAGACGCTTCCCGCGGAACTGGAGGTGACGGCGCGCACGGCCGAGGGGGAGGTGATGGGGATCCGGCACCGCAAATTCCCCCTCGAGGGGGTCCAGTTCCATCCCGAGTCGTTTCTCACCGACGAGGGGCCGAAACTCCTCCGGAATTTCGCGGAGGGGGCGTGGGGACGCTGATGCCGGAGGGGCTCGCCGCGGCGCGGATCCTCATGGGGTTTGCGCTGGCGTATCACATCATCGTGGCCGCCATCGGCGTGGGGATGCCGTTTCTTCTGCTCGCGGCGGAGGGGATGGCCCTTCGGACGGGCGATCCCGTCTGGCGGGCGATCGCCCGGCGGTGGGCGCGGGCGTTCACGGCGCTCTTCGCCATCGGGGCGGTGACGGGGACGATGGTGGCCTTTCTGCTCGGGATGCTCTGGCCGCGCTTTCTCGAAAAATTCGGCCCGGTGGCCGGGATTCCGTTCGCGCTCGAAGGATTCGCGTTTTTCGTCGAGGCCATTTTCCTCGGAGTGTATCTCTACGGGTGGGATCGCCTACCCCCCCGGGCGCACTGGCTGTCCGGGATTCCCGTCGCGGCGGGAAGCATCGGATCGGCGTGGCTCGTGGTCACGGCGAACGGGTGGATGAACACCCCCCAGGGATTCCGGATGGTGAACGGCCGGGTGGTCGAGGTGGACATTCTTGCGGCGCTGTTCAATCCGGCCGCCCCGCTCCAGGCGATTCACATGATTTTGACGGCTTGGATGGTCACCGGATTCGCCGTGGCCGGCGTCTATGCCGCGGCCCGGCTCAGGGGGAGGGAAAACCGGTACACCCGGCGGGCGATGGCGCTCGCCCTGGCGCTCGGGGCGGTGGCGACACCGCTCCAGATCGGGTCGGGGGATTTTCTCGCGAGGATGACGGCGCGGACCCAGCCGGTCAAATTCGCCGCCATGGAGGGGCAATTCCGGACCGAGGCCGGCGCGCCGCTCCGGATCGGGGGGATTCCCAATGAAAAAACCCGGGAGACCCGGTGGGCGGTTGAAATTCCCGGCGGGCTTTCCTTCCTGGCGTTTCGCGACTTCAAGGCGGTGGTGTCCGGGGTGGACGATGTTCCTGTGCGGGACCGGCCTCCGGTGCTCCCGGTGCATCTGGCCTTCCAGGTCATGGTGGGGGTTGGTTTTTCCCTGATGGGACTGGCCGCCTGGGCGGCGTGGGAGACCTGGCGTCGGCGCGGCGTCCCGTCGGGACGGCTTTTCCTGTGGGCCTCGGTGGCGGCGGGGCCGCTGTCCATTCTCGCGCTCGAAGCGGGTTGGATGGTAACGGAACTCGGCCGCCAGCCCTGGGTGGTGAAGGGTCTTCTCCGGACGTCCGAGGCCGTGACGGACGCGTCCGGAGCGGGGACGATCCTGTGGATTGTTGTTGTCCTGTGTGTTCTTTTCACGGCCGGCCTTGTGGCGGCGCTTCGGTCCATCGCGCGGGAGCCCTTCCCGGAGGACGCCCATGTCGCCTGAATCGGCGGTCTATGGTATTCTTCTGGCGGCGGTGGCGGCCCATCTCGTTTTCGGAGGGGCGGATTTCGGGATGGGGCTCTGGGGGATTCTCCGGTCGGTGCGCGATTCGGAGGCGGAGGAGCGCCGGGTCCACCGGATGATGGGGCCCGTGTGGGAGGCGAATCATGTCTGGCTCGTGTTTGTCTTCGCCTTGTTTTTCACCGTGTTTCCCCCGGCTTTTTCGGCGTTCGTCCGGTCGCTGTGGGTTCCCCTGCTTCTCGCGGCGGGGGCGGTGGGGCTTCGGGGGGCGGGATTCGCGTT
Organism: Planctomycetota bacterium; assembly: GCA_043803805.1. Taxonomy (GTDB): domain Bacteria; phylum Planctomycetota; class JAZDJP01; order JAZDJP01; family JAZDJP01; genus JAZDJP01. Next base: position 6,816 of record JAZDJP010000055.1, read on the forward strand.
TGGCCGGGAACCCGGGAATTCCGCGACGGCCCGTGATTTCTGGAGGGGGATATTCATCGCCTCGTCCGCCGCGGCGCCGTTCTTCCTCGGGGCAACGGTGGGCGCGGCGCTGTCGGGGGGGATGGTCATCACCGCGGGCGGAAAATTCCTCGGGAACCGCGGCATGGATTGGATGAATCCGGTTTCGCTCGCGACGGGGGCGGCCGGCGCCGCGGCGTCGGCCTGGCTCGGGGCGGCGGCGCTGGCGCGGGAGGCGGACCGTTCCGGGGACGTCCCGCGGGCCTCCGCCTGGCGTCGGCGGGCGGTGATCGCGGCCGTCATCGCGGCCGGATTCTTCGGATTGGTGCGCCTCGGCGTGGCGCCTTCCCCATCGTCCCCGGCCGCGATTTCTGCGGAGGCTGGCGCGGCGGCGTTCCTTCTGGGCATCGCCGGGGTAACGTTGCTTCTGGGGCGGTTCTACACGGTCGCGGCGGTGGCCTCGGCCCTGGCCGCCGCTGCCGGAGTCGCTTCGCTGGGTCTGGCGTGGTACCCGCGTCTGGTGGGCTCGTTCACGGCGCACACGGCCAAGGCGCCGGACGCGGTCCTTTGGATTCTGACGGCCGCCATCGCCGCCGGCTTCGCCGTCGTCCTTCCGTCCTTTGCGGGGTTGTATTATTTGTTCCGGGGCGGGAAGAGGTCCTGACCTTGGAGAGTGGAAAAGGGGAATTCGGTTAATAGATTCGTTGATCCGACTATGTTTTTCTTCCAGTTCAAAGCGAAACCAAGGCACGGCGTAAAAGTCGCGGCGGATACCGCAGGAGCGTTCGTCAACTGTTGGATTGAGAGAAAGACAAGAAGACAGGCCGAAGCCATTGCACGAAGAATGATCGCTGACCATGGGTGGAATGTTGGTTCGCTTGAGATGGCACATCCCGTATCGAGAAAGGACTACAACGAGTCTCCAGTCGGTTTGAATTATTTCGAGCAGGCTCAGATTGACCGCGAGGTTTTAGTGTTTCATTGTTGGTCACGTAAGCGAAGGTCGTTACGAAAGTGAAATGTTTGCCATGCGCATCGCGGTAACCGGGGCGTTCGGATATTCGGGCCGCTACATCGCACAGCGGCTTCTGGCCGCCGGCCACGATGTGATCACGTTCGGCAGAACAAGAACAGCCTGGGGCGTCATTACACCAGCGAAATGGCCCGTCGGGTGGACCGGGTTTCTGAATATCGTTCCAACTGACATTCAATCCACTTCTGCGCCCTGTCTCCAGGGTTTATCGCACTCCCCTGCCCGGGATTCTTGAGGCGAAACCCGGCATTGCGTAGTGACCCCCTAAAAGCAAGACACTTTTAAGCGGCAGTCAGGGTGACAAAGGCTGCCGCAAATTCCTTGGGCGTACGATAGCCCAGGGACGAATGTATGCGTTCCTCGTTATAAAACCGGACGTACTCATCGATCGC
>JAZDJP010000056.1:0-85558 GCA_043803805.1 Planctomycetota bacterium
GATCGAAAATGTTCTGCTCGATCGGTTGATCGGGGGAAAACGAGAGAAGGGGGACGGGCCGCTTGACCACGCCGGCCAGGAGGTCGCTCAAATCGTGCTCGGTGGGGCACTCGTAAACCGACTCGACATTCGCGGCGCGAAGGGCCTGGAGGTGGGTGTGGGTGAGATTTTCCCCTTCCCGGAAGAGGAGATTTCCGCTTTTATGAAAGATGGGAACGGTGAACGTGAACCCCGGGGTCAATTCCGCAATCCTGAGTTCCCGCATGCCGGCCTCGATACGTCATTTGGAGGGGGTGGTCCCTCGCTCCGGAATGTTTTCATCCTACGTCGGCCCGGGGGGAATTCAAGCCGGAAGGAAATATCATGCGGTTCGCAACATGATAAAACCGCTCATCCTGAGCTTGTCGAAGGATGAGCCAGGGCGCTGCTCATGGTTCGTGGTTCGACATCTATTTTCATTTTTAAGGAATACTCACCATGAACGGATATTCATAAGGATTTGTCATGAGCGGGGTGTCATCGAAGCGTTATTTGCTTTAGCGTTTTTTTCGTTGGGTCACCTGCGGCGGTCTTAGGTAAAGCGGCAGGAGCGTTTTGGGATCGGTTTTTTCCCCGGCGGCGTGACGCGTGGCGGCCAGGCGTCCGACGACGGCGGCCCGGGGGGCGGGCGGAGGTCCGGGGTGCCATCGGTACCGTTCCGTATCGAACACGCCGGGATGGCGGAGAATCCCGTCGCCGGCCAGAAGCGTTCCCGCGGGAAGTCGTTCCCTGAGTTCCCCGGCGGGGAGGACGAGATAGTCGCTTTTCCGCGTCACCCCCTCCGTCGTGCGCGCATACAGGCATCCGTAGAGATGGTTCTGACGGGCGTCGAGGACCGGGGCGAAAAGGCCTCCCTCGGGGGTGAGTTCCTCCGCGAGGGCGTCGAACGAGGAAACGCCGATGAGGTCCGCCCCGACCGACCAGGCGATGGTCTTGGCGGCCATGACGCCGATGCGGAGCCCCGTGTAGGAGCCCGGTCCGATTCCCGCGGCCACCATCCGGATATCGGCGGGGACGATCCCGAGGTCGCGGAACATGCGTTCGATGGCCGGGAAAAGCCGCGCCTCGTGCCGGAGCGTTCCCGGAAATTCCATTTCCGCCAGGAGCCGGCCGTTTTCGATGACGGCGGCGCTTCCTCGCGGGGAGGAGGTCTCGATGGCCAGGAGAATGTTTCGGGACATGGCGCTGTTTACCGTTCAATTCGGGCCGGATGGGATTATAATACACCGATTCATTTTCGAAAGGAGGCATTTGCCATGGTGGACGAAATCAATCCGGTAAAGACCGCGATCATCGGTCTGGGACGGTCGGGGTGGGGTATCCACATCAACCGGATGCGGACCCATCCCGGGTTCCGGGTCTCGGCGGTGACGGATCCCCTTCCGGAGCGCATGAAGGAGGCGGAGTCGGAATTCCATTGCGCCACGTTCGGCGATTACCGGGAACTTCTCAAGAAGGCCGATGCGGAACTCGTGGTGGTCGCCACGCCGTCCCACACCCACGTCGCTTACGCGGTGGATGCCCTGAAGAGCGGGCGGAACGTCCTGGTGGAGAAGCCGGTCGCCGACAAACACGCGGACGGACTCCGGATTCTTTCGGCCGCCCGCAAGGCCGGGAAACACCTCTTCATCCACCAGAACAACCGGTTCATCCCGGAAATCCAGCATCTCAAGTCATTCATGGACGGCGGGCTCATCGGCCGGGTTTTCGAGATCAAGGCCCGGAGCCAGCGCTTCGCCATCCGGAACGACTGGCAGACGCTGAAGAAATACGGCGGGGGGCTTCTCCCCAATAACGGGACTCATCTCGTGGACCAGATCCTGTATCTCCTGGGATCCCCCGTGAAGGACATCTGGTGCGATCTCAAATTGGTCTCCGACGTGGGGGACGTGGAGGACCATGTGAAGATTCTCCTCCGGGCCGAAAACGGAGTTGTGGCCGACGTGGAAATTTCCACATCCTGCGCCATCGCGGAACCGGCATGGACGCTTCTGGGGAATTGCGGAACGCTCGTGTGCGACGGGGAAAGCAGCACCATCAAGTTTTTCGACCCGGCCCGGATGCCGAAACTGGAGGCCCAGGAGTCCCTGGCCTCGGAGGGGCGCCGCTACACCCATCACGCCCTGACCTGGGACGACCGGACGATCACCGTCGAGGGCGAGTTCGTCTGGGATTTCTATGAAAATGTTTATGAGGTGATGCGGAAGGGCGGTCAAATGCGCGTCACCCCTGAAAGCGCACTCGAGACCCTGCGGGTGCTCGAGATTGCGGCGAAGGGGGGGGTGCAGGATGTAAGGGTGGGGAAGAAATGATGAATGCGGAATGATGAATCGGGGGGACATGAACCGGAAGCCCGGAGCGAAGCGAAGGGATCGGTTCGTGTCCCCCGACGGTAATGGGGATGAAATTTCGAATGCCGAGTGCCGAATGTCGAATGAATTTGAAATTCGGCATTCGGAATTACCGTGATGTTTTTGCGAGACACGTTTCACGAGCGACGGGCGACGGCATTCCGGTTATGAAAAAAGCAACTCATCGAAAGCGTCCTTCCCGCTTCGACCGCCTCGTCGGCGTCATGCGGACGCTCCGCGGGCCGGGGGGGTGTCCGTGGGATCGCGTCCAGACGATGCGGTCCATCAAGCCTTATCTCGTCGAGGAGTGCTACGAGGTGCTTGAGGCGCTGGAAGAGAATAACCCGGTGAAACTCAAGGAGGAGCTCGGCGACCTCTTGTTTCAGATTATTTTCTTCGCGGAACTGGCCTCGGAACGGATGAACTTCGACATCGCTGATGTTGTCGCGGCGGCCCGCGACAAGATGACGCGGCGCCACCCGCACGTTTTTGGAAACGCCCGCGTGAGGAATGCGCGGGAGGTCCTGAAGAACTGGGAGCACATCAAAAAGGGGGAACGGGGGCGCATGGCTTCCGTGCTGGATGGCGTCCCGCGGGCGCTTCCGGCGCTCCTCCGCGCCCGGCGGGTGCAGGAGAAGGCCTCGCGGGTGGGGTTCGACTGGCCGGACGTCCGGGGGCCTCTTCTCAAATTAAACGAAGAGGTGGGGGAACTCGCCAGGGCCCGGCGCGGGCGAAGGAATGCCGCCCGGATCGAGGAGGAGATGGGGGACATCCTGTTCGCCCTGGTCAACGTCACCCGGTTTCTGAAGATCAATCCCGAGGAGGCGCTTCAGGGCACGGTCAATAAATTCATGAGGCGGTTCCGGCACGTCGAACACCGGGCGGCCGCCCGCGGCGTTCCCCTGAAGAACGTCACTCTTGCGAAAATGGACCGGTGGTGGGAGGAAGCCAAGAAGAAGTCGGCGAGTCAGCGAGTCGGCGAGTCTGGGAGTCGGGGAGTTTAAGAGTCTAAGAGTCTGGACTCATGGTTTTCAAAGTGATCAATCCGCTCATCCTGAGCCTGTCGAAGGATGAGCCATCGCTCATGGTTCGACACGCTCACCATGAGCGGCATGAGGGATTCGGTCCTGTTTGGTTCCGGCTTGTCCGGGTTGGGAGTCGGGGAGTCTAAGAGTCTGAGAGTCGCGGAGGGCCTGCCGATGTCCGCTAAAACGTTCTTCGGCGATGCGAAGGTCACGGTGTGCCCCATCAATCCGCCCATTGTTGTGTCGGCGGGAGACGACCTCGGCTACACCGTGGAACTCATGCGCCGGGGCCGTCGGGGCTATGCCCTGGTCTGCGAGGGAGGGAAACTCAAGGGCCTTTTCACGGAATGGGACTACTTTAAAAAGGTGGTGGGGAAGGGGGTTTCCCTGGAGACGCCCATCCGGGAATTCATGCGGTCGGAATTGGTGACGCTATCGATCAAAGACCGCCTGGTGGACGTTCTCAACATCATGGAACATCACGATTTCCGCCGGGTTCCCCTGGTGGATATGCGGGGGCGGCCGCTCGGGATGATTTCCGTCTTTGACTTCATCCAGTTTCTCGCCGAGCATTTCCCCGCCGAGGTGGGCAACCTGCCCCCGAGCCCGGATTGGGCGGGCGACGCCCCGGAGGGGGAGTGAATGAAGAAGCCGGTCCGGGACATTGAGGCGGCCGTCATCCGGTTTGTCGGGGACTCCGGCGACGGCATTCAATTATTCGGGTCCCGGTTCACCGACACCTCGGCCCTCGCCGGGAACGACATCAGCACGTTTCCGGACTTCCCCGCGGAAATCCGCGCCCCCGCCGGCACACTGGCCGGGGTGAGCGGCTTCCAGCTGCATTTCGCCAGCCGCGACATCCTCACCTCCGGCGACCGGCCGGACGTCCTCGTCACGATGAACCCCGCGGGGCTCAAGGTCCATCTCCCGGAACTCGTCCGCGAGGGGACCATCATCGCCAACAGCGACGCCTTCACCGAGCCGAATCTCCAGAAGGCCGGCTACGCCGCGAATCCCCTGGACGACGGTTCGCTTTCCGGCCACCGGGTGATTTCCGTCCCCGTGACGAGGCTCAACCGGGAGGCCGTGGGGAAAATCGGGGGTTTGAAGCCGGCCGACATGGACCGTTGCCGGAACTTCTTCGCCCTCGGCGTCGTGTACTGGCTCTACGACCGGCCGCTCGACCACACCGTGAAATGGATCCGGGACCGCTTCAAACGGGTCCCCGCCATGGCGGAGGCCAACGAGGCGGCCCTCCGGGCGGGCCACGTTTTTGCCGAAGCCACGGAACTCCTGCCGGTGCGCTTTCACGTCGGGCCCGCGAGTCTCGCGCCGGGACAGTACCGGGAAATCACCGGGAACGACGCCATGGTTCTGGGGCTCGTGGCCGCCTCGGTGCTTTCCGGTCACGACATCTTCCTGGGCAGTTACCCCATCACACCGGCCAGCGGCATCCTGGAGGGGCTCGCCAGGTTCAAGCGATTCCGGGTGAAGACCTTCCAGGCGGAGGATGAGATCGCGGCCGTCACGGCGGCCATTGGCGCCTCCTTCGCGGGGGCGATCGGGGTCACGGCGACGAGCGGGCCGGGTCTCGCCCTCAAGGCGGAGGCGATCAACCTGGCGGTGATGACGGAGTTGCCGCTCGTGGTGATCAATGTTCAACGCGCGGGACCGAGCACCGGCATGCCCACCAAGACCGAGCAGGCGGATCTGCTTCAGGCCCTCGCCGGGCGGCCCTCGGAGAGTCCCGTGGCCGTTCTGGCCCCGGCCACCCCGTCCGATTGTTTCGACACGGTGATCGAGGCGGTGCGCATCGCCGTCGCGCACATGACGCCGGTCATCGTTCTGTCCGATCTCTATCTTGCCTTCAGCTCGGAGCCCTGGCGCCTGCCCCAGCTTCGGGATCTTCCGAAAATCAGCATCCGGCATCCGGGTCCGGCCGACGGGTTTGCCCCCTACGCCCGGGATCGCGTCACGCTCGCGCGCCCGTGGGCCATTCCCGGAACCGCCGGACTCGAACACCGCGTGGGGGGGCTTGAAAAGTCAAATCTGACGGGGGGCGTGAATTATGACGCCCTGAACCATCAGAAAATGACCGAACTCCGGGCGGAGAAAATCGCCCGCATTGCCGATTCGATCCCGGACATCGCGGTTCGCGGCGCGGCGAAGGGGGATTTGCTGGTGGTGGGCTGGGGGTCCACGTTCGGGGCCATTGCCACGGCGGTGGACATGGCGCGCAAGGAGAATCTCGCGGTGTCGGCCGTGCATCTTCGCCACCTCAACCCCTTCCCGAAAAATCTCGGCGCCCTCCTGGCCGGTTTCCCGCGTGTCCTCGTTCCGGAGAACAATCTCGGCCAGCTTCTTTCGCTTCTCCGGGCAAAATACCTCGTGGACGCCGAGGGATTCTTCAAGGTGCAGGGCCGTCCGTTTTCGGTGGGGGAGATTCTGGAAAAAATCAAGGAGACGCTCGCGCATGAGCCCCGAACGCGCACCCGCGCCGTCTGAAACTCCCGACGTGCGCGACTTCGTATCCGGCCAGCAGGTCCGCTGGTGCCCGGGGTGCGGGGATTACGCCATCCTCGCCCAGGTTCAGAAGACGATGGCCCTGATCGGCGTTCCCCGGGAGAACGTCGTGTTCGTGTCGGGTATCGGGTGCTCCTCCCGCTTTCCGTACTACATGAACACATACGGATTCCATTCGATCCACGGGCGCGCCCCGGCGCTGGCGACGGGCATCAAGTGCGCGAACCCGCGCCTGTCCGTGTGGGTGGTGACCGGGGATGGGGATGCGCTTTCCATCGGGGGAAATCATCTCCTCCACGCCCTCCGGCGGAACATCGGCGTCAAGATACTCCTGTTCAACAACCGCATTTACGGGCTCACCAAGGGGCAGTATTCCCCGACCACCGAATTCGGGCGGCGGACCAAGACGTCGCCGCAGGGCACCATCGAGCATCCCGTGAAACCCCTCTGCGTGGCCCTCGCCGCGGAGGCGACGTTCGTGGCGCGGACGGTGGATGTCTTCAGCCAGCATCTCGTGGAGACACTTCTGCGGGCGGCGGCCCATCCCGGGACGGCCTTCGTGGAAATCTATCAGAATTGCATCGTCTTCAACAACGGCGCCTTCGAGGCGGTGACGGAGCGTTCGGTCCGGGACGATCGGCTTCTGGTGCTCGAACCCGGCAAGCCCATGCGTTTCGGGAAGGATCGGGAGCGGGGCATCCGTTTGAAGGGGCTCCGGCCCGAGGTGGTGTCCGTGAAGGAGGCCGGGGAGGGGGCGCTTGCCGTCCACGATCCGGCGAATCCGGATCCCACGATGGCTTACCTCCTGTCCCAGATGGAGCATCCGGACCATCCGGTTCCCATCGGGGTCTTCCGGGACATCGCCCGTCCGGCCTACGAGGACCTTCTTGAGGAGCAGATGGCGGTCGTGGCGAAGGCGGAGGCGGATGTGGACCTGGAGATGGCGCTCCGGGGGACGGATGCGTGGGAAGTAAAGTAATATTAAAAGAGTCGGCGAGTCAGCGAGTCGGAGAGTCTGGGAGTCCAAGAGTCTAGGAGTCTGAGAGTCTCGGAGTCCGGGAGTCGCGGGGGAAGGGAAAGTCATCAGGTCAGAGGGAATGAGTTCTTGAAGGGATATGTTTTGAACTCTCGAACTCTCAACGAAAGGGAATGATCATGCCATTGATCTGCCCGTTGTGCGGACATGAAAACCTGGACGGGACGGAGGCCTGCGAATCCTGCGAGCAAGATTTGAGCCACGAGCCCCTGCCCCGGCCGAAAGAGGGGATCCAGAAACAGCTCATGGCCACGCGCCTGGGCGAACTGGTCTGCCCGAAACCTGTGCTGGTGTCACCCGGGGCCTCGGTGATTTCGGTCATTGACCGGATGCGCAAGGCGGGTCTGGCGAGCGCCCTCGTCGTGGATCGGAAACAGCGCGTCATCGGCATCTTCACGGATCGCGACGCCCTTCAGAAATGCGGCGCGGACCCGAAGCCCCTTCGGAAGACGCCCATCCGGGATTTCATGACGCCCCATCCGGTGGTTCTGGAGGAGGACGCGCCTCTGGCCTACGCGGTGAACCGCATGTCCCAGGGTAAATTCCGTCACATCCCCGTGACCCGCAAGGGAAAACCGATGGGGGTTCTCTCCATCCAGGAAATCTTTCACTTTTTGTGCCGGGAGGGAGAATAGGGGATAGACTCTTGGTCGTGAAATCTTGTGAGAAAGTCAAAGGATTTATGAATGATTACACGGATTAAAGAGCGATTAAACCGATTTGAGAGAGCGGTAATCTGCGTAATCGTTTCTTTCATCGGCGTAATCATCTCGCAATTCTGTTTGGTTCCGGCTTGTCCGGGATAGGGAAGATGGAAGTGCTGAGTTCTGAGTTCTGGGTGCTGAGTGCGGATGAAATTCCGAATTTCGATTGCCGGATGTCGAATTCGCCATTTGGAATTTCATGACCCCATCCCATTCCCGCCCGTTCCTCACCGGCGGGTAATTGATTTTCCCGCCGCTCCTGATATCATCTCTTGAAGTCCATTTTTATGGAGGGTTGTATGAACAGCCGCAGAATGTTGTGGGGGATGGCGCTTGTCGTCGCGGCGGGCGTCGCGGGGGCCGTGCGCGCCGACAGCGTGGCCAAGACCTATCAGGTGACGGGGCCGGTCCTGGAGGTTTCCGAAAAGAAGATCGTCGTCCAGAAGGGCGACGAGAAGTGGGAGATCGTCCGGGACGAGGCCACGAAGTCCGAGGGCGAGATCAAGGTCGGCGACAAGGTGACCATCGTCTACCGGATGGTCGCGACCTCGGTGAAGGTGAAAGGGGCCGGCGAGGAGGAGAAGGCCGGCGAGGAGAAAAAGGACGAAGGGAAGAAGGACGAAGGCAAAAAGAAGAAATAGAGGACATTGAATATCCGAAAGAAGGGGCGGATCCCGGACGGGGGGTTCGCCCCTCTTTCATGTTCCGCAAATCGGCGGAGCCGAAACCAAACAGGGCCGATTTGCCTTGTTAAAGATTCTTCCGGCGAAAATCTTGTGCTTTTTGCACGAGGTTTGAGACGGAAGAATCTAGCCATCTCTTGGCTGAGTGGAAAACAAGAAAGGCGGACCTATGAGAGCCGAAGGTTGGGCGGTTCTTGCCGCGCTTTGTTGGGGAGTGGGATCTCTGCTGGAGAAACGAGGAGTGAAAATCGGAGGGCTCGCCCCGGTCATGGGCGCGGCGATCCGGACCGCCTTCTCGTTCCTGTTGCTCCTGGCGATCTCCCTCCCCTTCTGGGGACAAGTCAGAACAGCCGGGTTGAAGTCGATCTCGCTGATCGCCATCGGCGGGGGAGTCCTGGCTGGCGGATTGGGCCTCATTTTTCTGTACACGGGGCTGAAATCAGGGAATCTCTCGACGGTCATGGCCATCGCCTTCTGTCTTGCTCCGGTCATCGGGACAATCCTCGGCTGCCTTGTCCTGCATGAGAAGATGGGATCAGTGCAGATGATCGGCATCGCCCTTTGCGTGACAGGCGCGGCCCTGGTCATCTATTTCAAATGAGGAGTATGATGGAATCGAAACCGCTCACGGGGTCCGACCGCTCCCTCTACGAATGGCAGATGTGGGTGCCGGGATTCGGGGAGGAGGGCCAGAAAAAACTGCGGGGGGCGAGTGTCCTGGTTTCCCGGTGCGGCGGGGTGGGGGGCGCGGCGGCGCTGGAACTGGCCGCGGCCGGGGTGGGGCGTCTCATCCTCGCCCACGCGGGGGATCTGACGCCCGCGGACCTCAACCGGCAATTGCTGATGTCCCGCGCCGGGGTGGGGCATTCCCGGGTGGAACAGGCCGCCCGGCGGATCCGGGATTTCAATCCGGACGTCGAGGTGGTTCCCGTCGGGGAGAATCTCTCGGAGGCGAATGCGGCGAGACTCGTGGGGATGGCGGATCTTGTGGTGGACGGGGCGCCGCTTTTCGCCGAACGATACCTCATGAACCGGGAGTGCGTCCGGCAGGGGAAACCCCTTGTCGAATGCGCCATGTACGAGATGGAGGTCCACGTGACGACCGTTCTTCCGGGGAAGTCGCCGTGCCTGGCGTGCCTCTATCCGGATGCGTCCGCCGACTGGAAGCGTCAGTTCCCGGTGTTCGGGGCGGTGGCGGGGACGGCCGGGTGTCTGGGGGCGGCGGAGGCGATTAAAATTCTCTCCGGACTCGGTGAGCCGCTTGCCGGAAGGATGCTCGTCGCGGATCTTCGGACCATGGCGTTCCGGGTTCTCAAGACCGCCCGCGATCCGGCCTGCGCGGTCTGCGGGAGTCGCTGACATGATTCGACATTCCATGGCCGGGGGCTACAATCCACAATCAACTTGGCCGCACGGGGGTGGTCGAATACCCGTTCGCATGACAATATGAATGATGGATGGCGGTTCACGATTGCCGGCTTCTGGTTCCCGCCGCTTATGATTCTCCCGGGGTTGTGGCCGCCCGGCATCCGCGGTATAATCCCGGCATGAGACAGACTCCGGCGATGGATGAAAATGCCTGGCTGGAACGGGAGGCGCGGAAGTACCGTCGTCTCCCCATGGCCCGGCGCGTGGCGATGTTCCGCGACTTGGAACGATGCCAGAGGGCTCTGGCGCCCCGTCCCCTTCCGCCCGACCCCGATCCGCTCACGGCGGCCATGTGGAGCCGCCCGGCGGGGAGGCGCCCGTGATGAAGCCCACCCCGGCATTGACGGATCTGGTGAAACATGTTGTTTCACCGGACCAAGGACGTCGCGGACGCCCGGGGGCTCCTGGCCGTGCGGAAGGGCCGGCTCGACACCGCCTACATTCGTGAGACGCTCTCCGGAATTTTGCCGGAATCGGATGATCGGTTCGGGGAGATTGCGGATCTACTGCGATGAAATGCCGAATTTCGAATGTCGAATTCGGAATTCGGCAACGGTTCAGGGTTTCGGGATGGTGATGATTTCACCGCCTTGGATTTGCCGGGGGTCGCGCAGGGTTTTCCGATTGGCGTTGTGGAGAGCCCGGCTCCCGTCGGGCCGGATTCCAAATCGGCGGCGCGGGAGCACCGCCCTCCAAATCCGATCTTCTATCGGTTCCGATTGTCCCCGCTTCTGTGTTTCCGCGAACCCCGAGCCCCGATCCCCAAATTCCCGGTATCCGGTTTCCTGCGAGTAGGGGCGGGTTTCAAACCCGCCCCTACATTTTCACGGTATCAATCGTCTACGCGAAGTCGTATCTCATCCGAATTGCACTTCAATTCCGGCGCGTACATGGCCCAGCCGCGCGTGGGCAGGGCGCTGAATTTGCCGGGGATCTCCGCACGCATCCTGTAGGAGAGGGAATGCGTTCCCCGGGCGAGGGCCCGTGTGAAGAAGGCCACCCTCTCGTCCCGGAATTCCACGTAGGCGCCCATCGCGTTTCCGTTGTAGCCGCTCCGGACCTCGACCGGCTCGAACCCGGCCGGTTTCATGTCCTCGAAGACGAGGTACTCGTAATCGTTTTTGCTGTCAATCGTGAGTTCGATCTCCGCCAGGTCCCCGCTTTTCAGGGTGGCGAGGTCCGCCAGCTCCTCCCGCTCGTATTTCTCCACTTTCTGGTCCACCGCCTGGCCGCGGGAGCCGCTCGCCTTGATGGATTTTTCAACCTTCTTGAGCCGGAAGTATTTCCGGTTCACTTTTACCTCGAGCCCCGCCTTCGGGATGAAATCCTCGAGGGTGAAGTAGGACACGTAAGAATTAATATACAGCGGCCCCTTCCCCTTCCGGCGGAATTCGATCGTGTGTTTGCCGGAATCCACGGCGTCCCCGGTGAGGACGAGTGTGTTGTCGCAGGTGAATAAATTGTCGGCGGTGACGGCCGTTTCCTTCGCCTTCTTCCCGTCCACGAGGATCTCGACGGTCATGTCGGGCTTGTCCTCCCCGCTCGCCTTGAGGAAGTCCGCCATGGCCTCGATGGCGACGGCCGTGTCACGCGTCGAATTCCAATAGGTCGCGTGCTTTCGGTTGTTGAGGAGGTATTTCACGAGCCGGCTCGCCCGTTCGCCCTTCGGGTCCGTCCGGGCCAGGAGTTTGAGGTAATAGGCGTGGGCCTCGATCTCGCTCCCGTACCAATACCACCACGCGTCAGGGAGTTTGAGCCAGCATGTCTGGTTCTCGTTGTCCTCCTGGATGTATTGCTCGATCGTGTGGAGGAGTTCGTCGCGCCGCGTCGTGTCCTTCTGGCGGTCGAGCGCCAGGGCGAAAATAGCCTTGGCGTAGACCGCGAGGTTGGTCTGGTCGCGCCAGAGATATTCCCGCATATCCGTGTTCAGGACATCCGCGTCACCCAGCACCATGTACACCAGAGCGTCGAGGCTGTCCGCCTTTTCCTTCGAGCGGACGTGTTCCCGCTTCGCCTCGTAATTCTTGATGTATTGGACCTGTTCCGCCTGGTAACGCTTCAGCCAGGCGATGCCGTTCTCGAGGACGCCGGGGACGATCGCCACGTCGCACTTCTTCGCGATCTGAAGCCCGTGGACCACGGTGGCCGTGGTGTGGGGCCAGGAATACTCCCCGTACCCGGAGAACCATCCCCAGCCGCCGTCGGAGCATTGCATGTCGGTGAGGGCCTTGACGCCCTGTTTCACCATGTCGGCGAGTTCCGTCTCCTCGAAGACGGGGTTCCGGTCGAAACGTTTCCATTGCTTGGCGCGACCGGCCGGGTCCCCGATCTCCTGGGCGTTGAGATTGTTTCGATTCTCGCGAATCTTCGCGATGTCAAGCCCCATGTCGAGCAAGACCTTGCGTGTGATGACCGACGGCAGGAACCGGTTCAGGGTCTGCTCGGTGCACCCGTACGGGTATTCCGCCATGTAGGGCAGGGCGTCCACCATCGCCCCGGCGAGTGTGGGGGAGAAGCGAACTTCCAACCGGGTGTCGTTGACGCGCCTCTCCTTCGGGACGTCGAACGTCACGGTGACTCTGTCCTTATCCGGGCGCAGGGACGCGCTCGCGGCCACCTGCTTCATCATGCCGTGGACGAACGAGGGGAACCTTACCTCCATGGCGTCCGATTCCTCGTCGGTGAGGGCCTTCATCCGGACGACGGCCGTGCCTTCCTTCAGGACCTTCACGCGCCAGTCCACACGCTTTTCGCCGCCCGCGTCCACGGAGATTTTCTGGTCGGATTTTCCGAGGATCTCGAGCGCGCCGCCCTCCACCTCCAGAACCGCGCGGACGGATTTTCCGCCCTTGAGATAATTGTGAACATTGGCCGAGAGCATCACCTCGTCCTTCTCGACGAAGAATCGCGGGGCCTGCAGGCGCAGCATGAGGTTTTTCTTCGTGGTGATTTCGGATTCGCCTTCGCCCACACGCGTCCCGGCGCCCATGGCCCAGGTCTTCACCTTCCAGCCCGTGAGGTTTTCGGGCATGTTCAGGGAAATCTCGGCGAAACCGTCGGGATCGGTGGTGATGGCGCCCGCCCAGAACGCCGTGTCGGCGAAATTCTTCCGGATGGCGGGGGATGCGGCGGGACCGGCGGAATCGGGCATGGGTTCTCCGGCCGACTTGTCTTTCGCCGCGCGCTCCATCGGCATGTCCCCATCCACGGCATCCAGCATCTCCGCTTTGGCGGCCATGGCGGCCCCGGGGGCCGAGGGGACCATGGCGCGGCCTTTTTCCATGAGTCGGTTCCTGCCTTGTCCTCCTGCTTTTCCCAGGCCAAATGCCATGCCCGTCTGCTCGATTTGTTCCTGCAGATCTCCGAAGACCCCGAGCGAGGCCAGAGTGATTTCTCCCGTGCGGAGCAAATTCTGAAACATCTCATTCAAACTGCATTCCGACACGGGGGAGTGGTGGCGGCGCCACTTCCAGAAGAATGCCTTGATCTCCGGGACGTTCGAGCCGCCGGAGATGTATTCCACGGCCTTGTCGTAAATCGTCATGACGGTGGACCCGGCGAAGGGCTTCCCGGCGGCGTCGGTCAGTTTGACGCGGACCGATGCCTTCTCGCCCGGTTTGTATTCCTTCGCGGAGGGTTCGACCGACACGTTCAGGACGCGGCTCTCCGGCGGGACGGTGATTTCCTTCGTTTCGGAATGGATCCGCCCGTCGCTGATGGTGAGGGCCTCCACGAAGAAATTCGGCATGTCTTTCTTGACGACCTCGATTTCCTCGAGGACGCTCTTCCCGGAGAGGCGCAGGATCTTCGGCGGCAGGCAGATGCCGTTCGCCGGCCGGACGAACAGCGCCACCGTGCTTTCCGTCCGGTTGGTGTTGATCATCAGACTGACCTTTTCCCCGGGCTGGTATTCCCGTTTGTCGTTGACCAGTTCCAGGTCGTTAAAGCGGAACGCGGCGCCGTCGAACCCCTCCCCGGTGATGCAGAAGACATGGCCGCCTTCGATGGCGTGGTCTTTCGCGTCCGTCACCCGGTAGGAGAGCCGGTACTGGCCCGGCTCGGAGGCCTTGATTTGCTGAGCGGAAACGCCTTCGTCGCTGGTGTCGAGGGGCCAGGTCTGCATGATTTTTTCAACGGGCTTCCCGTCCTTGTCGTAGGAAATCCGGAGGAGCGAGAGTTTCCCCTTCCCCTTCACGGGTTTCTGGTCGGGGGTGCGGGCGGAGAATTCCGCCCGGATGGTGTCTCCCACCCGATAGTGGCCGCGATCCGCCCAGGCGTACACCTTGAAGGGTTTCCGGGCGGCGATGACGCTTCCCGTTCCGACGATTGTCCGGCGGGATTCGTCCGTCACCTCCGCGGTGATGTCGTAGCGGTGGTCGGCGTTGCCGTGGATGGCTTTGGCGATCGAGGAGTCAATCTCGATTTTAAATATACCGTCGGCGGCGATCACGGCTTCCCCCTCCATCACCACCTCGGGCGGTTCCGGCGACCAATGCCACCACCAGCACCGCGGGCGGGATGTGCCCCATTCCTTCCAGCCGGGGTACCAGAGGTAATCGTAGGCGTACCACCAGTAGCCCTTTCCGTAGAACCAGTCCCAGCGGCCGAGAGGGTACCAGGAGGCCTCGTGCTCGGAGCGGAGGACCTTGTATTTGATTTTTCCCTTGGCGACCGGAGCGCCGAAGTAGTATTTCGCGGCCACCGTCGCGGTGATCCTTTCGCCAAGCACGACGGGGTCGGGCGGCGCGTCAATTTTTACCTCGAATTCCGGTTTCTTGTATTCCTCCACCCGGAAGGATCCGCCGCCGAGATGATGATCGAGATCCCGCAGGAGCTGGACCCGGTAGACGCCGAGCGTCGTCCCTTTCGGGAGCGCCACGTCCCCTTCCACCCCGCCCCAGGCGTCGGTCGTGAGTTTCTTCTCGAGGAATTTTTCACCCTTGGGATCGTTGATGCGGACGTAGACGCTTGTGTTGGCCCAGGGGGAATTCCCCTCGCGGTCGTACTGGGCCTGGCTGGCCCAGATTTTGAATTTCACCGTCTGGTCCGGCCGGTAGACGGGGCGATCGGTGATGACAAAAACCTTGGTCTGGTTGTATTCGGCGTCGTGCGTCCGCCCGTACCATATATGGGTGAATCCAAGATGGGCGAAACGGCCGTCCCCGGTGGTGGCCGTGATCAGCCACTGGTACCCGCTCTGGAGGTCCTTGGGGGCGGGGATGCATTGCCCGTCGGAATCCGAGAATTCGGCAAAGCGGGTGGTCTCCACCCGGTTCCGGCGGTTTTCCCATTTCGTGGTGTATCCGAAGAATTCGAGGTTGGCCTTGGGGATGGGCTTTCCCGTGACGGCATCGGCCAGGTAGAACCATGTCTTGCCGTCGAGGGGTTTTTTCACGATGACGGTGTCGTCCACCCAGATGATAATCCGGCTGGTGTTGCCGTCCTCCATCTTCGCCGTGAGGAGGTAGGCCCCGGGTTTCTGGAGGGGGGTGGATACCGTGATGGAACGGTCGAAGTGCATGGGACGGGGCTTGAGTTCGAGGTCCCAGGCCGCGGTGCGCTCCCCGAGATATTTCTTTTCATTCTTTTCGACGAGACGCCAGCCGAGGTTGTCCGGCTGGATTTTCCCCCAATCGAGGTTGTCCCCGCCGGACTTGATGTACGCCTTGATGTCGGCGAGGAACGCCGTAACGTCAATCGGGAACGCCTCGAACGAGACCTTCTTTCCGTTCCGGAAACGGAAATTCGCCGTGGCGCCCTTCCCGGCGGGCTGGACCTTCCCCGGTTCGAAAATGCCCCAGTTCCGGACAATTTGTTCAAGTCGTTTCTGCCGGTAGGCCTCGTGGCCGGGGCCGTATTCCTGGATGGCGCGACGCCAGAATTCCGCGGCGCGTTCGTACTGCCGGCGGTTTTCGAAAATTCCGGCCAGGGTTTCGAGGGCTTCGCTTCCCGACCCCGTCTTCGGCTCGTCCGCGATGGACTGGTAGATTTTGATGAAGTTGAATTCGTCCGGAAGCGCGAAACGCCGGACCCCGGTGGCCAGTTTCGCCATGGTCTCGTTGTCTTTCAGCGTGTGGATGGCGAGGGGGCCGCTTGCGGCGGGGCCTCCCTCCGCATCGTCCTCGAGGAAGCGCCGGTACCACGCCATGGTCTGGACGCCGAACTGGCCCTGGAGAAAATCGGCCAGCCGGCGGCGGACGGTGTTGGTCTTCCCGGAATCAATCTCCATCGCCTGGAGAAGGAGCCAGCGCCAGCGCTCGCCGTCCGAGGCGGCCATCTCCCAGGATTTGGGGACGCGGTGATAGACGGGTTCGCCATCCGGTCCGACCGGCGCGCCGCCCTCGCCGCCGCGGCCCCACCAGCCCTCCTCGTAATCGGGCAGTGTGGCGAGATCCGAGAGCGCCTGGAATTCCCATGCCTGTCGTCCCTGAAGGACGAAATCGGCGAACCGGAGGTGAAAATTTCCGGCGGCGGAGGTGTCCTTTTCCCCCCGAATCTGTTTCATGGCCGCGACCATGAGTTGAAGGGCCCGGACGCGGTCGCGATCGAACGCGTTGACCCAGCGTCCGCCGCCCCGATGCTGTCCGCGTTCGAAATTGCCGGACACGATGAATCCGGAATGATCCCCCTGGGAAAACGATTGGGCCGCCGCGAACTGAAGCCGCCAGTTGCTCTCATGGGTCTTGATGACATCCTCTCGAAATGTGTCTATCTCGTTGGCGCGATTCAGGTTGGCGAGACAGGCGATGGCCTTCTGGAGATCCTCTCCGACTTCCCGGGGGTCGTCTTTCGCGTCCAGGGCCAGTTTCCGGTAGGCCTCATAGGCGTCCTTGTAGTTGCCCTTGTTCATGGCCGCCTGGGCCGCGGCGCGGGCATCCCCGGGGGCGGTTGTGGCGGACAGGGCATGAAATGCGGCCATCCCGAATGCGGCGGCGGCCAGTGTTACGGCCAGCACGAGGGAACGGAGCGACATGAGCAGCCTCCCGAAAAGGGGATTTCCGTTGTCAATTACCTCTGTAGACGCACGAGAATACCAGAAGTTCGCGGAAAAATTAAAAAAATCCCGGGTTTGGCCGGGGAATGGGGGGATATTGGGGGGAAATTCCTCGCATGGAATCGGATATTTCCCGCCCGCCGGGAAACGCGGAACTCGCGTCGGCCACGGGATTTTGCGACCGCTATCACTTTTCGCGGGTCTTCCGGAAGCTCCGCGGGGTGAGCCCCGCGCGTTTCCGGAAACGGTTCTACGGGACGCGCGGAGGCATCTCCAGGTTGATGGCCGCCCATCCGTCCGTGTAGGACATGTCCAGGGCCTCCTCTACTTCAGGAAGATCTCGACCACCGGGACGTCCACGTCGGGCTTGACCACCGGCAGTTTGATGGCGAGCATGTCCGCCGGCGGCCGGCCGAGCGAGGACGTCGCCTGCCAGTCCTCCAAGCCCTTCATGCGTGCCTCGGAGCCATCGTGTAGTAGCTGGGCGTATTCGACCTTTCCGGCCAGGCCCGGGCAGTACAGGATCTCGAACGGCCAGTTGAGGACATGCAGGTATAGCCGTTTCCCGTTCTGGGTGTAGCGGCAGTCGGGGGGATGGACAAACCGGCTCGGCCCGCAGCCGTAGATGGCGCGGGAGTGGCGGCGCATCCAGCGGCCGATGTCTTCGAGGCGGCTCATGGCGCGATCGTCGAACTCCCCGCGGGCGGTCGGGCCAACGTTCAAAAGCAGATTGCCGCCCTTGGAGACGCCGTCAATCAGCATGGTCAGGAGTTGGGGAATGCTCTTCCAGGTTTGTTCGTCGCGGTGGTATCCCCAGGACCCGGAGAATGTCTGGCAGGCCTCCCAGACGGCGGTCTTGCCGTTCTTGTCCTTCGGGCCGGCGTAGGGCTGGAACTGCTCGGGGGTGACGAAATCGCCGGAGCCGGGCAAGTCGAGCCGGTTGTCAATGAGTACGTCCGGCTGGAGCTTTCGGACCATTTCCAGGAGTTTCTCCGACTGCCAGTCGGCGCGGCCCTTGCCGTCCTTGCCCGGGAAGGAGAAGTCGAACCAGAGGATGTCGATCTGGCCGAACTCGGTGAGCAGCTCCCGGACCTGGGCGTGCAGGTACTCGGCGTACGTGCGGACATCGCGATTCCTGGTCTTGGCGCGGAAGGCCTTGTCGTCGCGCTGCGGATGGTATTTGTCCACCGGGTACTGGGGGTGGTGCCAGTCGATCAGCGAATGATAGAAGCCGACGCGCAGGCCTTCGTCGCGGAAGGCCTCGACCATGGGACTCAAGAGATCCTTGCCCCACGGCGTCTTCGTCGCCTTGTAGTCGGTATGCTTCGAGTCCCACAGGCAGAATCCTTCGTGGTGCTTGGTGGTGATCACGACGTATTTCATGCCCGCGTTTTTCGCCGCCCGGGCCCAGGTCTTCGGGTCGTAGAGGTCCGGGTGAAAATGGTCAAAGTACCTCTGGTACTGCCCGTCGGTCAGCCGTTCCTTGTTCTTGACCCACTCGTGGCGCGCGGCCAGCGAGTAGAGTCCCCAGTGGATGAACATGCCGAACCGGTCGTGGACGAACCAGGGTGTGCGGTCGGGGGCGGAGGGGCGCGTCATGGGGATCTCCCGGAAAATGGTTTTTATATGAACATTATAGCCAATGAGGAAGGCTGTCGCAAATGACCGGGATTGTCAATGTCGTGAAAACGCCTTGAAACCCGTGGGCCGGGGGATAAAATGCCTTCCCTTGTCGGCAATCGGGGTGCGGTTTCATGCGTGTGGTGGTGTGTCTCAAACAGGTTCCGGATAGCGCGGGCATCCGGGTGGATTCCGTCTCGGGGGCGGTGGTCCAGGCCGGGGTGGCCCGCATCCTTAATCCGTTTGATGCCTATGCGTTGGAGGAAGGTGTGCGTCTGCGGGAAAAACTGTCCGGGGAATGCCTGGCTCTCACCATGGGCCCCCCGGCGGCGGAGGAGATGCTCCGGGAGGCGATTGCGCTCGGGGCCGACAAGGTCCTCCTGGTCACGGATCCGGGCATGGCCAAATCCGACACGCTTGCCACGGCCCGGGCGCTTGCCGCCGCCATCCGGAAGGCGGGGGAGTTCCATGTGATTTTGACGGGCCGGTCCTCCATGGACGGCGATACCGCCCAACTGGGTCCGCAACTGGCGGAAGTGCTTGGCATCCCTCACGTCACCGGCGTGGCCAAAATCCGCGAGATCAACGACAGGAAGGTGGTGGTGGAGCGCCTGTCCGACGCCGGGCGGGAGGTGGTGGAGGCGTCCCTGCCGGCGGTTCTCGCGACGGTCAAGGAGATCAACGAGCCGCGTCTGCCCTCCCTCAAAAGCAAAATGAAGGCGAAGAAGGATCCCGTGACGAAGTGGGGGCTGGCTGACATCGGTCTGGCGGCGGATGCGGCGGGGGCGAATGCAAGCGTTGTCAAAACCGCGGCCCCCCCGAAGCGCACGGGCGGCATGAAATGGGAAAACGAGGATTCGAAGGCCGCGGCGAAGAAGCTCGCGGGCGAGCTCAAGTCGCGACGGCTCATCTGAACATCATGGCTGACGCCAAAGGCATCTGGGTGGTCGTACAGCACGGCGGGGGGGCGATCCTTCCCGTGACGTTCGAGCTCCTGGGGAAGGCGCGGGAACTCGCGACAGCCTCCGGCCATCCCCTTACGGCGGTCATCCTTGGCGCGGGCGTGAAGTCCCTGGCGGAGGAGGTCCGGCACTACGGGCCCGATGTCGTTCGGATCGCCGACAATCCGGCGCTCGCGGAGGCCGCGGGCGAAAGCCGCGCGGAGGCGCTGAAGCATCTTGTGAAAACCCATTCGCCGGCGGTGGTTCTTGTCGCCGGGACCCTGGAGGGCAAATCCCTGGCCGCCCGCGCCGCCGCGGGGCTCGGGACGGGGCTTCTGGCGGACTGTGTCGAACTGACGATGAATGCCTCCGGGATTCTCGAAGGCATCCGCCCCGCCTACGGGGGCAATGTCCTGGCTACGGTGGTCGTGGCGAATGCCCGGCCCCAGATGGCCACCGTCCGGCCGAAGGTGTTCCCCCGGCGGGCCCGGGAGGACGCGGCCGCCGGCGTGGTCCGGGAGGAAACGCTTCCCGCCGACCTGCCCGCCGGCCGCGTTAAACTTCTCGAATTGTTGAAGGACGCTCAAGGGGCGGAAAACCTCGCCGAGGCCGATACGATCGTTTCCGGCGGACGGGGGATCGGCAAGCCTGAAAGTTTCGCCCTGGTCCGGGAACTGGCGGACGCCGTCGGCGGTGTGGTGGGGGCCTCGCGGGCCGCGGTGGACGCGGGATGGATCCCCTACCGCCACCAGGTCGGGCAGACCGGCGTGGTGGTGCGCCCGAAACTTTACATCGCCCTCGGGATATCGGGGGCCATCCAGCACCAGGTGGGGATGCGTTCCGCGGGGACCATTGTTGCGATCAACCGGGACCCGGCCGCGCCCATTTTCGAACTGGCCCACATCGGCATCGTGGGCGATCTCTTTGAGGTCGTTCCGGCCCTCATCCAGGAGATCAAGGCGTTGAAGTGAGCCGCCAGCCGCCCGCGGATGTGATTTTCCCGCGCCATCTTTTCCGCCGTTCCCCGGCGCAGACGCCGTTTTTTTCTTGCGGGGGCGGATTTTATGTGTTTCATTGAGTGCATTCCGTATGCCCGCGGAAACAACTTCTGGAGGGACGGATACATGCGCCGATTTGCATGGTGTGCCGCGATCGCGCTGGTCCCCTGGCTCTCCGGGATGCTTCCGGCAGAAGGCGCGGCGGCCCCCAACCGTCCCGATCCTGAAGTTTCCATCCTCTCGCCTGCCGACAGCACCGCCACAAACGCCGCAACAATCGCCGTCCGCGTCCATTTCCGGGCGAAGCTCGTGGGGAAGAAGGAGAAGCCCGTCGGGCGCGTGAAGGCGGTCATTCTCAAGGCCGACGGGGTCGAGGCGGGGCGGTATGCGCCTTCGGCGAAGGAACAGGAGGGGGATTGCCTGTTCACGCTCGCCCTTTCCGACGTTCCGGACAAGGTGGTTGCTCTCCAAGCCTTCGCGGAGCAGAGCGGGGAAACCGTCGCCTCCGATGTCGTGAATCTCCTCGTGGACCGCACGCCGCCGGTCCTCTCGGCGGCCCTCGATCCATTGCCGAACGCCGCCGGCTGGAACAATTCCGACGTGACGGTGACGTTTTCAGCGACGGACGCCCTGTCCGGGGTGGTCTCGGTTTCGGCTCCCGTCACGGTGACGGCGGAGGGCGCGGGACGCGTTGTTTCCGGATCGGCCGCCGACCGCGCGGGCAATGCCGGATATGCCGCGGTCACGGTCAACTTGGACCGGACGGTTCCGGCATTCAACGATATTTCCCCGGCCCCGGGCGCCCGGATCCGGGAGCGCCGGCCGCGGTTCAAAGCGGACTTCACGGATTCTCTCTCCGGGGTGGTTGTGGCGGCGGTCCGGGTACGCTTGGACGGTAACGACTTCACCGGATCCATCGGCGGTGCGGACGGGGGCGTGCTCACGGAAAGCGGGTTCAGTTACAACTGGCCGTCGGATCTGCCCGATGGGACGCACACGCTTTCAGTGGAGGGGGCGGACCGGGCGGGGAACACCGCGATGGTAGCATCGTCATTCATGGTGGATGCGGCGGCGCCGGAAGTCCAGATTGCCTCGCCCGTCACGGTGGCGGCGGCGGAGGCGGTTCTTGCCGGGACGGTATCGGCGGACACGGTTTCCATGACCGCGACGGGGGATACAACGGCCATCGTAGGATCGCCGGTGTTGTCCGGAACGGCGTTTTCCGTGGCGTTGTCAAACCTGCCGCCGGGGGGGACGACCGTCACCCTCACGGCATCGGATGACCTTGGTAACACGAGCGACCCGGTGACGGTGTTGGTCGTCCGGCAAAACGCGCCGCCTGTCGTAACGCTCCTGTCTCCCGCGGATGGCGCCGATTGCCGTCCCGGCGACATGGTGACAATCGAGGCGATGGCATCGGATCCCGACGGCGCGGTGACACGCGTGGAAATCCATGACGGCGACGCGCTGTTGAAAACGTTCGAGACGTCCCCGTACCGGTTGACACTGGCGGTCCCGGCGGGCCTTCATGACATCACGGCGGCGGCCGTGGATGACGCCGGGAACCGGACGGTGTCGGCGCGGGCGCGCCTGACGGCGGCGTGGCCCTACAGCGCGGCGAAATTCGGTCCGGAGGGGTTGACTCTCAGGGGGATCCGGATCAACAACCGGGGGCAGGTCATCGGGAACGTGCCCCGGGCTTTCTTCTGGGACGGCGTGACGCTTTCTTATCTGGATGTGGCCAATGCCACCGTGATGGCGACGGGATTGAACAACCTGGGCGATGTGGTCGGGAACTGGAGAGGCGATCGGATCGTTTCGTTTTTCCGGAGCGCTGCGGGCGCGATGACGGAGATGGCGCCGTATGTGGATTTGTCAAACGGGTATGCGGTCGAGTACGATGATGAGCCTGCGGCGATTAACGACAGCCGGACGATTGTCGGGAACACGTACTATCTCGAGCGGCCGGTGGTCTGGGCCGGGCCTGGGGCGACCCCTGCTCCCCTCATGAATGCGTATTCCGACGACTATCCATACCTGAGAGGTCGAGTCACCGCCATCAACAACGCCGGGAAAGTTCTCGGGGATGTTGTGTACAGTTCGGATCGTTGGGGAAGCGTATCCTTCTGGCGTGCCGTATGGTGGAATCTCGGGAACCCCGTTCCGGCCGCGTTTTTGAATTCGGACGACGGCAATTATGTGTACAGTCATGCGGTTGACATCAATGACCGGGGCGAGGTGCTGTTTGCGCGGGAGGCGAGTCAGGATCGGACATTTCGTTTATGGCAAAATGGAGAGGTGACTTCGGTGTCGTCCTACGGAGCCCTCCGGCCGCCGGGTGCGATCAACGCCTCCGGCACGGTGGTGGTCGGGGGCGGGGGGTATCCGAATCCCTTCACGCTTCGGACCGGGACCGGGGAGGTTGTTTCGGCGCAGTCTCTCTGCGACTGGAGTATTCCCGCGATGGGGGGCATGTGTTACGTCAACG
This sequence comes from Planctomycetota bacterium, assembly GCA_043803805.1. Classification (GTDB taxonomy): domain Bacteria; phylum Planctomycetota; class JAZDJP01; order JAZDJP01; family JAZDJP01; genus JAZDJP01. Next base: position 22,831 of record JAZDJP010000056.1, read on the forward strand.
ACATCAACGATCTCGGCCAGATCTTGGACGCGGACGTGATTTTGTCGCCGGTGAATTTGATGGCGGGTGAGGTGGGGGAATGGGACGAGGAGCAAAATGGAGTTTTCGTGAATCAGTACAGGGTGCCGGCGGATGCGGTGGCGATGGTGGTGTCGGGACTGCTTCCGGACATGGAGGATGGTGTGGTGACGCTTTCGGTGACAACAGGGGCAGGAAAGGTGAGAGTCCGGGATGCGGATGGCGTGGAACTGGCGTTGCCGTATTCCTGGACGGCGCCGGGAGACATCCCCGCGCCGAAATTCCACAAGGTATTATTCCTCGAAGGCGTCACGCCCAGCGATGCCCCGAAGGATGTGGAACTGACGCTCACCTACCGCCGCCTGGGTTGCGCCACCTGCGGGGAGGCGAATGACAAGGTGCTCGTGACGGTGGGGGCGATTGACATGGCGGTGGACGGGGACCGCGACGGCGAAATCAAATTCGACAACCCGGAAGACCGGAAACTGATGTTTTGGGTGAATGACGATCATGACGTAATTCACTGGACGGATTCGGGTAGTTGGGAAGGAATGGTCAACGATGTTGTTGAGGAGGACGATATCGGCAGCAATGTGGGAGACAGCATCAAGGATTGTCAGGATAACCTCATTTCCTGCCGACGGGATCTGGAGGATTTTGCGCGGTTGTGGGTGCGGCGGGACGACTTCAACCCGGCGACGGATCAGATCTTGTTCAAATGGACGAACATCACCTCGGGATCGCCGGGAATCCGGATATTCCGCGCCGCGAATGAAAACGGGGATACGGGTTATCTCACGGATGAGAACGTTCGGCAAATCAGTACCGTGGTGTGGAACAATTCGGACGGGAGCATGAACAACGCGTATTACAACTACGATCCGTATGCCGATCGGGACAACGGGATGGGGCTATGCAAGGTGGTTCCGGGCGGGGTGGTGGATGTGACGAGCGTCTATGAATGGCAGATGGGAAAACCCAATTATTTCATCTTTGAAGGGGTAAACCCTGGGACGGGCGACCTTGAGGTGAGGTTTGTCCGGAGCGGCGTTGTGATGGGTAAAACCCGCGTGAGACTGGAGTTGAAAAAAATCACGGACATGTATCAGCGGTGGACGGTGGGAGAGGACGAAAACGCGCCGCCGGGAAATCTGGCGGACGTCGGAACGTTCCGGTATCCCGCGCCGCAAACTCCGGACGAGCGGGACATGATCCTGTTTGTCCACGGTTACAACCTGCAGACATGGGAGAAGGACCGGTACGCGGAGACGATGTATAAACGGCTCTGGCACACGGGATACAAGGGGCGGTTCGGGTTGTTCCGATGGCCGACGACGGTGTGCGAATACGGGACGTGTTTCGACAAGAGCGAACTGCAGGCGTGGGGATCGGCGGGAGGGTTTTTGACGTTGCTCAACCGGTTGAACGCGGGGGGTATTCGGGGAAAATCCGGATTCTGGCACACAGCCACGGGAACGTGGTGGCGGGGGAGGGGTTGCGGTTGGCGGGGAATAAACAGGTGGTGGATACCTTCGTGGCGAGCCAGGCGGCGGTGGCGGCGCACGGTTATGATGGCGCGGCGCCGTATGCGCCGTTCGGGGCGATGGACGACGGCACCCCCAATGCCTACCGGGAGTATTGGACGCCGCTAGCGGATGGGCAGTTGATCGTGGGGGCAATGGGCGGCGACGGGAAACTTCCGTACTTCACGGCGACGCGTGGGGCGCGGCGGTTTATCAACTACTTCAATAAGAAGGATTACGCATTGGACAAATGGGTTTTGGACACCCAGACAAAACCGAACAACGGGGTGATGGGATGGACGGGGTGGTATTACGGATATGATTCGGCGGGTGGTTTGTTCTACAAGAAACCGGCGCCGGTGTCGTCGGAGCGGATAGCGCTCATCTTGCCCGGAGAGACCTACGAGATGTTTTCGTTCTGCGCGGAGGCGAGGTCGTACGCGCTGGGGCAGCAGGCGGGGGTGTCGGGCGGAATTTTCACGACGGTCGGCCAGGTGGATTTGGAGATCGGGGATTATAATTTCGGGGATAAGCATCCTGGGCATAGCGGACAATTTCGGTCAACGTATGCAAAACGAAACAAGTATTGGGGACGGTTAATGCTGACTTATTACGGTGATTGAATGTTAAAAGTGATTGGTGCAATTACGGGAATCTTGGTACTGGTGGTCTTGTTGATTGGCTATTTTCTATGGCCTCTTCGACAAGGTGAGGAATCTACGCCGGGGGTAACGCCGCCCGTAACCGAAGCGTCGACCTCGGTAACAAAACCGGTTTCCACTCCAGTCATGGCAAAGACGTCTTCGCTTCCGAATGGCCCATTCGTAAAGACGCCCGGATCGGAAAAACTGCTGGCGGGGCCGACGACGGGGATCAAGCCGGAGAAACGATCGACGATTGTCGTGGACGATAATGGAAATGTGGCGATTAATATGTGGGGGCGCGTGGTAGATGAAATGGATCAGCCCATCCCAAGCGTCATGGTTCATTTTTCCGTGCGCGGAAACAAAACAATGGTTCCTCCATTTGAGGATACGATGACCAAACGGGATATGGTCACGGGTGCGGATGGGCGATTCGAGATTCGAGGGGTATGGGGAAGAATTGGTGGTTTTGAGATATCCAAGGAGGGTTACGAATTATCGAAGAAGGCCAACATCTCCTACAATTTCACGATGTCCGATGATGTGCCTCCAACCAGTCCCGACAATCCCCTGATTGTCCGGATGTGGAAGAAACGGGGGGCGGAGTATATGAAGCACAAGGACCATTACATTTATCCGGCCGCGCGAGTGAAACATGGGGAGCCATTGTTGTTTAATCTTGGGGATTGTGAAAAAGTGAAGGAAGGCGGAGACCTTCGGATCGTATTGGATCGAAATCCACGCCAATTGACGGCGGATCATAAGCAATACGATTGGTGGTATGAAATCGAAGTGACAAACGGAGGGGGACTGATTGAAAGCAAGGACGAGTTTATGAATCTGGCTCCCGGTGAAGGGTATGTGCAACGGATAACGATGGAAATGAAGAAGGATAAACCGGAATGGCGTTCGGATACAACGAGGGACTATTATGTGAGTTTTCGGAATGCCAGCATGTTTGGGCGATTGAGAGTAACTCTTACAGGCGGTGGACTTGGACAGATCGAAATGTGGACCAACCCCTCCGGCTCCCGGAACCTGGAATACGACCCGGCGGTGCAGGATGCACACGCGACGGCGATGCGGGGGCGACCGTAATGAGGCGTGGCGGGACTCGGGAAATGGTCGTTCGGAACCTGAAGACGTCGGGATCGGAAAAACCTTCGGCGGAGCCGGACAATGGCGGCAAGTTGGGGAAACACTCTCCGATCGTGTTGGATGCCTGTGGAACGCTACTCTGACAGGGAGTTTGAGAGGCCGTTCGGAACGAAGACCAACATGATTGAAGCCATTTTGATTTTTGTTGACGGGAAGTTGAAACTCGTGCAATTCCCATGTTATAGGTGACTTCCATGAACCGTTGCGTGATCGGCGCCCAGTGGGGGGATGAGGGGAAGGCCCGCATCGTGGACCTTCTCGCCGGAAGGGCCGACGTTGTCGTCCGCTACCAGGGCGGCGCCAATGCCGGGCACACCATTGTCGCCGGGGACCGGAAGTTCGTCCTCCACCTTCTCCCGGCGGGGATTCTCCACCGCGGCACGATGAACGTCATCGGCAACGGTGTCGTCGTGGACCCGCTCGCCCTGATTTCGGAAATCCGCGACCTGCGCCGGCGCGGCGTCGCTGTGGGGAGGAACCTTCTGCTTTCCGACCGGGCCCACGTCGTCATGCCCTATCACAAGGCGGTCGAGGCCGGCGCCGAGGCGCGGCGGGCGAAGGGGAAAATCGGTTCCACCGGACGCGGCATCGGCCCCTGCTATTCCGACAAGATGGCCCGGACCGGGATACGGATGGCGGATCTTCTGGATCCGGTAATCTTCCGGGATCGGCTCCGGGCGAACGTCGCCGAGAAAAACGTCATCCTGAAATGCCTGTATGGTCGGCCGCCGATCGCCTGGAAACCGGTATTCGAGCAGTATCGCCGGGCGGCCCGATTCCTCCGGCCGTTTGTCGCCGATACGTCCCATTGGATTGATGCGGCCGCCCGTCGCGGCAAGACCATCCTCTTCGAGGGGGCGCAGGGGGGCATGCTGGACATTGACCACGGGACCTACCCGTTCGTCACCTCATCCAGCGCCAGCGTTGCCGGTGTCTTCGCGGGAAGCGGAGTCGGTCCCGGACGTCTCGATGCCGTGGCGGGGGTGGTCAAGGCCTATGTCACGCGTGTCGGCGCGGGTCCCATGCCCACGGAGATCCACGGCCCCGTCGGAGATCGCATCCGGGAGAAGGGGCGCGAGTACGGCGCGACGACCGGGCGCCCCCGCCGGTGCGGCTGGTTCGACGCCGTGGCGGCCCGGTACATGGTTCGCGTCAACGGCATCACGGAACTCGCCGTCACGAAGCTTGATATTTATGACAATTTCGAGGCCTCCATCCAGGTGTGCACCGCCTACCGGCTGGACGGGAAACGCATCGAGGGATACCCGGCGGATGCCGGCGCGCTCGAACGCTGTGTCCCGGTGTATGAGAAATGGCCGGGTTGGAGCGAGGACACGTCGGCGGCGCGGAAGTTCTCCGGCCTCCCCCGGAACGCCCGCCGTTACATCGCCCGCCTCGAGGATGTTCTCGGCGCCCGCATCTCGATGATCTCCGTCGGGCCGGAGCGCGAGCAGATCATTTTCCGGTGAGGACGGATGGCCCCGGCCGACTCCGACATCCCCGCGATTCCCCGCCACGTCGCCATCATCATGGATGGAAACGGCCGTTGGGCCCGGCGTCGCGGCTATCCCCGCATCCGGGGGCACCAAGCGGGGGCGAAGACGGTTCGCGAAATCACCCAGGAGTGCGCGCGTCTCGGGGTTGGCCAGCTTACCCTCTACGCGTTCTCGGTGGAGAACTGGAAACGCCCCGGCGCCGAGGTCCGATTCCTGATGACGCTCTATCGGAGGCATCTGATTCGCGAGCGGAAGACCATCATGGACAACAACATTCGCTTCCGGATGATCGGCGATCCGGAGCCCCTGCCGCCGGGGGTGCGGCGGGAACTCGCCACGACCGGGGAGACCAGCGCGGCCAATACGGGGATGACGCTCTGCCTGGCGGTCAACTACGGCGGGCGGGGCGACATCGTCCGGGCGGCGCGGGAACTCGCCCGGCGGGCGGTGAACGGGGAGATCCGCCCCGCGGACATTGATGAGAAAGCCTTCGCCGCCGCGCTCTCCACGGCGGGGATGCCCGAGCCGGATCTGCTGATCCGGACCGCGGGAGAGATGCGGATTTCGAATTTCCTTCTTTGGGAGGTGTCCTACGCGGAACTCTGGGTCACGGACGTTCTGTGGCCGGATTTCCGGAAGTCTCACCTCCATGAGGCGCTCCGTGACTACGCGAAGCGCGACCGGCGATACGGGGGGCTCGGGGAATCGTGAATCGTATGGCAATTCCGGCGAAGCGATGGGAGGCGCTCCGGGCGCGTCTGGCCATGGTTGTCCCGCTCGTCGGGCTCATGGCGGTCCTTTTGTTCCTGGATGCGCGGTATCGGACGGATATCGGCGTCAATCTCATCGCCCTCGCGGCGACCATTCTGGGGCTTTACGAGTTCTATTGCCTCATGGACCAGGCGGGCATCCCTTCCCGCGCGGCGGTGGGCATCCTCTACGGGGTGGGCTATCTCCTCGGCCATTGGGTGTGGATGCACGCCGGGAGCGGCCTGCCCCGAGAGTCATCGGTGCTTCTCCTCGACACCCTCCTGGTCGGCGCGGTTCTTGCCATGTTCCTCATCGAGATCGCCCACGGTCCCGACACCACCACGGTCAGCCGCATTGCGGTCACGCTCCTGGGTGTGGTATACATCGCATTTTTGATTTCGTTCTGTCTGAAACTGGTGTATCTCCGGACGCCGGCGGGCGGAGACGGCCACGTGTATCTGGCGCTCATGATCGCCGTGGCGAAGGGGGGGGATTCCGGCGCCTATTTCGTGGGGAGCCGGTTCGGGCGGATAAAACTTCTGCCCCGCATCAGTCCCAACAAGACGCTTGAGGGGCTTTTCGGGGGGCTGGCGGCGAGCGTTCTTGTCGCCATCGGTATCGTCATGAACACGTCGCTTCATCCGCTCGGCCTGGCGAGGGCGGCGCTTTTCGGTCTGGTGGTCGGTTTGTCCTCCCAGCTCGGCGATTTCTGCGAGTCCCTCATCAAACGGTGGAGCCGGGCGAAGGATTCGGGGCGCATCTTCCCGGGATACGGGGGCGTCCTGGACGTGATTGACAGTCTTCTGGTGGCGGGACCGGTGGCCTACCTCATGCTCCGGTTTTTCGGCATCGCGCCGGGAGGGTGGGGGGATTGATCCGCGAAAGGATGATGTTGCGTGCCCCAATGGATTGAAATTGAGATCTCCGTGGATGACGCGTCGTCGCGGCGGCTGGCCCGCGGCCGAAGCGGCATGCTCCGTGATATCCGGGCCGAGTACGGCGTCCGCATCATGGCCCGCGGGGGGATGGTCAAGGTGATCGGCCCCGAGCGGGACGCCCGGGCGGCGGCGGCGGCGCTCGAAAAGCGTCTCGCGGCTCCGGAAACGGTCCACGATTCCCGCGCGGGAAATGGCTTCGAAGACGTCCCGGCGGGGAATGGGATCGGCCCTCTGCCGCGCGGGCGCGTCATCCGGCCCCGTACGGAAGGGCAGAGGCATTATCTTTCCGCTCTGGCCGAACGCGACCTCGTCTTCTGCATCGGTCCCGCCGGGACGGGGAAGACCTACCTCGCGGTGGCTCAGGGCGTTTTCTGGCTTCATCAGGCCCGGGTGAAACGGCTCATCCTTGTCCGGCCGGCGGTCGAGGCGGGGGAGAAACTCGGGTTCCTGCCGGGAGATCTTCGGGAGAAGGTGGACCCGTACCTCCGGCCATTGTATGATGCGTTATATGATTTGTTGGATTTCGACACCGTCCGCCGGTACACGGACCGGAACATCATTGAGGTTGCGCCGCTGGCCTACATGCGGGGGCGCACGCTGGAGGATGCCTTCATCATCCTGGATGAGGCCCAGAATTGCACACGAAAGCAGATGAAGATGTTCCTGACCCGCATGGGGGAGCGCTCCCGGACCGTGGTGACCGGGGACGTCACCCAGGTGGACCTGCCGTCGGGAGAGAAGTCGGGGTTGGTGGATGCCATGGAGGTGCTGGAGGGGCTTGAGGCGGCGGCGTTCGTGGGGCTCACGCACCAGGATGTTGTCCGCCACGCGCTGGTGAAGGCCATCGTGGAGGCCTACCGGCGCCGGTCCGATGGGGAGGCATGAATGGCGCTTTCGGCGAAACGCATCAAGTCGGGTGTCATCGAACGGATCCGCGGGGGAGGAGGGCCGGGACGGTGGGTCCGTTTCGTCGAGGCGGGGGGGATCCGCCGGTCGATTCTCGGACTTGTCTTCGTTCTGGTCCTCGTCCTTCTGCTTTCCTGGGGCGATGCGCCCCCGGACATCCGCGCCGGCGACACCGCCCGGCGGGACCACCGCGCCCGGGTGGCCTTTTCCTGCAACGATCTCCGCCAGCTCCAGAACGATCAGTCCGACGCCCGGGTGGCCGCCGAACGTTTTGTGCCGAACGCGTACGACGAGGACCTTCGACCGCTCGATCTTCTCGAAGACCGGTTCCGGAATCTTCTGGATCGTGTTCCCGCGACGGCGCGCCTCGGGGAGATCCCCGCGGCGGTCCGGCGGGACTGGCCCGAGATTGGTGTGAAGGAATACGAACTTATACGGACGGTCGTCACCCGGGAGGATCTCCCGGCCGTCCTCGCCCGGATTCACGAGGCCCTCGAGGTTCTGCGCCGCACGGGAGTCATGGATCCGCGCCGGTATGAGGAGGAGGACAGCAATCGGTACATCGCCGACATCGTCGTGCGGTCCGCGCCGCCGCGCCAGATTCCCGTACACCAGACGGTGATGGCGGAGCCTGCCCGTATCCGCGAGGCGCTGGCCGTTTCCTCGTTGTTCCGGGGCATGCCGGATCGTTTTCGGGATTTGATTTCGGCGCTTCTGGTCCCCCGCATCCCGCCCACCCTGCGTTACAACGAGGCGGAAAGCCGCGCGGCCCGCGCCCGCTCCGTTCTATCGGTGACGGTGCGGCCCAAGATGGTGCGGGTCGGAGAGGTGCTTCTTCGCCATGGGGAGCGGGCCGACGCCATCGCCGCGTATGAGCTTCGCGAGGAGGCCCTGTCCTGGCGGCGCGCCCAGCCGATGGCCCGTCGGATCGCCCGCGTCTCGGGAGTGGTATTTCTTGTCACCGTCTTCAGCATCCTCTTTTTTGTAAACCTTTCCCAGTGGGAACGACGCAAGGAGATCGCCCTGGGCCGGGTGGTGGGGCTGGGGGCGTTCATTCTGGCCATGGTGGCGTTCGCGAAGGTTTTTTTCCTTCTCGAATGGTCGCATTATCTTTACCCGTTGCCCCTGGCGGCGATGCTGATGACGATGTTTTATTCCCAGCGCATGGCGGTGACGGTTTCGTTCGTCATTGCCCTGTTCCTTGGGATCCAGGCCAATCTCGATTTCACCCTTCCGATTGTCCTGTTCGCGGGCTCCATGGCGGCGGCCTACGGGGCCGGGACACTCCGGAGGCGATCCACGTTGATGAAAATCGGAGGGCTGACGGGTCTTGTCCAGGCCGTGGTGAGAATGGGGATCGGGCTTCTTGCCCCGGACACGGCGCTGGCCTTTGCGCCGGGCGAAACACTGCCGCCCTGGCTCGAGGACACGCTCTGGGCCGGGTTGAACGGGCTCGGGACGGGTTTCGTCCTGTCGGGGGGGTTGCCCTTTCTCGAAAATCTCTTCAATTTGTCGACGGACATCCGGCTTCTGGAGCTCTCCGATCAGAATCACCCGCTTCTGAAGCGCATGGTCCTCGAGGCCCCGGGAACGTACCATCACAGCATTCTCGTCGGGAATCTGGCGGAATCCGCGGCCGAGGCCATTGGCGCCGACACCCTTGTCTGCCGGGTCAGCGCCTACTACCACGACATCGGCAAGCTCATGAAACCGGAGTATTTCGCCGAGAATATCTTTCCCGGCGAAAACCCGCATCGGAACCTTTCCCCGACGATGAGCACCCTGATCATCTGCGCCCATCCGCGGGACGGTCTGGCATTGGCGGAGCAACATCGTCTTCCGATGACCCTTCGGGAGGTCATCGCGGCGCACCACGGAACGTCGGTGATCGAGTATTTCTACCTGGATGCCCTCCGGCGCGCCGGCACGGCCATCACCCCGGACGTGGAGGCCTTCCGTTACCCCGGGCCGCGGCCGCGCTCCCGCGAGTGCGGCGTCGTCATGCTGGCCGATTCCGTCGAGGCCGCGACGCGGGCGCTTTCCGATCCGACCTCGGCGCGAATCGAGGAACTCGTGCGCGAGATCGTCCGGAAGCGCATGGAGGATCGCCAGCTCGACGAGTGCCCGCTCACCTTGCGCGAGCTGGATCTTGTGAGTCAGAGTCTTGTCCGGGTCCTGGTGGGCATCTACCACGCCCGCGTCCGCTATCCCGGGTCCCCGGATCCGGGGGATGGCGCGGAATCCCGGAGCGGGTCGGCCGTCCGGGCGGTTCCGGACGCGCCGGCGGTCCGGGAATGAGCATGTCCGGCCGGTGCATCCGGCGTCGGTCCGCGCCGGCGGTTATCCGGGGTCTGCCGCCGGTTCATCCGATCCCGATCCGCGCCATACGAAGACTTCTGGCCTGTCTCCGCCGTCGGGGGATTCTTTCCGGGCGGGTGAACCTGTTATACGTGGACAGACGGGCCATGCGGGCCTTGAACCGAAGCCACACGGGCGGCCGGTACGATACGGATGTCCTCTCGTTTCCGTGGCACGGGGAGGATGGGTTGCAGGGGGAGATCGCCGTGTCGGTGGATCGGGCGGCGGCCGAGGCCCGGCGCCGCGGCTACCCGGCCTCCCGCGAAATCCTGCTCTACACCCTTCACGGAATCCTGCACCTGGCCGGTTACGACGACGTCACCCCGCGGAAGGCGGTGCGGATGAGACGGGCGGAGGATTGTATTCTGGAGGAATTGGGGGTCAGGGTAGATCCGCGATAGGGCCGGTGGAGGACTGGCCGATGCTTCTGGCGCGGACGGACGGGGAGGATGATGAGTGGATTCGGCGGAAAACACGGACCGGCCGGCGGAGGACAAGGCGTTTGTGAAGAAAATAGCATGGAAGACCGGACGGATTCTGTGGCCGGGAAATCCGGGACCGAAGGTTCGTGGGTCGAGATAAGTGTTATGATGTCCCCAATATCCCTTCTTTCGTCCGCGGGCGCCGCCTGCGCGACTCCATTCCGTCGCGTTGTGGAGATGTGGACCGGCGCGATGCCGACGCATCAAAGATGGAGTTCGGTCAGCAGCCAACTCCCGAGTGGAACGAACTCGACGGCGCGATCGGCTTCCCGTTATAGTATCCTCGTATGACCGGTGCCTCCGGAAGGGATGTCAGCACCGGCTGCAAGCGCTTGGGCCCTTTGGCCTCCAGGATGATCCCCCGGTCGTTGCGCCTCCACTCGACGGAGATCGGGCCGGCGGGCGTGGGGACCGCGCCGGATGCGGAGAAGAATCGGTCGGGATAGGGATTAATGACAAACCGCTTGAATCCCGGGGCCAGCGGGCGAATTCCCAGGACCCGCGCCTGGTAATAATAGATCGGCACGGCGCTCCAGCCGTGACAGAGACTGCCGGCACGGTCGAAGTCGTCTCCGCCGAGCGGCGTCTCCCAGAAGCTCGTGGCGCCGGCATAGAGCATCGGCTCCCAACGCCGGGCGATCTCTTCCGACACGAATCGCCGGGCGCCGGTACCCCGTTCCATGAGCGCCATGATCAGATGGAGCATGGGGGAAAAGGTCACGGGCAGGAGACGGCGCGCATAGAGGTTGTCCAGACAGCCTCGCGTCTGGGCGTGCGAGAGGATACCGGCGTGAAGCGCCAACACCTGCGTATGATCGGCAAAATGGATCTGTCGGTTGCCTTTCCGATAGGTAGCCAGCGCCCTCTTCTTCTCGTTCCAGAAAGCGGCGGCGATCGCCCGGCCCAGAGATTGTCGCCGCAAGCGGATGGTCCGCGCCTCGTCTGAGGATCCCGACTGTTCCAACATCCACGCGTAGTGTCCGAGCGCTTCGTGGAGGTATAGGTTGAAGGGCGCGTGCAACCAGCGGCCGAGCGCTTCGCTGTTGGAGCCGGCCAGCCCGTCCATCCATTCGTACAAGTGCCACATTTCCTTGCCGTTCGGGACACGGCAAAGGCCGCCGGCCGGATCCTGTCGGGCCAGCATCCGCTCGACCATTCGCCGCATTTGGATCGCAAACGTCCGGAACAGAGTCGGGCGACCGCTGTACAGCCAGTGCTCGGCGCACGCCACCATCCACGCTAGTGTGAAGAACGGGATGGTGATCCCGCTCGCCGGCCGGCCCGGCGCGACCAGTTCCAGAAGTCCGTCTTCCCGGCTGCAGCGGCCGAGAAGTTCGAGTGAGGCGGCGGCGAACGCGTAATCACCGAACGCATAGTATGCGCACAGGGCTTCGATGCGGCCGTCACCGGCATACAGCGACTGCTCCCGCCAGGGACAGTCCTCGAAGTGCTCGTGCATGCACAGATGCAAGGTCCGCCGGCCAGTGGCCCACATCCGGTTGGCCAGAGGATCGTGAGTTTCAAACCGCCCCGTTGCAGGCGTCTTCAGTTCCGTCGGACGCAGGCCGATGTAGTTGATGCGGATGGGGCGGGAATAGCGGGAGAAATGGACCTCGATGTAGCGCGCCCCAAGGCGCCGGAAAGGCAGCGTGAATCGGTTGAGACCCGCCCGGCAGACATAACGGTCCGCGAAATTTCGATTGTGAATCTTCGCGCGGACCCGCCCGTCGTCGAGATGCTCGCCGTGCGCGATGTCCAGTACAGCGCCCGCCGGGGCCTCCAGATCGAGATGCAGCAACCCCGCTGTCTCCCGGCCGAGATCCAAGATGAGAAACCGGCCATCCGAGCCTTTCTCCGGTGGCATCAGAATCGCGCGGGTCTTGTCCGGCGTTCGGAGACCATCCGCCGGTGACCGGACAAAAGGCGTGTAGTGGCTTGAATCGCGGATGGGCGGCCAGGCCTGAAGGACTTCCCGGGGATGGCGAACGAGCAGGGCGTCCCCCTGAATAATTTCCGCGAAGGTGCCGTCCCGCTTGCGGCGGAAAAAGTCGCCGAGCGCCACCAGCCGGACGGGCTGGGGCGGCAGGACCGAGAGGGGTGGAACAGGGCGGGAAAGTAGCTCTTTCCAGAAGCCGCCGGTGGCACTGGCCAGTACGCGGGCCTTTTCCCATGCCTGGCCGCGCGCCGACGATGGCCACGCCATGTCCTTGCGCGCGTCAAAGCCCACGACGAATCCCTGTTGCGCGGTCACGCGAGGCATGGGTCCCCGCCGAAACGCCGGGTGAATCCGCGCGTGCCAAGAATCATCGGTCACGATCAGCCGGGTCCCGGCGGTCAGCGCCGCAATCAGGCCCGGCCTTCCGGCAAGGTATTCGGAGAAATCCTCCCCCCGGCAATACGCCAGTACGGCGATCAGGTTGGTTCCACGCCGGAGCGCACGCGAGGCGTGGAGGCGGGTGAAGGTTTTCCGGGTGGGGAAATCGCTGAACTGTCCGCGGCCCATCTCGGCGCCGTTTAGGCAGACGATGAAGTCGGAATCCGCGGAGATATCCAGCGTCGCCGTGCGGGGAAGCCGATCCAGGCGGAACGCCTTCTGAAAGCAGACATACTGATGGGGCTTGGCGTCTCTCTGGGGAATCCAGATCCACGACGCGCTCGCCAGTGCCGAACCCAACCGGAAACGATCCGTTTTGTTGAGATGACTCATTGGCATGTTCCTCTTCAGCTACGTAGAAAAATTCCTGCGATTTCGCGTCATGATCTCATGACCGCATGACGTCATGACAATCTTTTCTGGTGGTGTTTCTGCGACAATTTCGTGTTTTCGTGGTGTTCCGGTTTGATTTCGCGTTTTCGTGTTACGGCGCTTCCGGTGTTTCCACCGTCTCGAACGGTTCGACCCGGCGTTCGACGGGCAGGGTGCGGGCGGCGTCGAGTTTGCGGACCCAGGCGGCGGCCTTCTCGCGTTCGCCGGACTCATCGAGGGCGCGGACCATCGCCTCCATCGCGCGAATGTGGTTCGGGAAGGCCTTGAGGACGGTCTCGCACTCGGCGATGGCGCCCGCGGGATTCTTTTCGCGCCGGAGGATCCGCGAGAGTCCGAGATGCGCCCACGGGTCGAAATCCACCCGGAGGCTGTGTTCGAAGCATTCCCGGGCCTTCACGAGGTCGCCGAGATTAATCCAGGCGTCGCCCGAACGGGACAGGAGAATCTGGTTGTCCGGTTCCTTTGACAGGACCTTCGACCACCACCGGATGGCATCGGCATAATCCTCCGTGCCGCGGCCGCAGTCGCCCATTCCCACCAGGGCGTACACGTTGTCGGCCTGGATGCGGAGGGCGCGGTCGTAGTAGTCCCGGGCCTTGACGAAGTCCTTCTTCCGGCGGCAGATATTCCCGGCGATGGTGAGGACGTGTATGAAATTCGCGTCCATCGCCAGGAGCCGGTCGAAATAACCCAGGGCCTTGTCGTATTGCTCCATCCGGTAATAGAGGTCCCCGATGCCCAGGAACGCATAGCGGTCCTCGGGGCTCAAGGCGAGCGACTTCGTGTAATAGACCTCGGAAGCGGCGAAGTTGCGGAGTTTTTTGTGGGCATCCCCGAGGCGCGTCATGACGCGGTAGTCGTCGCGGTTCTGTTCGAGGTAGCGTTCCCAGAACCCGATGGCCTCCCGGAGTTGTTTCAGGCCCCGGTGGGCGTCCCCGATGCCGCGGAGGGCGAAGACGTTCGCCGGGTCGTTGGCGATCACGCGGGCATAGAACGTGATGGCCCGGCGGAAATCCTTCATCGCGCGGTAGAGGTCTCCCAGCCCGACGAGGATGTACGGGTTCTGACCGTCAATCGCGAGGGCCTTCATGTAGGCGTCCTCGGATTCTTCCAGGCGGCCTTGTTTCAGGCAGGCGTTGCCTTTCCGGGAGAGTTCAAGGACCTCCCGGGGTGGCGGCGGTGATCGGCGGGGTGGTGTCGGCATTTGGTGAAAGTCGTTTCGTGAAAGACGGGCGGTCAATCTATCCGCAACCTCAACGGGAGTCAAGGATTTTCAAGGGTGACCACGGTGGTTTCGCGCGTGGGGAAAATGCCCCGTCTTCCTTCCGGTGTCGCAAGGATGATGCCCCGGACGGGATCCGCGAATTCCACAATTCCCGAATAAAGGCGATTTCGCCATCGGATCGTGGCCGCCCGGCCCTTTCCTTCCGACAGCCGTTGCCAGGCGGCGAGGAGGGCCGGTGACCCGGCGGGGAGCGTTTCCAGAAGTCTGTCGAGGGCGCGCAGGATCCCCCGGAGCAGACGGGTGCGGTCCGGGACCCGCCCGGCCGCGGCGGAAAGCGACGTCGCCCGGTTTCGGAGTTCCAGGGGGAAGTCCCGCCGGCGCTGGCTCACGTTGACGCCGATGCCCAGGACAAGGGCGTCACGGCCGCCGCCGCGTTTTCCCTCGACGAGGATGCCCGCGGCCTTGCGGCCCCGGATGACGATATCGTTCGGCCATCGGATGAGCGCGGGGAGTCCCGTTGTCCGGCGGACGACCCGGCATACGGCGAGCGACGCCGCGGCGGTGACGAGCGTCGGGGAAATCCCCGGCCGGACCGGAAGCAGGACGGAAAACCACAATCCTTTTCCGGCGGGGGAGTGCCAGGCACGGCCCATGCGGCCCCGGCCGCGTGTCTGGGCATCGGCGACGATGACAAGCCCGTCGCCCGCGCCTTTCCGGAAGGCCGCGGCGGCGGCATCGTTCGTGGAGGGGACGGAATCGAGGACGCGGATCTCGCGGCCCACGAGCCGTGTGCGGAGGCGCCGGAGGAGTAATTGGTTATAGCACTTCACGATTGATTGAATTCGACAAACATGTCCCGAGTCCGTCGGCCGGCTCACCGGACCACCTCGAGGGAAAAATCGATCGCCGGGGCGGAATGGGTGAGGGCGCCGGCGGAAATGCGGTCCACTCCCGTCCGGGCGATGGCGCGCACCGTCGCAAGTGTCACGCCGCCGGAGACCTCGATCGCGGGGCGGGGCGGGGGGGCGGCGCGGACGATTTTCACAGCCCGACGGATGGCGGGAAGCGTCATGTTGTCGAGAAGAATGATGTCGGGCTTTGCCGGAAGCACGTCCCGCAATTCGTCGAGCGTCGTCACCTCGATTTCGATGGGGCGGCGGCCGCGCCGTCGCGCGCGCCGGACGATTTCGGAGAGGGGGAGCCCGCATCCCGCGATGTGGTTGTCCTTGACGAGGACGTGTTCCGCGAGATCCCGCCGGTGGTTGGTGGCCCCTCCCGCGCGGACGGCGTACTTTTCCAGATCCCGCCAGCCGGGGGTGGTTTTGCGCGTGTCGAGAACGCGGGCGCGGGCGCCCCGGACGGCATCCGCGTAGAGGCGGGCGACCGTGGCGATTCCCGATAGACGGGAGAGGAAGTTGAGGACCGTCCGCTCCCCGGCGAGGATGGCGGCGGCGGATCCCTCGAGCAGGGCGATTTTTTCGAGGCGGCGGACACTTCTCCCATCCGGCTTAAGAAGTTTCACCCGCACCGGCCCGAGCATCTTAAAAATGACGGGGAGAAGAGGTCCACCCGCAAGGATGCCGTTCGCCCGGGCTTCGATGTGGGCTCGGAGGCGGTCGCACGGCGCGAAAAGAGAACGTGTGGTGACGTCGCGGTACAGTAGTCGGGAAAGCGAACCCCGGTAGGTGGTCATTGTGTGGCCGGAAAATCCGAGATCCTCGAGGAGCGCCAGGCGCAGGAGAAACGCGGCCTGGACATGGGGGAATGGAGGAATCGTCATGTGAAATGTCGAGTGCCGAATTCCGAATAAAATTCAACTCATAATCGCCGGAACGCATTATATTCTCCAATCCGGCCGGTTGCCTTTGAATTTCGAAAGTGGAGTTGTAGAATATCGGCAACGGGGGCGGGAAGATTCCGAGGTGCTCTTTGCTGATAATCGTACGGT
The DNA here is from genome assembly GCA_043803805.1 of Planctomycetota bacterium. Taxonomy (GTDB): domain Bacteria; phylum Planctomycetota; class JAZDJP01; order JAZDJP01; family JAZDJP01; genus JAZDJP01. Next base: position 39,044 of record JAZDJP010000056.1, read on the forward strand.
CGAAAGCGGAGCCGGTGACGTTGGAGAAGGTCGCCGAAGATTTCGCGGGGTATGTCAAGGTCGTCGTGGACATGGAACGGAACATTCTGGCCGCCGGGGGGAAACGTCACATTGAGGGGGAGGAGATTCTATTGAAAGACGGCAGTCGCCAGGAGGATTTGTGGGGCGGCGGATTGGATCTGGCATCCGGCGAGATCGACTTCGATTCCATGATCAATCTCCGGCCGCGCCAGAACCGGAGCCGTGAGGTGTTGTCGGAGGGCATACGAAATCAGATGGAAGCGATCATCCGCAACCTGCTCAAATGAACGCGCAGGAATTAACCCTCAACATCGCGGTCAACCTGGGGCGTCTCGCCCGGTGGGCCATGGAGGGGAACCGGGCGCGGATCGAGCCGTTCCTGGTGGAAACCGCCGATTACATCCGCCAGTTGGAATCAGCGCCTCGGCAACCCGGGTTTGAAAAGACATTTCGTGTTTTTTCAGTGGAGTTCGAGCGATTGAAAAACAATCTGACCCTGGATGAAATCTGGGCCGAGGATGTTCTCACCTGGGCCAACATCCTGACGCACCGGGCGAAGTTGGCGTAGCAGGTCGCTTATGAAATTCCGAGTGTCGAATTTCGAATGCCGAATGAGGATTAAGGACGCAAGACCATGTCTGTGATTTACTTCTATGTGCCTGTTGTCGTGTTTGCGTTGTTCGCCTTGGCATCATTTTGTTATTATTATTTTTCTTCGCGGAGGCATTTCTGGGTGCCTCCAATCATTCTTGCCAGTCTTCATGCGATATCGGTCGTGGTTTTGGCGGTACGCATTGTTAGTATCCGTGATGATTCGGGTTGTCCTTCGGAAATGTTATGGCTTATGTTTTTCGGTATTGATGTGCCGGTGTCGTATCTTTTGATTCCCATATCAAAAATTATGGAGGACTATGGGTTCGCGATAGTCAATTACTGGCTCCCTTTGGTTTTCTTTATTGTGTTCGGGACGGGTCAATATTTTGCTGTAGGGACAGGGTTGGCATGGGGGATGAGTCGTTTTGTGGGACGGAGGCATTCATTAAGGAAATCATCAAGTTGAAATACTGATTGGCGGATGCTTCGGTTCTGTTTTCGTGATTTCGTAGTCCGTGATTTCCCCCGTCCTGCCAGCGCCGGTTTCCACGTCGACCGGGCCGTAGGTCTTGATCGGGCGGGGAGTTTTTTGTTTCCAGTTTCCAGTCTCAAGTTTCAAGTTTCCGTTTTGATTTTCCCGTCTTGTTTCGCCCCTCCAGCGCCGGTTTCCACGTCGGCCGCGCCTTGAGGATTTCGTCCCGCAGGCGTCCGGCGCGTTCGAAGTCCAGAGACGCGGCGGCCTCGTGCATCTCCTCCTCCATTTGGAAGAGGACCTCGTTGGTGAAATAGTCCGATTCGCTCTCCCGGACGAGGGTGCGGGCGGCCTCGCGGGCCTCCATTTCGAATTCGATCCCGGCCTTGATTTCTTTTTGGACGGTCTTCGGGGTGATGTCGTGTTCCCGGTTGTAGGTTTCCTGGACGGCGCGGCGGCGGTTCGTCTCGGCGATGGCGCGTTCCATGGAATTCGTCACGGTGTCGGCGTACAGGAAGACCCGGGCGTTCACGTTCCGGGCCGTCCGGCCGATGGTCTGGACGAGGGAGGTTTCCGAACGGAGGAATCCCTCCTTGTCCGCGTCCAGGATGGCCACGAGGGAGACTTCGGGCAGGTCGAGCCCTTCCCGGAGGAGGTTCACCCCGATGAGGCAGTCGAATTTCCCCTTCCGGAGATCGCGGAGGATTTTCACCCGTTCGATGGTCAGGATTTCCGAGTGGAGGTAATTGACCCGGAGCCCCTTCTCCCGGAAATAGGACGTGAGTTCCTCCGCCAGACGTTTGGTAAGGGTGGTGATGAGGGATCGTTCGTGCCGGGCGGCGCGGGCCTCGACTTCCCTCTGGAGGTCCGCCGTCTGGTTCCGGGCGGGACGCACCTCGATGACGGGGTCGAGGAGTCCCGTCGGGCGGATGATCTGTTCCACGATCTCCCCTCCGGATTTTTCGAGTTCGTAGGGGGCGGGCGTCGCCGACACGAACACGGCCTGTTTCACCCGGGATTCCCATTCCTCGAAACGCAGGGGCCGGTTGTCGAGGGCCGAGGGGAGCCGGAATCCGTGAGCGACAAGGGTTTCCTTGCGGGACCGGTCCCCCGCGTACATGGCCCGGAGTTGGGGGATGGTCGCGTGGGATTCGTCCACGAATACCAGGGCGTCCCCGGGCAGGTAGTCGAAGAGGGTGTAGGGGGGATCGCCGGGGGCGCGGCCGGAGAGGTGGCGGGAATAGTTCTCGATGCCCTTGCAGATCCCGATTTCGCGGAGGAGTTCCAGGTCGTAACGCGTCCGGCCTTCCAGACGCTGGGCCTCGAGGAGTTTCCCCTCGGCGCGGAATTCCTTCAGGCGTTCCTCCAGTTCGATTTTGATCGTGCGGCACGCCCGCGCCACCGTCTCCTCGGACATGACGTAGTGTTTGGCCGGGAAGAACGTGAAACCCGCCATCTCCCGGAGGATTTCGCCGGTGAGGGGGTTCACCTCCGACACGGACTCGATCACGTCCCCGAGGAATTCAAGACGCACCGCCGTTGCCCCGTAGGCCGGGATGATCTCGATGGTGTCGCCGCGCACGCGAAATGTGCCGCGGCGGAAGTCCACGTCGTTCCGATCGTACTGGATGTCCACCAGGCGCCGGAGCATCCCGCGGCGGTCCACGGGATCGCCCTTCCGGACGGTGACGATCAGGTTTTTGTACTCCTCCGGGGAGCCGAGGCCGTAGATGCAGGAGACGCTGGCCACGACGATGACATCCCGGCGGGAGAGGAGGGACATGGTGGTCGAGAGGCGCAGGCGGTCAATGTCCTCGTTGATGGAGGCGTCCTTTTCGATGTAGATGTCCCGTTGGGGGATGTAGGCCTCGGGCTGGTAGTAGTCGTAATAACTCACGAAATATTCGACGGCGTTCTCCGGGAAAAGATCCTTGAACTCACTATACAATTGAGCGGCGAGAGTCTTGTTGTGGGAGATGACGAGCGCCGGCCGGTCCACGGCCGAAATGACGTGAGCCATGGTGAACGTCTTTCCGGACCCGGTCACCCCGAGAAGCGTCTGGTGGGGTTTCCCGGCGTTCACCCCGGCGATGAGGGCGGCGATGGCGGCGGGCTGGTCGCCGCGGGGGATGAGGGGGGTGGTGAGGTGGAAAGGCATCGTTTGTCCGAATGTGCCGTCACGAGGTAGGGGCGGGTTTGAAACCCGCCCCTACTATATTTTGGCATGGGTTAGGTCTTTCTGCGCCTGGTATTTCCCCTTCCTGTCCGCATAGGAGGTCTCGCAGGCCTCGTCGCTTTCGAAAAACAACACCTGGGCGATGCCTTCATGGGCGTACACCTTCGCCGGCAGGGGGGTGGTGTTGGAAATCGCGATGGTGACGAATCCTTCCCACTCCGGCTCGAAGGGGGTGACGTTCACGAGAATGCCGCAGCGGGCGTAGGTGGATTTCCCGAAACAAATGGTCATCACGTTGCGGGGGATCCGGAAATACTCGATTGATTTCCCGAGAATGAGGGAATTTGGCGGGATGATGCAGACGGGACCTTTGAAGGGGGTGAAGGCCTCTGAGCCCATCCCCTTCGGGTCGGCGGCGGCGAGTTTCCCGGGGGCGAAGACCTGGAATTCGTCCGACAGGCGCATATCGTAGCCGTAGGACGACGTGCCGAAGGATATCACGCCCTGGCGAACCTGGCCGGACTCGAACGGCTCGATCATGTTGTGTTCGGCGGCCATCCGTCGGATCCAGCGGTCGGGTTTGATCATAATCGGCAATCTCCGTGGCGTAATGAGTTCTCTTTTTCGCTATTCCGCATTCATCATTCATCATTTAGAGGAGTCCCTTCCGCCACCGGTAAATCATCTCGATCAGGACAAGGATCGCGGCGGCGATGAGGAAGGGGAGGTGGAGGGGGCGCGGGCGGCCGGCGCCCGGGGCGATGTCGGCCGCGGAAAGCGACGCGACGTCCGCCATCACCCGTCCCCCGGTGAGTTCCGCGAGGCGCCGGAGGAGGCCCATGTCCGGTTTCAGGCGTTTCCATTCGGCGGGGCAGGCGATGGTCACGATTTCCCGGATGAGCGGATCGCCCGCGCCGGCGGCGGTGTCGAGAATCGCCAGGGCGTAGTCGCCCGCGGACGGCGCCGGCACGGATGCTGCGTAGCGTCCCGGCGCGGTCTGGTTCATCGGAAGCGTGGACGCGGTTCCTCCGGGGTTCACCACCCGAAGGGCAAACGAACGATTAAGGAGCGGTTTCCCGTCCCGGCGGGCCTCGACCATGACGGCGATTCCCCCGGCGGATTCCCCGGCGGACAGTGTGAATCCTTTTTCCGAGGGGGGCATGAGGGATTGTTCCAGTCCCGTCCAGAAGCCGTGCATCGGCGGTGTCTTCCATGCGTTGGCCCAGTCGCGGTCAAGGGAACTCGTGAAAACCGCGACATGTCCGAGTCCGTGGCGTCCGAGGACAAGCAGGGGATCCCCGTTATCCACCGAGGCCGCGGTGAGCGCGGCGGCCTCCCCCCGGAGCGCGGTGCGGACATAGCCGCGGATGTCGGGAAGTGTGGCGGGCATCCAGGGAATCGGGAGTGCCGGTCGGCAGGCGTGGGGTTCCTCCCGGATGAGCGCCCCGTGCCGCTCGGTCTCGATGTCTTTTTCAAAGACGTCCGCCAGAAGCCGGGCATCGGCGACGTCGTGAAATCGCCCCCGGCCGAGGGTCGCGATCCGTTCGAGCGTCCCGCGGTCCGTCTGTTCCCCGCCCGTGGCGACCACGGAGATCGAGATGCCGGAGGAGGCCATCTTCACGCAGGCGGCCAGGGTTGATCCGTCGTTGTCCTCCCGCGCGCCGAATCCGCCGTCGGAGAGGAACAGAACATGGCGGCGCTTTGCCGGGGAGTTCCGGAGAACCTCATGCGCCGCCGCCAGGGCTTTCGTGAGATTCGTCCGTCCCGAGGCGTCGAGGACCGACACGATCCCGCGCAGGGCGGAGGCATCCGTTACCGCCTGGAGGGGAAACGCCACCCGGGGTTCCTGGTTGAATGTCACGAGCCCGAGGGCCTCGCCGCCGCGGATGCGGTCGAGAAGTCGGAAGACGGCCGATTTGAGGCCGGAGATCTTGGTGGGGGATCCCTCGCCCATGCTTCCCGAGACGTCGAGGGCGAGGACGATGGCGAGGCTTCGCTCGGCGGTGTCGCGGGGGTCGAGACGCACCGGCAGAATTTCCGAAAGGGGCGTGCCGGCGTACCCTCCCGGTCCCAGACTGTCCGGACCGCCCAGAACGAGGAGTCCCGTTCCTTCATCACGCACCGCGCGCTGTATCCGCCGCTGGGTCTCCGGGGCAAGGGCCGACGCCGGGATGTTGGACAGGATGATGAGGTCGGCGGGAGTGACTTCGCCGGCCTTGCCCGGCAAACGCAGTTCCACGGTCGCGTTGGGGGGGGTGGGAATCGGGAACGCGCCCCCGGCATGCGGCTGGAACACGAGAATTCGGCGATTTCCCGCCAGAAGCACCACCCGGGAGGCCCGGTCGTTTCGCGGCGATGCGTCGGGCAGATCGAGGGCGACTTCGTACCGGTGGCCGGGCAGGGCATCGGCCGGATAGGTGTCCCGGAACGACATGACGAGGGGGATGTCGGGATCGAGGGTCTTGTGTTCCCGGGCGAGGATTTGTCCGTCGCGCCGGAAAAGAATGTCCCGTTCTCCCGGTGTTGACGTCTCCACGACGGCCCGGAATGCGACGCTGGCGCCGGGAGACGCGCGTCCCGGGCCTTCCAGCGTGGTTACGGCCGCGTCGTTTACCCTCCGGACAACCGGCGCCGTGAGAACGCGGATACCCCGGGACTGAAGAATCGGAATTTCCCCCGATGCACGACCCGAGGTGTCATTCCCGTCGGAGATGAGAACGAGGGTTCCGCCGGGGCCCGCGATGTCGGCGCCCGTCTGAAGGGCCCGGTCGAGCCGGGTCTCCCGGTCATCCAGAGGGGGGCGGGATATGTCCGCGGGGAGTTGCCGGGCGGGAATCGGAGGGATGATCGTTTCGGCGGTCGCGCCAAAGGCGGATACCGACACACGCGCGTCCGGGGATTCCCGAACCAGACGGTTCCGGATAATCGAAAAATTCCGGAATTCACCTCCGTCGCAGCTCGCCGATGCGTCATACATAATGGCGACGGCGGGGGTCCGACGGTCGGGGATCACGGGCCCGGCCAGGGCCGCCGCCAGGAGAATCAGGATGAGGGTGCGGAGGATGGTGAGATCCCGGGCGCCCTTCCGGTCCGTCGGCCGCCGGATCCGGGACGTGAGGCGGGCCAGAAACGGCGCCGCGACCGCCAGCGCCAGGGCCCAGGGATTTTGGAAGACGGGCATAATTTTTGACAGGATACCGAACATGTGCTATTATTCCATATTAAAGCGGTTTCCACCCTTTACAGTGGGGCGGTAGCGATGAGAAAAATCACCTTCCTCGTGATCGGGCTGGCCATCCTGACGGGGACGCTCTACGCCGTTTACGACATCCTTCGATCCGGCAAGAGGCTCCACCCGGTTCCCCTGGCGGAAATTTTTAACCGCGGCCATTCCTGGAGCCAGAAACAGTGGGATGCCATGAATCGTCCGGCGAACAATTCCGGCCAGACCCCGGAGGCGCCCGTGACCACCGTTCAGGCTCCGCCCGAGCAGCCGGTTCCCGCTCCGGCGGGGGAGGATCCCGTCGAAAAGGCGGATGCCGAAAAGAAACTCGCGGACGCCAGGAACCTCGGGGCCGCGGGGCGTTTCAAGGAAGCCGCGGATGTCTGCGGGGATGTTCTGCGCCTCCGGTGCGGTCCCGTTCTTCAGAAGTCCGCTCTCGCGCGGATGAAGAAATTCATGGTTTTTCAGGAACTCCTTTCCGATGTGACGCCGCGGACGGAAAATGCGGATTCGACCGCCACCATTCAACTCAATGGGGGCAAGGTTGTAAAGGGAACCATCCTGGAGAAAACCGCCACCCATGTGAAGGTGAAATTGGCGACCGGCCTTGTGACCGCCCTGCCCAGGGATATCATCGAACGCATGGATTCCCTCACCGCGGATCAGATGCAGACGGAGGTGGAGGGGCGCTACCGGAAGATGTTGCAGGAAATGGGGGCCTTGACGCCCATCGGTCACTATCAGGTTGCGCGGTTCTGCCAGGAAAACGGGATGTCGTCGAAGGCTGCCGATCACCTGGAGAAGGCGTGGGCGCTCGACCCGAATCTGGCCTCCACCATCCAGGAAGGCAAGGCGGAGAATCTTTTCAAGACGGCCATCTGGTACGAAGGAATGGGGCAGCAGAAACGGGCGGACGAGCAGTACGATCTTCTGAAGCGCCGGCATCCCCAAAGCCGGTACATCGCGCTCATCCCGGAGATACTGGGGGAGCGTTCGAGGTTGGCCGCCGGCCCGGCGGTCGAGCCGGGCGTGACCGCCCGGCCGCCGACGCCCCGATTACCCCGGGCAACGGATGACGAAGAGGAAATTATTCATGTGACGGGACCCGTCAAGGTCCGTCCGGTGCCCGTAATTCGCACCCCCGGTGGCGATATGGCCACGGCCCCGAAGGAGGTTTCTCCGACGGGCCCTGCCGCTGAAATTATCGTCAAGGCCAACCAGGCCTTCAGCGAGGCGAAGGATCATCTTCAAAAATCCCGTCCCGACCAACCCAATTACCAGGCCGAAGGCCGTCAGGCGCTTGCCAAATTCGATGAGGCCGAGCGGCTTTTCGATCAGGCGCTCCAGTCCTCCCCGGGCAATGCCCAGATCGAGAGCACCTTGGACACGATCCGGTACCATAAATTCTGGTGTCGGAAGATGATGCCCATCAAGTAGCGACGGCGTCATGACTTCATGACGGTCTGATTGCCTTCCGTATTTCCACAAGCATTGCCAGAAGGTCGGCGGCCTCGTCCAACGGGATCATATTCGGCCCGTCGCTCTTGGCGCGGTCCGGGTCCGGATGGGTTTCGAAGAAAATTCCGTCCGCCCCGGCCGCGACGGCGGCTTTCATCAATACGGGCGCGAGAGACCGATCTCCTCCCGATCGTTCCCCGAGTCCCCCCGGTTTCTGGACGCTATGGGTCCCGTCGTACACCACCGGGTATCCGAATTCCGCCAGGAGCGGGATTGAGCGCATGTCGCTGACGAGGTTGTTGTAGCCGAACGTGGTTCCGCGCTCGGTAAGGAGGATGTTCCGGTTCCCCGTTTTCTCCACTTTTTTCACGGCGCCCGCCATGTCCCACGGGGCGAGGAACTGTCCTTTTTTGATATTCACCGGCTTGCCGGATTTCCCCGCCGCAACCAGCAAATCCGTCTGACGGCAGAGAAATGCCGGAATTTGAAGGAGATCCGCCACGCGCGCCACGGCCGTCACCTCCGACGGCTGGTGGACGTCCGTGGTCACGGGGATTCCGAATTTCCTCCGGATATCCGCGAGGATGGAGAGCCCTTTCGCCAGGCCCGGTCCCCGGAACGATCCGGCGGACGTGCGGTTGGCCTTGTCGTAGGACGCCTTGAAAATGAGGGGAATTCCAAGCCGGCGCGTGGCGGCGGCGAGCGTCCCGGCCACCTCCCGGCAGAGCGCCGGGCTCTCGACGACGCAGGGGCCGGCGATGACGAAAAACGTTTTTCCCGGGACGATGCGGTGGGGGCCGATGGTCACGATGCGTTTCATGTCGGTGGATCCTTTTTGTTTCCGCGGATTCTACCGTGTTGGACGGCGCTTTGCCACTTTTGAAATCCGAATCCCCGGCTAGAATGGGGGCGATGACGCCCGGACGCGTGAATCCGTTTATTCGTGTGGAGTCGCTGGCCCGCGCCCCCGATCCCGTCGCGGCATTCCGCCGTCTCGCCGCGCATGGGGATGCCTTTCTTCTCGACAGCGCCCTTCCCGGCGGCGAACACGGCCGGTATTCCTTTGTGGGCGGTTTTCCCGGACGGACCATCATGACCCGGGGGAGGGATGTCCGGGTTTGCGAGGACGGGCGCGTGAGGCGGCATCGCGGCGATCCCTGGAAGGCCCTCCGGAAGGCGTTCGGGGCGTTTCACGCGTCTTCGGGGAATTTCCCATTTCCTTTTGCCGGCGGCGCCGTCGGATTCTTTTCCTATGATCTGGCATGGTGTTTTGAACAACTTCCGCACCGGGCGAAGGACGATCTTGACGGACCGGACGCCTTCTGGGGATTTTATGATGCGATCCTCGTCGCGGATCATCGGACGGGAAAGATGCACGTCGTGGCGCGTGAAATTCCCGGCGGGTATGGCGGACAGCGGCTCCGGGAGGTGGTGAACGAGGCGTCCGCCCGAACGCCGGCCGGCCGTCCGGTGACGGTGACGGGAAGAAAATCGCCGGCCCGGATGGTTTCGAATTTCACCCGTCCCGCCTACCTCGCGGCGGTTCAACGGGTGAAGGACCACATCGCGGCGGGGGACGTGTACCAGGTGAATATCTCCCAGCGTTTCTCGGCGCCGGCGCAGGATCCGGTAACGTTATATGAACGGTTGAGGCGGGTGAGCCCGGCGCCCTATGCGGGAATCCTGAAGTGCGGGGACGTCTGGGTGCTTTCCTCGTCACCGGAATTATTCGTTTCCGTCCGGGGCCGGAATGTCGTCACACGGCCCATCAAGGGGACGCGGCCGCGGGGACGCACCCCGGCGGAGGACCGGCGGCTGCGGCGCGAACTCGTGTCGAGCGCCAAGGATCGCGCGGAACTCGCCATGATCGTGGACCTCGAACGCAATGATCTCGGCCGGGTGTGCCGGTTCGGGTCCGTTCGCGTCACCGAGGATCGTGTCATCGAATCCTATCGGAATGTTCACCACGGCGTGGCGACCGTGCGGGGGGAACTCGCGGAAGGGGGGGATGTCCTGGATCTCGTCCGCGCCGCATTCCCGAGCGGTTCCGTGACCGGCGCGCCGAAAATCCGGTCCATGGAGATCATTGACAGCCTGGAGCCGGTGCGGCGCGGCGTGTACACGGGTTCCGTCGGCTGGATTGGGGCGAACGGCGACGCGGACCTGAACGTGGCCATCCGGACCATGGTGTGGAAGGACGGCCGCGTGCATTTTCACGTTGGCGGAGGCATCGTGGCGGATTCCGATCCGATCGCGGAATACGAAGAGACGCTCACGAAGGGCAGGGGGATGATGGAGGCATTGGGGATCCGGAATGACTTCGCCTAGAGACAGGATGTTATTCATTCGCGGCGGCGCCCGGATGGCTCCGGCGATCCCGTGCCGGGCCGAGGGGGCGCTTTACGGGCGCGGATTGTTTGAAACCATCTCCGTCGCGGGTGGAATGGCGATTCTCCTTCGAGAACACCTCTTCCGCATGAAACGATCGGCGCGGATTCTCGGGATACAATTTCCCGGGGATGTTGTGCGTCTGGCCGTCCGTATTCAAAAAATCATCTCCGGGGAGATTCGTTCTCTCGAAGGCGTTCGTGTGACATTGTGGGCCGGCCGGCCGGGAACGCGTTCGGTTCTCGCGGTGATGGAACGTCATTCCCCGGTGGGGTTGCGTGATCGACGCAACGGCGTCCGGATGGCGATCGCTCCCTGGCGACGGAGCATGGACGACCCGATGGCCCGTCACAAGACGATCAACTACCTTGGAAATCTACTGGCCCGACGGGAGGCGGTCCGTCGGGGATGCTGGGATGCCCTGTTTCTCACCCCGAAGGGACGTGTCGCCGAGGGGGCGGTATCGAATGTCTTTTCCGTCATTCAGGGGCGCGTGGTCACCCCGCCCCTTTCGGAGAACATCCTGCCGGGCATCACGCGCGCGTGGGTTCTCCGGCGATGCCGGTTTCTGGGCATCCCGTGTGTTGAGAAGCCCCTGGAACTCCGGAAATTCCGGGCGGCCGGAGAGGTTTTTGCCACGAACGCCCTTGTCGGGATTCTTCCGGTGGTCGCCCTGGATGGGGGGTGCATCGGCGGGGGGCGACCGGGGGAAGTCACCCGGCGGCTCATGGCGGATTACGAACAATTCACAACGGGGAGGATGATATGAGAACGGGCGAGATTGCCGGGACTCTGGACGTGGGGCTGGAACGGCGCCTAGCGGATACCTGGGACAATTCCGGATTGCTTGTCGGCGATCCCCACCGGCCGGCCCGGCGGGCGCTGCTCACCCTGGACGTCACGGCGGAAACGATTCGTGAAGCGGTCCGCGCCGGGGCGGAACTCATCGTGAGTCACCATCCTGTGATTTTCGATCCTCTCAAGACCGTTAATGAAGAAACACCGAAGGGATCCCTTGTCTCGGAAATCATCCGCCGGCGGCTGGCCGTGTATGCCGCCCACACGAATGTGGATCGCATGCAGGGGGGGATCAACGACCGCCTCGCGGCGCTGGCCGGGATCCGGGAGCCGCGGCCGTTGGCGTCCGTTTCCGGGCGCGGAAACGTCAAAATCGTCACGTTTCTTCCGGAAAAGGATATTCCCCGTGTCCGCGCGGCCCTGTGCGCGTCGGGAGCGGGTGTCATCGGGGAATATCGCGAGTGTTCCTTCTCCGCGCCCGGCACGGGCACATTCCGGGGCGGCGCGGCGTCGAACCCCCGCGTTGGGCAAAAAGGCCGGTTCGAGACGGTGGCCGAACGGCGGCTTGAGGTGGTGGTCCCGGCCGACAGGATTGCGGCGGTCGTCGCGGCGATGCGGAAGGTCCATTCGTACGAAACGCCGGCCTATGACGTTTATCCTCTGGTGGAGGTATCGCCGGGGGCCGGTTACGGCCGCTGGGGCGATCTGGAGAAACCGGTCCGCGCGGGGGATTGGCTCCGTCGTTTGCGTCGGGCGTTGAAATCGTCCGTTGTCCGGACGACCGGGGATCTCCGCCGTCGCGTGAAACGGGTGGCGGTCTGCGGGGGGGCGGGCGGGGAGTTTCTACGTGAAGCGCTTTCCCGCGGCGTCGAACTCTACGTCACGGGGGACGTGAGACATCACCACTTCGATGAGGCGGCCTCGGCCGGAGTGATTCTCGCCGACGCCGGACACGCCGAAACCGATTGGGCGGGGTTTGCGGCCGCGGTCCGGGCGTTTTGGAAACGGGAGGCGCGCCTTCGGGATGTGGCGCTCGTCGTGAGCCGCTCACCGTGGAATGTCATATGTGCGGAGAAAGGATGATTCAATTCCCCGTCAGCGCTGAAAAGATGCGGGTGCTCGAGGCGAAGATGGTTGCGCTTCATATCCGCGAGGCGGATCTGGAGGAGGAATTCATCCGTTCCGGGGGGCCCGGCGGCCAGAACGTCAACAAGACCGCGACCTGCGTGCGCCTCCGCCACAAACCGACGGGCATCGAGGTGCGCGTCCAGAGGGAGCGGTCCCAGGCGTTGAATCGTTTTATCGCCCGGCGGCTTCTCGCCGAGCGCGTCGAGGCGAAAATCAAGGGGGTCGCGCTCGCCGAGGAGTCGAAACAGGAAAAGATCCGTCGCCAGAAACAGCGCCGCTCCCGCCGGTCGCGCCTGAAAATGTTCGCGGACCGGAAACACAGGGCGGGAATCAAGCAGATGCGATCCGGGGCGCCGGAGTGGGAATAAAGAAATGGTGAATGCGGAATGATGAATGATGAAAGGGCGGTCGGCAAGTCAAATGGGATTATGTGTCCCGAATGGCAAATTCGGATCAATCTCAAGTCTTCAAGTCGTCAGGCATGACTTCAAGTCCGCCCCCCTCCACACGGTTCGCATCGAGCATTTTCTTTGCTCGTTTTCGATTGGGCGCGGACCAGTTGCTTCCAGTTGTTTTCCGCGGTGTGAACCTGCGAACATACTGTTCTTTTGATATCGATTTGAAAACTCCATCAATCCAACCGAAACAGATCGCCTCCTCGACAGAGTCATTGTAACTCATGGTCTGCTTGCCGGATTCTTTTTTGAAGTACACGAGCCATATTTCCCGTTTCTTCCCGCCATTCTGTGTCAGCCATTGTCTCCAGTGACGTCTGGATTTTGCAAGAAACATTTCGCCAATTTTCATGCTGTAGGTCCTTTTTCGTTTTTTGATTTGCGTCATGACATCATGTCGTTCTTTCCCTTACCATAAGAACCATCCCTCCCGCCGCCGCCAGGGCCAGCGCCGATCCCGTCAGGAACGCCGCCGGGGCGCCGAAGGATTGCCAGAGCCAGCCGAATATGAAACTCGCCGGCAGGAGGCCGAATCCCATCACCCCGTGGTAGAAGCCGAAGGCCGTTCCGCGGAGATTGGCGGGGACGAGCGACGCCACAAGGGCCTTCTCGGCCGGTTCGGTGAGGCCGTAATAGATTCCATAGGCCATGAACAACGCAATCAGAACGGACTTGGAATCCGTGAATCCGAACGCGCCATACACCCCCGCATAGACGATCCATCCGAACGCGATGAGCCACCGGCGGTCCACCTTGTCCGCCAGAAGCCCGCCGCCGCTCGTCGCCACGACCTTGACCACATGATGAAGCGACCAGAGGATGGCGATCCACGACGGGGAGATGCCGGTGTCCCGGAGACGGAGCAATAAAAACATATCCGAGGAGTTGCCCAGGGTGAAAAGTCCCATGATTGCAAGAAAGGCCCGGAACCCGGGGTTGAGGTCGCGCAATCGCCCGCGGGGGGGAATTCCCCGGGTTGCCGTTTCCGCGGGGGCTTTCTCCCGGAGCCCGAAGGCTAAAATAAAAATAACGAAAACGCCGGGGATGATCGCGAGCAGAAATACGGTGGCCAGGGAAAGCCCCGCCAGCGACAAAAGCATGGCCGCGACGAGAGGGCCGAGCACCGCTCCGAAGTGGTCCATGGCCCGGTGGAATCCGTAGGCCGCCCCGCGGATTTCCGGGGGCGTCGCGTCGGCGATGAGGGCGTCGCGGGGGGCGGTCCGGAGTCCCTTTCCGATCCGGTCGCCGAAGCGGCAGGCCAGCACAAACGGCCAGGAACCGGCCAGGCCGATGAGGGGGCGGACGAGTCCCGAAAGGCCGTACCCGCCGAGAACGAGGGGCTTGCGCCGGCCGCTCCGATCGGTCCAGAACCCGGAGGCGACCTTGAGGAGGGAGGCGGTGGACTCGGCGATGCCCTCGATGAACCCGAGCGTCAGCGCCCCGGCCCCGAGACCGGCGAGGAATACGGGCAGGAGCGGGTAGATCATTTCGCTCGAGAGGTCCGTGAGCAGACTCACGATCCCGAGGATGACCACGGTGCGGGGGATGGCGCGTATCATCGAAATGTCTTGCGGGAGTTTTCGTTCACTGTTATAAGAACGGTATAGGAATGGCGGCGGAAATCAAGGGATTGGTGCGGGCTCATGGCTGATAAAATCCGGATCGGAATCATGTCCTCCCTCAGCGCGGCGCCCTACCGTTACGGGCTATCGCGGATGACGGATCGAATTGTGTTGCATGTCGCGGAGCCGGCGGCTCTTGCGGAGGATCTCCGGGCGGACCGTGTGGACGCGGCGCTCATCCCTTCCATCGAATATTACCGGACCACGGGGCTTGGCGCCCTCCCGGGCATGGGGATTTCCTCGCGGGGGAAAATCCGGAGCATTCGTCTCTACCACCGCGTGCCGCCCGCGGACGTGCGCGCGCTTATGCTGGACGCGCGGTCGCGCACGTCGGCGGTCTTGGCCCGGCTCATTCTCAAGGAGCGGTATGGCGCCGTTCCTCGGGAGGTGTTCGAGGCGAAGTCCGGCGATCCCGTTCCGGAACGCGCCGACGCCTGGCTTGTCACCGGGAATGCGGCCATGATTGGGAATGCGGACATTTCGTATCTCGATCTGGGTGAGGAGTGGCAGCGGCTTACGGCGTTGCCCTTTGTGTATTGCCTTTGGGCGGTCAAGGCGGATCGGTTTTTCGAGGGGCTGCTCAAGTTCATCTCACGCGCCACGGCCGTGGGACTCGATGCCATTCCCGAAATCGCCCGGGAGGAGGCGCCGCGCCTGGGGCTGACGGTGGCGGAATGCGCGGATTTTATGCGGGATGTCGTGATTTATGATTTCGGGGTGAACGAACGCTCGGGGCTTGCCCTTTTCTACAAGTATGCCGTTCGCATGAAGGAGGCCCCCGTGGGACGCGAGATGAAATTCTATCAGGCCGCGTCGGCGTCCGGATATCATCCGGCGATCAAGTAGCCGGGGAAACGAATATCTGTGGTGTGATGGTCCATGTTCTTCATCCTCCCGGTGGGTGACGACAATCCGCGTCGGCATTTTCCCGTTGTCAACCTTTTCCTCATCGCGGCCAACGTCGGGGTTTTCCTGTTCTACGCCTTCGATACGCCCGACCGGGCCGAATGCTTCATTCTCCGGTGGGGGTTGGTCCCCGCCTCGTGGCGGCCGGAGACTCTGGTCACCTCGATCTTTCTCCACGGGGGCATTGCCCATCTTCTGGGCAACATGCTGTTTCTCTGGATCGCCGGGGATAACGTCGAGGATCGCGTCGGGCACATCCGGTATCTGTTGCTGTACCTTTTTCTTGGCGTGGCGGCCGGCGCGGCCCATGTGATATTCAATCCCGCCTCGCTCCTCCCGTGCGTGGGGGCCAGCGGCGCCATATCGGGGGTCCTGGCGGGGTATCTGGTCCTTTTTCCGGGGGCGCGCATCCGGTTCGCTTTCATATTTGTCATTTTCCGGCTGTTTTCGTTTCCCATGCCGGCCCTTGTCGCCATCGGGTTCTGGTTTTTGGAGCAGGTGTTTCTTGCGCATCTGGCGCGGGTGGAGGCCGTAACCCAGGTCGCCTACGACGCCCACATCGGCGGCTTCTCGGCGGGATTCATCATCCTGCTCGCGGCGCGGATGACGGGAATGGTGAAGGGGGGGACGCGCAGACGCGGATGACGCGACCCGTGTCATGAAATTTCGAATGCCGAGTGCCGAATTTCGAATAAATTCGACATGCAGGACCTGAATTGATTCGGCATTCGGAATTCGACATTCGGCATTTCACCGGTTTCATCCGATGGGTACTTCTACAGTTTCCCCTTCGTGGACGGTACGCCCTTCTCACGCGGATTCCGGCGCGTGGCGGCCTCGAGTGACCGGCCCGCCGCCTTGAAAATGGCCTCCGCGATGTGGTGGGAGTTGTCGCCGTAGGGCACGGTGACGTGGAGGTTCATGCGGGCGTTGTTGGCGAACGCCGCGAGGAATTCCTTGACGAGTCCCGTCTCGAACTTTCCCGTTTTCGATGTGGGGTAGGTCACCCGATAGGCGAGGAACGGCCGTCCGGAGAGGTCCGCCGCCACGGTGGCCAGGGAGTCCTCCATGGGGAGGGTGAAGAATCCGAAGCGAGTAATACTTTTCTTTTCGCCGAGGGCCTTGGCGAAGGCCTCCCCGAGCACGATGCCGAGGTCCTCCACGGTGTGGTGGGCGTCCACGTCGAGATCCCCCCGGGCCGCGATCGTGATGTCGAAGTAGCCGTGCCGGGCGAACAGGTCCAGCATATGGTCGAGGAATCCCAGCCCGGTCGCGATGCGGGCGGTTCCGTTTCCGTCGAGGTTCACGGTGACGGCGATGTCGGTTTCCTTGGTCTTCCGGCGGACGGTGGCGATGCGGGCGGCGGGCATGGGATGTCTCCTTAAGGACGGCGCAGGATGTCTTCGAGCGCGTTGGTCAATGTGGCCATTTCGCGGTCCGTTCCGATGGTGATCCGAAGTTTGTCGCGGAGCCCCGGCGCCCGGAAATAACGGATCAGTATCCGGCGCGATTTCAGCGCCCGGTAGATGGTCTCCGCGGGGGGCACCGGCGGCCGGCAGGCGGCCAGGACGAAATTGGCCTGGGATGGGAATACGGAAAATCCCAGGTTGCGGAGTTGCCGGGTGAAACGCTCCCGGGTGTTCCGGATTTTCATGATGTTGCGGCGGGCCCCGGCGGTGTCGCGGAGGGCGGCCTCCGCGCCGGCGAGCGCAATGCGGTCCATGTTGTAGGAATCCTTTACCTTGAACAGCGCACCGATGAGGGGCCGCGGGCCGATGGCGAACCCGGCCCGGAGTCCCGCCAGGGAGAACGATTTCGACAGGGTGCGCAGGACGACGACGTTGGGACATTCCCGGGCGAGGACCAGGCAGTTCTCATCGGCGAAATCCACATAGGCCTCGTCCACGACAAGGATGCCCCGGATCCGGCGGGCCAGGCGTTTCACTTCCGCGCGGGGGATGAGTGTCCCCGAGGGGGAGTTTGGATTGCACAGGATGACGAGCGGGGCCTTGGATTGAAGGAGGGTTTCCGGAAGCGAAAAATCCCGAGGGAAGGGAATTCGTTCCATCCGGACCCGGGCGATGCGTGCCAGCGTTTCGTACAAGGTATAGGTCGGGACGGGGAACGCCACCCGGTCCCCGGGATTCACAAAGGCCTTGAAAAGCATGGCCAGAATTTCATCGGAACCGTTTCCGACGATGACGCGGTCGGGCGTCACTCCGTAGTAACGGGCGGCGGTTTTTCGAAGCGACATGGCCTCCGGGTCGGGATAGAGGCGGAGTTTCCCGGCGGCCGCCTTCACCGCCTTCAAGATGGAAGGAAGGATTTTCGGTGAGGGCGGGTAGGGGTTTTCGTTCGTGTTGAGTTTCACGAAACCGCGGTCCCGGGGCTGTTCCCCGGGGACGTAGGCGGTGAGGCGCCGGATGGCGGGCGGGATGAGGGATCGTGTCATGATTTCCCCCGGCAATCCCGTATGGCCGCCGATCGGGCGTGGGCCTCGAGGCCCTCGGCCCGCGCCAGCGTCACGAGGTCATCGGCCATCGCGGCCAGCGTCCGTCCCGACGATTCGATGTCCGCCCGGCGGCGCAGGAAGTGATGGACGGAAAGGCCGCTGGCGAAGCGCGCGGTGCCGCCGGTCGGAAGGACATGGGAGGGGCCGGCGAGATAATCGCCGAGGGTCTCGGGGGTGTGGTGTCCGAGGAACACCGCCCCGGCGTTCCGTATGCGCCGGGCGATCGCCCGTGGGTTTCTCGTCATGATCTCGAGGTGCTCGGGTGCGACGGCATTGGCGAGGGCTGCGGCTTCGGCGAGGTCCTTCACGAGGAAGACGGCCCCGAAACGGGCGAGACTTGCCTCCGCCAGTTCCCGGCGGGGGAGGATGGCCAGTTGCATCTCGACGCACGCGGCGGTCTCCGTGGCGAGGAGTGGATCCGTCGTCACCAGGACCGCGGAGGCGAGGGGGTCGTGCTCGGCCTGGGCCAGGAGGTCCGCGGCGATGACATCCGGGTGGGCGGAACGGTCCGCGATGACGAGGATCTCGCTCGGGCCCGCCACCATATCGATGTCCGTTTCCCCGAAAACCTCGCGTTTGGCGAGGGCGACGTAGAGATTTCCGGGACCGACGATTTTGTCCACCCGGGGGACGGTTTTCGTTCCGAAGGCGAGCGCCCCGATGGCCTGCGCCCCGCCAATCTTGAATACCTCGCGGATCCCGCATTCCAGAGCGGCGACGAGCACGGTATCGTTCACCCGTCCGCCGCGGGCGGGGGTCGCCAGAACGACATCGGGAACCCCGGCCACGCGGGCCGGGATGGCGCACATCACGACGGACGAGGGATAGGCGGCGCGTCCGCCGGGGGCGTAGACGGCGACGCGGGCCAGGGGTTCCTCGCGGGGGGTGATGGTCAGGCCGCCCCGTATAAAACAACGCGGCGGAACGGGGAGGATGTGGTTCTGATAGTCGCGGACATTCCGGATGGATTTTCGCAGGGCCCGCAGGAGTTTTCCCGGGATCCTTCGGCGGGCGGCCCGGAATTCCCGCCCGGTCACGGCGATCGTCCGGGGTGACGGCGGCCATCCGTCGAACCGGCGGGTGTAGCGAAAGAGGGCGGCATCGCCGTTCCTCCGGATGTCCCGGAGGATGGCGAGGACCTTCTCCCGGGCACGACCGGCCTCGCGTTCCTGAAGGGCCATGCGACCCCGGATGCGCATCAGGCGTTCGCGTCCCTCCCGGGATCGGATATCCAGCACGGGCAGCATGGCGGCCATTATAACAATGGGGGCGGCTTTTCAAAGCATGGCCGGCGTGATATGATGGCGGACATCATGTCGGACCTTTCCCGCCACGGGGCGCTTCTCCGGTTTCCGCTCATCGGCGAGACGACGGGCTACCGGCTCTGGGTTGCCGGGACGCGGAACCGCGTCTACCAGGATTCCTTCTTCCGGGGGGATGAACCCCGCGGCATCCGTCTTCTTGCCTGCCGGAACGAAATCGTTCATGAGCAGGTCGCCCTCCGGTGCGATCATCCCGTGAAACACGTTTGCGTCGAGGCGGGGGATCTCTCTGACGGGAAGGGGAATTGTATCGGGGCGGGGCGCATCCGGTTCCGTCTGCCGGGATTTTTAATGACGGAAGAGGATGGGGTCTTCACCGCCGATGTATTGTGCGAGGGCGCCCCATTTGATTTCGAACGAAACCAGACGCGTCCCCTGTGGTTTTCGTTTTCGATTCCCGCGGACCAGACGCCGGGGGTGTACCAGGGTCGGATCCTCATCCGCTCGGAAGGGCTTCGGGATTTCAATCTCCCGGTCGCCCTCGAGGTGGCGGAGGCCGTCCTTCCGGATCCGCGCGATTACCGGTTCCATCTCAACGTCTGGCAGGATCCTGCCGCGATCGCCCGTGGTCATGGCGTGACATGTTGGTCGGAGGACCACTGGCGGCTTCTCGACGCCTACCTGGCGGACCTGGCCCGCCATGGCCAGAAGGCCGTCACCACGACCATCGTTCACGACCCGTGGGGAAGTCAGCAGGGTTATTCCTCCGCTTCCATGGTGGAGTGGCTGTCCGATGGGGAGTGGGCTCCCGGTCGTCCGTTCCGCTATGATTTCACGGTGTTCGACCGGTACGTCCGCGCCGCCGAAAAGGCCGGCATTGCGGGGCCCATCCACGCCTTTTCGTTGATACCTGGTCCCGGGGATCGCAGGGATTGCATCGTGGCCTATCGGGACATCCAAACGGGAGTTCGCCGCCATCTGGGGTGCATGGTCGGGGACATCACGTTCCGCGAAATCTGGGCGGATTTTCTCCCGGCGTTCGCGGCCCATCTTCGGGATATGGGATGGTTCGATCGAGCCCATCTCGCCTTCGATGAGAAACCCGCCGACATCATGGAGACGGCCTTCGCGATGGCGGGGGATTTTGCGCCCGGTTTCAAAATCGCCCTCGCGGCGGATTCGGACAGCTCCTTTTTTGACAAAACGGACGATTTCAGCTGTTTGATTCCAGCCGCCGCGGATGTGCGGTTCCTCGCGCGGCCCGATGCCCGCCGTCTGGCCAAACGCCGGGCGGAGGGGCGCCTTACGACCGCCTATGTCTGCTGTCATCCGCCGTCGCCCAATACATTCCTGTTCTCGCCGCTCGCGGAGTCGCGGCTCCTGCCGTGGCTGGCTTGGGATCACGGGTATGACGGTTTTCTCCGGTGGGCCTACGCCACGTGGCCGGATGATTTGTGGACGCGCCCGAAGTTCCGGTGGCCGACAGGGGACATGTTCCTCGTTTATCCGGGGAAAGAGGGGCCTCTGGCCAGTATGCGATGGGAGATGCTTCACCAGGGCATTCAGGACGTCGAATTGATTCGGTTGTTTAAAGATCGGGCCGCGTCGGTCGGCCGCACGGAAGACGCCGCGCGTGCGCTGGGCGAGGCGTCCGCTCTCGCGCTGGGGGAGCGGGAATTCGATCGCGCCCGGGTGCGGGTGATGGCGGAATTGGCGAAGATGTGAAGTCGTCAGTTCGCCGGGAAGACGGTTCAGGTTTCGGGAGCGACGTACTTTTCCCCGCCCATTTTCTTCCAGCAACGATACAACAGAAACAGGCAGTATAGGTTGGCGAGGCCGAACAGCCCCTTCCACAAATAGACGTAGCGGTAGTTGTCCGTCAGCAGGGTGTTGACCGTCAGCCAGTCCACGAAAAGCGCCCCCGGCAATCCGATCACGATCCGCATGGTCTGGCGGACCAGCGCCGCCGCGGAACAAAACTGCCCGTATTTCGCCCGGGGGAATATGGCGATGAGGAAGGGGATGCCCACGGCGGTCTCCAGACCGGTGAACGGCATGCGAAGCGCATCGAGCCACAACAAGGAAAAGTACCCCTGTATGGCGAAGAAACAAAGGAAGAACATCGGCGTGAGAAAGATGTAGTTGAACAAGTGGACGCGGACCGGGTGGAAGCGGTCCACCATGGCCCCCATGGGGTATGACAGGAGGATGCCGATAAGCGTGAAGAAGCTGCCGATGCGGCCTGCCTTGAAGAAGCTGATTCCCTCGTCAATGTTCCATACGTGAAGTTTGCCTTTGTCGCTCGCGTTGATCAGGATCGGGCCTTCCGATTCGAAGGCCATGCCGGTCACCGCGGTTGTATAACCCGACAATGTCTTGTGCGATTGGTCGGTCGCGGTGAGAAACTTGTTGGAACCGAATCCGGCGGGGTCCCACAAACGGACGCTGCCGTCGAGACTCGCGCTCAGAATCATCCGGATGTCATGTTTGTAACGGACGTTGGAAATGGCTTTTTTGTGGCCGACCAGGTTCCATACCAGCCGACCGTCGGCGGCATCCCAGACGCGCACCTTCGAGTTGATGTAATCGTTCCTGCCGTCGCGTCCGCCCGAGATCACCCACCGGTCCTCCCCGACGATCCGGCTGGGAATCCGGTAGGCCGGCAGGTACAGTGATTCCCGGGTGAATATGTCCTTGAAGTAGTCCGGAATGAACCGGACGAGATGGATCAGGAATCCGGGGCGTTCCTTTTTGGGAAGGACGATTCTTTCCACGGCGGGGGAAAATGCCACGGTGTACACGGGGCCCATCGGATCCTTTGCCGGATCGGGTGTTTTATCAATCACCCGGAGGGATGTCCCCTCCGCGACGTTCCAGATGATGATCTTGCAGTCCATGCCTCCGGAAACGAGCCGAGAGCCGTCGGAGGAAAATCCGACGGAGTTCACCTGGCCCGTATGTCCGGTGAGCGTGTTCAGGCACTTTTCGGAAGTGATATCCCAGATCCGGACGGTTCCGTCCGCTCCCGCGGAGGCGAGTCGGTTTCCATCCGGCGAGAACTCGAGCGCCACGACGGGGCCGACGTGTCCGGGAAGCGTCTTTGCGCCCCGACTTTCGGAAATGACATGGGTTGTGATGGTTCCCGTGGACGTTCCGCTGGCGGCGAGTTTTCCATCGGGGCTCATGGCCACGCATCGGATGGCATCTTCTGATGTGGACAAGTCGCGCACATGTTCAAGTGTGTTCTTCTCCGTTTTCCGCCATGCCTTGAGGGTGCCGTCGGGCCCTCCGGAAACCGCCATTTTCCCGTCTGATCCACACGACACGCGGGTGCCGAAATGATTCTTAAGAAAGGCGGGAATGCCATCGGCATCCTTCCCGGGGGCGTGCCCCGGCGGCGGTTTCGCCGTCTTTCCCGTGCCGGCGGATTCCTCCCCATGGGCGACAATGCCGGACTGGTGTTTTCCCAGATGAAGGGTGAAGACGCTGGACATCTTCGGGCCGTTGACGATGACCCCCATCGCCGCGGAAAGGTACATCAAAATATAGATGGGATGGGTGAAGCATTCCCGGAAGTAGATTTTGGTTTGAGACCATTTGCTCGTCTTTTTGGTGACGTCCGTGACGGGGGGGTATTCCCCTTCCTTGACCCGCCAGCACATGAGGCCGAATCCGACGAAATACAGGACGGCCACGCCGATGTGGAACCATTTGAAATGCGTCAGGTAGTATTCGCTTAAAAACACCCCGAGGAACCAACCCTTGATGCCTCCGATGATGCGGCACCACGCGAAGAACCGCCCGGTTAATTTGGGGGGGACGACGTCCGCGAACAAGTAATAATAAACGGTGCCGACGAACTCGTTGAATACGGTGAATCCGATGGTCAGGACCCCGATCGCGATCATGGCCACGAGAAAGGCGTGCCTGGGGTCCACCAGAGTTTTGACATAGGCGATCACTTCGTCGGTAAAGCCCAGTCCGATCGCGAAGGCGCAGAGGAGCGGCATGGTGAACAACATATAGGGGATGCGGCGTCCCAATCGGCTGCGACAGCGGTCGGATTTGAAACTGATGATCGGTCCCAGGACGATGCCGATGGTGTTGGGAACGAGGACGAACAGAAAATACACCATCGTGTTGCTAAGCCGGTAGTTGTCCTGGAGATAGGTGGTGATGACGTCCGCGCCGCCGAAGCTCTCGAAAAGGCTGAAACACACATCGCCCCAGATGAGCCAGCTGAACAGGACGAAAAGCCCGGCCTTGGTGTACTGGAGCGTTCCGCACCGGTACCGGTCATCCGCCTCCACCGGCGGATTGGGAGGCGCCGGGGGAGGAGCGCCGGGGGACTTCCCTTGCGGGGAAGAATCCGGGATCGGTTCGCCGCCGTCGGGTGGTTTTGTCTCGGCCATTGCTTACGTTTCCGGCGGGACGTATTTTTCGCCGCCCATCTTCTTCCAGTAATAGTATATTCCAAACAGGGGGAACAGTCGCAATAGGGATATATATCCTTTGATCAGAAAACTATAGCGGTAGGCGTCCGTGTCGTAGGAGGAGGCCGTCAGCACGTCCATGACGTAGGCGCCAACGAGAACGAATGTCGAACCGACCAATTGACTGACGAGCGCGTTCGCGGAACAAAATTGGCCGTATTTGCCTCGTGGAAACAGCATGATCGACACCGGCAGGCCCGCGATCCCCGCCAAAATGCCAAACGGCATCTGAAACATATCGATCAAATTTCGCGATGCGAAATCATGGACCCAATAGTAGCTGAAAAACAAAAAGGGGATTGAAATGACCGACATCAAAAGTGTTACTCGAAGCGCGTTGAAATGGTCCAAAAGCATCCCGAGAGGGAAGAGAAGGAGCATGCTGATAATCGCCCAGAAACTGCCGCTGATGCCGCCCTTTTTGAGGCTGATGCCCTGATCAATATCCCACACGTGAAGCGTCCCGTTTTTTTGTTTTACCTCATCACGCGACTTTCCCTTGGTCACATGATTGTCGCTCACGCTGACCATCATCGAGCCTTTTCCCGCGCACGCGATCCCCGTTACCACGCGGGTATAACCCGAAAACGACTTGAAGGATTGATCGGTCGCCGTTTTGCTGATGTCCCACGGTTGCCATAGCCGGATGCTTTGATCCCGACTGCCGCTCAAAACCGAACGAATTTCCGGTTTGTAAACGATGCTCGTGATCGTTTGTTTGTGCCCTTTGAGTTTCTGGATCAGTTTTCCTTCGCTTATATCCCAGATCCGAAGAAGGGCGTTGAAATTGTCCGTTTCGCCATCCCGTCCTCCGGAGACGATCCATAAATCATCGCCCACCACGCGACTTGTTTCATCCGGGGGGGTGTCGTACAGGGATTCATTGACAAACGCCTGGACGAAATACCACTTCACCAGCAACCATCCGCTATTAAAGATTCCGGTTTTCTTCTTTTCGTGGGAGGGGATCGTTTCCAATTTTGGCGCGAAGCAGACGGCGTAAACGGCCTTCGTCACGCCGGGCGCGGGTTTGCCCTCCGCGTCCGTCGCGCTTTCCTCCAAGACCGCCAGGCGGGCGCCCGTTGCCGCGTCCCAGAGGATGATTTTCCTGTCCGAACCGCCGGAGGCGATTTTATCGCCCTTCGATGAGAACGAGACGCAATTCACCGCATCCTCATGCCCTTGAAGGGCGTGAAGAAGTGTTCCGTTTCGCAAATCCCACAGGCGTACGATCTTGTCCGCGCCGGCGGAGGCGATTCGCGATCCATCATTTGAGAGCGCGATGCCGCGTACGTCGCCCTCGTGGCCGGAAAGGCGATTCAGGCACGTCCCGGTTTCCATATCCCATACCTCGACGAGTCCCTTCGTTGTGCCCGAGACCGCCGTCTTGCCGTCGGAGGTCACAGCGACCGAAAGTATGCCTCCTCCCGCTCCCTTGAAAGGAGGCCTGTCCGGTTCGATTTTCCTGTCGACGGCATTCCATTTCCAAAGCGCGACACAACCATCCTGCCCGCCGGTGACAAAGCGCTTGCCATCCGGTGTCATGGCGACCGCGCTGGCCACGCCGGCATGCGCGGTAACGCGACCTTGGTGCTGGCCGAGGTGAAGCGGGAAGACGCCGGCAAGCCTGATGCCGTTGCCGGTCATGACGATGGCCGTCGACAGGTACATCATGATGTAGATGGGGTGCGTGAAGCATTCCCTGAAATAGAGTTTCACTTTGTCGGCGAAAGGGGTCCCCTTTTTCACGTCCTCGACGGGAGGGTAACGCCCTTCCTTGACGCGCCAGCACATGAGTCCAAAGCCGACGAAGTAAATGATGGCGATCCCCACATGAATGGCCTTCATGTGCGTCAGGGCGTAGGGGGCGATTGTGAGGTTGGCGATAAATCCCGCCATCCGCGTGAAGAGTTGAAACAGGGACGAGAATCGGCCCATAAAGCGCGGCGGCACGACGTCGGCGAACAGGTACCAATAGACCGTTCCCACAAACTCGTTGAAGAATGAGAAGCCGACGATGAGAAAGCCGATGAGAATCATCGAGGCCATGAACGGTGAAATCCAGGAATCCGCATTGAGGCGCAATTTGCACAGGGTCATGATGTCGTCGGAATAACCGATCCCGACGGCAAAGAGGCAGAGAAACGGCGCCGTGAAAAGCATGTAGGGGATTCGGCGGCCGAAGCGGCTTCGGCACCGGTCGGATTGAAAACTGATGATGGGGGTCATCACCACCCCGATGATTTTGGGTATCGTGGTGAGGAGAAGGGCGATGATGATGTTGTTGACGTGATAGTTGTCCTGAAGATAAAGCCCGAGGATGTCGGGACCGCCGTTCGATTCGAAAAGCTGGAAACACAAATCGCCCCAGAGCAACCAGCTGAATACGGAGAAGAGCCCCATCTTGGTGTATTGCAGGGACCCGCATCGGTATTTGTCGTCTATTTCCGCCGGCGGATTGGGCGGCGGTGGGGGGACGGCGCCGGGAGGATTCCCTTGCTTGGAAGAATCCGGAGTCGGTTCGCCGCCGCCGGGTGGTTTGGATTCGGTCATCGCTTGGTGCGGAATCCGATTAAGCCCATGGACAGGCTAGTGAATCACCGACAAAAGTTCAACATATTTTCATCTCTCTCATCCGATTATTGCCCGGGCTTTCGCGGCGATATGCGTTCGATCAATCCCGAAGGCGCGCAGGAGCTCGTCGGGTTTCCCCGATCGCGGGAGGTCCGGGACGGCCATTTTGAAGACGCGGACGCCTTCCGTCGCGAGGGCGCCCAGGACGGCATCGCCGAGGCCGCCCTCGGGGTAGTGGTCCTCGACGGTGAGGAGCCGCCCGCCGGTCTCCCGGGCCGCCTTGAGGAGCCCCTCGCGGTCCATCGGTTTCACGGAGTAGGCGTCGATCACGCGCACCGCGATGCCGTCTTTCGCGAGATCGTCCGCCGCCGCGAGCGCCTCGTGGATGGTGATGCCCGCCGCCACGATGGCGAGTTTGTCCTTCGGGCTCGATCGCACGACCTTCGAGCCGCCCACCGGGAATTTCTCGTGGGTGGGATAGATGACCGGCATCGGCAGGCGGGTGGTCCGGAGATAGGCGATTCCCTTGAACCGGGCCATCTCGACCACGAGTTTCTCGGTGGATACCGCGTCGGACGGATACAGCAAAATGCCGCGCGGGATGGCCCGCATCATGGCGATATCCTCGAGGCCCATCTGGGAGGGGCCGTCCTCGCCGATGGACACGCCGCAGTGGGAGCCGCAAATCTTGATATTGGCGGCGGAAAGCCCCGCCATCCGGATCTGGTCGTAGGCGCGGGCGAAAAAGGCCGCGAACGTCGAGACGAAGGGGATTTTCCCCCGCGCCGCCAGGCCCACCGCCACGCTCACCATGTTCTGTTCGGCGATGAAGGCCTCGAAGTAACGATCCGGGAAGGCCTTCATGAATTTCTCGGCGAACGTGGAGTTCTTGGTGTCTCCGTCGAGGGCGACCACGCCGGGATGGACGGCGCCGAGTTTCGCCAGGGCGTCCCCGTAGGCGACGCGCGTCGCGATCTTGTCGCCGATTTTCGCGGTCGGGGTCGGCAGGTCCGGGACAATCCGGGGCGCGGACGCCCCGGCCGGGGCGGGGGCCGCAACCCGGATGACGGGGGACGCCGAGAGTTCATTCCCGAGTTCGGCGAGGGCCTTCGCCTCTTCATCCTTCTTGAGGGGTTTCCCGTGCCAGCCGCCCTTATCCTCGAGGAATGAGACGCCTTTGCCCTTTTTCGTTTTGGCGATGATGGCGAACGGCTTCCCGGAGGTTTTCGCGGCTTTTTCAAAGACAGCGAGGAGGGCCGACAGATCATGCCCGTCCACCACGGCCGTTTCCCAGCCGCAGGACCGGAAGCGCAGGGCGAACGGTTCCGGGTCGGTTCCGTACATGGTCTTTTCGCTCTGGCCCAGTCCGTTCAGATCCACGATGCCCACGAGGTTGTCCAGTTTGTAGTGGCCCGCGAAGACCGCCGCCTCCCAGACACTCCCTTCCGCGCACTCGCCGTCGCCCATGAGCACGAATGTCCGGCAGGGGAGTTTGTCGAGTTTCTTCGCGTTAAGCGCGAGTCCCGCGCCCACGGAAAGCCCCTGACCCAGGGACCCCGTCGCGGCGACCGCCCAGGGCAGGCGGAATGTCGGGTGGCCCTCGAGGTCGCTGTCGATTTTTCGGAGGGTCATCACCGCCTCGCGCGAAATGATGCCCGCCTCGGCCCATGCCCCGTAAAGCACCGGGGCGGCGTGTCCCTTGGAGAGAATGAACCGGTCGTTGTTGGGGTGGTTGACGTTTTTCGGGTCATACCGCATGACGCTCCCGAAGAGCACCGCCACGATTTCCGCCGAGGACAGGCACGTGGTCGGATGGCCGGAGGCCGCCGCGGTGGTGGACCGGATGGAATGAATCCGGAGGTTCCGGGCCAGGGTTTTGAGGTCGTCGAGTGTGGCGGGCATGGCAACTCCTTTCGATACGATTCCGAACCCGAATCCGGAAGATTATATGAAGCGGCGGTCGGGCGGTCAAATATTGACTTGAAAGGGAACGCCGTCCCCGGTAGGGTTATCGAGTCTTTTCACCCCATTTTTGCGAGGCCCACCATGCCCGAAACCTATTTCGTTGTCCCCGCCGATATTCACAACAAACTGGTGCTCAAGGCCTACATGCACCGCGGCTACGACCGCAAGGAGTCCCAGGACGCGGTGCGCCTGGCCGAATCGGCCTCCTCCCACGGCATCCGCACCCACAACGCCATCAAGGCGCTTCACCTGGATCTTTTGTTCGGCAGCAAGACGGGCGGCTGTGTGCCCAAGGCCGAGATCGAGGAGATCCCCTCGAAGTACAAGGCCGTGAAAATCTGGAACGCCAACCGCAAACTCGGCCAGGCGACGGCCTACCGGGCCATGACGAAGTGCATGAAACTCGCCGACCGCTACGGCGTCGGGATGGTGGTGGTGGACAACGCCTTCCATTACCTCTGGGGCGGCGGCTACGTCATTGACGCGGCCAACAAGGGCTACCTCGCCTGGACCGGTTGCACCTCGACGCTCGCGGAAGTGGTGCCGTTCATGGGCAAGAAACCCACGATGGGGACGGATCCGCACTCGTGGGGATTTCCCACGACGGAGGCGGTCGGCTTCCCGATCGTGATGGACTTCGCCACCTCGACCATCGCCATGGGGCGCATCCAGCAATTCCGGCGGGAGAAAAAGCCGCTTCCTCCGGGCGCCGCGGTGGACGCGGACGGCAATCCGACGACGGACGCCGAAAAGGCGGTGTCGCTCCTTCCGTTCGGCGGCCACAAGGGGTACGGGCTCGGACTCGTGGACGAACTCTACGCCGCATTCACGGGCGGGTCGCTGCCGACCATTCGTGGGATTTACAAGGCCGATGACGAAAAGCACACCACCAACTTCTTTTTCCAGATCGTCCGGCCGGACGCCCTGTCCTGTGGAAAATTCGGGAAGGGCCGTTCCCAGGCGGAAAACGTGAAGATGGTGCTCCAGGACATCCTCGGCCACGGGAACGACGCCTGCAAACTCCCGGGCCAGCCCGAGGCGGAGGCGATGGCCCTGACGAAAAAGCACGGAGGTCTTCTCTTCACGAGCGCCGAGATGGACGCCTTCAACGAAATCTCCGCGGAGTGCGGGGCGCGGGCGTGGAACAAGGCGAAATTTCCGCAGATCACGATCTGAGTTTCGCGCCGGGCGTGGTTTCCTACGGGTGAGGAAAAGATAAGGGTGGGGGATGCGAATTGAGTATTATGTCCCCAGAATTAGAATCCCAGAATCCGGGGAGGGCTCATGCGTTGCGGTCTGGTTGATTCGCTGATGTGGGTGTATCCGGATTCGAAGATTGGCGATCGTCCGTGCGTTTGCCATGAGATCGACGTCGCCCGCGGCGGAACCGCGGCGGTCACCATTCTGATAAAGGAGGCCAAACCGGGAACGCAGGTCCGGTTTGCGGCACGATCCAAAACCGGTGGCCGGACTCAATTTTTCAGGCTGATTGATGTGCCGGTTGAAAGCAATACCGGACCGGTGGACTTTACGGAAAAGGAAGGAGAACGCAACGAGTTTGTGACTCGGCGCGCCCCTTTCCGCGTATATGACGCCATGCAACCCGTCGGCGCGTCGTTCAAGGTCGGGGCCGCCACACAGGCCGTGCGTGTCCACATTCCGATCTCCGAAGACGCCCGGCCCGGGAAGCGGGAGTGCCTTCTCACCGTGACTCATGGAAAAGAAACTCATGCGCTGAAACTCGTCGTCACGGTACACCGGGTCGGCATACCGCCTGTTGGGCGCGAGAGTTGGCCCTTCACGAACTGGTTCAGTTTCGACAACATGGCCACGCGCCATCGCCTCAAGCCGTGGAGTGAAGAGCACTGGGCGATGATCCGTCAGTACGCACGGCTCATGGCGCGCAACCGGCAGAACACATTCTGGTTCACGTTTAAGGATGTTTTCGCGGCCGGGAAAACGGGGTTGGAGTTAAACCGCGCACGCCTGCGACGGATTGTGAAGACCTTTATCCATGCCGGCATGCACTATATTGAGGGTGGACACTTCGGCGGGCGCTCGACGTCCGAATGGACCTGCCCGACGTTCAGCGTTTCTCTGACCGGACATCCGGCCACATCGGCGGAGGGCAACGCCGACATCGCGGGCGCGGCGCGACAGCTCATGTCCGAAATCGAAACGAACGGATGGCGTGGACGCTACCTCCAGCATGTGACGGACGAGCCGATCAAGGAAAACGCGACTGATTATCGGATTTTCGTCGGCATGGTGCGCAAATATATGCCGGGCATCCCCATCCTGGATGCCACGATGGACCCTTCCCTGTCCGGCTCCGTGGATATCTGGTGTCCCAAGGCCGAGCACTATCAGAAGGCGCGCGATCAGTTCGAAACCATGCGGGCGGTGGGAGATCGCATCTGGTTTTACACCTGTTGTTCCCCCGGCGGCCCGTGGCTTAATCGTTTGCTCGACATGGAGATTCTCCGTCCTGCGCTCCTTGGTTGGGGAGCGGTCCTCTTCCATTTGGATGGCTTTCTGCACTGGGGTTTGAACCAGTACCGTGAGAATCAGAATCCCTTTGAGATGAGTGTGATCCCGAACTTTGCGGGCGGTTCCAACAGTCTTCCCGCCGGCGATACGCATGTGGTCTATCCGGGCGATGACGGGCCGTGGTCGAGCGTCCGCTTCGAATCCCAGAGGGAGGGGATTGAAGACCTGGAACTCCTGCGTCTTCTGGAACGGCAAAAGCCGAAACAGGCCTCCGCCCTTGTGCGGTCGGTTATCCGGGGTTTCGATGATTATACGAAGGACGTGAGCGTTTTCCGCGCGGCGCGCAGGAACCTGTTGCAAAACGGGGGAATGGCATGATCTTCAATGAACCAACGTCACCTCAACCGAAAAACCATTTCCCTGACGTATCCCGAAACGGAAACATCCGCGGCGCCGGCGGCAAGCGGGATGACGGCCCCGTCGGCAAACGCCGTTCCGTTGACCGTGACGCTCTGCGGCGGGGAAATCCGTAGCGCGTAATTTCCCCCGCGCAACACATCCAGCCGCGCCCGGTTCCCGGAAAAATTTTCCGCCGACAAAACGGCGCCGTGGCCCCTTACCTCGGCGGCGTCCGGCGAAACGGAAATGGAATGCGTCCGGACCCACGCGGCGGCATCGGGAACCATCCGGCGCCAGCGGTAATCCAGCACGGCGGCATCGGCGTTACGCCAGGCGCGGCGGATCCGCACATCGAGATCCGTGATACCGAGCGCCTGCACCACCGCCTCGTAGCACCAGCCGGGCTGCATGGCGCTCCGATGCCCCGGATGCGCCTTGATGAACGAAAGCACCGCGAGCGTCCGCCCTTCGGCGTATTGTTCGATCGCCGCGAGACGCCGCGCTTGCGCCTCGTCCGGGACGGGGGCGTTCCGCAAACGTTCCCGGAAGAACGGCGCGACGCCGAGAAGAAGAAGGCACATCGCCCCCGCGGCAAGCGCCCGACCGCTGTCTTCGCGCAAACGCTCCTCTTCGAAAAATCGCGCAGTCCCCGCCGCGAGCCCCCACGCGCACCCGGCCCAGAGCGGCAGAAACGCCTGCGGGTACGGATTGGGCGTCACGACAAGAAGCAAGAGCGCGTTCGCCGTCCAAACCGCGGGCGTCCACCGGAGAAAAGATTCTCCCGAATTCCGGCCCGCCGCGTACGCCGCGCCCAAAACTCCCAAAACGAGAAACGCCGGATTCTGCTCAAATGCCAGGCGCAGTGTTCCCCACATGCTGAAATGTTCGGGCCACGCCGCGTTCAGCACCACCACCGAACGCCAAAAATCGCCGAGCGCCCCGCGAGCCGAGAGCCATCCTAATAATGAAAGCCACGGAATTCCCGCGACCGCCAATCCCACGGCGGCGTTCCGCCTCCCGCGGCCGTCGCGCCGCGCAACGATTCCAAACAACACCAGAGGCGCCGGCATCATGAACAGCCATTTCATCTGGAACGCGGCCGCCACGCTGAAAAGCCCCAACCCGAGAACTGCAAGGCCGACGCCGCGACGCTCCCGCTTCGCCGCCGCCGCGAGAAACGTCATCCCCGCCACGGCAAACGCAAACGCGGGGACATCGGGGCGGATCTCAACGAGTTTCGCCGCCGCCACAGGAAGCCCGGCGATCACCGCGCCAGCGAGAAAAGAGGCCGGCCCCTTCGCGAATGCCGCCCCCGCCGCCACGACGCCCGCGACGGCAAACACCACCATCACGAGGCGAAGCGGCTTCGGCTTCCCCAACTCTCCCGCCGTGAACGGAGCCAGCGCCATCCAGAAACCGGGAACGTGATGCTCGAAGAAATCGCGGTACGGGCAAAGCCCCATCCGGATTTCGTGCGCGGCGGAAAGATGCTCGAATTCGTCGTCGTCGTAAAATCCGCGCCGCGACTCCGCCAGGAGGCACGTCCCGGCCGCAAGCACCGCCAGCGCCGCCGCGAGAAACCATCGCCGGTGAAAAAATCCGTTTCCGCTCATTCGGGTTTCGATCCAAATGTTATTGAAATATCCTGGCGGCTTCCGGGAATCACGTCCATCTCCCGCTCCGCCGGCGGAAATCCTTCCGCGCGCACCGTGACCTTCGTTTTCCCCGGCCAGAAGACCACGCGCGCCGGCGTCTCCGCCGTCCCGGCAGATTCCTCACCGTACGCCGTCGCCACGCAGGGAATCCGCCGTCCCCCGGAGTTCCGCGCATGAACAAAACCCCACGCGACGGGCGTCCCCTGCCCGACGTCGAAATACGCGGTGCTACGGGAAAGAACGCGCCCGCCGCCCTCCTCCGCCGGAAGCACTTCGAGAACGAGCGCCATGAACCCGCGCTTTTCCGGCGGGAACGTGAACGACAGAGAACCCAGATCCGCCGGCCCGGCGTCCGGAAGCGTTTTCTCGCCGCCGGCCTCGTTCAGGATTTCATCGCCGCTCCGAAGGCGGCACCGCCAGAGGATTTTCGAGAGATCCGATTTCTTCTCGGGGCGCGCCGCAACGAACTCCGCGCGGTACGTCCCGCCGGCATCCACCCACGTCGTCCTGTCCAGAATCACCGCGCGAACTTCTCCCGTGAACAAATCCCGCACGGTCGGGAGCACGTACTTCGGGTCGCGCCTCCGCGTGAAAACGCCGAAGTCGCCTTCCTCGTCGCCATGGTAATCGTTCAGCGTCCACACCGTCATTCCCGCCACGCGGTCGCACCGCGCCAGGTAGCCGGACAGGAGCACGCGGAGCGACTTCTCGTGGAACGCCGGGGAGAAACGGATATCGCTCGCGTACGCGCCGGGGGCGGAATCCCGGCTCTTGCCGCAGAGTTCGATGTTGAGAAGCGGGATCCTGTACTGTTTGAGGACGGCATCGAGATACCCCGCGATGTCGTACGGCGACGCGCTGTGATACCACCCGAAGTGCGTCACGAGCCCGTTCACGTCTTTTTCCTTCCAATGCTCCTTCTGTTGCCACGGCGAGTTGGCGAAACTCGCGGGCCGCCCGGGGTCCAGCCCGCGCACGCGCTTGCAGGCGTCGGCGTAGTACGCGCTTGTGAAATTATTCTCGTTGCCGATGCTCCAGATCAAAACGGAGGGGTGCCGCCGGTACTGCCGCACCATCTCGTCGATCTGCGGATAGAGCCACTTCTCGCGGACGCCGGGGTCGTCCAACTCCTCCGCGGAGAGATGCCAGACGGGGACCTCGCACCAGATCCCGATGCCCATCTCGTCGCAGAGATCAAACCACTCGTGCGGGAACGGATAGTGGCCGAGCCGGAGGAAATTGGCGCCGAGGTCCTTCGCCCGCGCCACGTCTTCTTTCGCCGCGCCCGGCGGAATCACCGGGCCCGTCCCCAACCGGTCGAGATGCAGGCCGAACCCCTGAAGCCAGAGCCGTTTTCCGTCCATGAGAAAATCCCGCTCCGTCCACGAGAGGCGCCGGAGCCCCGTCCGGAACCGCGTGACGGCCGGCTCCTCCGCCGCGCGGGAGACCGTGCGGATTTCCACGTCCACCAGCCGCGGATGGTCGAGCGACCACCGCGGAATCCCCGAAGCGTCGAACGGAACGGAGATTTCTTTTCGCTCTCCGGCCTTGAGCGGCAACCCGGCGGAGAACTCGCGGAGTTTCCCGCCGTCTTTCGACACCGTGACGGAAAGCCGCAACGCGTCGTCCTCGGAGCCGTCGTTCACAGCCGTTCCCGCCAGCGCCGTCTCATCGCCCGAAAAACGGATCCACGGCTCCTCCAGACGGATCACGGGCCGGCGTTCCAGATACACCGATCGCGTGAGTCCGCCGGAAACCGTCCAGCCGACGTCGGCGGTCGGCGCCTGATGCGTCCGCCGCGTGGAATCCACGCGGACGAGCAGTTTTTTCGCCTCGCCGGGTTTGACGCGGCCCGTCACGTCGAACGCGAACGCGGTGTAGCCGCCGTTGTGGTGCCCGAGGTACTCGCCCCCGAGCCAGATGTCCGCCTGCAGGCAGGCCGCCTCGAAACAGACAAAAATCCGCCCCGTCGCCCACGGCGCCGTCACGTCGCGCCGGTACCACACAACCCCTTCCCGCATCGACCGTTTCAATTCCATCGGCCACGCCGCCGGGACGCGCATCGTCTTTGGAAATTTTTCCGGAGGGGTCTCCTCCTTGAACCACTCCTCCGCCGTGCCCGCGTCTTTGGGGTCCGGCGCGAACGCCCACTCGCCGTCGAGCGAAATCCGCGCCTCCTCCGAAGCGAAGACCGGACACGCCGCGAGAACCAGCGCGAGCGCCGCCTCGTGGACAGGAAACAGTTTCATTCTTCCTCCTTCGCGCGCGGAAGACACACGTAGACATTCCCGATTTTTTCCGAGAACGCGTAGTGCTTCACGATCGCCGCGGAGACCGCCGCGCTGAAATACGCACGCTCCCCGGCGGCAAGATCGCTTTCCGCCGCCACCGCCGCGAAACGCTTTTCGGCCAGCATCCGGATGAGCGGCGTTTCATCCCACCGACCGGCCCCGGCGAGCGCCCCGCACTGAAACGCGTCGCACACCGGCGGCCTCCCGGCAAGAAGCCCCCACGCGGCGTTCTCCGTGAGGAGCGGCCCGCGCAAACCCCCGAGCGTTCGCAACAACTTCGCGCCGTTTTCCCGATCCGCCGCCGACGGCGTCGCACCCCTCGCCGACGACGGCAAGCTCACGTCGGCGTAGGTGTGAGAAACCCGTTGCGCCGCCGGGAGTGGAAGAAGCGTGAGCAATGCGGCAACCTCCAACGCAAACGCGAAACGCCCTCCGCCTTCGGGAGAAGTCTCCTTGCGGAAAACCGTGACGCCCAGAAGCATCGCGAGAAAACATTCCAGAAAATAATGGTCTTCGGAACCCGCCTTCGCCGCGGCGAAAACACCCGCCGCCAGGGAAAACACGAAATACCACCCCAGGGGATTTTTGACAAGCCCCTCCGGCAATTTCCGATTCAAAAAAATCCAGAGGAACGCGAGTGGCGCCGCCGGAACCGCGACATCAAGAAAAACGCGCGCCGCCCGCTCCGCGCTCATCGGAAGCCACTGAAGCGCAACGAGGTGCCGCGTGGACGCCCCGTCCGACGCCGCGTGGAGCGCGAGAAATCCGAGCCCGTTCAAAACCAGAAACGCAAACGGAATTCCGCTCCGCCGGCCGGAGAACCCCTCATACGCCGCCATCGCCAGAGGCGCCGCGATATAAAACTCCTTCGTCCAGAAGGCGAGTGAAAGAAAAATCACCGTGAGCGGGAAGCGCCACCGGCCTTCAGACAGATAGGAAAACCACGCGAAGGCCGTGAAGGCGAGCGCCAGCATATCCACCCGCGCCAGCGCCGAAAGCCGGTACACCGGCGGAAGAAGAAGGAAAAGCGCCGCCGCCGCGCATCCAAAAGCGGCCCCCCGCTTCCGCCCGCGGAAAAACAATCCCATCGCAACCGCGAGCGCCGCCGACGCCGACACGCACCTTCCCGCCGCAAGCCACCACGGCGTCCCCGCCCAGGGCAAAATCACGGAAAGAAACACCGGCGTGTACGGCACATGAATGGCCGGATGAGCCGGAAGCGCATCCATCGCCCCGAACAGACGCCCCGACGCGCGCCAGTTTTCGACAATGCCGCCGACGGCGCCTTCCACCTGGTCGAGAGGATACGGAAAACAAACGGACACGGTCGCGTGCCAAACCCAGACGGAAAACAGCGCCGCCGCCAGGAGACAAACCCACGCCTCGAAGAAACGCGCGCGGCCTTCGTGAACATCGGCTGTTGGGAACAAGCGTCAAACCTCGTCGGGCGGAATTTCAGGTTTTTCCGTTGTCATTGATTTTCCCGAGGATTTCCATGATCATGTACGATGGGCGGTTCTTCACCTCAAGATAGGTGCGGCCTACATAAGCGCCGAGGATGTAAATATTGAATGATATAAGCGCATTCCCCACGGAAACCAAGAGGCAAATCCACAGGACGGGAGTTTCCACCCCAAGGCGTAGCCGTCCTGCGAGCGCGGCGAGAATCGCGCCGAATAAAACAACCGCCTGAATGCCAAACAGGAAACTGATGAATTGTGCCGCTTTGAGGGGGCGGATGCTCATCGAGGCGATGCCGTCAGTGGCCTGGCGGTAGAGTTTGGCAAGGGAGTGCTTCGACCGCCCCGCGCTGCGAACGGGACGGTCGTATTCCACGCCTTCCTGGCGATATCCCACCCACGCGCGCAGTCCGCGGGGAAACCGGAGTTTTTCCGGAAGCCGGTTGATGGCGTTGACCACGTCGCGGTCCATCAGGCAGAAGTCGCCGCTGTCCAGGGGAATTTTGACGTCCGCGAGAAACGAAGCCAGCCGGTAAAATCCCCAGTATCCCAGACGTTTCAGGGGCATTTCCTTGCGATTGCGGCGACGGCCGAAGACCACATCGAATCCCTGGCGCCATTTTCCCACCATTTCAAAAACCACTTCGGGAGGATCCTGCAGATCCGCGTCCATCACCACCACCAAATCCGCGACGGCGTGATCCAGGCCGGCGCTCAACGCGTTCTGGTGGCCGAAGTTCCGGGTCAGCCGGATACCAACGGCGGGCAACCCAAGTTCGATTCGATCGGAAATGATTTTCGCTGTTCCATCCGTGCTGCCATCGTCAATAAAAAGGTATCTGGCCGATTTTATCCGGTGCAACGCGAGACGATCCGTTGAAAAAGTCCGTTCCAGGCGATCAAAAAGCAATCCAAGTGCCGGCTCTTCGTTGTAAACCGGGATGACGATATCCAACGAATGACAGGCCGATCGAGCATTTGTGAGCGTGCCGATCCGCTGCGCGTTTTCCGACATGGGGTGATTTCCTTCCTCGTAGGAATATCGTCTTCTCGTGAATGATTCTCTCGACAATTTTCCCGCTGGTATTAGTATTCGCGGAGAATGTGGTAAAATGCCGTCCAGGAGAAATCCATGCTGATTTTCGACGGGCACTTGGACCTGGCTTGGAGCGCGATGCAGGGCAATCGCGACCTGATGCTGCCCCTGGCCGAAATCCGCGCGCGCCTGGCGGCCGGGGGCGCGCTCCCGGCCGGCGATCCGGAGGCCGCCCGCCGGGCCGCCACGGTCTGCTTCCCGGAGATGCGCCGCGGCCGCGTGGGGCTGTGCATGGCCACCGTCTTCGCCCGCTCGAGCGGCCGGCCGGTGCCGCTTTGTGACTACCCCACGGTCGCCCAGGCCAACGGCGTGGCCTGGGGGCAACTGGCCTGGTATCGGGCGCTGGATCGGCTCGGGCACGTCCGGGTGATCGCCGACCGCAAGGCGCTCGACCGTCACGCGGCCGAGTGGGAGTCCTGGGACGCTTCCGGCGGTGAAGAGGGCGCGGCCCCGCCGCCGGGAGTGGTGGTCAACCTGGAGGGCGCCGACCCGGTGCTGGCGCCCGACGGCCTCGGGGCGTGGCGCGACGCCGGCCTGCGCGTGGTGGGTCTGGCCCACGTGGGAGCGGGCCGCTACGCCGGAGGGACCGGGGCGGAGGAGGGCCTGGCCGATGCGGCGGGGCCGCTCCTGGCCGAGATGCGCCGGTTGGGCCTGATCCTGGACCTCTCGCACTCGTCCGAGCGGACCTTCCGGGAGGCGCTCGAACGCTTTGATGGGCCGGTCATGGCCAGCCACTCGAATTGCCGGGCGCTGGTCGACCGGCCGCGGCAGTTGAGCGACGGGCAGATCCGCGCGCTCATTGCGCGCGGCGGGGTGGTCGGCGCGGTGCTGGACGAGTCCATGCTCGACCCGCGACCGCGGGGCGAGCGCGAGAACGCGACGGTGGCCGCCGCCGCCGGGCATATTGACCATGTCTGCCAGCTGGCCGGCGACTGCCGGCACGCGGCGGTGGGCTCGGACCTGGACGGCGGCTGCCCGCCGCGCGACCTCGAGAGCATCGCCGACCTGCAGCGGCTGGGCGGGATCCTCGCGGCGCGCGGCTACGGCGCCGCGGACCTGGCCGCCATCCTGTGGGGCAACTGGCTCAGCTTCCTGCGGAATGCCTGGGGCTAGAGCAATTCACGATTTTTGTCCCCCGGTTATTTCCCCGCCTCCGGATTCTCCT
Organism: Planctomycetota bacterium; assembly: GCA_043803805.1. GTDB lineage: Bacteria > Planctomycetota > JAZDJP01 > JAZDJP01 > JAZDJP01 > JAZDJP01. The sequence continues at coordinate 77,647 of JAZDJP010000056.1, forward strand.
GGTTACGGCGCTCCTTCCGTTTCTCGCGGAGCGCCTCCCTCGCCTTCGCCCGTTCTTCCTCCGAGAGTTTGCCGTCCCCGTCGGCGTCGAACTTCTCGAGGATTTTGGCGTGGATGCGTTCCTTGGCGGCCTCGCGTTCCTCCCGGGAGATTTTTCCGTCCCCGTCGGTATCGCACTTCTTCTTCATCTCCTCCTGTCGTCCCGCGTGTTCCTTCCGGGCTTCCTTTGCATTCTCCCGTTCCGCGTCGGAGAGTTTGCCGTCGCCATCGGCGTCGAACTTTTCGAGAATTTTCGCGTGGAGACGCTCCCGGGCGGCCTCGCGTTCCTCCGGGGAGATTTTTCCGTCCCCGTCGGTATCGCACTTCTTCTTTATCTCCTCCCGGCGCCCCGCGTGTTCCTTCCGGGCTTCCTTCGCCTTCGCCCGTTCCTCCTCCGAAAGTTTCCCATCCCTGTCCGCGTCAAAACGTTCCAGGATCCGGGCCCGCATCCCCTCCCGGCATCCCTTCTCCGGTTTCCCGGTGGCGGGTTCGTCCCCGGCCGTCGCCCACCCGGTCATCATCAGCATTCCCAGTCCCATCCCCATCCAAGTCGTTGTCTTCATGGCCGCCTCCTTTAAAGTAGATTCTGATCATGAAGAGTACAAACAGCGTGCCAATTGAATTTCCCCGATACGAAGAGTTGTAATATTCAGTTCAATAATGAGTTGTGGCGTATGGGGAGGCAGGGGCGACCGATCGGCTTCCGTGGATTATTCCCACGAATGCCGGATTTTCAATTTTCCGTGCAGGATTTCCCGCTAAAATCGGGATATGCCGGATATCGAATCCTTACCGGAACCGCCTGTTCCCGCGGTCCCTTCCGCCGATCCCGTTCCCGTCATGCCCGGCGGTCCGGCGATTTCCCTGCCCGACACGATTGCGGTTCTTCTGGCGTTTTTCTCGCTTCATGGCATCGGGGGATACCTGGTCCGATTATTTCCCGATATTCCCGGATTGAATTTCGTCTCGGCCGGCGCGGCGGCGAACGCGCTTCTGGCCCTGGCCATTCTCGTGTTGTTTCGGATCGAATACGAAAACGGCTGGGAACGCATCGGACTCGTGTCCATCCGGCTTGTCCGGGCGGGGGGATATGCCCTTGGGATTCTTCTTCTCGCGTTCGCGGCTGGTTTCATCTACATGCAGGTGATCCGGTTATGCATCCCGGCCAGCGAGGATATGGAAAGTTTTTTCCGTCAGGAAACTCTGGAACGTGTCGTCGGCCTGGGGCGGGAGGGACATTGGGGGATGATGGTCTTCACCGCGGTGGTGGCGGCGCCCCTGGCGGAGGAATTCATTTTCCGCGGGGTGCTGTATAGCGCCATCCGGGAGCGGTGGGGATTCGTGGCCGCGCTGGCGACGACGTCCGTGCTCTTTGGGGTGATTCACGGGGAACTCGTGGTCATCCCGCCTCTGGCGTGTTTCGGGATGTTCCTCGCGCTCGGCCGGGAATGGACCGGTTCCATCATCCCGGGCATTTTCGCGCACGCCCTTCACAATGCCCTGGCGCTGGTGTCCCGGAACGCCGGATAGGCGTTGGCGATGATGATGTATCCGGCCCGTTTCCGGATGCGGATGCCGCCGCCACATGGGAAATCGCCGCGTCGGACCGGGGACAGGATGAATTCCTCCGCGGCCGTCATCCAGTCGCGGCCCGCCGGGGGGAGGTTCGGGGCGGCGCGGCGGCAACCTTCACGCAGCACCTCCAGACGCAGGGCGGGGTGGAGTTTTTTCCATCGCCGCCGGGAAATGACGGCCTGTCCGCGCCGGATGTCCACGAACCGCCGGGCGTCGTCCCGGATGTAATCGGTGATGGGTCCGGCGACCTCGCCCAGCCGGATGAGGGATTCCCGCACGCGCGGGTTGAGCGTGGCGAGGACGGGGAGAATGTCGTGCCGCACGCGGTTTCGGGCGAAGCGGCCGGACTGGTTGGTGCGATCCGTCCGGAACGGTTGGCGGAGGGTGCGCAGGTAATCCAGGACATCCGTCCGGGTGGCTTCGAGAAGGGGGCGGACGAGCGGAACGCGGGGGTCGGCGGGAGAGGGGGATACGGGCGCCATCCCGGAAAGCCCCTCAATTCCCGTTCCCCGGAGGATGCGCAGGAGAATGGTTTCCGCCTGGTCGTCCGCCGTGTGGCCGATCATCACGCCGGCCGCGCCGCGGCGGCGGGCGAGGGATGCGAAAAAGGCGTGGCGCGCCTCCCGGGCGGCGGTTTCGAGGGACAGTCCCTTCCGGCGGGCGAGGGCCGGGACGTCCGCGCGGGCGACCCGGACGGGGATGCCGAGCGATTTTCCCAGGGCGCGCACGAACCGTTCATCCCGGTCGGCCTCCCGGCCGCGGATGCCGTGGTGAAAATGGGCGATGATCAACGAGCTCGGGAGTTCGGGAGTTCGGGAGTTCGCGAGTTTGGCAGTCTTTGAGACTCGTCGACTCGCTGACTCGCCGACTCGCTGACTCGATTTATTCAGATGCGCCATGGCGCGCAGAAGCGCCACGGAATCGGGGCCGCCGGAAACGGCGACAATGAATGTCGCGCCGGGCCGGAGCGGAAATTCCGCCAGAATCGCCTTCACCTTGCGCAGGAGTCCGGGGTTGCGGTCCATGGGGGGTATCATAGCGCGGGAGGGAAGAAAATAAAATAGGGGACAGAGGATGGGGGATGGGGGATGAAATGTCGAATTCCGAGTTCCGAATTCGGAATTCGTCGTTCGACATTCCGTGGTCCGGGGCTACAATCCACCATCCGCTCGGGGCATTGGGGTGGTTGAATAACCGTTGACGCAATGATGATCAACATGCATGTTGCATGGGTCGGGTTCCTGCTGGGTTGCCTGGCGGGTGCAATCCCAGGACTTTTTTTTCACGACCCAGATTGGCTTGGAGGTTACGCCTCGTGGCAACGGCGAATGATCCGTTTGGCGCACATTGCCTTTTTCGGCATTGGATTTCTCAACCTCGCCTTCCTCCTTACCGCAAGAACATTGGGTCTTGAGACCGGACTTCAACCCGCTTCCGCATTATTGATTGTGGGGGCGGTTGCCATGCCTGCGGTTTGCTACCTGTCCGCGTGGAAGTCCGCCTTCCGGCACCTGTTTTTCATCCCGGCCATGTCGGTAACCGTCGGCATCGCTTTGTTCGTTTGGAGGATCATCAACCCATGAACATCGGTTTGTTTCCCATGAGCGGCATACGGGTCTGCGACGCGGAATTGCTTCGACTGGGTCTTACGTTGCCGGGGTTTGTGGAAAGAAGCAAGACCATCGCCTCATTGCCAAGTCTCGGCCTGTTGACCCTGGCGGGGATGACGCCCGCGCGGCATCACATTCAGTACGTCGAGGTGCCGGACGTGAATCTTTTGGATTCGTTGCCAGGAGACCTTGACTTGGCCGCCATCTCCTCCTACAGCGCGCAGATTGACGAGGCATATGCGTTGGCCCAACGGTTCAAGGCGCTTGGGATTCCGACCGTCATTGGAGGGCCGCACGTCACCGCCCTGCCCGACGAGGCGACCCGGTACTGCGATGCGGTCGTCCTTGGTGAAGGGGAATGTTCATGGCTCCAGGTGCTGGACGATGCCGAGCATGATCGTTTGCAGCCGTTCTACCGTGCGAATCCCAAGGGATACGATTTGGCCGATGCGCCCATGCCCGCATTTGAACTGCTCGATATCTCAAAATACAACCGGTTGACGGTTCAAACCAGTCGCGGTTGCCCGCATCACTGCGAGTTCTGCGCCAGTTCGGTTATTCTCACGCGCACATACAAGCAAAAACCGGCCGCCAAAGTATTGGAGGAAATCGGACGAATCCTCGCGATCTGGGACCGTCCCTTCATCGAGTTTGCCGACGACAACAGTTTCGTCAATCACGCGTACTGGAAGGAACTTTTGAAGCCGCTCAAGGGAAAGGGGCTCAAATGGTTCGCGGAAACCGATATCTCCGTCGCCGACGATGAGGAATTGCTCGACCTCATGCGGGAGACCGGATGTGCGCAGGTGCTGATCGGGTTGGAAAGTCCGATTGAAGTCGGCCTGCAGGGGCTTGAATTGCACAACGACTGGAAGTTCCGAATGTTTCCGCGCTATAAGGAGGCGATTCGCGCCATACAATCCCGTGGCATCACCGTCAATGGATGCTTCGTGATCGGGCTCGATGGGCACACGTCCGACATTTTCGACCAGGTCTTCGCCTTCGTGAAGGAGTCTGAATTGTACGAGGTCCAGGTCACGGTGATGACCCCCTTCCCGGGCACGCCCCTTTACGCGCGCCTGGAACAGGAGAACCGGTTGCTTGAACCGCGGAATTGGAAGAAATGCACCTTGTTTGACATCAACTTCCGGCCCGCGAATATGTCCGTTCAGGAACTCCACGACAGGTTTCGGAAATTGGCCGTGGAGTTGTACGGCAAGGAGTTCACGGCCTGGCGCAGGAACAACTTCAAACGCGCCATCCGGGATCAGCGTCAAACGAAAGGGGCACCGACATGAGAACGCAACGCGCCATTTCGACATTGTTCATTGTGGCCGCCATCTACGACGGGTTGCTTGGCGCCGCGTTCCTGTTCGCAAGTGACATCGTGTTCCAACGGTGTGATGTGACATCGCCGAATCATCCGGGTTACGTGCAGTTTCCGGCGGCCTTGCTGATGACCTTCGCGGTTATGTTTGTCGCCATTGCCATGAATCCGGTCCGAAACCGCAACCTCATTCCATACGGCATCCTTCTGAAGATTTCGTACTGTGGGGTGGTCTTGTTTCATTGGCTAAACACCGGAATCCCAAACATGTGGAAACCGTTCTGCATTTTCGACCTTGTCTTCCTGATTCTCTTCGCGTGGGCATGGGGATCGATTCGGGCCGATGCGACCCGCAATGAATAATCGGCCGAAATCATGCGGTGATGATCGGGCATCGCTTCCGTCCGTCGGGCCGGCCGGCGGATGTTCGTTCCCGCGTCGGAATGGAAATTTTCTTTAACTCGAGGGGTGGTTTGATACGATGCACTTTAAGAAGTCGGCGAGTCGGCGAGTCAGCGAGTCGGAGAGTCTCGGAGTCTGGCGAACTCTTGAACTCTAGAACTCGCGAACTTCTTTATAGAATTGCTTATGGGTTTTCTGATGGGGTTTCTGCGAGCGACGTTTCACGAGTCACGAGCGACGGCATACAAGCGGCATACCAGGTGGGGGCGTAGCTCAATTGGGAGAGCGCAGCGTTCGCAATGCTGAGGTTGCCGGTTCGATCCCGGTCGCCTCCACCATAATTCATTGAAACGGTAAAAACACGGTAGGGGCGGGTTTCAAACCCGCCCTTGCGTTCATGAGAGTTGTGGAAATCTTCCTGCCAATCTCCCCGGTCGGTTGATAAAATCCCCGTATATGGTTGAACGGTCCTGGATTCTTCTGCTGGTCATCCCGGCGGCAGTCCTGGTTTTCGTCGCGGCGACGCGGTTTTCCCTTCGGGGGTGGCGTTGGTCCCAACGGACTGCCGGAATTTTTCTCCGGACGGCGCTTGTGGCGCTGGTGCTCGGAGCTCTGGCCGCCCCGCGCCTGTTCCTGAAGGGCGGTGTCCCGGAGGCCGTTCTCGTCGTGGATGTGTCCGAAAGCATGCGCGCCGGAGGAGTGGAATCCCTCATGGCGGATCTCCGGGATGACATCGGAAGGTTTCCCGCCGATACCCGGATGTCCGTGGTGGTTTTTGGCGGTGAGGCGCGAGTTCTCCTTTCCCCGCGTCCCCGCGCGGACGTCCGGCCCGAGACGGTCGCGGCGGCGGTCAAGGGGCTTTTGTCGGGATTGACGGCCCCCGGGGCGCCTCCCGGCGGGGCGAGCGACGCGGAAAAGGCCCTGCGCCTGGCCCGGACGCTCTTTTCCGGCGGAGGACAGCGCATCATTTATTTTTACACGGATGGCCGGTTGAACCGCGGCGACGCCGCCGCGGAGGCGGAGGCCCTGCGGAAGGATGGCGGTGTGCTCATCGCGGATGTGGTGACGCATCCCTCGGCGGGGGACCCGCGTCTGGGGCGCATCCGGGCGCCGGTCGAGATCCCGGAGGGGGAGCCTTTCGACGCGGATGTGGAGGTGTCCGCCCCCCGGGAGCAGGCCGGCCGGGTGCGGTTTTTCCGGGACGGATACCGGGTGGAGGAACGCGATGTGGTCCTTTCGGCGGGAGCGGGCACGGTGCGTTTCCCGAACCTCCGGCTCAACGCCGGCTACCATGAACTGCGGGCGGAACTGGATGCGCCGGGGGACGCCGAGAACCGCAACAACACGACGCTCGCGGCGGTGACCGTCACGGGGCCGCCGCGGGTGCTGATCATTGGCGGCGGCGCCGAGGACACCCGGCACCTGGAGGCGGCCCTCGCGGCGGAGGGCATCGCCACCGAGACGCGTCCCGCCGAGGCCGCCCCGCGCGAGGTTCCGGAAATCCTGAATTTTTCCGCCGTTCTCCTGGTCAACGTCCCGGCCAAACGCCTCGGGGAGCCCGCCATGGCGCTTCTCCGGCGTTACGCGGAGGATTACGGCGGCGGGGTGGCCATGATCGGCGGGGATGAGAGCTTCGGGCTCGGGGATTACGCCCGGACGCCCGTGGCGGACCTCCTGCCGGTGCGCATCCCCATGAAGAAGAAGGTGGAAATCTCCAATCTCGCCCTGGTGCTGGTGGTGGACCGTTCGGGAAGCATGCAGGGGGAGAAGATCGGCTTGGCGAAGGAAGCCGCCATCCGCACGGCGGAGATCCTGAAAAAATCGGATCTCATCGGGGTGGCGGCCTTCGACACCGTTCCGCGCTGGGTCCTCGAGCCCACCCCCGCCGGGGAGACGGATCGCATCGCGCGGCAGGTGGCGCGCCTGACGGAGGGCGGGGGGACGGACATCCACCCGGCCCTGAAGATGGCGTTCCAGGGGCTTCGCAAGGTGGAGGCCCAGCTCAAGCATGTGATTCTTCTCTCGGACGGCCAGACCCAGTTCGGGGATTTTCAGGGACTTGTCAGTTCCATGACCGCCGAGGGCATCACCGTTTCCACGGTCGCCATCGGGGAGGATTCGGACAAGGTGCTTCTGGCGAACATCGCGCGATGGGGGAACGGGCGGTTCTACTACACGGCGAATTTTCAGGAAATCCCCCAGATTTTCACCAAGGAGACCATCAAGGCCTCCCGCGCCATGCTCGTGGAGAAACCCGTCAAGGCCGTGGTCGGGGCGCCGGCTTCGTTCCTGGCGGGGCTTTCGCTTCCGGGCCTGCCGTTTCTCTATGGATACGTGGCGACGTCCCCCCGGGACGGGGCGATGGTGCATCTGGCCACGGAGAACGGAGACCCGCTCCTGGCGTCGTGGCGGTACGGACTGGGACGGACGCTGGCTTGGACAAGCGACGCCTCGGCGCGGTGGGCCGCCGACTGGGTGAAATCCCCGCTGTTTTCCAAGTTCTGGGCGCAGTGCGTCCGGGGACTGCTTCCCGGCGGCATCCGGGGCGGGGATGTCCTGGCCACGACGCGGGTGATGATCCGCCGGGGAATCGCCGGAGTGGAGGTGGAGGCGCGGGATCGTCTCGGACGACCCCTTGAAGACATCGAGAACCTCTGGTGGGTGGAGACCCCCGCGGGGGAGCGCCGGCCCCTGGCGGTCCGGGAGGCCGGGGTCGGCCGCTACCGGGCCGCGTTTCCAGTGGAGGAGTACGGGCGGTTCTACCGGGTTGGAGTGGCCCAGGAGCGTGGCGGCGCGTCCGCCAATCGCATGGTGTATGGCGTCATCGAACCCTTTCCCCCGGAATTCGCCGCATCGGACGATGCCGGGGCGGAAATCCTGGCGGCGGCGCGGAGCACCGGCGGGGGGCCGCGGGGGACGATTCCCCCCCGGCAGACCGCCAGACGGGATGAACGGGCCGT
>JAZDJP010000057.1:0-52675 GCA_043803805.1 Planctomycetota bacterium
CGGTTCCGGTGCCGGGCGCAACGCCGGCAGGCGGCACGGCCGGAATGAAACCGGCGCCGCATCCGACGGTTCCCCCGGCGGTGACCGTGCCGAAGGCCGGGGGGGCATTTGTTCCGGAGCCGCCGCCGGTCCCGAGGCCGAAATCGAAATTCGAAGAGACCGTCGAGGAGATATTTCGGAAAATCGCCAGTTGGATCCTGGTAGGGGAGGAGCATCGTCCCAGGAACGTCAGCATGGAGTTCGCGGTGGCGAGCACCTGGCTTCTCCGGATCGGGGTCATCGCGCTTGTGGCGTGCGTGGCTTATTTCCTGAAGTGGTCCATTGACCGTGGATGGGTGTCTCCCGTGATGCGGGTGGCCATGAGCATGGTGGCGGGAGCGGGCATGCTGTTCTGGGGAATGTCGCTGCTCGGGAAGAAGTACCACCTCATCGGGCAAGGTCTTCTCGGCGGCGGACTCCTGACGTTGTACTTCAGTTCGTACGGGGCGGGGCCGCTTTACCATCTCGTGCCGGTGCTGGGCGCCTTTGCCCTCATGGGGCTTGTGACGGCGGCCGCGGGAGTGGTTTCGACCCGGTTCAATTCGCTCCTCATCGCCATCCTGGGATTGGTCGGGGGACATCTGACGCCCGTCATCCTCCGGACGGAAACGCCGAATCTCCCGGGGCTTTACGCATACCTTCTCCTTCTCAACCTGGGCATTCTCGCGGTGGCTCACCTGCGCCAGTGGCGGCTTCTCAATTGCCTGGGATTTCTGTTTTCGGGCGGCGTTTTCCTGGGATCGATGACCGTTTACACGCGGGAGGATTTCCCGGCCGCGATGGGGTTCCTCGCGGTGTTTTTCGCCATCCACGCGGCCATCGTCTACGTGTACAACGTGATGCGCGCGAGGCCCTCGACGGTTCTGGAGATCATTCATCTTCTGATCAACACGCTTTTTTTCGCGATCGGCGGGTACGCGCTCATCGAGACGGCACACGGGGGGAGCTGGCCCGCCGTGCTGTCAGTGTCTCTGGCCGCCTTTTTCGCGGTTCACGCGGCGGTGTTCGTCCGGAAGCGCCTGGTGGACCGCAACCTTCTCGTGGCGTTCATCGCGCTCTCGGCCGGCTGCGCCGTCTGGACGTTCCCGCTCCTTTTCGAGAAGGAGACGCTGACGGTCGCGTTCGCGCTCCTCGCGTTCGCCTTCCTCTGGATCGGCCAGCGCGTGGGAAGCCATTTCCTCGAGAATGCCGCCTACGGCCTGTATGTGACGATGCTGGTCCGGCTGCTGTTTCTTGACCTGCCGCGGAACTTCGATGCCAGGCCCGCGGCGGCCGCGACACTCGCCGAATACGCGGGAGAGTTGCTGAGGCGCGCCTGGACGTTCGGGATCGCGATCGGCGCGATGGTGGGGGCGTTTCTTCTCTGCCGCCGCGAATCGCCGTCCCGGCCGGCCCCGGTCCTCCCGGGGAACGACGTGGAGGCGATGGGCGGGAAAGGGCTCTGGATGTGGGTTTTCCAGGGGGCGGCCGCGCTGGTCCTTTTCCTCGTGGCGCAACTCGAATTCAACACGATGTTTCAATTCTGGCCGCCGTTCCGCCTGCCGATCCTCACCGTTCTCTGGTGCGTGATGGCGGCCTGGCTGTTCTGGCGGTTTCTCTCGACGGGAGGAAGAAATCCATGGATTTTCGCGGCATTCTTCGCGTTTCTCGCCGGGGCGATCGTCAAACTGCTCGTGGTGGACGTCGTGGCCTGGTCGCTTGATTTTCACATGATTTACGAGGGGGGGTACACGCCGGTCCGGGCGGTCGCACGGCTTGCGGATTACGGCGTGGTGATCGCCGTCCTGCTCGGCGTGTGGCGGCTGTTTCCGTCTCCCGGGGGAAAACCCCTTCTCCCGCGGGCGATCTTCGGTTACGGGGGGCTGGCGCTTTTCTTCCTGTATGTATCGCTGGAAACGAACAATTTCCTGGATTGGAAACTCCCCGAGTTCCGGGTGCCGGGGGTTTCCGTGCTCTGGGCGTGTTTCGCGATCGCCTGCGTGACGGCGGGGATTCTCCGGACGGTCAAGGCGCTGCGTTACGCGGGACTGGGGCTTTTCGCGGTGGTGGTGTTCAAGGTGTTTCTGGTGGACCTGGCCCGCACCGCGATGATCTATCGCGTGATCGCGTTCATGGTCCTGGGGTGCGCGCTCCTTCTGGGGTCGTTCCTTTACATCCGGTTCAGCGGGCGGTTCCAGAAGGAGGACAAGGCATGAATCGGTTTTTAATGGCACTTGTCGTGGGGGGCATCCTGGCCGGGGGATCGGCTTTTGCCGACGCGCCCCTTGCCCGGTTCCGCTGGCAAAAGGCCGTCCTCCGGCCGGAGGGGGCGGGCGGGTCCGTTGCCGCGGTGGGGCTCGACGGGGAGATGTACGCCGGGACGGGCGACGATTTCCCGGATATCCGTCTTCTGGATGACGCGGGCCGGGAGACGCCCTTCGTTCTCCGGGTGCGGCGGGAGGAACGAACGGCGGAGGTTGAGACGGCCGTGGAAATGGAAACGATTTCCTTCGAGAAGCAGCCCGACAACCGGGTGGAGGTGACGTTCCGGCGGAAGAATCCCGACCGCACACCCGTTTGCGCGGAGATCCGGACGACCCTGCGGAATTTTGAAAAGCAGGTCCGGATGTCGGGGAGCGCGGACCGGAAGGAGTGGAAGGTCCTGGCCGAGGGGCGGCCGGTGTTTGACTATTCGCGCTATATTGATCTTGCCAACAAACGGGTGGAGTTCGCGCCCGGCGCATGGGCGTACTACCGGCTGGAGATTGCGAACATCACCGAGCGCCGGCAGTCGCCCTTTGTGCTCATCGCGAAGGAATCCCGGGGCGGGGAGATCGCCCGGGAGATGGAAGGCGCGGTTTTCGAGATCGCGGACTTCCGGATGGAGCAGGTTGTGTTTTATGACCGGAAGCCGGTGGTGACCGGCGGCCAGGCGGTGAGCCGCGATTATCCCGTGACGGGATTCGAAGTGTCGGAGGACGCGAAGAATCGGAGAACGCGGATCACGTTCGGGACGGGTCGGGCGCCCATCACGGAAATCCGGATGATCCCGGCATCATTTAACTTTTGCCGGGCCGCGGGGGTGGAGGGGGAGTCGGGAGAGGGGGGTGCGGCCCGGTGGACCCGGTTCGTTTCCGCGGAACTTCACGCCATCCGGGCGGGGGCGTACCAACGGGAAAAAACCGACATCGCCTGGGATTCGCCGCGCCGGTATCCCCGGATGCGTCTGGTGCTGGAAAACCGTGACAGCCCGCCGGTGGCGATCGAGGGAGTGTCGGCCCGGGGGCTTGTGCACGAGATTGTATTTTTCCCGGAGGGGGGACGTGCCTACCGGGTGTTGTACGGGGCGGCCGGGCTGGCCGCGCCCCGTTATGACATTGACGAGGTGCTGGCGAAGGCCGGGACCCGCCCGGCGGAGCCGTGGTCCGTGGGACCGCAGGCGGCGAATCCGGATTTCCGCGCCGCCGCCCCGCCTTCCCGGGTGGACGGAAAGACGCTCCTGACGGTGTCCATCCTCATTATGGTGGTGGCGCTGGTGTGGGTCCTGGCGCGGGTCCTGAAAAAAATGGACGGGGTGAAGACGGAGTGACGCCGCGGCGGTCCGGATCCCGTGAAGTTTGCCCCGAGTTCGCCGCCGTGGCATAATCCAGCCATGATTGCAAAGATGTGAGGATTTCCGAATCCGGGAGGGGCGAAGGTGGCGTCATCAATCCGTGTGATCGCAGTTGGGTTGTTCCTTGCGGCGTTTCTTTCCGGTGACGCGGGCGCGGCAGACGGCGGGAATGCCGGGTCCGGGCAGGCGTTCCGCTTTCTGGCGATTGCCGATCCGCATTTCTTCGAGCTGGAGAAAGCGCCCAAGAGCCTTGGCGCGTTCAAGCAATTTCTGGCGGATGTGAAGCCCCTGAACGCCGATTTTCTGGTGGTGCTGGGCGACGTCTGCGGCGAACGCCGGCCGGCGCTGGCGCAGGCGCGGAAGATCGCCGAGGAGTCGGGGCTCAAGGTTTATTTTGTGAGCGGCAATCACGACGACACGGACGGCCAGAAGCCGGAGGATTTTCTCGGCGCCTTCGGGGAGGGCAGTCTTTTTTATTCTTTCAACCACAAGGGGTATCATTTCGTGATGCACTGGAGCCAGAGGCCGCAGTTTCCCTGGCTCGAGAAGGATATCGCCTCGGCGCCGTCGGGCGCGCCCGTGATTTTCTGCCAGCATTATCCCCCCGACAACCGGTACCGGAAGATTTTCGACAAGCATCCCGTGGCGGTGTCTCTGACCGGCCACGTTCACGGGTATCGCACGGGGATGACGGGTAATCTTCGCGATGTCAATCTGCCGCCGTTCCCGGAGGGGTTCGCGGTGGCGGATGTGATGGGTGACGGAAAGATCAAGATTGCCTGGCGGCCGCACGGGATCAGCAAGCGGCTGGTGATTGTTCATCCCGCCGAGGGGGCGGAGGTGTTTCCGGGAAGCGCGCCCATTGTGGTTACCGCGTTCGACAGCGGTCGCGACGTCGTCAAGGTGGAATACAACGACGGAGCCGGCTGGAAGCCGATGGTTCGGAGCACGAATTGGTCATGGACGGGCTCTTGCGAATTCCGCTCCGGCGCGGTCGAGGCGCGCGCGGTGGATTCGGCCGGCGAGACATGGACCGCCCAAAGCGCGTACCGTCCCGCGAACGCGGCCGCCGCGGTCAAGATCGGCGCCGACTGGCTTGTTCGGGGCGGAACGCCCGACAACCGGCGTTCGACGCCCGATGCGGTCACGCCGCCGTTGCGATTCGCCTGGCGCGCGGCCGTCGGAGGCCGATGCCATCAGCCGGTGCTCGCCGGTGGAAAACTTTACGTCACGAGTTCCATGCAGGATTACGAAGAGAATAACATTTTGGTTTGCCTCGACGCGGCGAACGGAAAAGAACTCTGGCGCGCGCCGCTCGGGGGATCGCCGATGACCCCCGCGGCGGTGACCGCCGGAGTCGTCGGGGTCTTCGATGAGTTTGGCCGCGCCTGCGGTTTCGACGCCGCAACCGGCAAGCGGCTCTGGCTTGTCGAGGGTGTCCCCGGCGCCTATTACTCCTATGACGGGAAGAGCGGGATCACCGCCGCCGACGGCGTCTTTTACGCCGGAAATTTCTGGGCGCTGGAGGCGCGGACAGGTTCGCCCGTGTGGAAAGCGCAGATCGTATACAACCCTGTTAGTTTTGTCGCGGCTGTTTCCGGGGGCCGCATCCTCGGCGCGGGGAACGCCTGGCAGAATTGTCTGGATGTCAAAACCGGCGCGCAGATCTGGCGCGTCAGCGGGTCCGCGTCCGCGTCTTCCATGTTCTGCGGCGATCAGGCCATGGTCAGCACCGGGAAATCGGTTTTGGTGAATGCCGCCGACGGCAAGGAGGAAAGCGTCTTGCGGATGGGCTGGCGGACGGCAGATGGGGCCGTCAGCGCGGATGGCAACGTCGCCGTGTTCGTGGAAAAGGGTCGGTTGGCGGCCGTGAGTCTGTCCGAGAAGAAGGAAATCTGGAAATCCCGTGAGCCGCTCAAGGAGATCAGTGCCGCCACGGCGGCCGGCGCGTTTGTCTGGGTGAGCGCTTCGGACGGTCTGCACGCTTACGCGCTTGCGGATGGGTCGGAGGCGTGGAACTTCCGGATCGGGGCGCCCCTGGCCGCTCCCATCGCCAGCGGCAACGCGGTTTTCGTCGCCGGCGAGGACGGATGCGTCTATGCGCTGGCCGGCGGATAACGTGACAAACCCGCCATTCGTGCTATACTTCGGGCCATGCCGGCATCGCGAAGAAACCCTCATCAAACTGAAGGCATAGGAGACTCGTTCCCATGACGTTGCGCAACCGATGTCATTTTCGGGTGGCGCCGTTCAAAGTCGACGTGACACCGCCCGTGGGATACCCCATTGCCTACGGCGTCAACCGCAAGGTCGATTCGCCTCTCTACGTGCGCGGGGTTGTCCTTGACGACGGCCGAACGCGGGCGGTCATGGCCATCGTGGATTTCCTCGGCATCGCGGGTCGCGCGCACCAGGAGTGGCAGGCGAGGATCGCGCGCGCCTCCGGCGCTCCGCCGTCGCAGGTGCTTTTGCATACGGTCCACCAGCACGATTCCGTCAATGTCGGGCTCGAAGGGGATGCCCTCATGAAGCCGTTCGGCTTCCCGCCCAAAACGCCGCTGGACTATTGGAAGGCGATTTCCGGGAAACTCGAAGCGGCTGTCCGAAAAGCATCCGGGCCTCACGGCGCGTGGGGCTCCGTCTCGCGCATGGCGACCGCTGAGCGAAGGCTCTCCGGGCTCGCCGCCAACCGCCGGCTGGTGAAAGACGGACGCGTCTGGAACACACGCTGGAGCATGACCTTCAAACCGGAAATCCAGCGCGAGCCGACCGGTCTTATCGATCCCATCCTTCGGACGATCGGCTTTCTCGACAAACGCGGCCGGCTCATCGCCTCCCTTCATTTTTACGCCACGCACCCGCAGGTCGCCTACAACCGCCACATGGCCGGGAGCGATGTCCCCGGCGTGGCGCTCCGGCATCTGGAAACCACCCTCGCGGAAGAAGGCGCGCACCTCTATTTCACCGGGTGCGGCGCGGACATCACCTTCGGCAAATACACGGACGCCGTGAAGGAAACCAGCCTCGCCGTCCTCGGCCGCCGCCTGGGAGAAGGCCTCGTCGCGAACGTTCGCGCCCTCGAGGAAAAACCCGTCGGCCCCCTGACGTTCGCCCGCGCGCGGTTCACACTTCCGCGCGATAAACGCATCACCAAACAACGGACACTCGCCAAGCTGAAAAAAACCACGGACGCCGGCGACGCCCATGCCTGCGCCAGCCGGCTTTTCGCGCTTCGGAACTGGAACAAGATATGCCGGCCCACAATCACACGCATGAGCCTTGGCCCCAACGTGCATGCGCTCTCGCTCGTGTCGGAAGTGGTCGTGGCGTACCAACTGTACGCGCAGTCGCTTGTGCCGGAACATTTTCTCGCGTGCGCGGCGTACGGTAAATACAGCTACGGCTACCTTCCCACGGCGGCCATGTACGCCGAAGGCGGCTACGAACCCGCCGCCGGACTTTACACGCCGGCCATCGAGAAAAACCTCAAGGATGCCATTGCGCACGTGTTGAACGGCGTGGGCAATCCTTGAAATGTGGTATCATCCCCGGTCATGGACGTATTCAACTCCCTGGAATCCATCGGTCGCCGGGCGCCCGGGCGCACCGTCGCGACGCTCGGCACGTTCGACGGGGTGCACGTGGGCCATCAGGCCCTCATTCGGGAGACCGTCGCGTGGGCGGCGGCGCTCGGGGCCGATCCGGTGGTGGTGACGTTCGACCGCCACCCCCGGAGCGTCCTCACCGGGGGCCCTTTCCCGTGCCTGACCACCCTCCCGCACCGCCTGCGGCTGTTTGAGGCGCTTGGCGTCCGGGACGTTCTCGTCCTCGCCTTCGATCGGGAGATGGCGTCCTGGGAGGCGGAGGAGTTCGTCCGGCGGGTGTTCGGGGAGGGGCTCCGCGCGGCAGGGGTGCTGCTCGGGTTCAACTGCCGGTTCGGGAAGGGCCGGCGGGGGGACGCGGCGCTTCTCGCGAAGGAAGGGGCGGCGTACGGGTTCGCCGTCCGGGCCGCGCCGCCGGTCGAAATCAACGGGACCCTCGTATCAAGCACCTGGATCCGCCAGGCGGTGCAGACCGGGGACCTCGACGCGGCGGAGGCCATGCTCGGGCGGAAGTATTCCCTGTTCGGCACGGTGGTCACCGGCGACCGCCGGGGGCGGATCCTCGGATTTCCGACGGCGAACCTCGACCCGGCGGGGATGATCCTCGTTCCCCGCGGGGTGTACGCGACGTCCACGACCGCGGAGGGGCGGGCCTGGCCGTCCGTCACCAACATCGGCCACCGGCCCACGTTCGGGGGCGAAAAACCGCGCGAACGGGTCGAGACCCACCTCATCGGATTTTCCGGGGATCTCGTCGGACGTGACATCGAGGTCGTCTTCCGCCGCTGGATCCGGGACGAGCGGGCATTCCCTTCGAGCGAGGCCCTGCGGACCCAGATCGCGCGGGACGCGGCGGCAGCGGGACAATCGTGACGACCATTCGCCCGGGGCGTTGACCAGCCGATGGTATTCCTTTCGCGCCGTCTCGCGTCTTTCGCCCCCGCTTTTTTCCTGTTATACTGACGTGCCATGACCGACGCCCTGTCCACGCGGTTCGCACCGCAGGAAATCGAAGACGCTCTTTATGCGAAATGGGAGGCGGCCGGCGCCTTCCGCCCGGAGGCCGTCCCCGGCGGCGTCCCCTACACCGTGTCCATGCCCCCGCCGAACGTTACGGGGTCGCTCCACATGGGGCACGCGCTGAACAACACCCTCCAGGACATGGTCATCCGGTTCGAGCGCATGCGCGGCCGGGCGGCCCTCTGGGTGCCGGGGACCGACCACGCGGGCATCGCCACCCAGGCGGTGGTCGAGAAGAAACTCTACCAGGAGAAAAAGATCCGCAGGAAGGATCTCGGGCGGGAGAAGTTTCTCGAGGCGGTCTGGGCCTGGAAACAACAATATGGGGACACCATCATCAAGCAGTTGCGGGCGATGGGGTGCTCGGCCGACTGGTCCCGGTGCCGGTTCACCCTGGACGAGGGACTCTCGCGCGCCGTGCGGGAGGCCTTCGTGCGCCTCTGGGAGCGCGACCTCATCTACCGGGGCAAGCGCCTGGTGAACTGGGACTGTGTCCTTCAGACGGCCGTGTCCGACGATGAAATCGAGTACGTGGAGACGAAGGGCCACCTCTGGCACATCCGCTACCCGTTCGAGGACGGCTCCGGTCACGTCACGGTGGCCACGACGCGTCCCGAGACGATGCTTGGCGACACGGGCGTGGCGGTCCACCCGGAGGACCCGCGGTACGCCGGGGTGGTCGGCAGGAGGGTGATCCTTCCGCTACTCGACCGGCCCATCCCGGTCATCGCCGACCCGACGGTGGAGCGGAATTTCGGCACCGGCGCGGTGAAGGTGACGCCGGGCCACGACCCGGCGGACTACGAACGCGGGGAGAAATTCAACTTGCCCGTCATCGGCGTCTTCGCGACCGACGGGACCATCAACGAAAACGGCGGCCCTTATTCGGGAATGCGCCTCGACAAGGCCCGCGCCAAAATCGTGGAGGATCTGGAGGCGAAGGGACTTCTCGAGAAGGTGGAGCCCTACGTCCACCGGGTGGCGGTGTCCGACCGGAGCAAGTCTCCCATCGAGCCGCTCGTCTCCGAGCAGTGGTTCGTCCGGATGCGGCCGCTGGCGGAACCGGCCATCGCGGCGGTGAAGTCGGGGCGGTTGAATATCGTCCCCGAGAGGTGGGCGAAGGTGTACCTCGACTGGCTCGAGAACGTCCGCGACTGGTGCATCTCGCGGCAACTCTGGTGGGGGCATCGCATCCCGGTGTGGTACGACGCCGACGGCGTCCCGGTGGCCAGCCGCACCGATCCCGCCATCGGTTCCCCGCATCCGAAAACCGGGAATCCCATCGTCCGCCAGGACGAGGACGTCCTGGACACCTGGGCATCGTCCTGGCTCTGGCCGTTCTCGACGCTGGGCTGGCCGGACAACACCGCGGACCTCGCGGCGTTCTACCCGACGCAGTTTCTCTCGACGGCGCGCGAGATCATTTATCTCTGGGTGGCGCGGATGGTCATGGCCGGCTACGCGTTCCTGGATCATCTCCCGGAGGAGAAGCGCTGCCCCTATTCCACGGTGTACATCCACGCGACGGTGCTGGACGCCCAGGGGCGGCGGATGTCCAAGCAGATGGGAAACGGGATCGACCCGGTCGAGATGATCGGGAAGTACGGCGCCGACGCGGTGCGGTTCGCGCTTTGCTCGCTTGCCACCGAGAACCAGGACATCAAACTCGCTGAAACCAAGTTTGAACAGGCGCGGAACTTCGCCAACAAATTATGGAACGCGTCGCGGTTCGTCTTCATGAACCTGGAAGGATTCGCGGCGGTCCCGGGCGGACCGGATCCGGCGACCCTCACGGCGGAGGACCGCTGGATCCTCTCGCGCCTGCACGCCACCATCGGGAAGGCCACGGGGTATCTCGAGGCGTTCCGGTTCAGCGACTACGCCCGGGTGATTTATGAGTTTGCCTGGCACGACTTCTGCGATTGGTATCTGGAACTGGCCAAGCCGCGTCTCGCGGCCGGGGGGGCGGATCGGGCGCGGACGCAGGGAGTTCTCGCGGCGGCCCTCGACGCGACACTGCGGATGCTTCACCCAGCGATGCCGTTTCTCACCGAGTCGCTCTGGGGTTTCCTCCAAACTCAGCACTCAATCCTCAGCACTCAATCCTCAGCACTCAGTACTCAGCACTCCGTAGCACCCAGCACTCAGCATGTGTTGCTGATTGTGGAATCGTGGCCGAAGGCCGATCCCGCCCGGATGGATGCCGTTCTCGACGAGCAGTTTTCGCTCCTTCAGGAAATCGTCCGCGGGGTGCGCGACATCCGGAACAAGACCCGCCTCAAGGAGAATGTGGCGCTTGCGCTCACGGTGTCCACCCCGCGGAAGGACGTCCACGCCGTGGTGCGCCGGAGCGGCGACTTCCTCCGGCGCATGGCGAACCTGACGTCGGTCGAGGCCGGGGAGAATCTGCCCCAGCCGGCGTCCTCGGCCGCCCAGGTGGCGGGGGATTTGCGGCTCTACGTGCCGCTGGCCGGACTGCTCGACATCGAGGCGGAACGCAAACGCCTGGCGGCACAGATTGAAAAGACCCGCGGTCTGCTCGCGGCCAAGGATCGGAAACTGGCCGACGCGGGCTTCGCCGTCCGCGCGCCCGCCGACGTGGTGGCGGCCGAGCGCGAACGCCGGGATGCCCTGGCTACGGAACTCGCGGCGCTGGATGAGACGCTGGCGTCGTTGGGATGAGGAGATGGAAATAAGTGCTGAGTACTGAGTGCTGAGTGCTGAGAAGGATTGAAGGAAATCAATTCAGAATAATATTCCTTCAACTCAGCACTCAGAACTCAGTACTTTGAACTCTTGCTGATACGATATGCGACTGGAGATGATGCCATGCCCCCGAAGGACAAAAAGAAGGCGGACCCGCACCTCAAGGGCGCCTGGGTCGGTTACCGGCCGGAGATCAAGGTGCTGGATTGCACCATCCGGGACGGCGGGCTCATGAACGATCACAAATTCGAGGATGGACTCGTCCGCGGCGTCTACGACGCCTGCGTCCGGGCCGGGGTGGATTACCTGGAACTGGGCTACAAGGCCTCGAAGAAGGTTTTCGCGCCGGCCTCCCACGGGGCGTGGAAGTTCTGCGACGAGGACGCCCTCCGCCGCATCACGGGGGACAATCCGACGGACCTCAAACTGGCCGTCATGGCCGACGCCGAGCGGACCGACTACCACACGGACATCCTCCCGAAGGAGAAGAGCGTCATTGACCTGGTGCGCGTCGCCACCTACATCCACCAGATCCCGACGGCCCTCGACATGATCAAGGACGCCCATGACAAGGGTTACGAGACCACCGTCAATCTCATGGCGGTCTCGACCGTCCCCGACCAGGAACTCGAGGGGGGGCTCGAGGGGCTGGCGGAGAGCGAGGTGGAAGCCATCTACCTCGTGGACAGTTTCGGCTTCCTCTACGGCGAGCAGATCCAGTACCTCATGAAGAAATACCTGCGCCACGCCCGGGCCGCGGGGAAGGATGTGGGCATCCACACTCACAACAACCAGCAGCTTGCCTTCGCCAACACCGTGGAGGCCATCGTCCAGGGGGCCAACCGCCTCGACGCGTCGATGGGGGGGCTCGGGCGGGGGGCGGGGAACTGTTCGATGGAGTTGCTGCTGAATTTCCTGCACAACCCGAAGTACGACCTCCGGCACATCCTGGCGTGCGTCCGGGACCACATCGAGCCCCTCCGGAGCCAGTTCCAGTGGGGGTATGACATCCCGTACATGCTCACCGGGCAGTTGAATCAGCACCCGCGCGCGGCCATCCGGTTCCTGGCGGGGGAGGACCGGAAGGATTATGTGAAATTTTACGACACCATCATGGAATAGATTCTTCCGTCTCAAATCTTGTGCAAAAAACACAAGATTTTCGCCGGAAGAATCTTTAACAAGGCAAATCGGCCCTGTTTGGTTTCGGCTCCGCCGATTTGCGAAGTCGGCGAGTCAGCGAGTCACCGAGTCTAAGAGTCTCGGAGTCGAAGAGTCGTCGGATTGGATGGAGGATAACGATTTTAAATTCTTTCAGGAGTCGCCATGCCCACGACTGAAAATCTCCAGGCGGCATTCGCCGGCGAAAGCCAGGCCAACCGGAAGTACCTCGCCTTCGCGAAGAAGGCCGAGGCGGAGGGGAAGCCCATGGTCGCGAAACTGTTTCGCACCGTGGCCGACGCGGAGACCCTTCACGCCCACGCCCATTTCAAGGTGATGGGGGGTGTCCAGGACACCGTGAAGAACCTCGAGGCGGCGGTCGCCGGCGAGGCCTATGAATTTCAGACGATGTATCCCGCGTTCCTGAAGGATGCCGAGGCCGAGAAAAACGCCGATGCCGTCACGAATTTCAAATTCGCCCTGGCCGTCGAGAAGGTGCATCACGACCTTTATCGGCAGGCCCTGGCGGCGGTGAAGGAGGGCAGGGACCTCGAGGCCAGAAGCATCCACCTGTGCCCCGTGTGCGGGAATCTCGCGTTCGGCAAACCCCCCGCACGCTGCCCGGTCTGCGGAGTGCCGATGGGGAGATGGGTCGAAGTCAAGTAGGGGCGGGTTTCAAACCCGCCCCTACTGTTTTAACGAGGGCGAAATCGTAGGTGACGACATGCCGATCGTTTCCGAGAAAGAAACGCGATCTGGGTCGAGCGGCGCAATCGTGAAATTCCTGTCTCAATCCACGTTTCGCATCATTCTCGAATTGGCCGTGGGGCTTTTTCTGTGCGCGGTGGCCGGCGAGATGATTGCGCGAGGATGGCGCTGGCATGGCGATTGGGGCATCATTGTGGGTATTGTTTTGTTTTGGGGTGCGATGGATATGGTTTTTATGGGGCTTCCCCTATTGCTGGTTCAAGGTTGGATCGTACACCGTTATAAAAAAGGCCGGACCACGTATGACCCCTTGCACCTTGTCATATTTTTGCCGGTGATCTTTCCTGCGACGTGTCACATCAGTTCATCCATTCACCATGCCCGCCCATCCAGTATTTTCCGGAGGCTTGTGGCCGATCCGATTCCTCCGGGAGTTCGAAATATTCATGTGGATGGTTGGAGTGGCGGGTTTACCGGGAGTTATCTGATCCGGTTCGAATCGGAACCGGAAGAAATGGGGCAAATTCTCGTTCAAAAGAAGTTTTTACCAGTAGATGAATCGGATCAAAAAAGAGTAATAGCGGAGTGTTCGGAATTCTTCCGTTCGTATGATCCGAGTTTCTTGAGTGACCCGGAATGGCACTATGTGCATGAACCCGGGAATTGGATATACCTTGTCACAAACAGCAAGCAGGACAAGGCGTATCTTGTCTACTGGTATTAGCCAAGCGAAAATGGAAGGTGTCGGATTGCAGACTTCAGACTCGCCGACTCGCGGACTCTCCGGACTTTTTTTTAACGGATCGTCCGTATGGTTCATATGAGACCGGTCACGTCGAAACGGGACACTGCCGAATTTTCGTTGCAATCCGGACGCAACCCCCATGTAATGATGAAAATTGACCGGGATTTGATCCCATGAACTCCCGAACTTATATGAGGTCATTATGAAAAAGCCCGATCGGATGCCGGCGGGGGTGGTGTTGTCGTCGCTCGCCGTGGCCAACCCCCTCACCGCGATGGAGAAGGCGGCGGAGATGGGGTTTACGGCGGTCGAGATCACGCCTCCGGAACCCCGATGGGCGGAGGCGGAGGGGGCCGCGGCCCTCGCCGTGCGGGCCCGGCGCCTGAAATTCAACGTGTGCGCCGTTTCGCCGGCCTTCCCCGGGGAGAACCGCCGTAACCGCGATGTCTACGCGGCGACCGTGGGGCTCATCCCGGCGAAGACCCGGGGCGCGCGCCTGGAGGCGGTGAGGCAGGCCGCCGCGCTGGGGAGGCCTCTGGGGACGAGGGTTCTCGCCGTTTCGCTCGGGACGCTTCCCTCCCCCAAAAACCGCGTCGCCTGGCGCGGGGCGCTCGAGACCGCGTGCGCCGCCGCCGACATTTGCCGGGCGGCGGGGCTTTCCCTCGCGATTGAGACGGGGCCGGAGGCCCCCGACACCCTCGCGGCGTTTCTGACGGAGACTCGAAGGCGGGACGTCGGCGTCTGGTTCGATCCCGGGGAACTCGTCCGCTTCGGAAGCGCGGAACCCGTGGAGGCCCTGCGGGTCCTGCGCAAGTGGATCCTCGGCGTTCAGTGGAAGGATGCCCTCTGGCCGCTTGCGGCGGGGGACATCGGGGAGGAGACGCTCCACGGTCGCGGGGCGGTGGGCTTGCGGCGGTTCGTCGCGGCGCTCGGGGAAATCGGATGGAAGGGGCCCGTGCTGATCGAGCGGGAAAGCGGGATCGACCGCATCCTGGATCTTCTGAACGCGAAGGCGGTGTTCGAACGGACGAAGCAGGAATTGTTATAGAGTTGGGGAGTTCGAGAGTTCCCGAGTTCGTGAGTTCGCGAATGGCGAATCGTGGTTCGCAGAAGTAGTGAAATGCTCATCCCGCGATGTTTCTGCGACTCACGCGATGTCCATAATCTGCGTCCCGTCCCCCTTGACGATCCCCCAGGGGTTGGTTGCCCGGAAATAGACGGCGGCCTGCTTGGCGGTTTCGCCGGTGGTGTCCTCGGCGGATTTTTCCATGAGGGCGAAGATGCCCTTCATGTAGTTCTTGAGGGTCACCTCGGTGCTCCCGGATTTCAGAAGCAATTTGCCTTGCTGCTGACGCTCCGCGTGCGTCGTGGCGCTCTCGGCGAGTTTGCGGCAGAGGGATTTGGCGAGTTTGGCGCCGAGCGTCGGGGCGTTGGCGAGGACGTTGTCAATGTCCACGCGGGGGATCTCGATCGCCGAGCACGCGTCCGCGGCGACCACCGTCGCCGTGCGCGGGGTTCCCAGGAGCGCCGCCACCTCCCCGACGAACTCGGGACCCTGGTCCGCGTTCACGATGCCGATTTTCTTCCCGGTGATGAGGACGTCGAGCGAGCCTTTCTCGAGGAGATAGAAATTTTCCCCCGCATCCCCTTCCCGGAAGATGACCTCCCCTTTTTTGAAGTGCCGGCGCTGTTGATGAACCTTCTGGGCGGCGGTGCTCATGCGGTGACCTCCATGCCCTCGCGGGCCATTTCCACGGCGGCCGGGTCCAGACCCATGCCCTTCGCGGCCGTCCGGACCTCTTCCTGAATTTTATCCAGCGTCTCATCGGTGCGGGCGGGGTCGTGGTGGGTCAGGATCATCCGTTTTACGGCGCCCTCCTTCATCCATCGGAGGCACCAGTCCCACGACGCGTGGCCCCAGCCGCGCTTGGTGGCGGGATATTCGGCCGGGGTGTACTGGCTGTCGGCCACGAGAAGATCCGCCCCACGGATGAATTCCACGAACCGGCGGTTGGCGTCCTCGACGGTGGCATCCACGCTGCCGAAGAGGAGGTCGTCGTCCGCATCCTTCGCCGGCGCGGCGAAGATGTTCTGGTAGGGCTCGTGGTCACCCGTGTACACGAGCGACTTCCCGTTTTCCTCGAGACGGTAGGCCAGACTTCGGATGGGGTGATTCGTGAACTGGGAACGCAGGGCGATGCCCCCGACGGAGAGGGCCCCTTCCTTCATGGTGTCGTAGGTGAATGTCGCGCCGAGCTGAATGTTGGAGATGGGGAAGAATTCGTAGCGCATCTGGTGATCGAAGATTTCCTTCAGGGATTTCGTTTCGACGAAGTGGACCGGGCCGCGGACGTGGATCTCCGCCCCCTTGACGTAGCCCGGCACGAAGAAGGGAAGGCCCTGGATGTGGTCCCAGTGGGTGTGGGAGATGAAGAGGTAGATGGGCGGGAGGGGTTTGCGCCGGGCGAGATCGAGCCCCAGCGCCCGCGCCCCCGTTCCCGCGTCGAGGATGATGCATTCACCGCCCGCGCCCGTCACCTCCAGGCACGCCGTGTTGCCGCCATACCGCGCCGTCGCCGGCCCCGGGACGGGAATCGAGCCGCGGACTCCCCAGAAACGGATCTTCATGCGGAGGGCGCCTCCTGGGCCAGTTTCAGGAACACCTCGGCCTTTTCGAGTTCCCGCGGGAGGGCCTCCGCGGCGCCGGCGATCACGGATTCGGAAATCCCCTCGCGCGCCGCGATCCCGTCCGCCCACTCCTCGATGACCGGGTTCCCCGCGCTCCCCAATCCGGCGCGCTTGGCCATGGCGTTGGCCACGACGACAATTTCGAGGAGGGGATTCCCCGGCGGGGTGTCCGGGCGGTGGTGACGTTCGATGACGATCGAGAGCGTCGGATCGAGCTTCCAGTGCCGGGCGAGCATGCGGCCCGCGCGGCAATGGTTGTATCCGAGCAGGGCGATCTCCGCGAAGGGAAGAGACACCTCGAATTCGCGGGCCTCCTCGATGGCCCGCCGGTAGCGGGCCGGCTCCGTCCGGATGAACAGGATTTTCCCGATGTCGTGCAGCAGTCCCGCGACGAAGTACGTCTCGAGTTCCGCCGACGTGACCTTCCGTTCCTTCGCCAGGAGCTTCGCCCCGACCGCGACGGCGAGGGAATGCCGCCAGAACTCCTGGGGCGTGAGCGGGAATCCCTCCTCTTCGTGAAAGAGCGTCGAGACGACGGCCGTGGAGAGGGCCATGCTTTTGACGGTGTTCACCCCGAGGAGGACGATGGCCTGGGCGAGGGAGTTCACCGACTGGGAGAGCCCGTAGAAGGACGAATTCACCAGGCGGAGCACCTTTCCCGTGAGGACCGGGTCGATCATGATGATCTTCACGAGGTCCCGCGCGGAGGTGTCCATCTCGTGGGAAATCTCGGTCATCTTCCCCACGATGGGAGACACCGCGGGCATATCCTGGATGACGTCCCCGATGCCGGGATTGGCTTTGTAGATGATGGTATCCATAAGACTCCCCGATATTGTATAAGGCGGCGTCAAAAAGGGAAGCGTGGTCAGGCAGGGGGAGCTCGCGCGGGCCCGGCGCCGGATGCGGGAGGGTGACCTCTTTTCTCCTTTCCGGTGATGGATGCAACATCGTTCGGGCGTTGACCATGCGGCTTTCCGATGGACGCCTCCCGGTCGATTTTGCTTGACGCCCCCGGGGAGGGCGGATAAGGTTTCCGGTTGCGCTAATTTTTCAGAACACGTCGATGAGGTGCATGTCATGCCACAGGAAGCGAAGGAACTCCCGGGCGCCGCGAATGCCGCGGCGCCGCTCAAGACCACCCTCGAGGATGCCGGCCCGTGCCGGAAGCGTCTCTCGGTCGAGGTGCCCGTCGAGCGGGTGAAGGAGACGTTCGAGAAGAACTACGTCAACCTCTGCGAGAACGCGGTCCTGCCCGGCTTCCGCAAGGGGCATGCCCCGCGGAAACTCGTCGAGAAGCGCTTCTCCAAGGATGTCGAAGAGGATGTGAAGAGCGGTCTCGTCGCCGACACCTTTCGTGACATCGTTGAGGAGAAGAAGATTGACGTTCTCGGCGAGCCGAAGGTGGAGGAGGTGACCTTCGACCGCGAGAAGCCGTTTGCCTACAAAATCGTCTTTGAGGTCCGGCCCGAGTTCGCCCTGCCGGAGTACGCGTCGCTCGCGCTCAAGAAACCCGATCTCGCCGTTACCGACGCCCAGGTGGAGAAGGCCATCCAGAATCTCCGGGAGCGTCTGGCGAGCTGGGATGTGGTGGCGGGCGGCGCGGCCGGAGAGGGCGATCTCGTCATCGTGGACTGCACCGTAACGGCAAACGGCCAGGTCGTCCTTGCCGAGAAGAACGTCCCTCACCGCGCCGGATCGGACAATCTGGCGGGTCTGCCGGTGGCGGATCTCGCCGGAAAAATCATCGGGGCGAAGGCCGGCGATGCGCTCACCCTCCCGGACGTCACCCTTCCCGACAATTTCAAGAAGGCCGCTTTCCGGAAGGCGAAGGCCGAGGTGGCCCTCACCATTCTGGAAGTGAAACGCGCGAAACTCCCGGAAGTCACGGAGGAGTGGGCGAAGGGCGTCGGGTTCGAATCCGTGGCGAATCTCCGCGACGAGTTGAAAAAGGACTTGGAGGGGCGTCTGGCCCAGGCGGTGGAGGAGGCCCTGGACGAGCAGGTCCGGGAGAAGATTCTGGCGGCGGTCTCGTTCGATCTTCCCGAGCAGCTCCTGGCCTCCGAGGCGGAGGACATTCTGATGCGCCGGCAGATCCAGCTCCTTTCCCGCGGAGTGCCCGCCGAGGCGGTGGAGAAGGAGATGGAGGCCTTGCGGACCCAGTCGAAGGACGCGGCGGTGCGGGCGCTCAAGCTCTTCTTCGTGTTCGATCGAATCGCGAAGGAGCAGAAGGTGTTCGCGACCGAGGAGGAGGTCAACGCCCGGATCGAGGCCATCGCGGCGCGTTACCAGAAGCCGGTCGACAAGGTTCGGGAGGATTTGTCCAAAAAGGGATCGCTCGCGGAGATCCGGAATCAGCTCCGCGAGGAGAAGGTGATAAAAATCATCCGCGAGAAGGCGAAGGTGGCCTAGTGCCGCGTCACGCAAGAAAGTTGGGGTCAGGCAAGAGATTGTTGACGCGGCACTGTTGGGAAGTGCCCCGTCGAATGATTCATGAACCTCTAATTTCAAAGTTGACGGGGCACTAGCCGGCGCGTGATGAGGGTGATTTGGCGTAATCGATTCGAAAAAGGAGAATCTCATGAGCGCCACGGACAGGAAAATCATCCCGCCCTCGATGAATTACCTCGTCCCGATGGTCATCGAGACCACCGGACGGGGGGAGCGCGCTTACGACATCTACTCGAGGCTCCTCAAGGAACGGATTGTTTTCATCGGGACGGCGATTGACGATGTCGTGGCGAATCTGGCGATTGCCCAGATGCTGTTCCTCCGCGGCGAGAACAAGAAGGATGACATCAACATCTACATCAATTCCCCGGGCGGCTCGGTGACGGCGGGTCTGGCCATCTACGACACGATGCAGTTCGTCGAGTGCGATGTCGCCACCTACTGCCTCGGGCAGGCCTCGAGCATGGGGGCGGTGCTTCTCACCGCGGGGGCGAAAGGGAAACGGTACTGCCTCCCGCACGCCCGCGTCATGCTCCACCAGCCGTGGGGCGGGGCGCAGGGGTCCGCCATCGACATTTCCATCCAGGCCGACGAGATCATGCGCTTGAAGGCGAAGATCAACGAGATCATCGCCCTTCACACCGGCCAGGCCCTGAAAAAAATAGAAAGGGATACCGACCGCGACTTCTTCATGTCGTCGGAGGAGGCGAAGAAGTACGGTCTCACCGATGTTGTTCTCGAAAGCCACAAGCTCAAGGCCCTCGGGCCCCAGGCCCCGAAGGGGGATAACGCGTGACGAGTCCCCGACCCCCCCGCGGCCAGGGCACCTGCGCTTTCTGCGGGAAGCCCAACAATCCCGCCCTCGGCCGGTTCGTCGAGGGTCCCGGGGGGATGCTCCTTTGTGACGAATGCGTGAATCTCTGCGGCAGCGTCCTCCGGGATGACACCAAGGCGCGGCACAAGAAGCATCCGCGCATCACCCGTGTCCCGGCGCCCGCCGAAATCAAGGGGCGGCTCGACGAATTCGTCATCGGGCAGGACCGCACCAAGCGCGTCCTGGCCGTGGCCGTCCACAACCACTACAAGCGGCTCATCGCGGAGACCAAGCCCGGGGACGTGGAGATCGAGAAATCGAACATACTTCTCATGGGGCCGACGGGGGTGGGGAAAACCCTTCTGGCCCGGACGCTCGCCCGCATTCTGGATGTCCCCTTCGCCATCGGCGATGCGACAACGCTCACCGAGGCGGGCTACGTGGGTGAGGACGTGGAGAATCTGCTTCTGCGTCTGCTGCAGAATGCCGATTTCAACGTCCCGCGGGCCGAGCAGGGCATCGTTTACATCGACGAAATCGACAAGATCGCCAAGACCCAGCACAATGTCTCCATCACCCGGGATGTTTCGGGGGAGGGCGTCCAGCAGGCGCTTCTCAAGATGCTCGAGGGGTCGGTTTCCAACGTCCCGCCGCAGGGCGGTCGCAAGCATCCCGAGCAGCAGTACATCCAGGTGAACACGACGAACATCCTTTTTATCTGCGGGGGGACGTTCACCGGGATCGATGACATCATCCGGCGGCGCCTGGCGAAGAGCGCCATCGGCTACCATCCCACGACGAAAGGCGTTTCCGATATGGACGACGGCGAGATCCTCGACCAGGTCTCGAACGAGGATCTCGTCAAGTACGGGATGATTCCCGAGTTCATCGGGCGTCTGCCGGTGACGGCGCCGCTTCACCCGCTGTCCGATGCCGAGCTTGTCGTCATCCTTCAGAAACCCCGTAACGCCCTTCTCAAACAGTATGTTCGTCTTTTCGAGATGGAGGGGTGTTCGCTCGAATTCGCCGAGCCGGCCCTCCTGGAAATCGTCCGCCTGACGCGCGAGAAGAAGACGGGCGCCCGGGCCCTCCGGTCCGTGGTGGAGGGTTTCATGCTCGACATCATGTACGAGATGCCGGGCCGCGAAAAGGGGCATTACGTCATCACCCCCGAGGTGGTCCGCGGCGAGAAGACCGCCGATCCTCTCCCCGTCTCCCAGGAAAAATCCCAGCGCGAAAGCGCCTGACGTTTCAGAGTTCCGTTCGTTGACCGGAGAAAATCGTGCCTCCACGCTGGCTTGCGGCGGGCATGGCGTTATGCTTCGCGGCGGCGCCCGCGCCCCCCGGCGGCCCCGTTGCCGACGCGACGCCCTCCGGGTTCCGGGAGATCGCCCCGGGTTGCGCCCGGTGGGATTTCACGGGGCCGTGGCGGAAGGTGATGCAGGACGTCACGGTGGTGCGGGCGGACCTGGATATCCCCGGGGTTTCGGCCGAGGTGGAATGCCGCCGGGAGACGACCATCGAGGGATATCATCGGGATCGCACGGAGCGGGCGGCGAAGGAGGATATCCGGCTCGTGGCAACGCTCAACGGAAGCGTTCTGGGGGCGGTGGCCGCCGGGCGGGTGGTGTCCTGTCCCAAGGAGGAGGGGCCGGAAATCTGCTGGGGGATGGACGGTCGGGGGGCGTTCATCCGCCCCATCGATTTTTTTCGGTCCGCGATCGGAAAGGAGGCGTCCGAGGGCATCCGCGGGGCGCTTTGCCCCTGGCCGCCGGGATGCCCGCCGGTGGTGGAGGATGGAACGGGGGTGGACGAGGCGGTGCTGGATGAGGGGGTCCGCGTCGCCCGCGTGAGGAATCCGCGGTCGCTGGCGGGAATCGGGGCGAAGGGACGGCGGGTGTATCTGGTGCTGATCCGGGGGCGATCCCAGCAATCCGTCGGGATGACGCTCGACGAGGCCGGTGCGTTTCTGTGCGAGCAACTGCCCGAAATCGAAAGCGCGGTCAATCTGGACGGCGGCGCGTCGAGTTCCCTGTTTGTCGCCGGAGAGGACATCCGGCGGATGGCCTGCGTCCGGAATCTGCGGAAAATTCCGAGCGTGATTCATATCCTGGCGCCGGGCGGGGAGAAGAAATGAGGGGGGAATCGGAACATGGAAAAACTTGTTATCACAATCAGATTGGGCAAGCATTCAACTGATGGATTTTGCGAGGTAATAAGGTGGTTAGATGATATAGGTTTGAGCATGAAAAATCCTGCCTCGGCACTTGTTACCGGTTTCGGTCCGAAGGGACAGTTTGTGACGAGTATGGAATCGGTTAGGGATGATGCGAAAAATCGCAAGCCGGGATGTGTTCAGTTGTGGTTCGATAATGAAACGGATATCTTTGTTTCTTGGAACCGTCAGGAGGTAAGCATTTTCCTGGATGGACTCGAAGACCACCAGAAAGATTCGGTTCTGGAATCTCTTCTCAAGAATTTCGCTGTTGTTAAATTGGTTGGTTCTCGCTTAGGGTGGAAGATGTGTTTTGAGTATGTTTGAAAGTGCTTGCGACGTTTGAGGTTGGGTATGTGTTGAAGGGGGGAGTTGCCCGAAGCGCTCGCTTCGCCTCCGGCTCCGCTCCGGCATGGGCGTCGGCCTTCCGCTCGCATCCTGCCCTCCATCGGGACACGGGTTCAACTCCTTGTAGGGTGACGGGATACGTCTGCCGATTTTCGCTTGAGAAACGAGCCAGACAAGGAGCATAGGGCGACGGCGTGTCTGCATGGCGACACGCCGAGCCCGTAGCGACGACGTATGGCGACGTTTATCGAGCGAAAATCTGCCGAGGGGGGGAGTTGAACCCCCATGCCTTGTGGGCACATGGTCCTGAACCATGCGCGTCTGCCAGTTCCGCCACCTCGGCGATTGCGGATGTTCCGGGGGTATTGTAAGGCGGAGGCGGAAGGGGTCAACAGCGAATTCCGCGACGCCCGTCAGCGCTTTTTCTTTTTCGCCTTCGCCGCCGCGAGTTTTTCGCGGACGATCGCGTGGGCCACGAACAGGGGCGGGCACTTTTCGCGTTTCGCCCGGGCCCAGATTTTCTCGAGGGTCCTTCCGATCTTCTCCAGCCAGGGCTTCTCGTCCTTCTCGTTGATGAGTTCGAGGACGTAGAGCCGGATGAGCCCACCCGCGTTGATGACGTAATCCGGGGCGTGGAGGATGCCCCGTTTGTGGAGCGCAACCGGATCCGTTTTCTCATCGCGGAACTGGTTGTTCGCCCCGCCGGCCACCACTTTCGCCCGGATCTCGGGGATGGTTTTCGCGTTCAGCGCGAAACTGAGCGCGCACGGGGCATAGAGGTCCGCCCCGACCTTGTGGATTTCGTCCGCCCGGGCGATGCGCGCCCCGGTCTCGGCGGCGATGGATTTGCATCGCTCCCGGTCAATGTCGCCGATCACGAGGCGCGCCCCGTCCTTCGCCAGAAGCCGCGCGAGTTTTCCGCCGACCTGGCCGACGCCCTGGATGGCGATGGTCATCCCCTTCACGCTGTTTTGCCCGAAGGCCGTCTTCACCGCGGCCTTGATGCCGAAGAAAACCCCGGGCGCCGTGGCCAGCGCCGGGTCGCCGCTCCCGCCCTTCTCGGGGCTCATTCCCGTGAGGTGGAGGGTGCGCTCGCCGATGACGTCGAGGTCGCGGGAGGAGATGCCGGAATCCTCGGCCGCGATGTAGGCGCCGCCGAGCGATTCCACCAGATCCCCGACCGCCAGGAGCAGGTCCCGCGTCTTGTGTTTGGCGGGATTGCCGACGATGACCGTCTTCCCGCCGCCGAGTTTGAGGTTGGAGATGCAGGCCTTGTGGGTCATCGCCCGGGAGAGGCGCAGGACGTCCTCCAGGGCATCCTTTTCCTTTTTGTAGGGCCACATCCTCACGCCGCCGAGCGAGGGGCCGAGGACCGTGCTGTGGACCGAGCAGATGGCGTGGAGTCCGGTCGCGGCATCTTTGCCGACGACGACCTGCTCGTAACCGCGGACGGGAAGTTTTTTGAGCTTGATCATGGTGGGGCCATTATACCGTAGCGGAAAATGATGCAAGGTATTTTGCCGGAGGCGCCGGAAACATCGGGGGTCGAGGAACGCGGGACCGGAGGAAGGGGCAATCGCCGGGCGGCCATTAGTCGCCGTTCAACAATAAATGCTTCATTACTCCAACGAGTCGATGAATTCGCGGAATCGGAAGAACCGGCCCGGGCACTCGGTGATGCCATTGTCGCGGACATCCTTGTGGCGGCGGATGTGCGTGGTTGGGATGTGGTAGCGTTCCATGAGCCAGCGAGTGAGTGTCTTCAAGGCGGCCGTCTGGCGGGCGGAGGGGCGGCCTTCCTCGAAATTTCCCACGAGGCAAACGCCGATGCCGTACTCGTTGTATTCCTTGTTCCCGGCGTGGGCGCCGATGAGTTGCTGGCGCCAGCGGGGGCCCGTCTCGATTTCGCCGTCTCCGGAGTCGGTCCCGTTTCCGATGACGAAGTCGTAGCCGAGGCCGTTCTCCCAGCCCTTTTCCTCGCGGTGATACCGGTCGAACTTGGCGGCGTTGCCGTTCGTCGTGTCGCTGTGGTGGATGACGATGTACTTCCACGGCCGCACCGGGACCCGCGGGATGATGTCCCGGGGAAGGGAGGCGTCGGGCGCCGGGACGACTTTGGGTTCCCGCGCCAGGTGCAACGCGATCAGCCCCGTGGCCTGGCGGGGGAGGTACACGCTTCCGCTTACATAGCGCACGGGTTCGTCCATGGGGACGGTCTTCCCGTTCACCTCGAGGGCCGTCATCCCCACGGCAAAGGCGACCTGATTCGACGTGTTGGAAAAAAGCATACGGCGGCCGTTTCCGTGTTCCCAGGTGAAGTTGAATGTGCGCGCGACCTCCTCGGCCCGGACGAACGTGTCCAAGGATTCGGGGGGGCGTTGCGGGGGTGGTTCCAATGTCCCGCCGCCGGAGCGGCAACCCGCGGCGACCGCGGCGAGAAGAAGGAGTGCGGACAGTCCCGGCTTCATGTCTTCTCTATATCGGCGAAACCGGGGGCCCGCCTGACGAGGATTTCTCGGCGGCGTAATACCGGGTGATGAGCCGGACCGCGTCTTCGGGGCGGTCCACGATTTGGAAGATGGCCAGATCCTCCTTCGAGATGTTCCCGTGCCGGAGCATGGAGGTCCGGAGCCATCGGAGAAGCCCCGACCAGTACGCCTTTCCCATCAGGATGACGGGGAAGCGCTTGATCTTCCGGGTTTGGATGAGGGTGATGGCCTCGAAAAACTCGTCCAGCGTCCCGTAGCCCCCGGGGAGGACGACGAAGGCGTCGGCGTACTTCACGAACATGACCTTCCGCACGAAGAAGTAGCGGAAATGGAGGATCTTGCGCGCGTAGGGATTGGCCATCTGCTCGTAGGGCAGGCTGATGTTGAGTCCCACGGAGAGGCCGCCGCCCTGGGTCGCCCCGCGGTTGGCGGCCTCCATGATGCCGGGGCCTCCGCCCGTGATGATTCCGTAGCCGGCATTCGCCAGGAGCCGCGCCGTCTTCGTTGCGAGTTTGTATTCCGAATCGGACGGCCTCGTGCGGGCCGAGCCGAAGATGGACACCGCCGGCCCGATCCGCCCCATCTCCTCGAATCCCTCCACGAGTTCCGCGATGATGCGGAACATCCGCCACGTGTCGGACTGGTGGAGGAGTTCGATGTCCCGCAGGATGGCCTCGCCGCCGGGGGGCGGCTGGGGGCGGGGAAGCGGGGTCGGCCTACCGGCGTCGGCCGGTATAGGTGACGTAACTCGTCGGTGTTTCCCAGAGGCGGATTTCATGGAGTGGCAGATCCTCCAGCTGTTCCCACACCCACCGGGCGATATTCTCGGCGGTGGACTGCGGGATGATGTCGTTGATATAGGAATGGTCCAGTTTCGCCAGGACGTGTTCTCCCACAATGCGTTTCAGGTCCGTGAAGTCGTGGACCATCCCCTCGCGGTTGACCCGGCCCTTCAGCGTCACCCGGAGGACGTACGTGTGGCCGTGGAGGCGTTCGCACTTCCCCTGATACTTCACGAGGTTGTGCGCGGCGTCGAAGCGGAACTCCTTGGTGACGGTCATGCTCATGGATGCATTCTATGCCGGCGGAGGGTCGTTGTCAAATTTCGCGAAGGTTTGCCGGGTCCCCGGCCGATAAAAAGGCAGAGGGCGGGGAATCCCATGCTTGTGCGTTATGTCCACCTTCCGAAGAAGTCGTTGCCTTGCCTCAAGTGCGGGAAGTTCTTTCTTACGGATCGGCACCACCGGTTCTGCCGGCGGTGCAAGGATGAAAATGAAAAATTGGGGGCGGTCGGCGGGCTCGTCCGGATGTCCCGGGAGCTCTCCGGCGCCCGGGCCTGAACCGCGCATTCCCCGCAGGGAGCGCGGTTCCTTCCGGGAGGTCGTGCCGTGAAGATGCTCGACCCCCTGCGGAAAAATCCGCAGGTCAAGCGTTTCGAGGCCGAGGTCAAGAGCCGCGTCATCGGCCAGGACCGCGTCATTGACGAGGTCATCCAGGGATTCGGGCGGCTTCTCGGGGGCATCCGGAACCCGGACCGGCCGCTTCTCACCATGCTGTTCATGGGGCCCACCGGCGTCGGGAAGACCGAAACGGTCAAGGCCATCGCGAACAGCATCTTCGGGTCGAAGAAGGCCTTTGTCCGCATCAACTGCCAGGAATACGCCTCCTCCCACAACGTGGCGAAGCTTCTCGGGAGCCCTCCCGGCTACGTCGGGAGCGACATCGAGCCGCTGCTGTCCCAGAACAACATCGACCGGCACCACCGCGCGGCCTTCGACGAGAAGCGCGGGATGTTCGGCGGCGCGGACGGGAAGGTGGATCGGCTTTTCCCGGGGAACAAGGAGCACTACCTCTCCATCGTTCTTTTCGACGAGATCGAGAAGGCCAGTCCCGTGCTCTGGAACACGTTGCTCGCCATCCTCGAGGACGGGACGCTGACGCTGGGAAACAACGCCTCGGTGGATCTCACGCGATCCATCATCATTCTCACGTCCAACGTCGGCTCGCGCGAGATGAGCCAGATCATCCGCGGGCAGATCGGCTTCGGGGGGGCGGAGGAGATCGACGCCGACATCGAGAAGACCGCCATGCAAGCGGCGAAGGACGTTTTTCCGTTCGAGTTCCTGAATCGCTTCGACGCCATCGGGGTGTTCCGGACGCTCAAGGAGGAGCACCTCTTCGAGATCCTCGACATCCAGATTTCGGAAATCCACCAGCGGGCGGTCAACTCCTCGGTGCCGTTCGTGCTTCGGATGTCGGATCCCGTGCGGCGGCATCTTGTGGAGCAGGGGACGGATCCGGAATTCGGGGCGCGGCCGCTCCGGCGGGTGGTGGAACACTATGTCGTGAATCCGCTGTCGAACCTCATCGGCACCAATCAGGTTCAACCGGGGGATGTCATCACGGCGCGTCTGGCCGACGGGAAGATCGTCTTCCAGCGGGAGAGCCGCAAGGACAAGAGTCTTGTCGCGGTCCGCGAACCGCCGCAGGACGGCAGGATGCCGGCGGAACCGCGGAAGCCGGAGTGAGTCGTCGTCCTGTGGCGCGTGACGCTACGTTGTGATGAGCGGCAGGATGTCGGAGAGCCGGTCCACCACCGGCGCGCCCGTGGCCGCCAGGCGTTCCCGGGTGTAGTGCCCCCGCGGCGTGAGGATGCCGCGGGCGCCGATCGCCTGCGCGACATCGTGATCGTGGGTGGAATCGCCCGCGAGAAGGATGTGTCCCGGCGGGATCCCCAGCTCCGCGACGAGGCATTTCCCGTTCTCGATCTTTCCCCCGGCCAGGAGGTTGTTCAGCCCGGAGAGTTTTTCGAAAAAATTCCGAACCTTGTGCCGGCGCGTCACCGCTTCGAGCGTGATGTGGGGATAGATGGAGAGCAGCGACTGCCCGATGCCGGCGGCCGCGACGGCCCGGAGAGCGGCCAGCGCGTCCGGCTGGAGGCGGCATTCCTCCCGGCGGCGTTCGTATTCGGCCATGAACTCCGCGGCGACCGCCTCGTAGGGCTCACGGGCGAAATCGAACCCGATCCGGACGTAGTAATCGCGGACGGGGAAATCGAATTCCTCCGCGTAGCGCGCGGGCGAGGTGGAAGGCATCCCGCGCCGGGCGAGGAGGCCGTTCAGCACCTCGACGCAGAGCCACGCGTCGTCGAAGAGAGTTCCGTTCCAGTCCCAGATCACATGCTTATACATGACACACCACGGATTACACGGAATTGCACGCGGAAACACGGAAGAATTCGCAACATCATCACATCATGAATCCTTCCCGGGTTTCAGATGGTCCCGGATGATGTTCGCCACCGTGCCTCCCAGGAGCGCATATCCGGCATCGGTGAAATGGACGCCGTCCGGCAGAAGCAGATCATCCCGCCCGGCCGTCATGACCCGGGCGAAGAGGTCATTCACGGGGAACCGGAATTCCGCGACCGCCTCCCGGGCGACGCGGTTGTAACGGTCCACGTCCGCCTCGAAGCGGTCGAACTCCTTGGTGGTGTTGTGTCGCTTCTCATTCACGGGGGTAATGGCGGCCCAGATCACCGCGGCGCCGCCGACGCGGACCAGGCGCGCGAAGATCTCCCGGAGGTTCCGAGCGTATTCGTCGGACGGAACGCGGTTGGCCGGGTTGCCGCGGTCGCGCCCCAGATCGTGGAGCCCGACGTTCACATGGATGACGTCCGGCGCCGGGCCGGCCAGCCACGCGTCGAGGTGTTCGAGGCAGAAGCGCGTGTTTCCGCCGTTCTTCTGCGGGGAGCGCACCGCGGCGATGTCCGCGAGGCGTTCCCGCACGTGGGGTTCGTACCCCATCCGGATGGAATCGCCCAGCAACAGGATGTGTTTCATGGAATCCTCCCGGGGAATATCCGGAGGATTATACGGAGGGAACCCGGGGGGTCACAACGGAATTTGGGGCTGGACACCGCGGGGGGGGGCGTGGATAATTCCCGCATGGAGCGCCCCGTGGAAAAACCCCCTCCGGAAATGACGGCCGGCCAGGAAAAACAGTCTGCCGCCGCGAATTCGGTCCTCGCGGCGATTTTGTTGACGGGCCTCAAAATCGTCGTGGGGGTTCTCACGAACAGCCTCGGGATCCTCGCCGAGGCGGCCCACTCCGGGCTTGATCTTGTTGCCGCGGTGGTGACGTGGTTTTCCGTGAGGAACTCCGACAAACCGCCGGACCCAAAACATCCCTACGGCCACGGGAAAATCGAGAATCTCTCGGCGCTTTTTGAGACGGGGTTGCTCCTGGTGACCTGCGTCTGGATCGTGTACGAGGGGATTCACCGGCTCTGTTTCGAGCCCGTCGAGGTTGACGCCTCCGTCTGGGCGTTCGGTGTCATCGCCATCTCCATCGTCGTGGATTATTCCCGGTCGAAGATGCTCATGGCCGCCGCGCGGAAACACAACAGCCAGGCGCTGGAGGCGGACGCGCTCCACTTCAGCACGGACATTTGGAGCTCGGCGGCGGTGCTTCTGGGTCTTGCCGGGGTATGGGTGGCCTCCCGGTGGGCGGGGCTTCATGAGATGCATCACGCCGACGCCATCGCGGCGTTGATGGTGGCGGCCATTGTGGTGTATATCAGTGTGCGCCTCGGCAGACGTTGCATTGACGGGTTGCTTGACTCGGCGCCCTCGGGCCTGGCGGAGGACGTCCGCCGGGCGGTGGAGGGTCTGCCGGGGGTGAAGAATTGCCACAGCGTGCGGGTCCGGACCTCCGGGCCGCGGGTGTTCGTGGACCTCCATGCGACGTTCCCCAAGAGCAAGTCCCTGGCGGACGTCCACGCCCGGACCGAGGACATCGAGGCCGCAGTGCGGAAACTCTCCCCCGGGGCCGACGTCACGGTGCATCCCGAACCCCATCGGGAGGCACTGGCGCGGGAGGATTCCACGGAATCGCCCCCTCCCGCGAACCGGCCACCGATTCGATGAAGCGGTTTGTCATTCCGCGGGTGTCGAGGCGTTTTCCGCAAATGCCTGACGAATGGTTCCGGCCCGCGCCGGTCCGATCCGGGGGACGCGCCGGAGCCCGTTCGCCGTGGCCCGGGCGAGCGACCGGAGACTTCCGTAACGTGACAACAGGCGATGCGCCGCCGCCGGGCCGATTCCCGGGATCATCGTGAGCATCCGCAGGGCCGTTTCGCCCGGGGATGGGGTTTTTTTCAGAATCGTCCAACGTTTCCCCGGCGCCCGGGCGGGGAATTCGCGCTCCTTCCGGAATATCCGCAGGAGAAATTCCGCCGTCTTCTCCGGGCGGGCGGTATGGACGACCGGCAGGTAGAGTTCCCTCCGCAAATATCGGAGCGCCCCGCGGACGGCCGCAGGACATCCCCGCCACCGGCCCGGCGCGAGCAGCCCGGTCCCTTCGATCAGGAAGACCGGACGTTCGCACGCGCGGGAAAGGCATGCCGCCTGGGGGAAGAGTCGTCCGCGCGAAAGCGCCAGAAGAAAATCCGTCACGGTCTTTCGCTCGACCGTCACCCGGCCGATGCGGTAATCGCCCAAGGGAAGCCGGGCCACGAGAACCCGGCCCCCCGGTGCGACCGCAAGGAGGGACGGAATGCCCGAGGCCCGTTCCCGGTCATCCGCCACGATGACGCCGGGATCATGCCCCGCGTCGGGCGGAATTTCGTCCCCTTCGGAAGGGCCGTGCCCGCGGACGGCGAACGGACATTCTCCGGTCTCCCCGGCGCCGGACGCGGCGTCATCCCGGTGGGTGGGGCGGCAGGGCGGGAGGCGGAGAGGGGTGTGGAAGAGCCCCCCGCCCGTGCCGATCACCGGATCAAAAGGGAATCTCTTTTCCCGCGCCGGCCATCGCGTGGGCGCGGACGCCGGATCCCCCGTTTCCGCCGTTCCCGGCGGAGCCGTTTCCATCCGTGGCGGCCTTCCGGAATTCGCCGATCACCCAGTCTTGGAAGGCCCGGCGGCGCGACTGGTCCTCGATCCACACGATGGACGCGTAACTCGTCGTTCCATCGTTCTTTTTATAGGCGCGGCTGGGCATCCCGACCCAGAGGCCCTTCTCGTTCTCCATCACCTTCACCCCGGAGATTTTCAGGTCTCCGTAGATGATCTCGGCTACCGCCTTGAGGTTGCCGCGGTTCAGGATCCGGAACTTGCTGGCGCATTCCATGTCACACCTCCTTTAAAAACACACCACGGATTACACGGGAATCCACGGAAACACGGAAGATTCTGGACATGTTCCCCCTTTTCCTCATAACACAACGCGTTTGATCTCAAGACATCCCCGTGCAAAATTGAGGATCAGTCCGACTCGCTTTCCGCTGGCTTTCAGATAAGAAAGAATCTGGGCCATGTGAAAACGGTTGATTTCAAACACCGTTTTGAGTTCGACAACCAGAAGATCGTTTACCACCAGGTCCAGCCGGTGACTTCCGAGAAACCGGTCGCGATAATTCACGCGGATGGTCTGTTCCGTGGTAAAGGACACCCGCCTGGCGCGGAGTTCTGTCTGGAGCGCCCTGGCGTAGAGTTTCTCGGAGAAGCCGGGCCCTAATGCCTTGTGAACATCGATGGCCGCTCCGATCACGTCCGATGTCAACGCGCTATGCCGCAAGGGCTTTCCCGTGTTTCCCGTCTTCATCCCGTGTCTCCGTGTCTTGTTCCGTGTTCCCGTGGTGTCAGATGATGATGTACACAATCCCCCACACGCCGGTCACGGCCAGGAGGGTCGCCCACTCCTGCCACGTTCCGTATTCCCGTGCCATCACGCCACCTCCTTTTTCAGTTCCGGCTCCGGTTCCGTCGCGAAGAGGCGTTCCCGCACCGGGGCCTCGAGGGCGGCCCGGATGTCCGGTGTCGCATCGAGGAACGTCACCGCCGCATCACGCCCCTGGCCGAGTTGCTTGCCGTTCCAGGAAATCCACGTCCCGGACTTCTCCACGAGCTCCGCGTCAATCGCGGCGTCGAGGATTTCGCCCGTGGACGAAATTCCCTTTCCGTAGAGAATATCGAATTCGCCCTTCCGGAAGGGGGGGGCCACCTTGTTCTTCACCACGTTCGCCTTCACCCGGTGGCCGATGGCCTCCTCGCCCCGTTTCAGGGTCTGGATGCGGGCCATGTCGATCCGGAGGGAGGCGTAGAACTTGAGGGCCCGGCCGCCCGACGTCGTGAGCGGCGTGCCGTGGCCGAACGTGCCGATCTTCTCGCGGGTTTGATTGATGAAAATCATGGAGGTGTTGGACAGATGAATCACCGCCGTGAGTTTCCGGAGCGCCTGGGACATGAGCCGCGCCTGCAACCCGACATGGGCGTCGCCCATCTCCCCCTCGAGTTCCGCTTTGGGCACGAGCGCCGCCACGGAATCTATCACCACCACGTCCACGCCGTGGCTCCGGATGAGGGCCTCGGCGATCTCGAGGGCCTCCTCCCCGGAGGACGGCTGGGAGATCAATAAATTCGCGAGGTCCACCCCCAGTTTCTTCGCGTAGCCGGGGTCGAAGGCGTGTTCCGCGTCAATGAAAGCCGCGATGCCGCCGGCCCGCTGGGCGTTGGCGATCACCTGGAGGGAAAGCGTCGTCTTGCCGGAGGACTCGCCTCCGAAGATCTCCGTGACGCGCCCCCGCGGGATGCCGCCGACGCCGATCGCGACGTCGAGCGTGAGGGATCCCGTGGGAATGGACGCCACCTTCTCGACGGGTTTGTCCCCGAGCCGCATCACCGTCCCGCGCCCGAATCGCTTCTCGAGGTCGGCCAGCGCCTGGCGCACAACCTTCTCGCGCTGGGCGCGCAGGTCCGCGGCCGCTTCGGCCGTCTTTTTGGCCTCCGCCGGGCGGGGGTCCGCCGGCGCCATCTTCACCGCGCCCTTCTCGACGCGGGGGTCTTCCTTCTTTCTGTCCGCCATGCCCATACCCATGATTGCCTCCCGGAATGAATGTTCAAGAACTCCAATCGTTCGACACGGAAACATCAGCACACACCACGGGAACACGGAAAACACCACGGATGACACGGAAGAGGCATTGTCAGCGACCACGGATTTTACGGAATGTTCTGTTTGCTGTTCCGTGATTCCGTGGTGTGATTTTCCCCTTTCGTGTTTCCGCGATAATGTTTGTCGCGCCACCTCCTTTCAGCGCGGAGGACACGTGAAGAATCGGGAAACACCACGAATGACACGGAAGGTTCTGAGTATTTTCCCCGTGCTTTCGTGGTGTGTTTCTCCTCTTCCGTGTTTCCGTGCCAAAAAAATACGGCCCGCTGCCCCGCGCGCCGGTCAACCTGCATGAACGACCGCGCCGGACACGGACCGTAAATCCACCGCCGTACATCACGGTGATGGCAAAAGGTAACTCAGGCCCTTTTGCGGGGCGGCCGGTTCCGAGACGCTCCTCGTCCACCGACCGCCGTATTGTTGTTTGGTAGGATACCATACAATTGTGTGGTTGTCAAGGGGCGAATTCGGAATATTTTGAATGCGTTCAAAAGAAGTGAATTTCATTCAGGCCAGGCGCGTATCCTGCGTCCGGGGAGGTTCGGACGTGGGAACGTCCGGCGGGGCCTCGCGGAACGTGCGCGCCAGTTCCCCCAGCGTGATTCCGCGCAGGGCGTCGGCCGCGCCGGCCTCCGCCTGGGCCAGAACCGGCCGGAGTCGCTCCAACCCCGCATCCTCGCGGAAGGGTAGCGCCTCCCCGGACCGTCGGAGCGTCGCAAGGACTTCCGCGACGCGGATGCGGTCCGGCGGGCGCGCGGGGAGCCAGCCCTCCCGGGGCTCCGCCGCCGGCGCCAGAAGATGTCCCGCCGCCAGGCGATCGAGGATGTCCCGCGCCAGCGGCAGCGGCAGGCGGAGGTGCAGGGCCATCTCCTCCGTCGAAGGGGGCGTCTCGCCCGTATCGAACCGCCCGCAAACCTCCGCCATCATCCGGACGGCCGCCAGTTCCCGGTCGGCCACGCTCGCCGCGGGGAAGCGGTGTTCGAACCTCCAGCGCGCCGCGTTCTGCCAGGCCCAGGCGACCTCCGCGCCGACCAGGACGATCACCCAGCTCATGTAGAGCCACACGAGAAAGATCGGGATGGCGGCGAAGGAGGCGTAGATCTTGTTGTAGGCGGAGACGCCGATCTGGAGGTGGATGTAGCCCAGCAGGAAGATTTGCCAGAGCGTTCCTCCCACTACTCCGCCGGCGAGGGCCGCGGAGAATTTCACCCGGGTGTTCGGCATGAATTTGTACAGGAAGATGAACGCCACCCAGACCGCGGCGTAGGGCACGAGCATGGCGGCGAATTCCAGCGCCACGGAGAAGTGGCCGAGCGAATAGAGGTATTGGACGAATCGAAA
Source organism: Planctomycetota bacterium (assembly GCA_043803805.1). Classification (GTDB taxonomy): domain Bacteria; phylum Planctomycetota; class JAZDJP01; order JAZDJP01; family JAZDJP01; genus JAZDJP01. The sequence goes on from JAZDJP010000057.1 coordinate 33,873, forward strand.
ACTGGACAGTGTCGTCGTGAGACCGAGCGCCGTGAGCACCAGCAGCGGCGCCACCGCGAGGACGCTCAGGTAATCGCTGAATTTCCGGGCGAGCGTCCGGGATTTCCTCACCCCCCAGATGTCGTTGAACGAGTCCTCGATGGTCCCCATCGTCCGGATGACGGAGTAGATCAGAAATACGAGGGCCAGAGTCCCCAGCGCCCCGGTGCGCGTCTCGTCCAGGTATTTGCCCACCGCGCGGACGATCTCCTGGGTGACGGCGTGGATTTCCGGGGTGGACTGGCCGGCGCGCGCCAGGATCCATGTCTCCAGTTTGTTCCGGGCGTCGAACCCCTTCGCCACGGCGAAGATGAACGCCAGGAGCGGCACCAGCGCGAGCAGCGTCGTGTAGGTGAGCGCCGAGGCGCGCAAGGGGCCGCGATTTTCAAGGAATCCCTTCACCGCGAGGGAGATCACCCGCAGGCGCCGCCAGGCGAACGCGCGCCACGGCGGCATTTCCGCGAGATCGGCGTCCCATAGCGTCGCCTCGAAAAACTGCCGGGCGCGTTCGGGGAGGGGGATGGGGGGTGGGGACGGGGGGGGATTCATGGGGACATTTATACCACGGGAGGGACGGGCATGCCAGACAACACGCAATGACCAAACAACAAATCACAAACACCAAACAAACTTCAAGTTCCAATCACCAATGGCCAAACAGGAAAAGCCGGTTTTGTTGTTTCGGAGATTGGAACTTGGTGATTGATGTTTGTTTGATGTTTGTGATTGGGTGGTTGGTGTTTTCTCCCGTACCTTCCCTGATGAAAATCCGCGCCGTTTCGGGTATGATGAAAGTTTATGCCTGACCCGACATCTCCCAACGGCGAGTCCGAATACACCCCTGAGCCCCTTCCCCCGGTCATCGCCGCCATGCTGGAGCATCTCGCGCCCGGGGAGGATGTCATCGCCGCGGCCTCCGCGGACCTCCTCCGTGACGGGGATTTCGGGGATGAGTGGCTCGTCGCGACGGGCCGGCGGGTGCTGGTCTTCGCGCCGGGCCCGGCCGGCGCCGCGGCGCCGGCCGTGGACCTTCCCCTCCGCGACATTCGCAAACTCGAGCGCCGGGACTTTCACGGCATCACGCGCCTCGAGGCGCACACGGACGGACGGGCGGTCGTCCTGGCGCTTTACTCCCGGTTCCGGGGCGAATTCTTCGAACGATTCGCCGCGCGGGTGCGGGAGGAGGCCGGTCTCCCGGAGGAGGCGGACCATCGGCCGCGGAAGCCCGCCGGGGGGCCTTCAGGGGACGGTCGCCACCGGCACACCGAGGCGCGGATCTGTCCCGCTTGCGGAAAGCCCATCCCGCCGAAACTCGGGTTGTGCCTCGCCTGCATTGACAAGGGCCGGATCATCCGCCGGCTATTGGCGCGGGTCCGGCCATATTCATTAATCGTCGCGCTGGGGCTGCTGCTGATGCTGGTCCTCACCGCGGTGGACATGGTCCAGCCCCTTCTCACCAAGGTGCTGATTGACCGCGTCTTCCCGCAGAAGGACATGCATCTCTTCGCCTGGGTCGTCGCCGGCATCGCCGTGATTTATGCGGTCGGGCCCATCTTCACGGGCATCCGGACCTATATGATGGCCTGGTTCGGGGAGCGTCTCGTCCACGACATCCGCCGGGAACTCTATGATCATTTGCAGGAACTCTCGGTGGATTTCTACGACCGCAACCAGACCGGCTGGATCATGGACCGCATCACCTCCGACACGGGAAACCTCCAGGATTTTCTTTCGGAGGGGCTTCAGAGGATCCTGCGGGACATCATGGCCGTCCTGGTGATCATCGCCATCATGTTCAGCATGAACTGGCAACTGGCGCTGGTGACGCTCATCCCCGCGCCGGTCATCGCGGTGTTGTCCTTTTATTATTATCGCCGGGTCCACCGGCTCTATCACGCCGTCTGGCGCAAGCGTTCGCGGATGGCGTCGCTCCTCACCGACGTCATCCCCGGGGTGCGCATCGTGAAGGCCTTCGCCCAAGAGGGGCGCGAGAGCGAACGGTTCTTCGAGCGGAGCCGCCAGTACATGCAGACGAGCGTCCGGGCCCACCGGTTCGACAACCTGTTCGGTTCCATGATTGATTTCGTCTTTCACATGGGGTTTCTCATGGTCTGGGGCTACGGCGGGTACCGCGTCATCACGACGGGGGACGTCTCGGCGGGGACGCTCGTGGCCTTCGTGGGGTACCTGTGGCGTTTCTACGGGCCGCTCGAGAGCCTGACGCGGCTCGGCCAGCGCCTCCAGAGGGCGGCGACGGCGGCCCAGCGTGTCTTCGAGATTCTGGACACGGCGCCCACCGTGAAAAACCCCGATTCGCGGCGCGAGATGCCACTTGTCCGCGGGCGGGTGGAATTCAAAGCCGTCACGTTCGCCTACGAACCGGGCGAGAACGTCATCCAGGACATGGCCTTCTCCGTCGCGCCGGGGGAGATGGTGGGGCTGGTGGGCCCGAGCGGCGCGGGGAAGAGCACCACCATCAACCTCCTCTGCCGGTTCTACGACGTCACCGGCGGGGCGATCGAGATTGACGGCGTGGACATCCGCGACGTCACGCTCGTGAGCCTCCGGCGGCAGATCGGGGTGGTGCCCCAGGATCCGTTTTTGTTCCACGGGACCATCGCCGAGAACATCGCCTACGGGCGGCCGGACGCGGACGTGGACGACATCCTGCGGGCGGCGAAGGCGGCGAACTCTCATGACTTCATCATGGCATTTCCCGACGGCTACGACACCCTGGTGGGGGAGCGCGGCCAGAGGCTCTCCGGGGGCGAGCGCCAGCGCATCGCCATCGCGCGGGCCATCCTCAAGGACCCGCGGATCCTGATTCTCGATGAGGCGACATCGAGCGTGGACACCGAGACGGAGTCGGCCATCCGGGAGGCGATTGACCGGCTGGTTCACGGGCGGACCACCTTCGCCATCGCCCACCGGTTCTCGACGCTCCGCAACGCCCAGCGGCTGATTGTTTTGGAGAAAGGCCGTGTTGTCGAGGTGGGAACCCACGCGGAACTCCTGGCGAAGGAAAACGGCGTTTTCCGGCGGCTGTCGGATTTGCAGGCGGAGATGGCGAGGATTGTGGCGATTGGGGGATAGGAGTTGGAGAGTTCACGAGTTCCAGAGTTCAGGAGTCTGGAAGAGGAGTCGGCGAGTCGGCGAGTCCGCGAGTCGCCGAGTCAGGGAGAGGAAATTGTGATGCGTGAAAATTTTCACAGGGGTATAATTTACCGGAGAATTAACGCGTATCGAAAGGAGACGGTATGAGACAGGTCGTTATCTATCCAGGGGAAGACGGATACTGGGTCGCGGAATGCCCCAGCCTTCCGGGTTGCGTCAGTCAGGGGAAGACGCGGGAGGCCGCGGTTTCGAACATCAAGGAAGCGATCGAGGGGTATGTCAAGGCGTTGCAGGATTAAAGATCCGTTGGCGGCGAAAATCGATTGTCTTTGAGGGGTCTCATGAAGTCCAAGGGGCGAATCAAGTCGTCGGGCACAAACGGAAAGGTGGTCCGCCCCGGGGATGGATATTCCGGGGCGGTGATGGGGAACGTTTCCGAAAACGTTGTGATCGCCGAATCCATGCAGGCATACGGTGGGGGTTGGACGGAAGTCAAGTTGGAGATGTTGGCGAAGTACTTGGCCGCCTACACCACGGCGTTGAAAAACCAGCCGTTTCAGAAATGGTACATTGATGCGTTTGCTGGTACGGGCTATCGCGAGATCGAGGCGGAAGAAAATGCCACAGGTCTTTTTACGGAACAGGCAGAAGCCGAAGGCGCCGGGTTTTTCGACGGATCGGTAAGGAAAGCGCTTCAGGTCACACCTTCCTTTGGTCGTTATGTGTTCATCGAGAAGAGCCGTAAGCGGATGGCGGAACTTCAAAAAGTCTCCCCGGATTTCCCCTCGCTGGCGGACAAGATGGTTTTTCGGGCGGGGGATGCCAACGACCAATTGCCGGCATTATGTCGGGAAACAGATTGGAAGTCGGTCCGCGCCGTGTTGTTTCTCGATCCATTCGGCGCAAACGTGGATTGGAGTACCATGGAGGCGATTGCCCGCACGCCGGCCATTGACGTTTGGGTGCTTTTCCCGGTCGGCATTGGCATCAACCGGATGCTGAAATTGAAACCGGCCGATATCCCCCAATCATGGCAGAATCGGCTTGATCGGGTGTTTGGAACGGGTGACTGGAGGGACGCCTTCTATAAAACGTCACGACAGAAGACGTTATTTGATGAGGAAACGATCACTGCCAAGGTGGGAGATCCTATCCCGGCCATCGCTGATTATTATCAGCAACGGTTGAAAACCATTTTCCCTCAGGTTGTGTCGAATCCCCGGTATCTCTGCAATTCCAAGGGCAGTCCCATGTTCTTGTTCACGTTCGCCGTCAGCAATCCGAATCCAAAGGCGCAGGCGCTCGCGATTCGGATTGCCCAACACATCCTCGGAAAAGGAAGATAGGCATGGCTCTCAATACCTCCATTGAATGGACCGAAACCACCTGGAATCCCGTCACCGGCTGTACCCGGTTCAGCGCCGGATGCACGCATTGTTATGCCGAGCGCATGGCGCGTCGTCTGCAAGCCATGGGCCAGGCCAACTACGCCAACGGGTTCGAGGTGGCGTTGCATGAGAACATGCTGGAATTGCCGCTACAATGGAAGCGGCCCCAGCGGATTTTCGTCAATTCCATGAGCGACCTGTTTCACGAGGCGGTCCCCGATGACTTCATCCGTCAGGTTTTTGATGTCATGAATCGGGCGTCCTGGCATCAATTCCAGGTGCTGACCAAACGTTCGGTCCGGTTGTCGGACATGCGTTACCGATTGCCCTGGGCGGAAAACATCTGGATGGGGGTCACCGTGGAACGGGCGGATTATCGTTCCCGGCTGGACAATCTTCGCCAGGCCGACGCGGCGGTGAAATTCTGTTCCCTGGAGCCACTTCTCGGGCCGCTGTCGGAACTCGACCTGTCCGGCCTCGATTGGGTGATTGCCGGCGGGGAATCCGGCCCCGGCGCCCGGCCGATGGCGGTGGAGTGGGTGCGGGACATCCGGGACGCCTGTCGCGCGCAGTCCGTCCCGTTCTTCTTCAAGCAGTGGGGCGGGGTATTTAAAAAACGAGCCGGCCGTCAACTGGATGGCCGCGAGTGGAATCAGATGCCGGGTGAAATCGTCGGTAACCAACGGCCGGGAGATTCGCAATGACCGTCAAATTCATCAGGCGAATAATGAGGTGAGACAACCTGCAATCGTAGAGGTGAACGTTTGTCGAAAAGAACCGGCATGAGACAGATTGTCATCAATCGGAAAGGATTACGATAAATGGGTATCCACCAGCCAGAATCCTCCGATCTGACGTTTATCACGAACGAGCCAGGCAAATGCCTCCGTGACCGTTTGGAGGTTTTGCTACGGGATGACACGCGCTTTTTCGATTGTCTTGTCGGGTATTTTTACATCAGTGGATTTTACAATATCTATCCCGCGCTCGAAAAAACGGAAAAAGTTCGCATTCTGGTGGGTCTCAAGACGGATCGGGCGACATACGAATTAAAGCAACAAGCGATGACACAAGGCGAGTTGTCTTTTTCCCACACGGCAACAAAAGAAAAAATCGCCTCCGAAATTCTCGGCGAACTCGAAACATCATCCGACAGTGTTGACGTTGAGGCAGGGGTGCATAAATTCATCGAGTGGATCCGTTCGGGAAAACTCGAAATCAAGGCATACCCGTCGCAAAATCTACACGCGAAGGTCTATATTATGACCTTTGCCGAGGGAGACAGGGACAAGGGGCGGGTCATCACCGGTTCGAGCAACCTCACCCGTGCGGGGTTGCAGGACAATCTGGAATTCAACGTCGAACTCAAGAATCGTTCGGATTACGATTTCGCCATTGCGAAATTCAACGAACTCTGGGATGTGGCGGTGGACCTTTCCAAACCGTATGAGGACATTGTCACCAACCGATCGCCCTTCGCGCATTTCACGCCTTACGAACTCTACTTGAAATTTCTCTACGAGTATTTTCGAGGTGAACTCAACCGCCCATCGGAGTTGGAGAGGTCACATACTCCTCCAGGCTTCAAGAAGTTGAAATATCAGGATGAAGCGGTTCTGAACGCCCGAAAAATCCTTGATGAGTACGGCGGAGTCTTCCTTTCGGACGTGGTCGGGCTCGGCAAGACCTACATGGCCGCGCTTCTGGCGCAACAACTCGACGGGAGAAATTTGGTCATCGCGCCTCCGCATTTGCTTGACCCGAGCAAGAAAGGCTCATGGCCTGATGTCTTCGGTGATTTCCAAGTTCGGCAGGCGCGTTACGAATCCGTTGGAAAACTTGATTCCCTTTTGGAAACCGACCTTTCTGCATACACAAACGTTTTTATTGACGAATCGCACCGATTCCGCACCGAAACCAACCAGACTTATGAAACGCTCGCCCAGATATGCCGGGGCAAGCGCGTGATTCTGGTCTCGGCGACGCCGCTCAACAACACCCCCCGTGACATTTTGAGCCAGGTCAAATTGTTCCAGAACGGGAAAAACAGCACCATTCCCAACCTGCGGAATCTGGAGAAATTTTTCACGGAACTGGAAAAGAGGTTGGATGGTCTCGATCGTCTTCGGGACCGTGATTCGTATTTCAAGGTTGTGCAGGCGAACGCGAAGGCGACACGGGAGAAGGTCTTGAAATATCTGATGATCCGCCGCACCCGGAGCGAAATCGAAAAGTATTATGGGGATGATATGCGGGAGCAGAAACTTAAATTCCCCGAGGTCGTTGATCCCGAACCACTCTTTTACGCATTCAATCAAACCGAAAGCGACGTGTTCGCCGAAACCGTGCGTTTGCTCGGGGCCGCGTTCACCTATTCGCGTTACCAGCCGCTCATGTATTACACGGGGGAGATGCCGAAAGGCGAACTTCAGCGCGGGCAACGCGGGCAGAAGAATCTCGCCCGGTTTATGAAAATCCTGATCGTGAAGCGTTTGGAGAGCAGTTTCACGGCGTTTCGGCTCACCCTCGACAGATTCCTGCATTCCTACGAGCGCGTCATCGAAGAATTCCGCAAGGGCAACGTCTACACGAGCAAGAAGTACACCAACAAGATTTTCGACCTTCTGGAAGAAGGGGACCAGGAAGGGGTTGAACAACTTCTCGCCGATGACAAGGCGAAACGTCTCGCCTCGGAAGATTTCACCGCCGGACTCATTCGCGATCTGGAGAATGATTTCGCCACGCTCAAGCGAATCAAAACCATGTGGGGAAAAGTTTCCCGCGATCCCAAATGGGAGGCGTTCCGGGAGAAATTGAAAACTGAAACCCGCCTGAAAAAAGGAAAACTTATCATCTTCACCGAATCGAAGGAGACGGCGGATTATCTCGCGGACAAAATCAAAAAAGAGGTCGAGCCAAGGACATTGCTTTATACCGCGAATTCGGGGGAAGAAGCCCACAAGGAAGTCGTCGCCAACTTCGACAGAAATGCGTTTCTCTCGCGGGACGATTACCGCATCCTCGTGAGCACCGAGGTGTTGTCCGAGGGGGTGAACCTCCATCGTTCCAACATCGTCATCAATTACGACATCCCGTGGAATCCCACGCGGATGATCCAGCGCGTCGGGCGTGTGAATCGCCTGGATACCACGTTCGATACGATTTACACCTACAATTTCTTCCCCACCGACGAGGCGAACGACGAGATCAAACTCACGGAAGCCGCCGAGGCCAAGATTCAGGCATTTATCGAGATGCTGGGGGCGGATGCGCGGTTGCTTACCGATGACGAGGAGATCAAGTCCCACGACCTCTTTAAACGGTTGAACTCGAAAAAAACCATCACGGGTGAGGACGGGGATGAGGAAAGCGAACTCGAATACCTCACCGAGATCCGCGCGGTGCGCGACAAAGAACCCAACCTTTTCGAGCGAATCAAACGATTGCCGAAAAAAGCGCGCTCCACGCGGGCGTTTGAGCCGGGGACAAAACCGGCGGGAAATTCATTGCCGGGACTTCTCACCTATTTCCGTCAGGGGCGGCTCGATAAATTTTACCTCGCTCATGCCGAAGGCGACGGCGCGCTCGAACTGGATTTTATGACGGCGGTAAAAGTGTTGAAGCCCGCCGACCTCCAAGAGAAACGGCAGGACATTCCGCAGGATTTCTACGCGCTCCTTGATAAAAACAAGGAGGCATTCACCGCCGATACGCATCCGGCAGATGAGGATGCGTTTTCCCGGCATCGCGGCGGCGCAAATGACGCCCACATTATGAAACGGCTGAAGGCAAAGGACTTCGTTGGTTATCAGGGCTTCACCGATGAAGACGAATCGTTTATCGAGCAGGTGAAACAGGCGTTTGCCGACGGCGCGATCCCCAAACCCACGGCAAAAAAGGTGAAAGAGGCGCTCGAACGCGAGATTGAACCGCTCAAGGTGCTGGGTATTCTGCGGCGCGACATTCCTGTCCAATTTCTTCAACCGACCATCGCACAATCCACGCAAAACGCCTGTGGCCCGCGTGAAGTGATTCTCTCTTCCTATTTGCTGGAGCCGCCGGCCCTATGAAATACCGGGAATCCGAAATCGTCGAACTGAAGAAATCCACCTCCGAATTGAAGGAGGCCGTCATCTCCATCGCCGCCATGCTGAACAAACATGGCAAGGGAACCGTTTGCTTCGGCGTCAGGAACGACGGGGTTGCGATCGGGCAACCCATCGGTTCGGATACCCTTCGGACCGTGTCGCAAGCCATCGCCGGACACGTCGAACCCCAAATTTATCCGACGGTACAAGGGCTTAAAATTCAAGGCAAGGATTGCATCATTGTCAAATGTGAAGGGAGATCGGCGCCTTATTTCGCCTACGGCCGGGCTTATATGCGCGTGGCCGATGAGGACAGGCAACTTTCGGTTGGAGAACTGGCACGCCTGATGGCGGAAAGGAATCCGTTCGCTTCGCCATGGGAAAGCGCGATTTCCGATGTTCCCGTTGCGAAGGCCTCGGCGAAAACCGTTCGCCAATTCGTGAAAAAGGCGAACGAGGCGGGACGAATCGCCTATCGTTATAACGATCTCAAGAACGTTTTGAAAAAATTGGGGCTTGTGTCCGGCGGGAAATTGCTGAATGCGGGCAAGGCGCTTTTTACGAACGAACCCATGATGGAGGTCCAGGCCGCCGTTTTTGCCGGCGTTGACAAGGTGACGTTTCTGGATATCCAGAGTTTTCGCGGCAACCTCTTCGACCTGGCCCGGAGATCCGAGCAATATGTCAAGGAGCACATCAACTGGCGGGCCGAGATCACCGGTTTCAAGAGGGAGGAAATTCCGGAAGTGCCGGTGGCCGCGTTCCGCGAAGCCGTCATCAATTCCTTGTGCCACCGGGAGTTTTCGAATCCCAAGGGCAACGAGGTGGCCATCTTCAAGGATCGCATCGAGATCTACAATCCCGGAAATTTTCCGGAAGGGCATACCCCGGAGGAGTTCATTCGCGGAGAGGAACGCAGTCTCTTGCGGAATCCGGCGATCGCCAACGCATTTTATCTCGCCAGCGACATCGAACGCTGGGGTTCCGGATTGAAGCGCATTGACCAGGCGTGCCGGGCGGCGGGTGTCCGGGTGGATTTCAAGAATATCAAAACCGGATTTCTGGTTGTGCTCCACAGGCCGAAAGCCGGCGGCGAAAAGATTTCCGCCGGGGAAAAAGGTAGGGAGAAAAGTAGGGAGAAAAGTAGGGAGAAAATCCTCGGACTGGCGATTGCGAATCCCTGCATCACCCTGCGGGAAATGGCCGAAATCCTGTCCATGAGCCACGCCGGCATTGAAAAGGTCGTGCGACGATTAAAGGGAGAAGGCCGTTTAAAACGTATCGGCCCGGACAAGGGCGGGCGGTGGGAAGTATTGTCTTCAAAGCAGGGGCTTGGCTCATGAATCCGGCGCAATCTCGAACGCTCATCGAGCAAACATTCCGGCAGTCATTCGACAAAACGCAATTTCAAAAGTTCGCGATGGAATTGCTTCATCGGTTCGATGAATCCAAGGCCCAGCAGTGGAACATCACCTACATCAAGGACGCCTTCAAGGAACACGTGAACCGTTATGAACGCCTCGGCACCTATACCGCGCCGGGAAAGGAAAAGCTCGATATTCTCATCGTGCATCTGGCGAAGGAATCCAAATTGGAGCGCGCCCGCACCGCCATCCGTAATTTCGTGGCGGATCACCTCAAGAACCGCGAAGAGAAGGACGCCGCGCTCGTGGCGTTCGTTTCGCCGACGGGGAATCAGTGGCGGTTCTCGTATGTAAAGATGGAGTACGCCGCCGTTGAAAAGGAATCGGGAAAGGTGGGCGTGGAGACGCGCCTCACCCCTGCCCGCCGCTTCTCCTACCTTGTCGGCGAGGACGAAAGTTGCCACACCGCACAAACAAGGTTTCTCAACCTTCTTCAAAACACAGACAAAGATCCCACACTTGCGGAATTGGAATCGGCTTTCAGCGTTGAGGCGGTCACGAAGGAATTCTTTACCCGATACAGGGATTTGTTCGAGGAGATCAATAAAGCGCTGGAAAAACTCGTCAAGGACGACAACGTCATCCACGGGGAGTTCAAAAAGAAGGGCGTCAAAGCGGTGGATTTTTCAAAAAAACTCCTTGGACAGATCGTATTTTTGTACTTCATTCAGAAGAAAGGTTGGCTCGGCGTCGAAAAAGGACGGGATTGGGGAAGCGGGCCGCGTGATTTTCTGCGGCGTCTGGCGGATGGGAAGCACGGCACATGCAAAAATTTCTTCAATGACATTCTTGAACCGCTTTTCTACGACACCCTCGCGACGGAGCGCGGCGGCGAGGCCTGGAGCAAACGCTTTCGGTGCCGCATTCCGTTTTTAAATGGCGGCCTCTTCGAACCGATCGGCGGGTACGACTGGGAAAAGACCGACATCGTTCTGCCCAACCGTCTTTTCTTCAACACGGAACCGTTCGAGGGCGACATCACGGGCACCGGCGTCCTCGATGTTTTTGATCGCTACAACTTCACCGTGAACGAAGCCGAACCTTTGGAAAAGGAAGTCGCCATTGACCCCGAAATGCTCGGCAAGGTGTTCGAGAACCTCATCGAGGACAACCGGCGGAAGGGGCTCGGCGCATTTTACACCCCGCGCGAGATTGTCCACTACATGTGCCAGGAGAGTTTGATCGCCTATCTGGATACGGCGGTGAACGTCTCCACGGAATCGGTTGACCCGGGAACGGCGAACCAGGCCAAATTGTTCACGGCCGCCGAACCCGGGCCGCTTTGGTTTTCCACCACGGTCCGGAAGGACGTCGTGCCCCGCGACGATATCGAAACCCTGGTGCGCCACGGCGACCAATACCTGCCTTACGAGGAGGCGAAACAGGCCGGAACGATCGGTCGTGATTACCCCAAACCGCCCAGGCGTATTGAGCAGAACGCGCGGTTGATTGATGACAAACTGGCCGATATCACCGTCTGCGATCCCGCAGTAGGGTCGGGCGCGTTTCCTGTCGGGATGATGATGGAGATCGTCCGCGCCCGTCGGGCGCTGTCGCCCTACCTCGGCGACGCCCGCGAGCGAACTGCGTATCATTTCAAACGCCATGCCATCCAGAACTGCCTTTACGGCGTGGACATTGATCCGAGCGCCGTCGAGATCGCCAAACTCCGGTTGTGGCTTTCGCTCGTCGTGGATGAGGAGAATGTTAAGGAGATCAAGCCACTCCCCAATTTGGATTACAAGATTGTGGCCGGTGATTCGCTGATCTGCTCAGGCACCGAAGGGATGCTATTCAAAAACAACACGTTGTCCGAATTGGAAGAGTTGAAGCGGAATGTTTTTGAAGAGGTCGATCATGACCGAAAGGGGAAATTTAAAGAACGCATTTCAACGCTTTTCGACGAGATTACGGAGGGGAAACGTCTGTTTGATTTTGAAATCTATTTTTCGGAGGTGTTCAAGGGACGCGGCGGTTTTGACGTCACGATCGGCAACCCGCCCTATGTGCGGCAGGAAGAGATCAAGGCGATAAAACCCGAACTGAAGAAGCGGTTCGAATGTTACACGGGGACCGCCGACCTGTTCGTGTATTTTTACGAACGCGCCTGGAAGTTGCTTCGCCCGGGCGGCACCCACGCCTTCATCACCTCCAATAAATTCCTTCGTTCCGGTTACGGCGAGAAACTTCGGGGTTTTCTGACGTGCAACACCCGGATTCTACGACTTGTGGATTTTGGCGATGCGCCGGTATTCGAGGCCATCGCTTACCCGTGCGTGCTCGTCTTCCAAAAGACCACGGTGAACGCCACCGGGAACGCCAAAAACTCGGCGAAGGCGTTGACGTGGAAACCCGGCCCGCCGCTTGAAAATTTCGATGCGATCTTCGCCGAAAAATCCATGGAAGTCGCGCAAAGCGGCCTGACGAAGGATGGCTGGCATTTGGAATCGCCCGCCGTTTTGCGCCTTCTCGAAAAACTCCGTCGCGCCGGGACACCGCTCGGCGAATATGTCAACGGACGATTTTATTATGGCATCAAAACGGGCTTCAACGAAGCGTTCATCGTGGATCGAGCCACGCGCGACCGCCTCATCCGTGAGCACAAATCATCTGCCGAAATCCTGAAACCGTTTCTGCGCGGGCGGGATGTGAAGCGGTGGCGGGTGGAACCGCAGGATTTATGGCTCATCTTTACCCGTCGCGGCATTGACATAAGTAAATATCCCGCCATTCAAAACCATCTCTTGCCGTTCAAGAAACAACTCATGCCCGGAAAACCGGGCGGTCGGAAACCGGGCAGTTACGAGTGGTATGAAATCCAGGACAACATCGCTTACTGGCAGGAATTCGAGCAGACGAAGATTCTTTATCCTGACATTTACGAACACCAGAGTTTCACATGGGATGAAAGCGGCTGCTACGCGGCGAATACCTGCTACTTTATTCCGACAAAGGAGAAGTGGCTGGTTGCCCTGATGAATTCGCAAGCGGTGGAATGGTTTTATTCCAACGTGTCAAACAAGGTTCGCGGTGGTTACCTGCGGGCGTTTTCTGATTACATGAAACAGATTCCAATTCCCTCTGTGGCGGGCGACAAACAGAAGTCGGTAGAGCACTTGGTGGATCGGATTTTGTCGTCGAAGCGGAAGGACGCCGAGGCGGACGTAGGCGTTTTTGAAAAAGAGATTGATCAGATCGTTTATGAACATTACGGCCTGACCGGAGAAGAAATCAGGTTGGTGGAAGGATCGGGAAAGTAGGAGATTTCATGACGACTGTACTGCGCGGTGAGACAAAGGACATTTCCTCTTGGGAGGTTTTTGTTGAAGAACTGAACAAGATACAGATTTTGCGAGCCCAACGAAAAGCCGAGTGTGGACGCAGCGGGGATGAATTGTTGTTTCGCGGCCAGGGGGATTCGAGATGGTTATTGGAAACAACACTTGAGCGAACGTTGAGGCGGATGGGAAAGGTAGATTGTTCACTTGAACAATACTATCGGTGGATTCATTCGGCGCATGCTCAAATTGAGACCTTTTCCGATCGTGACTGGGAGATTCCTGATTGCACACAATATGGTAATTTCCTGAAAGAGGCCGTTCGCAACGATCTGCTCCTGTTTGCGAAGTTCCCTGGCTACGATTACATGGTGTATCTTCGTCATCATGGTTTTCCATCCCCGCTTCTTGACTGGACGCGATCCCCGCAAGTGGCGGCGTACTTTGCTTTTCGCGAAGCAGACGTGAAGAAGACGGAAAAGGTTTCTCTGTACGTGCTTTGGGAAAGCACGGGGAAGGGTAAGAGTTGGACCTCAGCCCAACCGTATATTTGGAGTCTTGGACCATACGTTCGGAGCCACAGACGCCACTTTCTTCAACAGTGCGAATACACGATCTGCGTGGAGGAAAGAAGAAAGACGTCCGAACGAGTGGAGGAGTGGTATTACATGCCGCACGAGTCGGTTTTTAAAGACAATACAGAAGAACAAGACCTGTTATGGAAATTCAGTATCCCATCATCGGAACGTTTGAAGGTCCTGAAGATACTCGATAACCTCAATGTGAATGCGCTCTCGCTATTTGGTTCCGAGGAAAGCCTCATGGAAACGATGGCGATGCGCGAAATCGAATTTCGAGGGTGATCCGTGCCACCATCCGCCGTCAAAACCATCCGCGACCTGATCTATTGGCAATACGCCAAGGGGTTTTGAAATGAACCGTCGCGAGATTGCCGAACTGCATTGCATCGTTCCCATCGAGAATGTGCCGGGGATTATGCAAGGTGGCCTCCTTTCCCATAAGCGGGCTGAAAAGGTGTCTCATCGTTCCGTAGCCATGATGGAGATTCAGGAACGACGGAAAAACAGGAGGATCCCGGGAGGCGGGATGTTGCACGAATACGCCAATTTGTATTTTGACGCGCACAATCCCATGCTCAGCAAGGTCCGGTCCGAAAATGACGCGATTTGTGTTTTGCGGGTTGGGGCCGAAGTGCTGGATTTGCCCGGCGTGATTGTCACGGATCGGAACGCCGCGGCCGATTACGCGCGTTTTTCTCCGGTTTCCGAGGGACTCATGATGCTTGACCGGGATCGGATTTTTGCGCGTTCATGGATACATCCGGAAAATTTCAACGACGTACGGTTGCACAAGGCTCAAAAATGCGCGGAGGTTCTTGTGCCGGATCGGGTGGAACCGCGTTTTGTTTTGGGGGCTTATGTGGCAAACGCGGCGGCGGCGGCGAAGTTTCAGCAACTGAATATCCGGTTGCCTGTCAGCGTCAACGGTGATATATTCTTCTAGGGGGCATTCATGAAAGTGCTGGTCGGCGACATCTTTCAATCCAAGGCGCAAACGTTGATCAACACCGTTAATTGCGTGGGGATCATGGGCAAGGGAATTGCCTTGGAGTTTAAAAAGCGATTCCCGGAGATGTTCGAGGATTACGTCAAGCGTTGCGCCGCCAGGGAGGTCAAACTCGGCATCCCCTATCTTTACAAAACATTGTTTCCGCCTCAAATCATCAATTTCCCGACCAAGGACCACTGGAAATCGCTTTCCAAGATCGGCGATATCGAACAGGGATTGCAGTATCTCCTGTCGCACCATGAGGAGTGGGGCGTTTCCTCCCTTGCCGTTCCGCCACTCGGTTGCGGCAACGGCCAGCAGGAATGGAGAAACGTCGGCCCGTTGATTTACCGCTATATCAAAGAGATGAATATCCAAGTTGAAATGTACGCACCCTATGGGACCCACCCGAAGGAATTGACCGTTGATTTTCTGGCGCAGGCGGCGCAGTTTTCGGATCGTCGCGTCGGTCGGATGACGCAAACAACCCTGAACCCGGCGTGGGTGGCCCTTGTGGAAATTCTGCGTCGGATTGAAGAGCAACCGTATCACTGGCCGGTCGGCAGGACCATTTTTCAGAAGATCGCTTA
Organism: Planctomycetota bacterium; assembly: GCA_043803805.1. Lineage (GTDB taxonomy): Bacteria > Planctomycetota > JAZDJP01 > JAZDJP01 > JAZDJP01 > JAZDJP01. Next base: position 49,363 of record JAZDJP010000057.1, read on the forward strand.
CGTGGCAACGCGGGAGGGTTTGCCTACGGGACTGGCGTACCAGAAAGGAAGTTTTGGCCCATTTTGCACAGAGTTAAAGGACGTTGAGGCGAAACTCGGCAATAATAATTTGCTTCAGGAAGAACGATCTGGAAGGATGTTTCGGATGAAAGTCGGGCCGAATTATCAAAGGGTCCAGGGAAATTTCGATGCATCATTTTCCCAATGGTCGGCGATCCTTGATAAGACAACGGATTTGTTCATGCGGATGGACACAAATCAGGCCGAGATCGTGGCGACGGTCCTATATGCTGCCGATGCGCTGAAAGAAAAAGATTCGGATCTCCCCACGGAAAATCAGGTTCTCGAATCGGTTATGCAGTGGAAGCAGAAGCGGCATCCGCCGTTGGACAGGACTGTTGTTGCCTCGACGATACGGAATCTTGGAATGCTTCGTTGGCTCGAAGTTCAACCCGTTAGCGATCTTCCTGTCCCAGACGATGAATTTGTGACGGTGTGATCTCCGTCGAAATTCCGGAAGGAGATCGCATCTTTTGGATTTCATGCCCCCTCCCGCCGTCAAAGTCGTTCGCGACCTCATCTATTGGCAAACGTCACCCCTCGGGATATGATTCGATTCGGGCGATACGGGAAGTTATTCAAGTATGTCGTGACGGCGCTGGATGAGAGTAGGAGATAGGTCTCCGACAATTGGATGACGAGCCGCCTCCGGAAACGAAGGTTCGCAAACTGTCATGATTGACACCCAAATCCATTTCCTGGCGGGGGTGACGTTGCGGCGGGACGCGTTCGGGCGGATCTCCCTCGAGGCGGGGGGTGTCCGGCACGAGGACGTGCGGCCGGTGGCGGCGTTTCCGCTCTCCGCGCCGGAACGGCACGTGGCGGTTCTCGGCGCCGAGGGGACGGAGATCGGCATCATCCGGGATCCCGCGGCGCTCGACGGGGAGTCCCGCCGGATTCTGGAGGAGGAGATGGACCTCCGGAATTTCACGGCGCGTATCACCGCCATCCGGGCCGTGCGCACCCGCTTCGGGATGTCCACGTGGGAAGTCGAGACCGATCGCGGGACGCGGACGGCGTACCTCCGGGAGCGGATGGACCTCCATGCCTTTCCGGGCGGCCGCGTCATCCTTTCCGACACGAGTGGCATCCGCTACGAAATCCCCGATCTCGCGGCCCTCGACGAGCGGAGCCGCGACCTTCTTGGGGCGGAAATGTAGTCGCAGGACTCCCGTCTCCCTCCGGGATGCCATAACCGATAACGTTTTGACACGCGTGTTTTCCGTTCACCGGGGAAAACGGCCGGCGCCGGTCGGCGGGGGCACGGGGAACCGACGGGGCACCACGTCCGCGATGGCCCGCTCGATCTCCCCGAGGATGCGTCCGGGATGGAATTGCGAGGTGTTCACCACGGCGTCCGCCGCCTTGGTGTAGAGGGGAATCCGGAGGCGGAGCAGCCCGCGGATGCGTTCCCGGGGATTCTTGTCGAGAAGCGGCCGGTTTCCCGGAACCCGGATGCGTCGGAGGATGACCGCCGGGTCCGACCGGAGTTCGATGACCGGGCCCATCGCGCGCAGTGTCCGCACGTTGGCCGGTGAGAGGATGACGCCCCCGCCCGTGGCGATGACGCAGCCGCGCCTCGCGGCGAATTTGCGGACCATGGCGCGTTCGAGGCGGCGGAAGGCCGGCTCGCCCCGCTCCCGGAAGATCTCCGGGACGGTCCGCCCCTCCTGTTGCTCGATTTCGCGGTCGAGGTCGGTGAATTTCAGGTTCAGCCGGCGGGCGAGGAGCCGCCCGACCGTGGATTTCCCCGTCGCCATGAAGCCGATGAGGACGACATGGCGGTAGGAAGGGGTGTTCCGCGCGGCATTGGCCACCGACCGCGCAGTCCGGGATGGTTTGGATTTTCGAGGACGCCCTTTCATTTTCACTCCCTTGCTATATTATGAGTCTTCAGCGCGAATGTGAAACGGAAATCCGTGACCCCGATGACTTTCCTTCCCCCCGTTCTCTCCGTGGCCGCCTGCCGCGAGGCCGACCGGATGGCCATCCGGGACTACGGCATGCCGTCCATCGCCATGATGGAGAACGCCGGACGCGGGGTGGCGGAGGAAATCATGCGGCGATTTCCGGCGGCGCGGAGGGTGGCGATCCTCGCCGGCCGGGGCAACAACGCGGGGGACGGATTCGTCATCGCGAGGCATCTTGCCAACGCGGGCCGCGACGCGCGGACGATTCTCGCGGCCGGGGTGGATTTCGCCGGCGACGCGAAGATGAATTTCGATCTCGTTGTGAAGATGAACCTTCCCGTCGGGACGTTCGGACCGGAGGTTCTTTCGGACGCGGACGTCGTGGTGGATGCGCTGCTTGGAACGGGGGCGCGGGGCGACGTGCGGCCGCCGCTGCGGGACGCGATCCTCGCCGCGAACGCCTCGGGGCGTCCGGTGGTCGCGGTGGACATCCCGTCGGGACTCGACGGCGACACGGGGGCGGTGCAGGGTGTGGCCGTCCACGCCGCGGTCACGGCCACGTTCATCGCTCCGAAGCCGGGATTTTTCCGCGCCGACGGCCCCGCGCACACGGGGGAGGTGGTTGTGGTGGATATCGGGATTCCACGCGTCATTGTGGAAACGGTGGGGCGTGGCGAAAATCGTGACGCATGAAAACACCAATGGCCAATTTCAAAACGGGGTTGGTGTCGTTTGGAATTTGATGATTGTAATTTGGACGTTGTTTGGTGTTTGGTGCGTGAACCCTGGTGTTTTTCGCGGAGCGGATACGGCATGGATCTCCTCTTCCTGGGCACAGGCACCTCCCACGGCGTCCCCATGATCGGGTGCGATTGCGCCGTCTGCGCGTCGGGCGACCCGAAGAACCGGCGGACGCGGACGTCGGGGCTTTTCTCCTGGGACGGCCGGAACATCCTCGTGGACACCTCCGTGGATTTCCGGGAGCAGATGCTCCGCCACCGGGTGAAACGTCTGGACGGGGTGCTTCTCACCCACGGCCACGCGGATCACCTCTTTGGCCTCGACGACATCCGGCGCTTCAATTACCTGCAGAAAGAGGACATCGGCCTCTGGGGAAACGCGGAGACGCTGGGACGCGTCCGGAGCTGTTTCGATTACGCCTTCGCCCCCGACCGCGACACGATCCCCGGCGGAGGGATCCCCCGGGTGAATCTCCATGAGGCGGCGGGGCCGGTTTCCCTGTTCGGGGAGACCATCCTTCCCGTCCCGGTGCGCCACGGCCCGTGGGGCATCCTCGGCTGGCGCATCCGGAACACCGCCTGGGTCACCGACTGCAACGGGAT
>JAZDJP010000058.1:0-40519 GCA_043803805.1 Planctomycetota bacterium
GCGAACGCATCTGGACGGCGGCGGTCACTTGCGCCCAGCAAGGCCGATCCCTCTTCGCCTACCTCTGTTCCGCCCTCAACGCCCACTTCGCCAACCAGCCTGCCCCCTCACTCCTGCCTTCGGGGCCGTGAAGGGTTACAAAGAAACCTTCTGGATAAAACATTCCATTCGATCATAATTTATTTCATGAATGTCAAAAGAACAGGAATCATCCTGCGGCCGGATTGCTCGCGAGTCCTTGTGCGTCCTTTTTCACCGACAAGCGAACAACGCGCGCAAAAAATCGTGGCGCGAGTGGTATCCCTTGCGGAGAAGGAAGCCGAGGCGCTTCTGGAACAAATTCTGGGGGAATTTTCCGGGCGGCATACCCGGATCCGTCCTTTTTTCCTGGAGCGTTTCGAATGGTTTCGCCGTCGATGGCCGGTGGACGAAAATCTGTCCGAGGCCAAGAAGTTATTGATTGGCGCTTACTTCACACAGGAATATTCCGTGGAGGCGGCGGCGTTGTTCAATCCGGCCATCGTTCCACATCCAGATCAAACCCATCTTCCGCTAGGGGCACTCCGGTTTATTCTCAGTCTTCGGGCTACCGGCGAAGGGCATATTTCCTCTCTTACATTTCGCACCGGGATTGTCGATGCGAAGTGCCACGTTGCTTTGGATTCGCCCACGCGATATGTCAATGAGCCGTCGTTAATGGTCAATCCCTCCTTCAACAAAGTTCTCTTCGAACGAAAACTCCGGGAAGTCGGTCTCGTGAATGAATTGACCAGCCAAATCATGGAGCCGCTGGTGGATCCTTTCACATTGCGTGAGATTGAGGAAAGAATGCACGCCGTCATGATTCAAGTTGAGGCAGAAAAAAAAGTTGAAAAGGACTTCACCGTCCGCGGCATCACCATGTTGGCCAAGTCCAATTTTGAAGTCCAATTTTTGCCGAACCAGCATCTCTCTGAGCGAGTTATCTTTCCCGCCTCGCCCACGCAAATCAATGGAATCGAGGACGCACGATTTGTCCAGTTTCAAAACGAGGATGGCTCCAAAACTTATTTCGCGACCTATACGGCTTTCGATGGAAAGTTGATATTCCCGCAATTGTTGGAAACCTCGGATTTCCTTCACTTCAAGTTCATCACCTTGAATGGAACGGCTGTTCAAAACAAAGGCATGGCACTCTTCTCGCGAAAAATCAACGGCCAATACGCGATGCTTTCGCGGCAGGATAACGAAAACATTTCCATCATGTTTTCGGACAATGTTCACTTCTGGTATTCGTCACAGGTGGTCTTGAAACCAAAATATCCCTGGGAGTTTGTCCAACTCGGCAATTGTGGTTCGCCTATCGAAACGGAAGACGGTTGGCTGGTGTTGAGTCATGGGGTGGGTCCCGTACGGAAGTATTGCGTGGGCGCGTTCCTCCTGGACCGCCAGGATCCCACGAAGGTTATAGGACGCCTCCGGGAGCCGTTACTCAAGCCGAGCCAGACAGAACGTGAAGGTTATGTTCCTAATGTTGTGTACACCTGCGGAACTCTTCTTCATCAAGGGCACCTCATTATTCCCTACGCCATGTCCGATCAGGCGACAAGTTTTGCAACGGTTTCGTTGCGTGAAGTTCTTGCGGCGATGGAGGTTTGATGCTCTCGTTCAAAAGAATAGAAACGTTTACTGTCCAACATAGGAGGCGTGTCCATGTCCAACGTTGGCGTTTTGTTGCGGGAGGAGATTCGAAGAGTGTCCGGTCGCGTAGCGCGGGGAAACATTCGGGGGAACAGGGTCTTGCCTTGACACATTTCCCCTCCGCTGCCTGCGCGACACCTCCGCCAGAGTCGCATCTCCCCACCCAAGACGCAACGCTCACGGCGCGAATCATGAATTCCCGTTTTTATACGAACTCAATCAATTCGGCATTCCCCGTGAGGGGGACGTTGTCCCCCAACGGGGGACTCACGTCCGGAATTCGCCATTCGGCATTCCCCCAACTCTCCACTCAGAACTCAGCACTCAGCACTCAGCACCCAGCACTCAGAACTCTTGCTGATACGAGATGCGAATGGTGAGTGAGGTCCCCGTGCCACGGGCATCTTGAAATCCCCCCCCGGGGGCGATACGATTCCATCCATGGCGGGTATCACGGCATTCTTCAACCGTCGGGCCCTCTTTCCGTTCCAGTTCGCGACGAACAACCTGGCCGTCGCGATTCCCGCGGACGGGATGACGCCCGTGGCCGAGCGGCGCTTCGTCCCGGGCGGGGGGGGCGCGCCGGTCCTCGACGCCACCGGCGCCGTCCAGCGGGCGGAGGCGGCGCTTCTGGCCATGCAGTACGCGGACGGATACTGGGTGGAGGAACTCGAGGCCGACACCACGCTGAACGCGGAGTACATCCTGTTCCTCCGGTTCATGGGGTTCCGTCAGCCGGAGCGGGTTCGCAAACTCGTCAATTACATCCTCCGGAAGCAGCAACCCGACGGGAGCTGGGCCATTTACCATGGCGGCCCTCCCAATCTCTCCGCCTCGGTCGAGTCGTATTTCGCGTTGAAACTGGCCGGCCACCGGCCCGACGAGCCGTTCATGCGGAAGGCGCGGGCGTACATCCTTTCCGCCGGCGGCATCATGAAGTGCCGGGTGCTCACGAAAATCTACCTGTCGTATTTCGGGCAGTTCGATGCGCGGGGCATTCCCTCCATGCCCATCGAAGTTCTCTTTCTGCCGCGGTTCTCGGCCTTTAATATCTATGAGTTCGCCTGCTGGGCGCGGACGTACACCATCCCGCTTCTCATCCTGAACGTCAAGCGCCCCGCCATCCCGATCACGCCGGACGAGGCGGTGGACGAACTCTACGTCGAGCCGAAGCACACGATTGATTACCACGCGGAGGGGCAGGCCGGCCTCTTCACCTGGCGGAATTTCTTCACCCAGCTCGATCGGGTTCTGAAGATCATCGAGAAGAACCCGGTGAAGATTCCGCGGAACCGGCTCCTGAAAAAGGCGGAGAAGTGGATTCTCGCCCATCAGGACGACAGCGGCGACTGGGGCGGCATCTTCCCGGCCATGATCAATTCCTGCATGGCCCTGAAGGTGCTGGGTCATCCGAATGAGTACACGCCCATCCGGAAGGGCATCGCGGCCCTCGAGCGCCTCCAGATCGAGGACGGCGACATCATCCGTCAACAGCCCTGCGTCTCGCCCGTCTGGGACACGGCGTGGTCCGTCATCGCGCTTCTCTCGGGCACCATGAAGCCCTCGAACGCCGCCATTGACCGCGCCGTCCAGTGGCTTTATTACAAGCAGATCCGGCGGAAGGGCGACTGGTCCGTGAAGTGCCCGGATCTCGAACCCGGCGGGTGGGCATTCCAGTTCCACAATGATTTCTACCCGGACAACGACGACACCGCCGCGGTCATCATGGCCCTCACCGCGACCGACTTCGAGAAACTCCCGAGTGCCCGAAAGGCCTTCCTCACGGGCGTGCGGTGGTTGCTCAACATGCAGAACGACGACGGCGGCTGGGCGGCATTCGAACGCAACGTGGACAACACCATTTATGATGAAGTCCCTTTCAACGACTGCCGGAACATGCTTGATCCGAGCACGGCGGACGTGACGGGGCGCGTCGTCGAGATGCTGGGCATGGTGGGATTCGACCGCCGCCACCCCGTGGTGGAGCGCGCCGTCCGTTTCCTTCAGAAGATCCAGGAGCCGGACGGATCATGGTTCGGGCGGTGGGGGGTGAATTACATCTACGGGACCTGGTCGGTCCTCACGGCCCTCCACGCGGTCGGGGAGGATCCGGAGACGCCGTACGTCCGGCGCGCGGTGGAATGGCTCAAGGCCCGGCAGAACCCGGACGGCGGCTGGGGGGAGACCTGCGCCAGTTACGCCGCCTCCTCGCTGGCCGGAACGGGGCCGACGACGCCCTCCCAGACGGCCTGGGCGGTGTTGGGCCTCATCGCGGCGGGCGAGGCCCGGAGCGACGCCGTCCACCGCGGGGTGCGTTGGATGCTCGACCGCCAGCGCTCGGACGGCTCCTGGGACGAGGCGGAATTCACCGGCACCGGCTTTCCCCAGGCCTTCTACCTGCGGTATCATCTGTATCGCCTCTGCTTTCCATTGCTCGCGCTGGCGCGGTATCGGAGGGCGACCGGGACGGCATGATGTCATGAAGCAAGATGTTCTGTGGTGAAACTGCATAAATTGGTTACACTGCGAATGTCATGATACTCGATCAAATCCTTCCTGAGTTGCCAGGACGTGTTTCAAGAGCGGTCGCCCATTACTGGAAGACGCGATCCACACAACGATGCAGACAAGAACGAAGCGGGAAGGCCGATCAGGGATTGCGCAGTGCCGTAACCGGCGGTGCGCAAATGGATGGGTTTGTTGATATTTTTTCGGATGTGGTAATCAAGGTTGGCATTCCCAAGGGGTGTATTTTCCGTAACCGATCGGTAGAGATTCCGGGATTCTTCCGACCCACAAAGGAATGGGATCTTCTTGTCGTTAAAGATCGGGAATTGATTGCCGCAATTGAATCGAAATCCCAGGTCGGTCCCTCGTTCGGTAATAATTTCAACAATCGAACCGAAGAAGCGATGGGGAGCGCTCTTGATCTCTGGACGGCCTTTCGCGAGCATGCCTATCTGGAAAGCCCCCAACCTTTCCTGGGGTACTTTTTTCTTCTCGAAGATTGCGAAGCATCGAATCGGCCGGTTTCCGTCCAGGAACCTCATTTCAAGGTCTTCCCCGAGTTTGTCGGCGCTTCGTACATGAAACGTTATGAGTTGTTTTGCCGAAAACTGGTGTTGGAACGCCAATACACCTCCGCCGCTTTTATAACATCCATGATTAAAGACGGTGCCGATGGAGTTTTTAAGACACCGGCGGATGATTTGTCACTTGAGAGATTCATAAGGGTATTGGTGGCGCATGTCTCGATCTTTGTCTGAAGGCGAATGGCCGACCGTTCATCGGTTGATCAATGGGGATGCGCGGGACCTGTCTTTTCTGGAAGACAATTCCGTGCACCTGGTGGTCACCTCTCCGCCATACTGGAATTTAAAACGTTACAACGAAAATTCTGGCCAACTAGGGCATATTCAGGACTACGAGGAGTTCCTGGGAGAATTGGAAAAAGTCTGGAAGGGCGTTTATCGGATACTGGTTCCGGGAGGGCGTTTGGTTTGTGTTGTTGGGGATGTCTGTGTGGCCCGGCGTGATTTCGGAAGGCATCTCGTATTTCCGCTTCATGCCGACATCTGCGTCCTGTGCCGACGTATTGGCTACGACAATCTCAACCCCATCATTTGGCACAAGATTTCCAATGCGACGTACGAGGTTTCCAATGGCACTAAATTCCTCGGAAAACCTTACGAACCGAACGCCATCATCAAGAATGACATGGAATTCATTCTGATGCAGCGAAAACCGGGGGGGTATCGAAAACCCACCATTGCTCAACGAGATGCCAGTCGCATATCCAAAGACGAATTTGGTCAGTGGTTCCAGCAAATTTGGAATATCACGGGGGCATCAACTAAGCAACATCCGGCGCCATTCCCGTTGGCATTGGCGGATCGTTTGGTGCAGATGTTTTCCTTCAGCGGGGATACTGTACTGGACCCGTTCTGTGGATCCGGCACGACGATGGTCGCGGCACTGCGGACTGGAAGAAATAGCATTGGAGTTGAGATTGATCCGGAATACTGCAACATGGTGGCGCGATGGATGAGAAATGAGGCCGCTGATTTGTACCGCAATGCGAAATTCGTTTTTGATGTCGCGGAGGAACCAATGCCGAGTTGTGTGAAAGAAAAACGGGTGCGATACAAGGTGTCCGCAAGTAAACGGGGACGTCATGGGGAGTAACAGCTTTTCCCAGAAAAGTTGTCTCGAATTGTTTCGGAAGTTGCTTGATCTGCCGGGTAGCACGAAGGAAGAAGGATACAAAGAGGTTTATGCCTTTCGGGGGATGGGGAAAACCGGGGAGAAATATGAGGAAGAATACGAAGAGTGGATTGGGAAAGAATTGCCGGGATTGAAAGGGCGAAACAATAAGGATTTTGAGTTGATGACTTCTCTGTAGCGATCGTGGCACAAGAAGAGTGAGAAGGTGAGGGCGAAGGAGGGTGAAGGAAAGAATGGAATCGGTGTGTTGGAACTCGGTTTTCTGAGGAATTTCAAAAAATACGCCTGTTCATTTCCGGAAGCCACCCATTGCAAATCCGATTGGGATTGGCTGGCTTTGGGGCGACATCACGGCTGGGACACCCGTCTCCTCGATTGGACGGCATCTCCTCTGGTGGCGTTGCATAATGCCACATGCGACGAAAAGGATTTCGACAAGAATGGCGTGGTTTGGGTGGTCAATTGCACAAAGATTCACAAGGAATTGCCCCCTTGTGTAAAGATCATGTTGGGTGAATCCGGTGATCCGATATTGCCCAACAGTGAGAAAGTTGGACGGTTTGCAGAGACCATTCAGGTGTTCGATTCTTTCTGCGACAAGCCATTCCTCATGTTCTTTGAGCCGTATTCAATTGATGCCCGTATTGTCAACCAATACGCCATGTTTTCCGTGATGAATGGCGCTGATCACTTCGTGAGGAAGTATCTGTCCGAGAAATTAAAAGATCCGAGAGCGGTTCGTCGCGTGCGCATTCCCTGGAGATTGAAACCGAAAATCAGAAACATGCTGGACCAGTGCAATATCACGGAGCGCATGCTTTATCCGGACTTGGACGGACTGGCCGCATGGTTGAACCGCTATTACGGTCCCCGAAAGAAATCGGATTGAGCGGCTGACGTCATCGTTGCCCGCCGTGTGATTCATTCATTCCGCAACGCCCCGGTGAGGTTCCCCCGGGTGGCGAGCCAGGTCGCGAGGAGCGTCCACGCGAGGCCGCTCGCCGTCACGGCCGCGAGCAGCCCTGCCAGGGGGACGAGAGGGGCGTCGGGGCCCCGGTGGAGGAATGACGGGGCGAGGGCCACGGCCGCGGCGAGCGTTCCCACCGCGAGTCCTCCCGCGAGAAGCACCGCGTGCTCCGCGACGAGCATGGTGTGGAGGGCGCCCCGGCGGAATCCCACCGCGCGGAGGATCGCCAGTTCCCTCCGCCGTTCCAGGACATTGCGCAGCACCACCACGCCCATCCCGGCGCTTCCCAGAATCAGCCCCAGGCCGCCCAGCGCCAGGAACATGCCGAGGTAGGCGGCCTCCACCGAATAAAATTGCAGGAGGCGTTCGCGGGCCGGGACGATGTCGGCCCCGGCACGGTCGAATTCCCGGGAGAGCGCCTGCCGGGCGGCGCCGGCGGCCCCCGGCGGGGCGTCCGCCAGAAACATCCGGAACCCGTCCTCCGCGGGGAACCGTTCCGAGAATGCTTCCCGGGAGATGAGGATCATCCCTTGAAAAACAGACAGCCGCACGGGAAGCGTCCCCATCAGTTTCACCCGGAAGGGATTTCTCCTCTCGTCGCGGTACTCCAGAACGTCCCCATCCGGCCCGGTCTTTTTCTGGAGGTTCCACCGGGCGGTGTTGTCGTCGCCGGCGAGGGCGGGGATCACGCCGCCGGGGAGTTTTTCCCGGAGGCGTTCCCACGGGTTCTCCCTGCCGGGCCGGACGAACGCGCCGCGCGCGATCATGTCCGCCGGATCCACGCCGACGAGGCGCGGCGACTGCGCCCGGGCGAGGGTGAGGCAGCTCGCGTCGTCCCCGTCGTAAATTTTAAATGGCACGACCGTCACCCCGGGCGGCAGGCGGTCCGGCGCCGGGAGTTCCCGGAACGGGAGCGCGGTTTCCCCGAGAAGCGCGAATCCCCCCGTTCCGGAGTCGCGCCGGTCCGCGCGCGCCCCGATGTTCTCTTTCATGGCGGACACGGCCGCGACGAGAAAACATCCCCCGGCGAGGAGCCCGATGACCGCGACGCTCCGGCCGCGGCGGCGGGCCGCGTTCCGGACGCCGAGGTGCGCGAGGGTGATTGTCCCGGAGTTGACGGTGCGGGCTCCGTTCCCCCGGCGGCCGAGCGCGTGCCACGCCCCCGCCAGTTCTGCCGCGAGCATGAGGAACCCGGCCATGAAGAATGAAAGGGTCGGGTCATCCGTCCCGGCGGCGATGGCATAAGTCACAATCCCGAGGGCGCCCGCGGCGCACACGCCGGCCAGGACAATTCCCGCGTTCCCCGGGGGGGACTCCGCCGGGATCCCCCGGGTGAAGTCTGCCGTGAGAAGGGTGTGCGGGGAATGGCGCAACCGGCGCCGGAGGGCCAGCGCCAGCGTCGCCAGCGCCGCGAGGAACGTGACGGCCGCGCCGGTCGCCACGGAACCGGGGCTGGCGGCGAATGGGATCTCCGCGCCGGCCACCGCGTCCCGCCACCAGTGATTCAATCCCATGATAAAAATCCGGGCGTAGGTCATTCCAGGAAGCGCTCCGGCCGCCGCCCCCGCTCCCGCGAGGAGGGCGCCTTCGCGGAGGAAAATCCCCCGGATCCGTTCCCGACGCCATCCGGTGGCGAGGAGGATTCCCATCTCCCGGCTCCGTTGTTCCATCCCGAACACGAACAGCATTCCGGCCAGCAGCAGCGCCGCGAGAATGAGGACGATGCTGAGTCCCAGGAAGAGCCCGCCGAAATCCACCGCTTGTTCCACCGCGCGACGGGCGTTTTCGCCGGCCGGGAGGAAGACCAGTCCCAGCGCCGCCGGGTCGAGTGCGCGGGTGACCGCCGTCACGACCGCGGCATCGCCCCCCGGGGGGCGGGGGAACCGCACCGCCGTGAGGGCTCCGAAGCGGCTGGCCCACATCGCCTGCCCCGCCGCGAGCGTCACGAAGGCCTTCGGGGTCTGCCGGAACGCGTTCCAGTACGCCTCGTTGTCCTTGTCCTTGAGTTTCTCCGCGTCGAGCGGAATCCCGATGTCCCAATCCCCGCAGCGTTCCACGTCGGAAAGCCCCGGGAAATCGGGCATGAGCGTCCTCTCGGCGGCGATGTCGTCCATTTCCGCGATGCGGCGGACGGTGAACCGGCGCGACGCCTCCGTGAAGCCGCCGCCGGGGGCCGGAACGAAATACGCCACCGTGAGGGAATCGCCCGCCTTCGCGGCGAGATGGTCGGCGAGCCACCGGTTGATGACGATTTCGCGATCGGTCATCCCCGCGGGAACGGGGGAGATCCGGGCATCCGCCGCGGGGGAGACGGCCGTCATGAACGAATACGGGGTGGATTTCCGCGCGGCGTCGTGGGTGATGCCGTTCACAAGCCACGTGAGGACGCCCGCGGCGCCGGGCGCGGCCTCGAACGCCGCCCGGCCGGCCTCCGGGTCCAGGAACACGCGGTCGCTCGAGAGTTGAATCACGTGGAGGGTTTCGAACGATCGGATGACGAGCCCCGCGTGTTCCGGGCGGAGGATTTTTCCCAAGGCGTCGGCCAGTCGCTCGGACGCGAAGAGGCCTCCCGGGATGGCCCCCGCGAGAAACAAATTCGCCCGCTCCGGGAATGCGAGTTCCCCGGCGAGCCATTCCCGGGAGACGAATACATTCAACGGAACGCCCGGGCCGGTTTCCATCTGAAAGGCGCCGAGCGCGGAATCCGGGACGATTGAACTCACGGTCACCGCGGCGCGCCAGGCGTCCGCATCCCGTCGGGAGGCGAGGGGGGCGTCCCGGGGAAGGAGGGAGGGTCGGACGGCGCGGAGCGCGATTTCATCCCCGGGCCGGAGGTCCAGCCGGCGGGCAAGCGCGTTATTGACGGCGGCCGTGCCGGGGGGGGGGGGTCAGGGACGACGGCCCGCCGGGGGCGAGGTTCCAGAACGTTTCGTCCACGCCGAGGATGCGGATGCGGTTGACCTGGCGGCGTTCGCCCCGGGGCGTTTCCGGTCGCAGGGCGCTGCCTGCGAGGCTCATCACGGCGGCGGTCTTCGCGCTGGACGCGCGGGCGAGGTCCGCGGCGAGGTCGTCCCGGAAGAACCGGTTCCGGGCGTCCAGGGCGAATTCGATCTTCCCAAGCCGGATCCGCCTCTGGCGGTCCAGGTGATAACGCGCCGAGTCGCCCACGAGGAGCGCGCCGGTCAGGATGGCGCCGGCGAGGGCCGTCCCGGCGAGTACCCCCGCGTGGGTTCGCCGGTGGAACCGCAATCCGTTCGCCGCCAGCCGCCAGAGGGTCATGCGTCAGGAATTCCCCAGAATGCCGTCGCGCAGGTATAGCGTGCGGCCCATCCGCCGGGCGAGATCTTCCGCGTGCGTCACCACGACGAGGGCGGTCCCTTCCTCCCGGTTCAGCGTCACGAGGAGATCCCCCAGCGTCTCCGCCGCGGACCGGTCGAGGGAGCCGGTCGGCTCGTCGGCGAGGATAAGGCGGGGTCGGTTCATGAGAGCGCGCGCCACCGCCGCGCGCTGGCACTCACCGCCGGAAATCTGCCCGGGGAGATGGGACGTCCGATCCGCCAGGCCCACCCGCGTCAAAAGCGAGCGTGCCCGTTCTTCCGCGCCCGGCACCGCGCCCTCCGCCAGCGCCGGGAGAAGGACGTTTTCGAGAACGCTGCATTGCGGGAGGAGGTGGTGGAACTGGAAGACGAAGCCGATGTCGCGGTTCCGGATGCGGGCGAGGTCGCGGTCGCTCCGGCGGTGAAGGTTCACGCCGTCGAAGATAACCTCCCCCGCGGTGGGTTCGTCAAGCCCCCCGAGAATGTGCAGAAGTGTGCTCTTGCCGGACCCCGACGGGCCCCGGATGGCCACCGACTCGCCCGGGACGATTGAGAGATCCACGCCCTTCAGCACCGCGACGGGCGCCGCGCCGGGGAGGGTGAATGTCTTGGTCAGCCCGTGGGTGATCAATAGTGGTGTTGCGTCCGGCATGGTTTCGATCGGCACCGGTTAGCGCTCCCATCCATGGATACTTCGTTCTGTTTCAGCCAGTTTTTGTTCAGGTGTGCCGTCCGATGGCTTGAACCGGAGTTCGAATCTCGCCGGGTATGTGTGATCCCAATCGCCCTCATAGATGGTGAATTCGAAATGGAAATAGTATTGGGTGTTTTGATTCTCCGACCAGCCGGCATATTCCGTGATCTCCTGCGTTTGCCATCCCGACAAGCGCCCCCCGGATTTTTTATCAAAGGCCCGTATATATATCAGTCCTTTCTTCCCGGGATTGGCGTAACCGGTGGCGAGGTAGATTCCCTTTTGAAAGCCATCCCGTATTTCCAAATTCGGCGAGGCGCGATTGATCGAGGATCCCTCGGGCAACACGGCATCCACGGGCGAATCCGGTTTCAGATCTTTCAGTTTTCCAAAATCGCGGCAAACCGACTCCAGAATCATTTTGGTGTATGGTCGTTCCGGGTGAGGGGATTGTTCCAAGATGCCCATCTTGATGCCTTTTCCTTTCAAGAGCAGATAAGAGTCGAATACGCCGGGATGGGTCTTTTTATGCAACTCCACAAGGCGCACATCCACCCCTTTTGATCCCGGGATGCCCTCGGTGTGGATATCCGTGGTGAATTGTTCCAACTCGTCCTTTTTCATGAACATGGACAGTACGCCCGCCGCCAAAAGACCCAGGGGCGTGGGCGGTCTTCCGAAAGGTTCATCATTGAGGCTGATGGAAATGGTGTAGTAGTCGAGCGGACCCCAGGATGGGGAACCTCGCCGGTTTAATGTGACTTTTGTGTCTCGGGCGGCTTCAAACGTGGATCCAAAAGGCACTTCCCATCCCTGCCCGGTTTTTTGCCGCATTGTGATATCACGGTAACCGTGATCATCAGAGACCTTCCATTGAGCGCTTGCGCAGAGATATTTTTCGAGGAGTGCCGTTCGTTTCCCATCGAAGGTGTTCAGTATTTCCGCGGAGGAAAGGTCGATCCGTGTGGATTTCACGGGCGTCTTTTCGATGTCGGCCTCTCCGGAAAAGGCCGGGGTCATCGTCATCCAGAGGATCGCGGTCGCCGACAAAGCATGAAGACCATGGCGTGTCATCGGATTTCTCCTGTCTTCCCGAATGCCACCACCCGCCCGTCATCCGTTCCGACGAGGATCATCCCGCGCCATACGGCGGGGGCGGTGATAAAATCGCTCACCTCGCGGGAGGCGCGTTTGGCGCCGGTCGCGAGGTCCAGAATGTACACCACGCCGGCGGCGGAAACAACTGCGCGATCCCCGGCGATGACAGGGGATTGCGGATCGTTCCCGGCTTGGAAACGCCACAGGGATTTCCCGGTGTCGCGGTCCGTGGCGTGGACGACGCCGTCGGCGGCGGCGAACACCACCCGGCGGCCGCTCGCGGCCGGGGTGGTGAAGATCTCACCCTCGCTGAATTTTTCCGCCCAGACGATTTTCCCCTCATGGATGTCGGCGCAGACGACGCGGCCGTTCCGGGTTCCGACGAAGGCGAGATTTCCCGAGAGAGCCGCGCCGCCGGCCACCTGGCTGTCCTCCCCGAGTTCGATGCGGTGAAGTCGTTTCCCGTCCGCCGCGGAAAACACATGCAGGGCCGCGTCGCAATTTCCGAAGGCGATCTCCCGCCCGTTCGTGGCGGGGGGGCCGTCGGTGCGGTTGGTCTTTTCGGATTTCCAGATTTCTGCTCCCGAAACCGGATTCAGGGCATGAATCACCCCATCCGGCTGGGTGAGGACGAATAAACAATTCTCTGCCGCGGCGGGCGGATTCCGGATCTCGGCGCCGAGGGCGGCGGTCCAGATCGCCTTCCCGGTTGCCGGGTCGAGGGCGTACAGGAACCCGCTGTCCGTTCCCAGGTATAAATTCCCGCCGGCGATGGCCGGCGCGGCGAGGACCGTCTGGGTTGTCCGGGCCTCCCCGAGGTTTACCGACCATCGTTTCTGTCCCGCCGGGGAAAGCGCCGTCACCTCCGCGGTTTTCGTGACAACGATGATAAAATCCCCGATGACGGCCGGTGGGGCGGCGACGGCCCCGGCGGCGCGGTATGTCCAGTGAAGCGTCAGCATTTCCGCCGCGGACGTTTCGGGATCGGGCGCCGTTGCAAGGCCGGGGCGGGCCGGCGGAGTTGTTTCTCCGGGCCTTGGGAGGGGCGGGGATTCCGCCGCCGGCGGCCGGCCGCAGGAGAAAACGGTGATGAGAATGCACGGGAGGAGGGGGATGAAGTTTGTTTTCATATCACGGCCTTGTAAATTTCCATCATCCGTTTCGCCGCCGCGGCGGCGCTATAATGATTAATCACCGTCCGGCGTCCGGCCCGGCCCATGTCGTGCGCCCGGACAGGGTCGGTGAGAATCAAATTCAGCGCCTCGACAAGCGCGCCGGAATCCTTCGGTTCGTACAGGATACCGCCGCCCCCGGGTTCGATCAATTCCGGGAATGCCCCCGCGCGCGGCAGGACGACCGGGACCCCGGCGGCCATGGCCTCGAGCGCGTACACGCCGAAGGCGGGAATTTCCGCGCCGGGAACCGAGAGCACCGACAGGGATCGGAGAAATTCCAGACGCCGGGTCCTGTCGAATCCGGGAAGGAAATCCACGTTTCCGAGGGCGTTACCCTCGGCCAGACGTCTCCGGACGCGCCGGAGGAATTTTCCGTCATCCGCCGTCGCTCCGCCCGCGACGCGGAGACGCAGGGGCGCGTGACGGGGATTTTCCCGGAGACGGAG
Source organism: Planctomycetota bacterium (assembly GCA_043803805.1). Classification (GTDB taxonomy): domain Bacteria; phylum Planctomycetota; class JAZDJP01; order JAZDJP01; family JAZDJP01; genus JAZDJP01. The sequence continues at coordinate 13,602 of JAZDJP010000058.1, forward strand.
GAAGGCCTCGGCCAGGACGCCCAGTCCATGCAATTCCGACATCCGGGAGAGGAATCCGATGACTTGCGGGTCGAACGCGAGGGGGGCCTCCGGGTAATCCTCCGGGGCGAGGCCCGGCGGGACGACGTGCATTTTTTCGGCGGGAAGTTCCAGGGTGTCCCGCAGGCGGTCCCGGTAGTAACCGCTCACCGCGGTGAACGCGGCGATGTCCGCCGCGCGCGCCCGGAGGAGCCGCCGGCATTCGCTCCGGTCGGGTTCCACCATCGGGTCGATCCAGGTGTGCTCGTCCTGGAGGGAGCAGACGACGGGAATCCCGAGGGAATTTTTTATATGAGGGGCGACGCCGGCGAGCAATAAATTGGAAAGGTGGACGACATCGGGCTTTTCCGCGCGGAGCCAGACCGAGAGGTATTCGAGTTCCTTGGCCTGGCGCCCGTCCTCCCCGAGGAGCATGGAGCGCGTGGTTTCGCCCAGAGTTCGTGCCCGCGTGGAGCCGGCGCCCCGCGCCGCGAGCCGGAGAAGCGGCGCGGCGTTGAACAGGTTGTCAATCCACCGCGGCGTCTTTCGGAACAGCGGCGACTTCTGTTGGAGCCAGACGTTGATTCCCCCGAAGAAGAGCGGTGTGCCGGGGCGGACCTCGAGGGGGTCCGTGGAGAACGGGAAGTACATCGGCGCGAGGATGACGTCATGGCCCAGGGCGCGCAGGGCCTTGATGAGATGCAGGTCCCGGACACAGTTCTCGCAATAGAAGGCGGTGCCGGCGCCGGGGATGAGGTGGACGATTTTCACCGTTTCAAGACTCCAGCATGAAATGCCGATCCTCCTCCGCTAAAGCTACGGAGGATCCTGCGAAGCCTCTTGGCGAAGCAGGGATGACGAATTCCGATTCAATTCGGCATTTGGCACTCGAAATTCGGAATTTCATCCTTCACCATTCCCTATCCCCTGACCCCTATTCCCTTCCTGACCGGGCGACTTTTTCTCTCCCTATCCGCTATTCGCTATACGCTTCAACGCTATTCTTTGGATTCTCGTCCTCGCTCAGCACCCAGCACTCAGAACTCGGCACTTCGAAAGGTTAGTGCTCCCGTCGGGCATATCTTAACACAATCCTCCGCGGTGGCCTCGAGCCCGTGCGCGAGGGGTTCCCCGAAGGGGACTCCGATTCGCATGGCGTAGCCGCGCCCGAGAAAGGCCATCCCCAAGCGTTCGTGTTCGGTTCCCGTGAGACGGACGCAGAGGCCGCACCGGATACATTTGCCCGGCTCGAATATAATCGCCGGGTGTTCCAGGTTCTTTTCGAGTTTCGGCCGGGCGTCAGCCTTGTAGCGCGGCTGGCGGGCGTCGCAGGCCGTGGCGAGTTCGCGCAATCGGCAGTCGTCGGCCTTGCGGCAGTCGCAGTGCATGCACCGCGCCGACTCGCGGACCGCCTCGGCGGCCGTGAAGACGCCGGACGCATTCGCGGGGGCGGTTCGCGCCGCGGCGTCCACGCCCTTCATGAGTTCCTCGAGTTCGCCGGGGAGGGGTTTCCCCACGAGAGAATTGAATTTCGCCGGGAGTCCCGTGACGGGCCGGTTCCGGAATAATTGATCCAGGGAGGCCGCGATGGCCCGGCCGTGGAAAACGCCCCGGGCCGCCATGCGGGCCGCGCGGAGAAGATCGCCCCCGGCGAAGATGCGGGGATTCGGAGTTGCGAATGTCGCCGGGTCGGCCCGGACGGCGTCCGCCGCGGCAATCCCGGCGCGCGCGAGCGCCTTCGGTTCGAGGTGCCCGGTCGCCAGGACAACCGCGTCGAAGCCGCGTTCGAGTTCGGCGAGGGAAATTTTTTCGCCCAGCGCGGTGTTCATCCGGAATTCCGCGCCCATCCTGCGGATGGCGTCAATATCGGCGTCGAGGATGTCCCGGGGAAGGCGGTCCTCCGGGACGCCGTATCGAAGCATCCCCCCCGGGAACTCGTTCGCGTCGAAGAGGACGCATCCGTGGCCGGCGGACAACAGATGAAACGCGGCCGAGAGACCGGCGGGACCCGCGCCGACGATGGCGATCCGTTTTCCCGACGATGCCGCGACGGGCGCCGGGATGACGGTGGGAAGGAAAAGATGGACGAGCCGGATGGCGACCCCGGCATCCACCTGCCCCCGGCGGCAGGCGCGTTCGCAACTGGCCGGGCAGATCCGGCAGATGGTCGCGGGGAGCGCGGTGGATTCCCGCAGGAGCGGCAGGGCGTCCGCCGCCCGTCCGGCGCCGACGAGCCGCAGGATCCGGGGAATGTCCACGCGCGCCGGGCAGGCCTTCCGGCAGGGGCCCTCGCAGTCGCCGATGTGCTCGGACAGGAGCAATTCGAGCGAGGCCCGCCGCGCCGCCGTCACCCGGTCGGTGGCGGTCGCGACGTCCATCCCGTCCCGGGCCGGGGCGGCGCAGGATGGGATGAGGCGTTTTGTTTTATTATCTTCGACGAGGCACACCAGGCACGACGCGAAATGCCCGAGGCGCTCCGAGAAGCACATCGAGGGGATGGAAATGCCCGCCCGCCGCGCCGCGGCGAGAACGGTGTCGCCGTTCTGGATTTCGATGTCTCGGCCGTCAATCCGGATTCGGGGCATAAAGTCATTCCACGCGAATGGCGTTCACCTTGCAGGCCGCGAGACACGTCCCGCACCGTGTGCATTTTGTGATTTCGATGAAGTGTTTCTCGTACGGCCGGGCCTCGATGGCGTCGGCGGGGCAGCGCTGGGCGCACCGGGTGCAGCCGATGCAGTCGTCGGTGACGGAATAGGTGATGAGGTCCCGGCATTTTTTCGCCGGACAGCGGCCCGCGACGTGGGCCTCGAATTCATCGCGGAAGTGGGTGAGCGTCGAGAGGACCGGGTTCGGGGCGGTTTTCCCAAGCCCGCACAAACTCCCTGCGCGGGTGACGTTCGCCAGGCGCTCCAGTTCCGCGAGGTCCGCCATCTTCCCTTTTCCCCGGCAGAGACGCTCTAAAATTTCAAGCATGCGTTTCGTCCCGACCCGGCAGAACGTGCACTTGCCGCAGGATTCGTTCTGGGTGAACGCGAGAAAATACCGCGCGATGTCCACCATGCAGTCGGTGTCGTCCAGCACCACGAGCCCCCCGGAGCCCATGATGGCCCCGGCCCGCGCGAGGGCGTCGTAATCCACCGGCGTGTCCGCGAGCGCCGCCGGGACGCATCCGCCCGACGGGCCGCCCACCTGGACGGCCTTGAGGGTTTTCCCGCCGGCGATCCCTCCCCCGATTTTCCCGACGATGTCCCGGATCGTCATGCCCATGGGGACCTCGATGAGCCCGCCGCGCGCCACCTTCCCGGCCAGAGCGAAGGCCTTCGTCCCTTTGCTTCCCGCGGTGCCCATCGCGGCGAAGGCCGCCGGCCCGTGGCGGATAATCCACGGGACGAGGGCCAGCGTCTCGATGTTGTTGATGAGAGTCGGTTTTCCCCGGAATCCGCGCTCCGCGGGGAACGGCGGGCGGAACCGCGGCATCCCGCGTTTGCCCTCGAGGGCGGCGATGAGGGCGGTTTCCTCCCCGCAGACAAAGGCCCCCCCGCCCTCCGCCACGGCGAGATGCAGAGACCACCCGGAGCCCCGGATGTTGTCTCCGAGGAAACCCCGCGCCGCGCAAATCGCCAGGGCCTCGCGGGTCCGGCGCAGGGCGAGGGGATATTCCGCGCGAATATACAAATATCCTTCCCGCGCGCCCGTCGCCCAGGCGGCGATGGCCATTCCTTCAATGACGCGGAACGGGAAGGATTCCAGGATCATGCGATCCATGAACGCCCCGGGATCGCCCTCGTCGCCGTTGGCGATGATGTACTTCACGTCGGAGACGCTTTTCTGCATGGCGTCCCATTTCTCGCCCGTCGGGAATCCCGCGCCGCCCCGGCCCCGGAGGCCGCTTTCACGGATCTGCCGGATGATGGCGTCCGGATCGCGTCCGGCGAGGCAGGCGTCGAGGGCGTTGAATCCGTCCCGGCGGATGTAGCTATCCAGGTCGAGCGGATCCAGTTCCCCGGCGTGTTCCGTGGCGATGCGGACCTGGCCGGCCAGGTACGTCGCGTCGGGTCCCCCCCGGATGTCCACGGCGTAGCGCGTGACGGGGGCGGGGGATTCCCCGGTGAGAAGGGTGTCCAGGAAGCGTGTCATCGCGACCCTGATCGGCCGGCCGATGCCGGTGGGACGGAAGTGCCGTTCGAGAATCGCGGAGGCGTCCTCCGGGCGGACCTTCCCGTAGTGGAATACCGCGCCGCCCGCCGTCCGGATTTCCACGAGGGGCGCCTGATAGGAGACTCCGGTGCACCCGACCATGCGGACGGAGACGGCGAGGTTCAGCCGGGTGATGGCGTGTTCCATCTCCCGACGGACGGCCCGCGCCCCGCCCGCGTCGCAACTCGAGCACATGCACATGCGCACCTCGCCGCCGCCCCCGGCGGGCGCGGCATCGCGGCGCGGATCGGCCGGGGCCGCCTTCCGGGATTCCAGAAAGTCGCGCAGAACGTCCGGAACGCCTTCCGGCGTGAGGTGGCCGTAGATCAGATCATCCATCTGGACCACCGGGGCCAGCATGCAGCAGCCCAGGCACGCGACCTTTTCCAGGGTGAAGAGGTGTTCGCGGTCGGTGTCCTCGCCCTCCCCGAGCGCGAGGTGGCGGCGGAAGGCATCCCATACAAGTCCGGCCCCTTTGACGTGGCAGGCCGTTCCGATGCAGACCCGGACGAAATGTTTTCCGGCGGGCGCGAGCCGGAACCGCGGGTAGAACGACACCACTCCGGCGAGGGTCTGGGCGGAGATGCCCGTGAGTTCCCCGACGCGCCGCAGGGCCGCCTCCGGGATGTAGTGGTACCGTTCCTGGAGGGCGTGGAGGATGGGGACGAGGGCCTCCGGTCCCCGGCCGGTTTCGGCCACGATGCGGTCGATCTCGCGGATGTCGGTCGGGTCATTCATGGATGAAGTAAAGATTCTTCTCTCCGCGGATGTAAATTCCGTCATGGGCGAACGCCGGGGTGGCGACCGCCGGTTCCCCGAGGGGGGATTCCTCCAATTTCCCGTATTTCCCCGCCGCCTTGAAAATGTGCGTCACGCCCGCGCGGTCCACGGCGTAGACGCGGTCCCCCGCGATGACGGGCGAGGCGTAAAATCCATTGGGGAATTCCTGCCGCCACCGGAGCGTTCCGTCCGCGGTGTCGCGGCAGGTGACCGTGCCGCCGCTCGTGCACATGAAAACCAAATCGCATGTGGCGACGGGGCTGGCGACATCGGGAAGATCGTCCTCCGTTTTCCAGAGAATCTCCGGGGAATTGCCGGGCCGGATGGCCGCCAGGCACGCGCCGGCGTTGGCCGCGAAGACGCGCCCGCCGCCGAACGCGGGGGACGGGGCGACATCGCCGGACAGGCATGACACGCGCCAGAGTTCCCTTCCCGTCACGGGATCGAATCCCATCACGAAGGGATTGGCCGTGGTGATGATTTCGGTTCCCGCTTCGGTGTCAACCACGATGGGGGATCCCCAGGAATTTTCCACCTCGCGGGGCGTCTCCCAAAGGATTTTTCCCGTCGCGGTGTCGATCGCCGCCAGGAGCCCGAGTCCCGCCCGGTCGAACTGGACGATCAGCCGCCCGCCGTGGGCGATGAGCGACGAGGCGTGGCCGTAGGCGTTGTCGGGGGCGCCCATGAACGCCGTCCAGACGGTTTTCCCGGAGAAGTCGAGGCATGCGATGTCGCTTGTCGAGAACATGACGAAGACACGGCGGCCGTCCGTGGCCATGGTGGGGGCCGCATGGCCGGTGTCCCCGGACACGTTCGGGCGTTCGCCGGAGGCCGCGGGCGTGACCGCGTTCCGCCAGAGGAGTTTCCCGGTGGCGGCGTCGAAACAGAATGCCTCCATGGACGCGTCATCCGCGCCGCTTAAAAATACCTTGTCGCCCCAGACGATGGGGGAGTTCGTTCCCGGTTTCGGGACGGGCGACTTCCAGAGGATGTTTTTCCTGGTGGGGCCGTTCCATTCAAGCGGAGCGCGCGCCGCGCCGGCCACGCCGATGCCCCCGGGCCCCCGGAAGGAAGGCCAGCGTTTCATTGTCTCATGCGATCCCGGGGCGTTGGCGGGTCTCGGGATTCGGGACTCGGGGTTCGCGGAAATAGATGACGGGGAGGGAGAGAGACGCCACGCGGCCATCAGTGCCGCGGCCGCGAGAATCAGGCCCGCAGCCGCGACGAGCCGGCGGGCGAGCCGGCCTTCCCGCAGGGAATTATCGGGAACGGGGTATTTCGCGGGCCGCGGCGTCGTGCGTCGTGCGGCGGCCAGGACCCGGAGGGACACGAGAAGCCCGGCGATGCTTCCGAGCAGGAGGAACGTCCCCACGCGGAGAAACTCGCGGCCGGCGAAGTACGATTTCCGGACGAGGAGGTCGAGGGCGCGGACATCGTCGGTCAGTTTCCCGTTTTCGGGACGGGCCCGGAGCTGTTCCTTGAGGGTGTCGAGGGTGGTGGCCTGGAGGGGGTCGGCGTTCCGGGTCTGGACGAATCCGGCGATCATCAAGGCCAGAATCACAAGGGATGTGACTCCGGTGGCGACGGCGGCGCCGAAGGCCGCGCGGCGGAGGCGTTCGTTCCGGGCGAGGGGGGGATTGGGGCGGGCCGGGGGCGTGTTCGTCATTCCCGTTTTCCCCATCGCGCGCGTTCCTTCGGGCAGAAGTCAAAACACCGTCCGCAACTGAAGCAGGCGGCGCGATCGGGTTCGTAATCGGTCCGGAGACGCCGGGTGGAGAGCGCGATCAGAGTCAGGCCAAAGGCGAGGCCGAGGAATATGCCGAGAATCATTCCCCCGAGGCGGGATTTCGCCCGCGCGGCGTCGGCCTCGCGGAAGAGGTCCGTGACGGACCGGCCCGTCCCCCGGAAGGCCTCGCTTTCGGGTGTCATGTCGCCCGTTCCCGCCTCTTCCAGGCGGATCTGTTCCGCCAGGGCCACGGACGCGTGGAGGCGGGCGAGGGGCGCGCCGAGAAGTCGGCCTGCCCATCCCCCCGCGGCGACGATCACGGGAAGGATCGCGATATAAACCGCGAGCCTCCGCCGGGACTGCTGGCGGTCTTCCGGAGGCCGTTCGGGCACGGGCCGGCGCGTGAGCGCGAACGGGCAGGAGGTCTCGCACAGGGCGCACTGGACGCATTCGTCGGGGGTGATTGTGACGTGCCACTGGGAGAACCGGGACATCCAGTTGAGAATGACACCATAGGGGCAGAAAAACCGGCAGTAGGGACGGGCGATGAACATTCCCGCCAGGAGCAATCCGGCGCCGAGCGCGAGCATCCCCGTTGTGCCGGTCCGCCGGAAGATTGCGATGAACGGGTCGTACTCACAAATGATGAACCGGTTCGCGGTGACGACGAGCATCACCGCGAGTCCGAGATACGCGTACGCCGCCATCCCCAGAGCATGGCCGAGCCAGTCGGGGATGCGGACCGGTCGGAGGATCACAAGATCCTGGAGCGCCCCGTGGGGGCAGACGGCGGCGCAGAACGTCCGGCCGAAAAAGAGGGTGAGCGCGAGCGGGATGAGGAAGAATGCCAGGACGCCCCAGGGGATCGCGTACGCCGGATCGGAAAACGCCAGTGTGACATTTTGAATCGCGCCAATGGGGCAGACGCAGCCCTTTCGCCAGAACCCGAAATACAACACGCTGAAAATCGAGAGAAGGAGAATTCCGGTCCGCGATCGTTTCCGCAGGGCGAGGAAACTGGCGAGGGCAATGGCCGCAATGAGCACCGCGACATCCAGAATGTCCCATCCGGTCGCGGACGGCAGGGGGGCGGCGGGGACGGGGAGGCGGTGGCCGGACTCGAATTCCGGACGGGGGAAGCGTTCCATCCCGAACGCTGGCGCGGCGAGGAGTATGAGAATGACGACAGAACAATTCACGAACGAATAAAACCGCTTTGGGCAAATGCGAATTGTCCTGGGGAAAAGTTCGTTCACGTCACACCCCCTTCGTATTTCCCCTTGAGAAGATACGGCCGGTCCGCCGGCACCCGCCGGTACGCCCCGGACGGGCAGACCCGGGCGATGGCGCATTCGTTACAGTTCAGGCACCGGTCGTGCCGGACCTGCAAAAACAATGACCCGTTGCCGAACGAGCCGCATCCCTTCACGCATTTCCCGCACCCGACGCATAATTTTTCGTCAATCGTGTACTCGTAGTAGGGGTCCTCCACGAACGTCCGCCGGATGGCCCCGACGGGACAACGCTGGTTTTCCGCGGCGGTGTCGAGGATTTTCGCGTCAGCCGGGTAGTATCCCATGCAGAGCCGGCAGTAACCGCACATGTCGAAGGCATGGACGCACTTCACGGCCGATGGCGCCAGGACGCAGGCCGTGGCGCACCGGCCGCATTGGATGCATTTCTCGGGATCGAGCTGCCAGACGGTGTCCCGCTTGCGGGAGCGCATGAGGGCCGCGCCCGCAATCCCCCCCAGGGCGAGGACGGCCGCGCCACGCAGGAGATCTCGGCGGGAGAGGGAGTGGGAAGGGTTGGTTTCGCTGGAGTTCATGTTGCGAGTGAATATCTCCGTACAATCAATCCGCTCATGGTGAGTTTATCGAACCATGAGCCATACGCATACCATTCTCGGCTCATCCTTCGACAGGCTCAGGATGAGCGGACTGATAAATGTCGTCTTCCCATGGGCGGGTTTCCTCTATCATAGCATTCATCATTTTTTCTCCGGCAGCACCTGCCGGGCGGAAAGCCCCCGGGGCAGGCCGCAGGCGGCGAGATCCGGGCATCCCCGGCAGGCGCCGTCCCGGTCGCAGGATTCGCCACTGGCGGCCGTCCGGCGTTTCCCGGCGAGGAACGCCCCGGCGATCCCCAGGGCGCCCAACAACGCGTACCGGAACAGGTCGCGGCGGGTAAATGGTTCCGCTCGTGGTGAGCGGGTCGAACCACGAGCAACGACTCCTGGCTCATCCTTGTCGTCGTGAGTATTGTGCGGCGCGCTCAAGGTTTTTCTCCGGCGTTCGGTTGTTTTTCGACAAACACCCGGATCTTTCCCCTCTTGGGATCGAGGACGAGAATCCGCCTCGTCGAATCCACCGCGATGTCGAGGCCCACCGTGCCTCGGGCGAATTTCTCGGGTCCCGCCACCACGCCGAGGAATTTCCCCGCCGGGTCGTAAATTTTCACCCGCGCGAATCCCTTCTCGGCCGTCACGAACCGCCCGTCCGGCAGAATGGCGAAATGCGACGGGTTGCAACAGCCGCAGAAACCCGCGATGTCCGGGGATGCGTCTCCCCAGGATGATATCAGATCCCCGTTCGGACGGTAGTTTTCGAGGGAGTGACGGCCGGTGTTGGCGGCCCAGACCGACCCGTCCGGACCGGCGGCGACGTCGAAGTAGGCGCTGGGAAGGATGAATCCCGGGATGCCGCGTTTTGTATCTTTTGCGCCGATACGGTTGAGAAGTTTCCCGTCATGATCGTACCGGAGAATGATGCGATTTCCGGCGTCGGCGACGAAGACGTCGTTGTCGGTGACGGCGATGGAGGTGATGTAGGCGTTTTTGCCGAGAGTCTCCCACGCAATTAGTCCCAGGGAATGATCCTTCATTACTTCAACGTGATTTTGAGTGCCGATGAAAAAATCCCGGTCGTGTGCTGTCAGGCAGTGGACTGATCCAGAAAGAGTTTTGTCCGGTCCGCTGATCCGTTTCCAGTCAGGGGTCAGGAGGACGACGGTGTTTTCGCCGGCAATATAAATCCTATCCTCCGGTCCCACCGCCAGTGCCCGGAGATTCGGGATTCCCGGGTCGAGGGGGGGCATTTCGTCGAAGAGAATCAGACGGGGATCGGTTTTGGCGTATTCCCCAAGATCGGTGTGGGTGTCGCATTCCAGAAGATTGCACGGTTTGGAACGGTCCCGGCGCTGGGCAAGCCATGGCATCAGGTATCCGGCGGCAATCGCGATCACCGCGATGCTGGAAAGGGCGGTGATGAGAACAACCATGCCTCGTCCGGTATTGGAATGAGAACGTTTCATGGCGTTTTCTCCGGATTTTCCCCGACATCCACGCAAATCATCCGCCGTGTGTCCCGAAGGATGAGGCGTGTTCCGGAAAGCGCCATCGGCCCCCAGGCGTCGGGGCCGTCCAGCACCTTCGCCCGGCCGAGTTCGGTGTATCCTTCGGGAGAGGCCTTGACCATGACGATTACGCCCGTTTCGTCCAGGACGAACAGTTTCCCGTCCGCCACAAGGTAGGGGCCCAGTCCGAAGCGTTTGTCCTTGCCGCTCGTCCAGGCGAATTTCCGGCCGTCGTCCGGCGCGGCGCACACGAACTGGCCTTTGAACGGCCCCGCGTCCTTGGGAAGCACCGCGTAGAGATGGCCCTTGTAAAACACGGGTGTCTGTTGCTCCGAGGAGAATCCGTCTCCGCTCTTCCAGGATTGAATCACACGGACCGAAAATTTCCCGCCATCCTCCGTGATTTGAAGAAGGGCGCTCCCGACGCCGTACCCGGCGGTGACGAGAATCCGCCCGTCGCCGAGAGGCACGGGGGAAGGCACCTCCACCGACGGTTTCCAGGCGTCCGTTTCCCAGAGGAGGGCGCCTTTGTCGCCGGGTTCGGCGGAAATCCCCGCGACGCCGCCGATGGCGCAGTAAATGTGGGATTTCTTTCCGTTCATCGTCATGGGCATGACGGAGGCGTGGGACATCGGCCAGCCGCGGGGATTCGGGGTTTTCCAATTAATAATACCGGTCCGGCCATCCACGCCCATGAGGAGAACGTCCTTTCCGGCGGGGGCGAGGACGACGTCCTTTCCGTCAATGAGCGGGCACTGGCCGGCGTACCACTCCGGAATTTTCGTTCCGAATTCCCGGACGAGATCCTTTCCCCAGAGGTAATCCCCGGTCACGGGATCCACCGCCATGACGTGCCCCCGCGGGCCGATCGTGACGACGAATCCCTCCGCCACCGCCGGCACGGTGCGCGACCGGCCGTGATTCCGTTTGATGTGAACCCGATACCCGCGTTGCCAGAGTTCCTTTCCGTCGGCGAGGGAGAGACACCGGAGAATGTCCCGCTGGTTCGCCTCGTCGTAATCGAGGACGAACACGCGCCCCTGCCAGACGGCCGGCCCGGCGTGGCCTTCCCCGAGCGAGACGGACCAGAGGACGGGGGGGTCTTTTTCGTTCCAGCGGCCGGCGAGCCGGATTGCCGCGGGGGCGACGTTCGTGGAATCCGGCCCGCGGAATCCCGGCCAGTCGCCGCCCGATTTGGCGGGCGACCCGCCGAAATTCCGGGAAAATTCCCCGATCGTGACGGGAACATCGGTGACACGGGAGAACCCGGCGCCGTCCGCCCCCGGCAGACGCGCGACAATCCCGGACATCGGGTCCCGTTCGAGCCACCAAGCCAGGGCGGCCGCGCCCGCGAGGGCGGCCAGCGCCGCGGGAATCGTGATCGTCAGGGAATCGCGCATGCGCCGTCATTATAACAGAGCGGAAGAAAAGGCGAGGAGGAAGAAGAAGGGGGGATCGGATCGGTAGGGGCGGGTCTCAGACCCGCCCCTACCCAAACTCACGCGCCGCCGGTTCCGATGCGGAACAGAGGTTCTGGAGTGGCCTAAGAATCAGGTGTGGGGTATAATTAGTTACCTGAACGGCGATGAAACAGCAATGTGGAGGCGAAAATTACGACTATGGAAATTCGAGCCAACCGATTCATTGTTGAGGACGAGAACGGGAAGGACCGTGTTGTGCTGGGTGTGAGCAAGGACGGGCCGGGGTTGATGTTGTCAGACGAGAATGGTACGCCCCGCGCCGGACTGGCTGTGAACAAAGAATGGTCGGGGTTGTCACTTCACGACGAGAATGGCAAATCCCGTGCCGACATGTTTGTGAGCAGGGATGGGTCAATACTGAGTCTGTCCGACAAGAACGGCAAGACCCGCGTCAGAATGTCCGTGAGCGAGGATGAGCCGATGCTCACGCTACTCGACGAGAACGGCAAGGCCCGCATCGGGATGGTCGTGAACGATGGCGGGCCGATGTTGAATTTGCTCGATGAGTGCGGGATGCCTCGCGCCGGAATGTGTATGGACAAGGATGGGCCAAGGATGTTCCTATTTGATGAGAACGGAAAGACTCGAATCGGGTTGGCTATGAGCAAGGACGGAACTGGGTTGAATATACATGACGAGAGGGGCGAGACCCGCGTCAGTCTTGTTGTGAGCGAGGACGGGCCGGAATTTCAACTGGCCGACGAGGACGGTATGGTCCGCGCCGATCTACTTGTGAGTAAGTACGAGTCTGTGTTGAGTTTCCACGATGAAATTGGCAAAACCCGCGCTGGGTTGACTGTGGACCATGACGGGTCGGCACTGTGTCTGCTCGATGAGAATGGAAAACCCCGCGCCGCATTAGCCGTGAACGATGGCGGGCCGATGTTGGCAATGCTCGACGAGAATGGCCAGTCCCGTGCCGGACTTGGTTTGCGAAAGGGCGGGCCAGCGCTGGTGTTGTCCGATGAGATCGGAACGCCCTGTGCCGGTCTTGCTGTGAACAAGGACGGACCGGCGCTGAACCTGTCCGACAAAAGCGGGAAGATTATCGGGTCTTTGCCGTGAAGATATTTGCCTTGGTCAACAACAAGGGTGGCGTGTCAGAGGGCTGATTCTCGCAAATTTTGCCGGACGCGCCTGATGGCGTGCCGGTGAACTTGAACTCATTGGGGGTAAACGATTATGACTGACACGGATGACGCTACCGGTAACCCTACTGAAGGCGACAAGGTCGAAGTCATCAAGACCGAAATCGCCAAACTGACGCCCTCAGGTCGGAGACGATTCTTTGAAAAGTTTCTGCTCGCGGCTCTCGGCAGTATCCCTTGGGTTGGTGGATTCATAAGTACAATAGCCAGTCTGAAGACAGAGTCTGTGGATATCAAAGCCGACGACATGAGAACTCGATGGCTCAATGAGCATCACAGGAAAATGACCCTTCTCGCAGGCACGCTCAACGACATTTCAACTCGCTTCGAAAGTATCGGCGAACAAATTGATGCGCGGATAGAAAACGAAGGCTACCTGAATCTAGTTCGGCGAGCTTTTCGTACATGGGATCAGGCTGACACAGAAGAAAAGCGAAAGTATGTTGCCAACCTTGTTACGAATGCAGGCGGCACGAAACTCTGTTCGGACGATGTAATTCGGCTGTTCATTGATTGGTTGAATCTCTATCATGAGGCGCACTTTGCAGTTATTCGCACAATCTACAAGGATTCTGGTGTTACACGGTACGACATCTGGATGGAGATTCACGGGCAAATTGTCCGCGAGGATTCGGCCGAGGCCGATCTATTCAAACTGCTCATCCGGGATCTGAGCACTGGTGGAGTGATTCGTCAGGAGCGGGAAACCACTGTGGACGGACGGTTCCTTCGGAAACATCCTCGCCGGTCGCGCGGACACGCGCCCACCACAATGGAATCAGCCTTTGAAGACGCGAACCCCTATGTGTTGACGGCTCTTGGACAACAGTTCGTCCACTACGCAATGACCGAGGCGGTGCGAAGAATTGGATCTGGGAAAGAAGGAAGCGATCAACCATCGGGTGGAACGGACGACCCGTCCGCGGCGGGTGACCCACTCGTCCATAACGTTGGGTCTACAGTGGATAGAACGACATGACGGAAGGGGATACCAAACTGCTTCGCGCCTTCGTGAGTTACTCGACGAAGGACAAGATCATGGCTGGTGAAGTCGGTCGTGCGTTGGAGCGAGTAGGCGTCATCCCCTTTCTCGCTCATGAGGATCTGCGCGTGTCCGAGACTTGGAGGGAACGTATTTTGGATGAACTCCGGGCCGCCCACATTCTCGTGGCGGTTCTAAGTCAGGCATCCCGTGAATCCGATTGGGCACCTCAAGAGATAGGTTTCGCGTGCGCAAATCCTGACATGCTCTTCATTCCTCTGTCCTTGGATGAGACCGTTCCATTCGGATTCATTTCCCATATTCAGAGTCAGAGACTCGTTCTTGCATCTCTCGAGGACCTAATCCAAGACCCGATCCTAAGGCGCTTTCCTAGGCGCTTCATTCCAGGACTGATCGACCAAGTGCGTTCGTCATCTACATTTCGCGTTGCCGAGCAACGGTTGGGTCGTCTCGTTCCGTTGTTCACGTCATTGACTTTGGTGGAGGCCGAGTCTCTTGCCGAAGCTATCGCCGCGAATTGCCAAGTACACGACGCCTTTCGATGCCGCGACGCGATGATTCCTGAATTTCTTCGGATCCACGGGGCGAACCTTTGCGAGAGTGTCAGCAAGGAACTCGCAATTATCATGGCGGGTGCGTTGTAGTGTCTATGAGGGACGTTAAAATACGGATATTTTCATCTGATCTGACCGGTGCCTTTTCCTTATCTCGCAATCCTCTGGAGGGTTTTCAGTTGTGGCGGTATTATTGCCGTTCTCTCGGGCAGGTGGTACTATTTATAAGACGATTAAAATGGCGATCGGCAACGGAGGGGAGCCGTAAAATGAAATACATCCTGTCCGCGGTAATGATGTTTGTGATGTCGGGAATCGCGGTTGCCGGCGAGGCGCCCGCCACGCCCTATCCCCTTTGCCCCGCCCACTACGATGCGGTGAAGGCGGTTCTCGAGGGGAAGGGGGATGCCAAGAAATCCATTACAGCGATGGACGCGGACCTCGCCCCGGCACTGACGGCGGCGAACGATTTCTCCCTCGATCGCGTCACCCAACTCCTGACCCTGCGGGGCGCGGCGGAACGCCTGGCGATTCCCGCGGAACGCGACATGGCGCTTTGGCTACTCGACCACCCGAAGACGCTCGCGCGTTTCCTCCACGCCGCCGACGACCGCGACAACGTCGGGAAGGCCCTCGGGGTGATGAAGACACTCCGTGACGCGGATCCGGCCAAATTTGAAAAATGGCAGGAGTTCTGCATCGCCTACGCGGTGGTCTGGGACAATTTCGGGTTCCATCACTGGGTGAAGGCGCCGCTCGATGAGGGGGCGCTGGTCGCCTCCTTCAAGTTCTACGCGGCGAACGAGGATCGGCTTCTCATCAAGCCTTCCGCGTTGCCATTTGAACTGGCCGTCTACGTTGTGGGGACGCGCCTGTCCAAGGAAGAACGGGAGTGGATTCTCCTGAACTACAAGGGCGGCGAAAGCCCCGGGGCGGTCTACATGGGCATCCCCTGGACGATGAAATTGAGCCCCGCCCACGGCCAGGGGCTCAACATCCCGTACACGCTGGCCAACATCAAGAAACTCGGCGGGTGTTGCATGGATCAGGCTTATGTCACCGAGAACGTCTTCCGCACCTTCGGCGTCCCCGCGGTGTACGACCGCGGGGCGGGCAATCGCGGCGGCCACGCCTGGGCGGGGGTGCTCGCCTTCAAGTCCCGCGTGGACTGGAATTTCTCCTACGGCCGCTACCAGGACGATCATTATTACAAGGGGGAGGTCAACGATCCCACGGACTTCCGGCAGGTCATCCCGGATTCCGTGGTGAAGATGTCCGCGGCGGTCCTCCGCGCCGGGTCCATCGCGAAAATCGAGGAGGGCTACGTGCTGGGGGAGGCGTCCCGCTGGGCGGACGCGCGCCTGCCGGATTCGCCGGCGGGGGGGCGGACGCGGGCGGAGGTGGTGGCGGATCTCCTGGAGAAGGCCATCGCCGCCTGCCCGTATCACAGCGGGAACTGGACGTTCGCGGCGGAACTCTTCACAAAACAACGCATGGATCGCGCGAAGGGGTTCTACTGGGCCAATAAATTCTTCGATCTCACCGTGAAGGATTTCCCCGATTTCACGGTGGAGTTTTTCGAGACGTTCCTCGCCGCCGTGGAGGACAATAAACAAAAGGCCGGGATCTGCGCGAAGATGTTCGATTACCTGAAAAAAAACCGCGCCGACCTCGCCTCCGACGTGAAGATCGTGGAGGGGGATCTCTGGATGGCGGAGGGGGACGTCAAGCGCGCGGTCCTCGCCTACCTCTATCCCCTGGTCAATTTTTCGCAGGACGCCCACGTCCTGGCCCGGGCCAATGAGCGGTTCGAGGGGCTCGACAAGAAGGTGAAGGAGGATGACCTGTTCGCGGCGTACGAGGACGTCGCGAAGGCCATCGCGACCCTCCCGAAGAAGGACAAGCTCATCAAGGGGGTGCTGCGGACCGTCCTGGAACGGCTGGTGCCCCTCTGCGAAAAGCGCGACGACAAGAAGAAAACCGCCCAGTACCGCGCCTTGCTGGACTCCCTGGGTCCCGCACCGGCGAATTAGTGGTGAAAAACCCGGAAGGAGTCAACCCAATCCCTATTCGTTACCGTTAGCGCCTTGTTCCCCGGGGTCCTGCTTCAGAATCTCGAGAGCCTTCTTGCGAATCTCGCTGTCCGTCGGCAGTCGTCCGTGTTCCTTTCCAAACGCTTCAACGAATCGCCGCATGTTTTCATAATAGCTCTGCAAGGTGTGGTAAAAGGGTTGTTTCTGATTTTTGTCGTCAATGAGCCAGAGGCCGCGGTGCTTGTCTTTGGATGTTTCGTTGCAGTACATTTCCCAATACAGCACGAAGGGACATCCCCACTCCAGGGCGGCCCGGCAAACATCCCGGGAGTAGCGGTCCTGCCTCTGCGGCGTTTTCGTTGTTTCCAGAGCGAATCCGTATTCCCCTATGAAAACCCGTTTCCCCGGGATGCCCGCCTTGGGCGGCAGTTTTGACTCGATGTAGTCGAGGGCGTCGTGCAGGGCCTTCCTTGTGCCGCCTTTGTGCGGATTGATCGTGTCCCAGCTGGAATAGGAGACATAGTCCACCTTCGTGTGGGGAAGGACGTTATTGACAAGACACACGCCGCCCTTCATTCCTTTCCGGACCAGGTTGACCTCGGTATAGTGGCACACGGAGACATCTTTGGCGGATGTCTCGTTCTTGGCAGCATCAATGGCGGCCTGGCGCACGTTCAGCCAGTCGATCATGCCCTGGATGGCCTCGGGATTCGGGTCCTGCTTCGGATCGTAGTTTGGATGAAGGTACCAGTCCCCCTCCCAGTGTCCCAGGAGAAACGTCTTCCCCGTGCCGCTGTACGTTTTCAGGAGATGGGCGGCGAGCGCATGGACTTCTTCATAAGCTTCCCTCCGTTCCTTTTCCGACAGGCCATCCGTCCACGCGGCGTCCCGGTGGGCGAACGGGTAAACCCAGATGAGGTAGTAGGCAAACGGCATGTCCAGCACCGTTTTGACGGATGGTTCCCTGCTTGCCAGATCCGCAAGGGAACGGATGTCCTCCCGTTTGGGGAGACCGTATTGTTCCTCCATTCGCGGGCTCATGCTGAACTTCAGAACATTGGAGCCCATCTCGTGAATCCGTTCGGCTGTTTCAACCAAACCCGTCTTCCCGGTAAACGTGTACGTGATGCCGATGGTCTGTGTTCCAAGAACATAGTTCACCGTGTCCATGCGCTGAGCGCTCGGGGGCGCCTCGCTACACAGCGCGACAGGCATGCTGACCAGAGTGAGAGTGAGCAGAATGAGAATGGGGCGCGATGGAATAGGCATGGGAATGGCGTCCTTACGCGAAGCGGAAAATCAACTCTTAACGAATAGCTTCACCGCTTTACCGTCAATTTCCGAATCGTAGTGAAACGACCGGGCGGAGTCAATCATTTCAATTCCCCGCAAGGCGGATAGAATTTCAAGGATGAACCGGTGGATTCCCGTCATCTGCGCTCTGCTGGGTGTCCTGGGCCTGATCGCCCCGGCCGACGCCGGAGTCCTTTATCAGAGCGATTTTGAGCGTCAGCCCGAAGGTCCGGCCAAGCCGGAAAACTGGAACCTGACCGGGGGAACGTACACCATCGAGAAGGGTTGTCTGGTGGTTCGTAGCGAACAGTCCAACCCGATGGCAACGCTCGGAGTCACATACGACGGCGACGGCACGTTCCGCGCGACGGTGCGCAACGCCCGCAGTTGCCACCATCTGGCGTTGGTTGCCAGGGGCGCGTACCGGCTGGAGATCAGCAAAGAGCATGGCGGCATGGAACTTCAGCGTCTCGCCGGGAAGGATTGGAAGGCGGTCGCCCGGGCGCCGGGCTACGGCCACTACGCCAGGAACACGCAGGAGTTTGAACTTCGTCTGGTTTTCGCCGGCAAAAAGGTTTTCGGTTTTCTGGATGATAAAAAGCTGATCGAATATGAGGACGGCCGGCCGGTTCCCGCCGGAGGCGGCTACGGATTGACGAGCGGCTGGGGCACGGATCTCGCCTGGCGAAACGTGCAACTTTCCACGGAACCGGATCTCGCCGAGTGGCCTTACGAGTCCCTGCCGAAGCCGGCTCCGCGCGACCTCGTCGAGGTCGCCTGGGTTCGCTGTACGAGCGGCGACGGCATTTTCTTCGACGGCGAGAAGCCGGGCCTGAAGCTCAAACTCCGCACCACTCGGAAAGAGTCGATCCCGGTGCGACTGCGGTTCCGTCTGATCGATGTGCGCCAGCAGGAGGCGGCCCGCGAATCGCGATCCGTGACTCTCGATCCGGAGCGGGAGCAGGAGTTCCCGGTGGATTTCCAGCCGCCCCGGCGCGGCTGTTTCAAGGTGGCGCTGGACGCCGGCCTGAATGAGGCGGACATGGCCTGGGTGGAGGACGCGGGCGGTTTCACCGTTGTGTCGCGCAAACTCTTCGACGCGCCGCGCAACGGGAAATCCTGCTTCGGCGGCCACATGGACGGCATCAACCTGGCCTGGCATCTGGCCGCCGGAAAGAAGCTCGGTATTCAATGGGCGCGTTGCCACAACATGATGCAGTGGACTTGGTGGACGCGGGTCCAGCCCGACAAGCCCGACCAGTGGGTCTGGAGCGATCCGAATCAAAAAAAAGTGGACGACGCCGGTCTGTTCACGCTCGGACAATTTCTGTACCAACCCAAGTGGGCGGCCGACGCCAGACCGGGCAAGTCGGACGCTTTTGCGCGCTACGTTTTCAAAACGGTGGAGCACTACCGCGGGAGCGTCAAACACTGGGAGGTTTGGAACGAGCCTCACGTCAGAACGTTCTGGACGGGTACGCCCGAGGAGTACGCCGAAATGCTCGGCGTCGCCTACCGGGAGGCGAAGAAGGCGGATCCGGACTGCCTGGTTCTGGGCGGCGGCGGCCTGGACCCGCGCAATCCGGCATGGATCAGGCGCATGATGGCGGCGCCGGGCGGGAAGGCGATGGACGTTTTTTCCATTCATTACCTCGAGCCCGATCTCGCGCCCGCATTCATGCCGGAGCTTCGCCGCCTGCTGGAAAGTCAGGGCGTTTCCGTGCCCATCTGGAACTCGGAGGAATGCGTCTTCTCGACCAGTTTCTTCGACCAGCTCCGCAGGGATCGTCTGGAGCCGGAGGCCCGGTACCATTTCCGCAACGCCTGTTTCGAGCTGGTCCGGACCTACATGGAGAATATCGCCGGAGGGGTCGAGCGCATTTTCTATTACGAACAGGCGGATCCCTGGCGCTTCGGAGAGTTTCCCAAGCCGCGGGTGTCCGAGCGGGACATCAGCGCGACCATGTGGGACGAGGGGCGGATGCTGAGGCCCATCGCCGCGGCCCACGCCGCCATGGCGCTGGCCGTCGAAGGCCGGACCTACCGGACGCGGGTGGCCGCCGGTCCGCTACGGGCATTTGTCTTCGAGGGAGCCGACAGCGCGGCCGCGGTGCAGTACGCCGCCTTCGATCGCTTCGCCCGGCGGGAAATTGTCCGCCTCAAACTGCCGGAGGGCAAAGCCGCGGGCGATTTCACGGTCATCGATTTCATGGGCAACGAATCCGCGCCGGCCGCCGAGGATGGCCGGCTGGTTCTGCCGCTCGCGCGGGAGCCGGTGTACCTGGTTTGCCGGGGCGCCCAGGGCCGGCAGTTGCTCCAATCCATGTATGAGGGCGCGGAAGTCTCCAATCCGTGACGCGGCCGCCGGTGTGCCGGGTGACGCCCTTCAAATCCCATGCCACGTGTAAAAAGAAGGTAAGCCGACGGCGGGATTTGAACCCGCAACCCCCGCTTTACGAAAGCGGTGCTCTACCGTTGAGCTACGTCGGCCCGTCGAAAAGATGCGTTTCGAAAATCGCCGGATATCCTAGCATGGCGATTTCGTGTGTCCATAACTTCCCGGTGGGGGAGACGGCCGGGATGGCGCACGGGGCGGGGATGGGCTACTCGTTCTCTTCGGGATCGTTCTCGTTCCCCGGGGGAGGTGCAGGAGCCCCGGAGGGATCCTCCATGCCCACTTCATCAAGGATGGCGTTCTCGACGTGGATGGGCACGCGGAATCGGACGGCCATCGCGACGGCGTCGCTCGGGCGGGAGTCCACCTCCACAACCTTGCCGTTCCGCTTCAGCAGAAGTTTCGCGTAGAAGGTGCTGCTCCGGAGGTCGTTCACGACGATCCCGGCGAGCGTCGCGTCGAGGGCTTGGATGATCCGGCTCATGAGGTCGTGCGTCAGCGGGCGCTGGGGCTCCAGGTCCTTGATGGCCCGGTCAATGGCGAGCGCTTCGTTGATTCCGATGACGATGGGGAAGCTTCGCCGTCCGTTCTTCTCCTTGAGGACGATGATCTGGGCATCGCTGGTTTCGGAGATGAGGATGCGCGAGAGTTCGACTTCCACCATGGCGGAATCCTAGAAAATGGTCTCCTCCTGGGGCGTCCGGCCGCGGACACGGTCGGCGATCCAGGTCCCGAGACCCGAGAGGACATAGAGGGAGAACACGATCGCGAGGGCCACCTCCGGGATGACCGCAATGAGGACCCCGGCGAAGATGATCTCCACGAGGAAGAAGAAGGGTTTCTGTTCCTTCGTGAGGATGTTGAACAGGTGGACGTAACGCACGCGGCTCACCATGAGAATGCCGAGGGTCATCGTGAGGAAGGGCATTGCCCAGGCCGCGATCAGGATCGGATCGAAGCCGATGTCCGGGTGATCATCCTTGATGTAGTGGACCAGGAGGATGATGGAGGCGACGACTCCCGCCGCGGCCGGGGTGGGGAGCCCCCGGAAGGCGTTGTGGCTTCGGACGTCCTCGTCGCTTTCGATGTTGAAACGCGCCAGCCGCAGGGCCGCCGCCATGATGTAGAGCATGGAGATGGTCCATATCCACTTGGCCGGGTGCAGGAGGGATGCGCTGAAGGCGACGGGAAGATTTCCCGACGGGTGGTAGAGGGTGCCCCCGGCGAAACGTAGCGCCAGGAACGCCGGCGCCACACCGAACGAGATGACGTCGGCGAGGGAATCGAGGTGCGCTCCGAAGGAGCTTGTCATCTTCATGAGGCGCGCGATCTTGCCGTCGAGCGAATCGAAAAGCATCGCGATGAGGATGAGTTTCGCGGAGTTGGCGTATTGCCCCCCGGCGGCATAGGAGAGGGCGCCGAAGCCGCAGAAGATGCCGGCGAGGGTGAGGATCGCCGGGAGGACGGCCACGCGCCGCAGGGGGCGGGGGCCCGCGCCTTCCTCGAGTTCCTCGTCGCATTCGGGGCTGTCCGGGTTCATGGGTGTCCGGGGTTCTCCTCCGGCAGGCGGGCAATGATGGTCCGGCCGCCGTGGACCTTGTCGCCGGGCTTCACCGCGATCGCCGCGCCGAGCGAAACGGGCCAGTAGAGTTCGGTTCGCGACCCGAACCGGATCATACCAATTTTATCCCCGGCCCGCAAGGCGTCCCCGGGGCGGCAGGTGCAGACGATGCGCCGGGCGATGAGTCCCGCGACCTGGCGGACCGCGATCCGGACGCGGGGGCGGTCCAGGGTGATCCCGATGAAGTTGTTCTCGTTCACGCGGGCCGAATCGGGGTCCATGGCGTTCAGAAATTTTCCGGGCTGGTATTCCACGCATTCCACCCGGCCCGCGGCCGGGATGCGGTTCACGTGGACGTTGAAGATC
Source organism: Planctomycetota bacterium (assembly GCA_043803805.1). Taxonomy (GTDB): domain Bacteria; phylum Planctomycetota; class JAZDJP01; order JAZDJP01; family JAZDJP01; genus JAZDJP01. Next base: position 35,514 of record JAZDJP010000058.1, read on the forward strand.
GAGAGGAAGATGCTCACGCGCACCGCCCGGCACCCGAGATGGCGGGGTTCCTCGATCTCGTCCACCGCCGTCACGCGCCCGTCGGCGGGGGACACCAGGACGAGCGGATCCGCCGGGATGCGCCGCGCCGGATCCCGGAAGAAGGCCAGGAGAAATACAAAAAACGCGCCCGGAACGATGGCGAGGATCGGCATCCGGAGCAGGGCCGCCGCGACGAGCGCGAGCAGCGGGAGTCCGAGAGTCAGGATGACGCCGTATCCTTCGGGGGCGAGGGGGAATTTCTGTTTCATAATGTTGTCCGTATTATCGGGGACGGGCGGGGGAAGTCAATAACACACATGAGTTGAAGAGTCGGCGAGTCGCCGAGTTCCGAGTCATCGAAATCTCACTCACGGTACACGCAGAAACACCATCAGAAGAATGGGGAAATTCCGAATTGCGAATAAGAAAGATGAAAATCCGGGGAGAGACATTTACAATCTTCATCCATGCTGCTTCTCATCCTGTTTCTGCTTTCCCTGATGGTCCTGGCGACGCGGATCGCGTCGCTCCTTCATGAGGGGCTTGGGCATGCCCTGCCGGTGGTGCTCCTGGGCGGTGCGGTGCGGAGCGTCGAGTTGAGCCTGTTCGGCGGCGGATGGGTGAATTACACGCGACCGCCGGGGGGCGGCGCGGCCGGCGCGTTTCTGGTGGCGTACGGGGGGATTCTGGTCAATCTGGCTCTCGGATTTTTGTGTCTGGCTCTCGTCCGTAGGGTCGCGAAAACCACATTCGTCTCGTCCCTTCTGATCATGTCGGGGATGGTGAATGTGCTCGGGGCCCTCGCGTACCTCATCCTCGGTTTGTATTACGATTGGGGGGATCCCGCCGGCGGGGCGGCCGGACGCGCATGGTGGGCGCCGCTTCTGGTGTTGTCCCCGGCGGCGGCGTGGCTGGCCGCGCGGCCCTACGCGGTATTGCAGGAATCGATTTTCCCCCGGTCGACGGCGCCCGGGCGCGTCGTCGTCGCCATGCGCACACTTGGCGTCGCCGGCGCCCTCTACACCGGGCTGTTTTTCGTCACGGAGGGACGCCTCGTTTCGGCCGAGGCGCCCCGGGCGGCCCGCGAACGGTCGGTGGAAGAGGCGCGGCAACGGAAAATCGAGGCGGTGGCGGCGGGCATCCGCCGGGCACATCCCGATTTTCCCGAGGACCGTGTCCGGCGGGAGGCCGCGACGACGCCGGTGGTGGTCCGGCCGGAGGAGGTTCCGTCCCGATTCCCGTTGATTCCGGTTCTGGCGCTGTTGTTGGCGGCGGGCGGCGTTGCGGCGCTGGCCACGGTGAAACCGGGCGAATCCGTTCCGGCGGCGTCCCCGTTGCGGTTTCCATCCCGGCGCACGGTGGCGCTGGCGACGGGACTCGCGGCGCTGGTGTTGGGGGGAATTTATCTGGGGACATCGCATTGACATGTTCTCCCTTCCCCGCAAATCGGCGGAGCCGAAACCAAACAGGGCCGATTTGCCTTGTTCAAGATTCTCCCGGCGAAAATCTTGTGTTTTTTGCACAAGATTTGAGACGGAAGAATCTATGATTTCTCTGGACGCAGGCCTTAACGGAGACGCATCATGTCAAAGCATCTTTTTTGCCTCGGATTTTTTTGCCTGGTCTTCTGTGTTGCGCGTGGCGCGACAGGCCTGGCTGGCGGGGAATCCTCCGTCGAGGAACGACGGGTCAAACTGCTGACAAGCCAGGCGCGTGGAGAGTCTGGCTTGTGTGTTCACATCGGTTGTGGCTCCGGCACGCTGACGGCGGCGCTCGCCCGGGATGGTCGCTGGCTGGTTCATGGTTGGGAAAAGGATCCCGCGCTGGTCAGCCGGGCCCGGCAGACGCTCGCTACGGCCGGCCTTTACGGGCAGGCCTCGGTGGAAACGGGTTCTCCCTCCCGGCTTCCCTACGGCGATAATCTGGTCAACCTGTTGGTGATTGATGACCTGGCCCGTGTTGTGAACCAGGGCTTCTCCCTGCAGGAAATCCGGCGCGTGCTCTGTCCGCAGGGCGTGGCGTTGCTCGGTCAGGCGGCGTCGCCCGGCCTGACGGAAGAAAAATTCCGGGCGCTCCTGGCCTTGGCGGGAATCAAGGATTTCAAACTTATCACACAGGATGGGTTTTGGGCCAGGATTGACAAGCCGCGTCCGCCGGAGATGGATGAGTGGACCCATTACAGGCATGGGGCCGAAGGCAGCGGCGTGTCCAACGACCGGATGGGTCCGTTGTCTTCCTTGCGTTGGCTGGCCGGGCCTGCCGTTGGCCTGGTTGATGCGAGCGCGCTGGTTTCGGCCCAGGGCCGCAACTTCTACATTATGTCAGGTGAATATGCCGGGTTGTTCTTCCACGAAAAACCCGCGGCGTCCAGATACCTGGTGGCCCGGGACGCGTTCAACGGCCTTCTTCGGTGGATGATTCCCTACAGCGAAAAGACTTACAATCTATTGAGGTTTCCCCGATGTACGGTGAATTTTCTTGTGGCCTCCGGCGACCGGGTCTTCGCCATTCAGGATGACCAGGTGGTGGTCCTCGACGCGGCCACCGGGGGACTCCTGAAAAAACTGGGGCCTGTCGGCGACTCAAATAACGGCAGGCTCCTCTATGATGAAGGTCTTCTGGTGGTGAGGGGAAGAACGCAAATACGATGCTTTGACCCGGTTTCGGGTGAGGAAAAATGGAACTATAAGACCACCGATTGCCAGGAGGCCGTGCTGGGCGCCGGCCAGGTGGTGATTGCGGACAAGAAGGACCTGGTGCGTTTCGACCTGAAGTCCGGCCAAAAGCAATGGAGCCGGGAGATCGGTTCCTGGAGCGGCGGCCGGCCGGCGCTCTTCTACCGGAACGGTCACGTGTTCTTTGCCAGCGTCAAGAAGGAGGATGCAAGCATCACGGTACACGCCATCTCCTTCAAAGACGGCGCTTCGCTTTGGCAGCAGACTTACAGCGGCACGGAGCCCATCCTGTTTTTTGCCAAAGGGCTCTTGTGGATTCAGAAAGACTTCAAGAACGAAGGGGGCGTCAAGCAGGTGCAGTGGGAGGGTTTTGATCCCAACACCGGTGAACTCCGGAAGAGTTTCGTCGCGCCCGTCCCTCGTCCGGGTTGCGCCGTGGACGGCGTCAGCTCCGCCACCGAAAATTTCTTCCTCTACGGCCGCCCGTCTAATTTCATGGAATGGGAGACCGGGAAGTTGAACGTTTTTTCGGCTGTGCGCAACGGTTGCGGGGTGGGCGGTGTCGTGGCCAACGGCCTCTATTACGGGTTTCCCAACCGGTGCATGTGCGTGGGAGAAAAAGAAATTCGTGGCTTCGCCGCTTTTGCGCCCGATAGCCCCGTCGAACCGGAACGGGAGGAACCCGGCAACGCGTCCCGGATGGAGCGGGGCTTGGGAAATGAGCCGGTTTCAGTTCCGGCCACCACGCCCCAGGCCGATGAGTGGCGTACCTTCCGGCACGATGCGAGACGTTCCGCGAGTTCCACCACGGCGCTCTCCACCAAACTGGAGTTGCTGTGGGAAAAGCGGCTCGATGACCAGCGCGCGCCGGGCCGCCTGCTGACCGCCGAGTGGGCCGCCCACCCGTCAGGGGCGGATCCGCTGACCGCTCCGGTTGTGGCGGAAGGGATTGTCTTCACCGGGCTGAAGGATCGGCATCGCGTGGTGGCCTGCGATGCGGCCACGGGTGAAATCAAATGGAGTTACACCGCCGGCGGACGGCTGGACATGCCCCCGACCATCCATCAGGGCCTCTGTCTTTTTGGCTCCCGCGATGGATGGGTTTACTGTCTGAAGGTCAGTGACGGCAATCTGCTGTGGCGCTTTCGCGCGGCGCCGGCCGAGCGCAAACTCCTGGCTTTTGGACAGATCGAATCCTGCTGGCCGGTGGCCGGCGGCGTCCTGATTGAAAACGGCGTGGCCTGCGTGCTCGCGGGCAGGGGAAGCGCCTTGAGCAACGGCGATGTCTGCCTTTACGGGCTTGAACCCGGAACCGGCAAATTGCTGTGGTCCGGCGCCGGCACGATCGCCGACCTTCTGGTCAGCGGCGGCGCCGGGATTTCCGCGGGAGGACTCTATGGCTGGTTCGATCCTGCGACCGGCAAGGATCTTGGCAGGAAAAACACCGATACCTACGGTCTCGGGCCGGGTTCGCAAGCCCGAACCGTGGGATCGCTTCTGGATTATTCATGGCACCTGAAAGACGGCATCCTTGACCGCTTTCATTTCCGGCGCTACGCCGGCCTGAATTGCCAACTGGTGGCCTTTGACCGGGAGCGGGTGTACGGTTTCACCAAGCGCCAACCCCAGAAAGTTCCGATTGAAGCCGAACTCCAGGCCAAGGAAATCGGCAAGACCATCAAGGACCCGGCGCTTTGGAAATTGCCGTCCGGCGCGTTGCAGGTGGAGTCCATGGCCGTGGCGGGTGAAATCCTCTGCGCGGCAGGACCCCTGCGCGGCAATCCGGAGGCCAAGGGAGAGCTCTGGCTCATCAACGGGAAGGACGGCCGGAAACTTGCGGCGCTTCCGCTCGCCGCCGAGCCGGCATCCGAAGGCCTGGCCGTGGCGCAAGGGCGGCTTTACGTCTCCACCCGGACGGGCGGGCTACTGTGTTTCGGGGAGAAACGTTAAGCGAAGAGCAAAAACGTATTTCACCGGTTCAATAACGAAGTGCAACACTTGAGGGTTTTGGAAGGCGGCCGCGTTATGATGCGTGGGCCATGTCAAAACCCTACAAGCACCTGAGCAGCCACGAAAGAGATCTTCTGGCGGTTCTCCGAGGTTCGGGTCAATCGCTTCGCCAGATTGCCAAGTGCCTTCAGCGAGATCCAGCCACGATCTCACGGGAGCTTAACCCGACTTCGCTGATTCGCGAGCGGAAATGGAATTATGGAAAAATAAATTGTTGGGGAGTCATGTTTTTTCACATTCGAAACGTCTGAAACGACCTGTAGTGAAGACCTACCCTCTTTCCAATCCCTGATCCCGTGG
>JAZDJP010000059.1:0-2804 GCA_043803805.1 Planctomycetota bacterium
TCTGGCGGTCCTGCGCCACCACCAGGGCGATCATCTGCTCCTTGGAAAGGTGTTGAAGTGCTGCAACTTCCATGTAGAATACTATCGTCCAGCCGGCGAAAAATCTGCGTCGGATTTTTCTGGCCGTGAACGGTTACGGGATCTGGAACGGGCACAAGTATTTATTACGACTGAGAAGTCTTGGCATAAAAGAAATTGGCACCGAGGTAGCCCTCAACGTATACTTGTCCCCTCAACCGCAATGAACTCGAAAAAAATCATGAATATCCTAAAACGCCTATTCTTTTTTCCCGTTTGTACCATCAAGGAGTCAAAATGAGAAAATTCATGCCCGCACTCACCCTAGCCTCCCTCATCGGGGCCGCGGCCGCATCCGCCGAGGACACCCCGTGGGGGTTTTCGGGGCTTGAAATCTACACGGCGGGCAACAACACCCGTTGCCTCAAGGCCGTGGACGTGGACGGCGACGGCCTGACGGATCTGGCCATCATCAACAACGAAAAAACCAATATCGAGTTCTACATCCAGAAAACGAGGAAGGAATTCGAGACGGATCTCAAAAAGCCCCCGGAGATGAATCCCGCCAAACCCAACGACATTCCCTCCGACCGCCGGTTCCGGCACGAGACGTATCTCACGGAAAAACAGGTATTCTCCTGGGATTTCGCCGACATGACGGGGGACGGCCGCCCGGACCTCGTTTACCACGGCGACCCGCGGGAACTGGTGGTGGTCCCCCGCCTCAAGGACGGCGGATGGTCGAAGTCCCCCCTCTCGTGGAAAATCCTCGACGGACTGCCGGGACCCGAGGCCCTCGCCACCGGCGACTTCAACGGGGACGGACGCGCGGACGTGGCGCTCCTGGCCGAGGAAAAGACCTATTTCCTCCACGGCGCCGGGGAGGGCCTCGCGGAGGCGATCGAGATGCCGAATCCCGAGAAGGGCGTCGTCGCCCTCCGGACGGGGGATTTCAACGGGGACAAACGGACGGATTTGCTGTACCTGCTTCCCTCCACCCCGGAGCCCCTGCGCGTCCGGTTTCAGGAGGAGGGGGGACTGGGCGCGATGGTGGCCTTCACCCTGAATCCCGTGCGCTCCTGGGCGGTCGCCGACGCCGACCGGGACGGCCGGAGCGACGTCTTCCTGATTGACGAGGTGTCCGGCCATCTCAAGGCCTACCGGTTCGAATCGAAGGAAAATTCCGACGGTCTTTCCCTTCCCGTCGTCCGCTACACACCGCTCGAGAAGGACGAGGCGGGACGGACCCGCTGTCATGCCGTCGCCGACATCACCGGGGACGGCCGTGCGGATGTTCTCGTCACACTTCCCGGGATCGCCCAGGTCGCCCTCTTCGCCCAGACATCCAAGGGGACGCTCGCCCCCCCGGTCCGGTTCCCGATCCTCTCGGGAGTGACCGGTCTTTCGGTCGCGGACCTCGACGGCGATAAAAAAAATGAAATTCTCCTCCTCAGCCCCGACGAGAAAAGTCTCGGCGTGACGAGATGGGACAAGGGGCGGATTGACTTCCCGGCATCGGTTCCCGTCACGGGAAAACCCGTTGTCCTGGACGTGGGCGATCTTGACGGAGACGGCGCCCCGGACTGGGTCTATGTGGTGAAAAACGATTCCGAACGGAAACTGGTCGTCTGGACCGCGGGCCTCAAGGCCGCCCTCGACCGGAAAAGCGCCCTGGAAGGCGCCCCCGCCCCGGTGGCCCGCGAATTCAAACTCACCGGCGCCCCGGACGATCCCGAGCGTCTGGCGCTCTTTGACGCCAACCAGGATGGCCGCCCGGACGTGATCCTGTTCTATCCCTACGACGCCATGCGGGTCTGGCTGAACCAGCCCGGCCCGGACGGGAAGGGCTTCACCCTCACGGACGTCACCGACCGGCCGGACTTCGGGAAGGGCCTCGTGGAGAAGGCCGTGGCGGCGTCGTTCTTCCCGGCGGACCTTAACCGCGACGGGAAACCCGAGATGATCCTGGCCCGGCAGAATTACGCCCGGGCGCTCTTCGTCGGCCCCGGAAACGCCCTGACGGTCCTCGACCAGTTCGCCGCGAAAAACCCCAAGGCCCAGGTCGCCGGGGTGGCGGCCCTGCGACTCGATGACGACCCCGACCCCGAGGTGGTGCTCCTGGACAAGGCCCGGAGCCAGCTTACCATTTTGAAACGGAACGCCGCCAGCAACGCCTGGGAGGTGGTCCGCACGCGCGACGTGCCGCGCCTGTCCTTCCGGATGTTCGCCGTGGCGGATCTCGACGGAGACCGCACCCCGGACATTTTCCTCGGCGGGGAACAGGAATTCCTCATCCTCCCGGCCAAGGGCGCCGCCTGGCAACTCAAGGCCGCCGGATCCTTCGCCACGGACGTGAAGGGCGGCCGCCTCAAAACCATCGCCGTCGGGGATCTCGACGGCGGCAACGCCGAGATCATCACCATGGACACGAAGGAGCAACTTCTCAAAATCCTCCGCCTCACGCCAAAATCCGAAATCGCGCAGGGGCTGTCCTTCCGGGTATTCGAGGCCAAGTCGTTCCAGCGTCAGCAGAACCTCGAGGAACCGCGGGAAATCATCGTGGCGGACGTGACCGGGGACGGCATCCCGGACATCATCGCGCTGGCCCACGACCGCATTCTCGTCTATCCCCAGGAGAAATAATCATGTAACCGTTCACGGCCCCGAGGGCAATAGAGATGGGGCGGGTTGACGGGCGAAGTGGGATTGGATGGCGGAGTGGAGGTAGGCGAAGAGGGGTCGGCCCTGCTGGTGGCATGTGACCGCCGCTGTCCAGATGCGTTCGC
>JAZDJP010000060.1:0-40883 GCA_043803805.1 Planctomycetota bacterium
GACTCCCACCGCCCCGCCGCCGTGCGCCGCGGCCACCGGCTACGCCGCCGCGCAAGACGCCGTGGTGCTCTTCAACGACAAGGGCCAGACCTGGGTGTTGAAGATCGAGCGCGCCGGCGAGGCTCCGCCGCCCCCGCCCTCCGCCTTCCGCGCCGAGTGGAAAGATCTCAAGCCTGCCGGCGAGACGCCGCGGTGGCTGGCCCCCCCCTCCACGGCGATGCTCTACGACTCCAAGCGCAAGCGGTGCGTGCTCTTCGACGGCGCCGCCGGCGACGCGCGGGGGGGTGGAAAGGGGCCCAGCGAGATGTGGGCGCTGGACCTGGCCGCCACGCGCTGGACCTGTTTGGGCAAGCGCCAGCCGGGAGACACCGGGGACAAGCGCGCCTGGCCGGTCATTGACTTCCCCCACTTCCGCTACGGCGAGGCCGGCGATGCCTATTGGATATTGGACAACGAGGATTTCTGGATCTGCGACCCTGCGGCAGGGACCTGGAAGCAGGAGGGGCTCCCCGCGGGAATGCCCAACTGGCGCTCGGGTAACGTGAGAAGCGGTTGGGCCTACGACCCGGACGGTCGCAGGTTCATGCGGCGCTACAGCGGTCACTCCGGCAGCTTTTTCTTTTATCCGGAAGGCCGGAAGGTGGAGAAGCTGCCCGAGTCTCCCGAAGGGACCGAGGGGTACGTGGACGGCGGCCTGGCCTATGATCGCAAGAATAAGGTTTTCGTACTACTGCCTCCCAAGGGGGGGACCTGGACGTTCGACCCGGCCGCGAAGGCCTGGCGGGAGATGAAGCCCGCGGTCAGCCCTCCGGCACGCTCCATGCACAACCTCCTCTGGCACGAGAAGCTCGGGGCGCTGGTGATGGCCGGCGGGCGCGGCGAGGGCAATGGCAACTGGTTCAACGACCTCTGGATTTACGAGACCGCCGCGGATCGCTGGACGGAGCTCAAGCCGCCCACCGCCTTCCCGACGGGCGGCTCGGCCACGGCCTATGACGCCTCGCAGGATGTCGTGGTGCTCGTCAACGACAAGGGCCAGACCTGGGCGTTGAAGATCGAGCGCGCCGGGGAAAAGAAGTGACCTCGTCCCTGGAGGACCCGTCCTTCCGCCGGGCCGCCCTTTGACAACCGGCCCCCGGCGGTGTATCATCCGCGACTGGACCCTGCGCTTAGTGAAGGGAACGTGGCTTCACGTCTCAAGGAGGCATCCATGCCATATGTCATCTGCGAGCCCTGCATCAATGTGAAGGACAAGGCCTGCGTCGAGGCCTGCCCGGTGGACTGTATTCACGAGGCGCCCGACCAGTTTCTCATCAATCCGAATGAGTGCATTGACTGCGGCGCCTGCGAACCCGTCTGCCCGGTCCAGGCCATCTTTCCGCAGGACGGCGTTCCCGAGAAGTGGAAGTCGTTCATTGAGAAGAACAAGGCGTTCCACGCGAAGTGAATCTTTCGGGTGATCTTCCGGCGGACTTTCGGCGCGAGGGTGACAACGTCATCCTCACGACGGCGGACCGTCTCGTCAACTGGTGCCGGAGTTATTCCGCCTGGCCGGTGACGTTCGGTCTGGCCTGCTGCGCCATCGAGATGATGGCCACGGGGGCCTCGCGTTACGACACGGATCGTTTCGGCGTTTTTTTCCGGCCAAGCCCCCGTCAGGCGGACATCATGATTGTCGCGGGGACGGTGACCTTCAAGATGGCGTCGCGTCTCCGCCGGCTCTACGAGCAGATGCCCGAGCCAAAGTACGTCCTCTCGATGGGGAGCTGCGCGACCTGCGGTGGGCCGTATTGGAAGCACGGTTACCATGTGGTCAAAGGGGTGGATCGGGTGGTTCCCGTGGATGTTTATGTGCCGGGGTGCCCGCCGCGACCGGAGGCGCTTCTGGACGGCATTCTGAAGTTGCTCGGGAAGATTCGGAACGAGTCGTATTTCACCGTGCGCCGGCGGGGGGAAGGGCACCCGGTTGTGCGGGCCTGACGGAGAAGGCATGACACCTGCTGAAATCGCCGATCAACTCTCGGTGCGGCTGGGGGGGCGGGTTCTCGAAGCCCGGTTGGACGTTCCCGAGCCGTTCGCGAAACTCGCTGGCGAAGTCGTCGCCGATGCCGCGGTCTTTCTCCGGGACGATCCGGCCCTCGGTTTCGATGTTCTGTCCTGTCTGTCCGGGATGGACCTCGGCGGTGCGCTCGGCGTGGTGTATCATCTGGAATCGTCCGTGCACCGCCACCGGTTCGTTCTGAAGGTCGAGGCGCCCCGGGAGAACCCCGTTCTTCCGAGCGTCGCCGGTGTCTGGAAGGCGGCCGACTGGCATGAGCGGGAGGCGTGGGATCTTTTCGGCATCCGTTTCGAGGGGCATCCGGACCTCCGGCGGATTCTCCTTCCGGACGATTGGGAGGGGCATCCCCTTCGGAAGGACTACCGGGCGCCGGAAGTCTTTGAAGGCGTGCGCGTGCCTTACGGAGAGGACGATCCCGGCCGCGGCCACAGCGTGTTCGGCACGGTGGAAGGAGGGGGCTGATGTCATCCGGACGCGGCATTGTCGGGGATGTCGGATCTCTCGTCCGTGGAATGGGGCTCACCCTGCGCCATTGTTTTCAGCGTCCGGTGACGGTCCGCTATCCTTACGAAAAATTGGCCCTGCCGCCGAAGGCCCGGGCCCAGCTCCACAATGATATTGATGACTGTATCGGGTGCCTTCAATGCGCCCGCATCTGCCCCGTGGAATGCATCACCATCGAGACCGTGAAGGCGGAGGCGGGAGAGGATTTGGGCTCGACCACGACGGGTCACAAAAAACGCCTGCATCTGACCCGTTTCGACATTGACCTGGCGAAGTGTTGTTACTGCGACCTTTGCACGACGGTCTGCCCGACGGAGTGTCTGGCGATGACGCTCCGTTACGAGAACGCTGTTTTAAACCGGGACGCCCTCCTGTATCATTTCTCGAAGATCTCAAAGGACCGTCGGGAACAGCTTCTCGCGGGCGGGAAAAAATGAAGCGGCAGAGCGACATGATGCGGATGACCGACAGCGACAGCCGTCATCGCATCCCGCCGCGGCTGGAAATTCTGGGGTTTTTCTTCATCCTTCTGTGCGGATTGGGGGTAATCCTCTGGATGGTCTGGTTCTTCTTCCCGGGCTGGCAGGTCACGATTTTCCAGAAGACCCCGCTTGAACTGATGGGAACCCGGCCCCTTTCCCCGGCTGGGATCGTCGTATTAATTTATATCGTTCTTGCGGCCTACACCTGCTACATCCTTTTCGAGCGGCGCCGGCGGTGGGCGTACTATCTCATGCTTCTCATCACCGTTGCCCTGGCGTATCACCTTCCCGTTCGATTCACCGTGTTTATCAAAAACAATCGGGGGTTTGACGTTCCGGAAATCGTGGTACAATCACTCGTCGCCGTGTTCTTCCTGTTCCCTCTGATCCAGCGGCGGTCATTGTTTCGCTAGGCGTGTATGAAGATACTCCGTTACACCAACCTGTTTCTGGTCCTGGCGGTTCTGATCGGGATTGCGCTCTTCTTCTCGCGGTACGAACTTTTCCAGGTGCCGCGCGCGGACGGCGCCATGGAGCCCTTTGCCAAGCGGGGGCGATGGTTCCTTCTCACCCGGGTGCGGGACGCGGGTCAGTCTCTGCGTCGCGGGGACGTGGTCACGTACCTGGATCCGATGTCCTCGGAGGATGACATGCGGATGGGTCGGGTGGTGGGCCTGCCGGGGGAGACGGTGGCCGTTCGAAACCGATCGCTTTTCGTGGGCGGCAGCAAGATGGATGAGTCGTACCTGCGGGATGCCGCGCCGGAGGATTTCCCGGAGATTCTGGTCCCGCGGGGACGTGTATTTGTGCTTAACGACAACCGGGCGGATGTCTCGGACAGCCGGAAATACGGGCCGTTCCCGGGGGTGATCCTTCGCGGACGGACGAGGTAGAAGGAGGTGCCGGCGCATGATCGCGGCGGTGAATAAACGATTCCAGATGAACCGGGCGGGATGGGTGGAACTGGGGATTCTGGTGGTCCTCGCGCCGGTGCTGATGGTTTACGCCCGTGCCACGTGGCGTCATCAGTGGCTGTCCGTTTCCCTGCGGAACGCCATGGTCGCCACGGCAATGGGGGATGCGTCCGATGCGCTCCGGCATCTGGATCGTATCATCGAGGGGCGTCCCGGCCAGCCGGACGCGCTGATCCTCCGGGCGGATCTCCTGGCGCGGAAAAGTCTCTACGCGAAGGCCCGTCAGGATTACCAGACGGTCCTCGGGGCGTTGCCGGGGAGGTCGTCCCGGGCGCTTTCCGCCGGCCAGACGGCGACCGTTCACGTCGGGTTGGGGATGGTGGCGCTTGCGGAATACCAGGAGCAACCTTCGGCCACCGACAAGGCGGAGGAGGCGGGGGCCAGTTTCGACAAGGCCCTGGCGCTTGATCCGGAGAACGCGGATGCGGAAATCGGCATCGGGCTCCTGGCCTTCGTCCGGAACAATCCGGAGGGGGCCGAGAAGCGATTGAGAGGGGCTGTGCGTGAAGGGCGGCTCGTGTCGGCGGTGCTCCTGCCCCGGGCGTATTATGTCCTGGGCATCCTGCGTGCGACGAAGGTCTTTGCCGAGGGGCGCGTGCCCGCGCGGGCGGAGGTGGAGGAGGTTCGCGCGTTCTTCCAGCAGGCCCGGCTCATCGAGCCGACCTGGAAAATTGCCCGGGTAAACGAGAAGCTTGCGGAACTCTGGGCGCTCACGGCGGGGGGAAAGGATTCGTCAACGCCGGGTGCGCTTCATGAGTTCGCGCGCCTGGCGCCGGATCTCCCGGCCGGGGGGGGGGCCTATCTCTACAACGCTCTGGCGGTCGCGTTTTTCCGCCGGGGGGATTTCAACATCGCCAAGACCTACTTCGACAACGCGGTCGCCGGCGAGAAGGTTACGCCGGCAATCCGTCTGAACCAGGCCATTTTTCTCCTGGAGCGCGCGCGGGCGATGCGCGTCGCGCGTCCTGACGAGTTCGAACGGGTGCAGCGGGAAGTGGCGCCGATGCTGGAGCAGATTCTTGCGGCGGCCGGACCCCCGCCCGCCCCACCGTTGGAAACGGCCTATCTCCTGGCCGTTCTTCTTGATCGTCTCGGGCGCGAAGCGGATGCGGTTAAACTGATCACCCGGCTGGCCGTGGAATCTCCCGAGGACCCTCATGTCCTTTCGGCCCAGGCCGTTTTTGCCGTCCGCAAGGGAGAGATGGAGAAGGCGCGGGGGCTTCTCTCGAAGGCGTTGGCGAAATTGCCGGGCGCGGATCTGGAAACGCGTCTCCAGTCCCTCTCCGTAAATCCCGAAATCGGGCCGCCCGCCTTCCTGGGCGCCGCGCCGGCCACCCAGCGTCTCCCCGTCGTTGTCATTTCGCTCCGGGGCCGGTCGTCCCCCAAGCCCATCCCGCCTTCCGCCGTCCAGGTGGCGGTGGACGATGCGGCGATCGACGTGCTTCCGGCGGCGGGGGGGATGATTGCCCGGCCGTCGGTGCCGCTGAGCTTCGGGAAGCACCGGCTCACGGTCCGTGTCACGGACGACGCGGGAAATCGTTCCGAGCGCGCGCTCGACTTCGAGACCGTGGATCGGTGACCGGCATTCCCCGGAAAACGCTTGTCGGCGCAACGCCCCTCGCATAAGATGCCCCTTATGGTGAAGTCCTCCCGAAAACCGGGGCGCGCCCTTTATCCCGGGACGTTCGATCCCGTCACATTCGGCCATCTCGATGTCATCGCGCGGGGGAGCCGTCTGGTGGGGGAGCTTGTTGTTGCGGTCCTCCACAATGCGGGGAAGTCGCCGCTCTTCCCGGTGTCCGAACGGGTCGCCATGCTTCGACGGCATGCCCGGCGCCTGCCGAACGTGCGCGTCGGGCACTTCGACGGTCTGACGGTGGATTACGCCCGCCGATGCGGCGCCGCCATGATTCTCCGGGGCATCCGGACGGTCTCCGATTTCGAGAATGAGTTTCAGATGGCGCTCACAAACCGGGCCATGGCCCCGGACCTCGAGACGATCTTCGTGATGTCGAGCGGGAAATATGCGTTTTTAAACTCCCATCTCATCAAGGAAATCATCCGGGCGGGAGGGGATGTGAGGGCCTTTGTCCCGGCGGACGTCGCGGCGGCCCTGCGGCGGAAAATGAAAAAGCCTTCCCGGCGGTGATCGTCATGCGCGGAATCTCGGGATATCGGGGATGGCGGCTCGCGGTCGCGCTTGTTGCGGTGGGGGCGGGGTCTCTTTCCTGCACGCCGAACAGCCCGTATCCGGCGTCGGAGTCCGGGAAGAACATCCTGTATTCCGAGTTCTCCGAGCCGCCGTCCTTCCTCGATCCGGCCCTGTCCTATTCGGAGGACGAATACATCTTTCTGGGGCATATTTACGAGGCGCCCTTCCAGTATCATTTTCTGAAGCGGCCCTACGTCCTCGAACCCCTTACCGCGGAGAAAGTGCCGGAACCTCTGTATTTGGACAAGGCGGGAAATCCTCTACCCGCCAGCGCGCCGCCCGAGAAGGTTGCGCGGGTGGTGTACGAAATCCGGATCAAAAAGGGCATCCGCTACCAGAATCATCCCTGTTTTGTGAAGAAGACGTGGACCCCGGAGGAGCTGGCCGGCATCCGCGACGTCCGGGACATCCGGGAGACGGCGACGCGGGAGCTGGTCGCGGCGGATTATGTCCATCAGATCAAGCGGATGGCGGATCCGCATCTCCTGCGTCCCTGTCCGATATTGAGCGTCATGGCGAAGTACATCGAGGGGATGGAGGAATATGCCGCGGCCCTTGACAAAAGCCTGGAGACCGAACGGGCCGGGCGCAAGGCGAGGGATGGCGCCGCCTACAACCAGGAGTTTGATGAGCGGGAAAATCCCATTCTTCTGGATTTGAATGCCAATCCCCTGCCCGGGGTTGTCGAGGTGGACCGGTACACCTACCGGATCATCCTCAAACAGCCCTATCCCCAGATCCTCTACTGGCTGGCCATGCCCTTTTTTTCACCCGTTCCACCGGAGGCGGTGGCGTTCTACAATCACCCGACTCTGATGGACCAGAATGTGAATTTGAACCGGTTCCCCGTGGGGACGGGGCCCTACCGGATGGAGAAATTCGATCCGAACGCGGAGATCGTCCTTGTCCGGAACGAGAATTACCATCCGGATCCCTATCCGTCGGAAGGGGATCCCGGTGACGCCGGGGCGGGACTTCTGGCGGATGCGGGGAAACCCATGCCCTTCATTGATAAGATCGTGTTCAAGCGGGAAAAGGAGAGCATACCCATCTGGTACAAATTCCTTCAGGGGTACTACGACACCTCCGGAATTCCCGCCGAGAGTTTCGATCAATCCATCCGTTTTTCGTCCGGCGGCGCCGAACTCACCGACGATTTGCGCAACCGGGGCGTCCGGCTTGTCACGTCCGTCCGTCCCACGGAGGCCTATTACTTTTTCAACATGGCCGATGACGTGGTGGGGGGGTATACGCCCGGGAAACAGAAGATCCGCCAGGCGATTTCAATCGCTTTGGACATTGAGGAATCCATCCAGATATTCCGGAACGGCCGGGGTATCCCCGCTCAGGGGCCCATCCCTCCGGGCATTTTCGGGTACGAGGAGGGGGTGGCGGGGATCAATATAAACGTTTATAACTGGGACGAAAAGGCCGGCCGGGCCGTTCGAAAACCCGTGGAGGAGGCGAAAAAACTCCTGGCGGAAGCGGGCTTTCCCGGAGGAAAGGACAAGGAGGGGCGACCCCTCGTCATCCGCTACGCGGAATACACCCTCGGAGGAAATGATCCGTCGTTCGTGATCTGGCTTCGGAAACAACTTCAGAAAATCGGGGTTGAACTCGAGGTGGACACAACGGATTACAACCGGTTCCAGGAAAAGATCCGCAAGGGGAGTTTCCAGCTGGCCGGGTGGGGTTGGAATGCGGACTACCCCGATCCGGAAAATTTTCTTTTTCTCCTCTATGGCCCGAACGGGAAAATCAAGTTCGGCGGGGAGAACGTGGCGAATTACGACAGTCCTGATTTCAATGCCCTTTTCAAGAAGGTGGAGTGCATGACCAACGGGCCCGAGCGGATGGCCCTCATTCGCCAGATGGTCTGGATTGTCCGCCGGGACTCCCCCTGGGTGTGGGGATTTCACCCGATGACTTATGTGCTCTCCCATGAGTGGTACAAGAACGTGAAATCCAACGCCATGAGCCATAACAGTCTCAAGTTCAAACGGGTGGATGCGGCCCTCCGCGAGCGCAGGCGCATGGAGTGGAATCGGCCCGTGTGGTGGCCGGTCGCCCTGGTCGCGGGGATTCTGATTCTGGGTTCGATCCCCGCCGCCATCGTCGTCCGCCGGAGAGAGAAGGGGGCGGCATGAACCTCTCCGCGTATGTTCTCCGGCGCGTGCTTTACGCCATCCCCATCATCATCGGGGTGAATCTCATCACGTTCCTTCTTTTCTTCGTGCTCAACTCCCCGGATAAAATGGCTATTCGGAACAACCCAAAGAACGCCACGAAGGAACTTCTGGAGAAGTGGAAACGGGAGCATAACTATCATCTTCCGCTCCTTTGGAGTCCGGCCGAGAAGGGACTGGACAAAGTCACCCAGACCATTTTCGTTCAGAAATCCGCGGGCCTGCTTCTCTTCCGCCTTGGCAAGTCGGACCGGAACAACATGGATATCGGCGGGGAGATTTTCCGGAGGATGGGCCCCAGTCTGGTGATCATGGTGCCCGTGTTTTTCCTCGGCATTATGACGACCATCTCCTGCGCCCTCATCGTGGCGTATTACCGGGCCACCTACGTGGACACCTGGGGCCTCGTTCTGTCGGTGGTGATGATGTCCATCTCGGCATTGTTTTATGTCATCGCCGGACAGTTTCTCCTGGGGAAGGTATTGCGTCTTGTCCCCATCTCGGGTTTCGAGCAGGGACTTTCCGCCACGCGGTTCGTCATTTTGCCGATTCTCATCGGGGTGATCACCGGGCTGGGGGGGGGCGTCCGTTTCTACCGGACGATGTTCCTCGAGGAGATGAACCGGGATTACATCCGGACGGCCCGGGCGAAGGGGCTCTCGGAACGGGTGGTGCTCTTCCGACACGTCCTGAAGAACGCCATGATTCCCATTTTGACCCAAGTGGTGGTGGCCATCCCGTTTTTGTTCGTCGGGAGTTTTCTTCTCGAGGTGTTCTTCGGGATACCGGGACTCGGCAGTTTCACCATCGAGGCCATCAACTCGCAGGATTTTGCCATCGTTCGGGCCATGGTGTACATTGATTCCCTGCTTTATATCGCGGGGCTGATCATGACGGATATCAGCTATACCCTGGTGGATCCGCGGATACGTCTTTCGTGAGGGAAAATGTTTTCTGATTTTGGATGGCTTTGCCTCGATATCGTCCGGGCTCTTGGAACGGGGGCGTGGCCGAAGGCGTGGGCCGCTCTCTGGGGATCGTACCTGTTTCACAACGTTCTTGTGACGGGAATCGTCCTGTTTTCCCTGTATCTGGCCTGGCATTCCTGGCGGAGCGCCTGGTGGCGCGAGGTGTGGGGGCGGGTCTTCTCCAAGCGTCTGACGGCGGTATGTTTCGGCATCCTGATCCTCTACGTGATGGTCGGTTTCCTCGACAGTTTTGCCTGGCCCGATGTCATGCGGGATGAAACGGGAAGATCCCGACGGGACAAAGCGGAGCGTTTGATCCGGGAACGCGTCTGGTCGTCGCTCCTGGACCGGGTGCTTTCAAGCCTGCGTAACAACACGGAAAAAACATATTCCGCCCCCTTCGCGGATGTTTCGCTCATGAAGGAGACCGTCGAGCGCGATGGAAAAGCCGTTCGCGAGTCTCCGTCCCTGGCGCATCCCGGGACGCACATCCTCGGGACCGACAAGGTGGGGCAGGATGTTCTCTATCGGGCCATCAAGGGCGTTCGCACGGCGCTCATCATCGGGGCGTTCACGACACTGCTGGCCATTCCCTTCGCGATTTTTTTCGGTGTCGCGGCGGGATATTTTCGGGGGTGGGCGGATGACATCATCCAGTATCTTTACACGACGCTCGCCTCCATTCCGGACATTCTTATCATCGCGTCGTGCATTCTGATTTTCGGCCGGGGGTTGGCGCAACTGGCCATCATCATGGGCATCACGAGTTGGACGGGCCTGTGCCGGCTTCTGCGGGGCGAGACGATGAAGATTCGTGAACTGGAATACATCCAGTCCGCCCAGGCCCTCGGGATGAGCCCGTGGCGGGTGTTGCTGAGGCACATCGTCCCGAACGTGTTTCATATCGTCATCATCTCCGCGGTCCTCCGGTTCAGCGGTCTGGTGATGAGCGAGGCGATGTTGAGTTTTCTGGGGATCGGCGTGGACCCGAGCGCGGGGAGCTGGGGAAACATGATCAACCGGGCGCGGATGGAACTGGCCCAGGACCCGATCGTGTGGTGGAATCTGGCGGGGGCGTTCGTCTTCATGCTGGTTCTCGTTCTCTCGGCGAACATTTTCGGCGACCGCCTGCGGGATGCCCTGGATCCGAGGTTGAAGACATGATTCGTCATGCCGCCATCGCCGTTTTGCTTTCGGTTCTCGTTTCCTGCGCGGCGGGAACGGGTGGAATGTCTTCCAGGGAGCGCACCCCGGATCTTTTCCCTCTCGTGGAGCAGGGGAAGGCGGGGTATGTGGACCGCGCCGGGAAATGGGCGGCGCCGCCGCAATTCGCGGCCGCGGACGTCTTCCGGGAGGGGATGGCGCGTGTGAGGCTGGCCGGGGACGGGGCGGCCCGATGGGGATTCGTGGACGCGGCGGGGATGGTGGCGTTCACGGTCGAGGCGGATCGTGTCTTTTCCTTTTCGGATGGAGTCGCCCGGGTCGAGAAAGGGGGGAAATGGGGATTCCTCGACCGAACAGGTGTTTTGGTGATCCCGCCGCGGTTCGAGCACGCCCTCCGGTTTTCAGAGGGTGTCGCGTCTGTCCGGTCGGAGGGGCGTTACGGGTATGTTGACACGAAGGGCGGATGGGTGATCACGCCTCAATTCGAGGGCGCCGACACATTTTCGGAGGGGCTCGCGCGGGTGCGCGTGAAGGGACGCGAGGGATTCATCAATAAAAAAGGGGAGTTGGTCATCGCCGCCATATTCGACCGGGCGCTCGACTATTCCGGGGGGCTTGCCTGCGTGGAGGCGATGGGGAAACGCGGGTACATTGATAAAAAAGGGAATTCGGTCATCCCGCAGAAATATTTCATGGCATACGGTTTCTCCGAGGGTCTGGCCCGGGCGTGGATCCGGGGGCGCTGGGGATTTCTGGACGGGGGGGGACGTGAGATCATCCCCCCGCGGTTTGACGACGCGGGGGATTTCTCGGAGGGGCTCGCGGCCGTGTCTCTGGGGAAGAAGTGGGGCTATGTGGACAAGCGCGGGAATCCGGTGGTGGAAATCCGGTTCGACGCCGCGGGACGTTTCGAAAGGGGTATGGCGGGGGTGGTGATGAACGGGAAATTCGGGTACATTGACCGGAAAGGGGTATTCGTGATTCCCCCGGTGTATGACGTGCCGGCGGGGCCGTGAGGGATGGTTACGGGGAACGTGCGATTGCGCCGATGAGAGCGTTGGCGTAAGCACGGGTGATATTACCAGAGGTTTTGATGGAAACGGACGTCCTGCTGGAGATACGGGATCTGGAGACGCGCTTCTTCACCTCGCGCGGGATTGCCCCCGCCGTGGACGGGGTGAGTCTCGTTGTCCGCCGGGGGAAGGCCCTCGGCCTCGTGGGGGAAAGCGGTTGCGGGAAGAGCATGACGGCGTTCTCGGTCCTGCGCCTCATCCCGAACCCGCCCGGCCGCATCACCGGGGGAAAGATCCTGTTCGAGGGGGTGGATCTCCTGACGCTTCCCGAGACCGCCATGCGGGACATCCGCGGCAACAAGATCGCCATGATCTTTCAGGAGCCCCAGAGCGCCTTGAACCCGGTTCTCACCGTCGGGTACCAGATCATGGAGGGGATCCGGCTCCATCAGAAGGTGTCGCGCTCCGAGGCGCGGGACCGGGCGGTGGAGCTTCTTCGGCGGGTCAAGATCCCATCGCCTGAAATGCGGATCAATGACTATCCGCACCAACTTTCCGGCGGCATGAAGCAACGCGTCATGATCGCGATGGCGCTCGGATGCAATCCGTCATTCCTGATCGCCGACGAGCCGACGACGGCCCTTGACGTTACGGTGCAGGCCCAGATTCTCGAACTCCTGCGTGAGATTCAGGCGGAATTCAAGATGTCCATCCTTCTCATCACGCACGATCTCGGGGTGGTGGCGGAGATGGCCGAAGACGTGGCGGTGATGTACGCCGGGAAGATCGTCGAGTACACGTCGGCGGCGGCGCTCTTCGCCAGGCCGCTCCATCCCTACACGCAGGGACTTTTCCATTCGTTGCCGCGGATGGGCGGAAAGAAGGAGCGTCTCACGGCCATCCCGGGGACGGTGCCGAGCCCGGTCGCCTGGCCGCCGGGCTGCCGGTTTCACCCGCGTTGCGCGCGGGCTCTTCCCGAGTGCCGGATCGCGGTGCCGCCCCTGCGGGAGATCGAGCCGGGCCACCGGGTGGCGTGCGTGCTGGATTTCCAGAGGAGGGATTCATGAGCGGCGCGATGAAAGGATGGCGGAGGATCGTTGCGGCGGCGATCCTGGGCGCGCTTCCGGCCGGCGCCTTCGAGGTGCCGAAGCCCGACGATGACGTGAAGGACGAGGAGCGGAAACTCGAGGTTCGCGTCATTGACAGGAATCAGGACGTGGCGGAGGATATCATCGTCAAGGCCACCGGGAAACTTGTCATCAAGCCGGGCGTCACGCTGAAGTTCGCGGCCGGAAAGGGCCTTGTGGCGCGCGGGGTCGTTGAGGCCGTGGGGACCAGGGACAAACCCGTCGTTTTCGCCGCCAGGGACGAAACGAAGGGATGGGCCAACGTGGCGCTTCTCGGGAACGACACACGGGGGTCGCGTTTCGAGTGGTGCCGGTTTTCGGGCGGGCGCGGGTGCGCGGTCAAATTCACCGCGGAACTCGAATATGAGAAACTCCTCCCGTGGGGGGACAAGGAGGGGGGGATTTGCGGCGGGGCGATGTTCCTCACGGAGACGGACAAGGTGGAGATCCGCTCCTGCCGGTTCGAGAAAAACGCCGCCGTCATGGGCGGGGCCATTTGCTGCTGGGGGCAGGCCTCCCCGACCATCGAGGGAAATCTCTTTGTGGACAACATGGGCGTCGAGGATGCGGGGGCGATTCACGCAGTTCTGCTTTCCTCGCCGGCCATCACCGGAAATTATTTCATCGGGAACGCGGCAAAATACGGCGGGGCTCTTCACTGCCTGCACCGGGCCACCCCGGAAATCAAGGGGAACTACATCGCGAAGAACAAGGCGCTTTCCGCGGGCGGCGGACTGTCCTTTTTCAACGCCTCGCCCAATGTCGAAGGTAATTTCGTCGCGGAAAACGCGGCGGAGAAGGAGGGGGGCGGCGCCAATTGCGCGGCGGGGGCGAAGCCGGTGCTTTCCGGGAATTTCATCGGGGAGAACACGGATCCGTCGGGCGATTCCAAGGGGTTGAAGGCTTCCGGAGGCGACCCCGAAAAGAAAATCCCCCCGGCGTCCTTTGTCGAGGAGGACATGGCGAAGAAGGCGGATGTCCTGGAAGCGCTCAAAAAGGCGGGGGTGATGGATTTGCCGGAGCGATTGAAGTAATTTTTTTGGGGGTTGTAATGTGAGTTGAGGGAGGCGATACTGTTTCCCGTTGTGCCAAGAGGTGTTTAATGGGGCGGAGACATGAAAGGCGGTTGAAACAAGCGGAATATCCGGCAACGGTTTCATCGAGGATCCGGAAGAAGTGGAAGGTGTTGATTGCCGTTCTGCCATTGCTGGTCTTGTGTGTTGGAGTCCTTGCAAAAGTCCTCGACAGGAAATTGGTCTTATCGGACCAGGTCTCCTCAGCATCGGGCGACGCACGAAGTCTGGACGATCTTCTGAAAATGTCTCCGGAACAGTTGGCCCGGGTGGACATCGCCCGAATGAACCTGCTTTGTGCCATCGGATTGCCGGGCGCGGAGAACATCGACATCAACCGGTTTCTGGCCATGCTGGATGATTGGGCGGCCCGTGTCGAGTTTGTCACCGCGCGCCACCTGTATCGCGCCCACGATCCGCGGTATGCCGATCACTACAGGCATTCCGAAAACTACCTCCGTGCCGAATTCGTTCTCCAGGTGCTTCAGGAGGATTTCGGTGTTCACTACAACCTGGAGCGTGTGAAGAACTTTGACTTCAGCAAATCCAAGGACCTCT
This sequence comes from Planctomycetota bacterium, assembly GCA_043803805.1. GTDB lineage: Bacteria > Planctomycetota > JAZDJP01 > JAZDJP01 > JAZDJP01 > JAZDJP01. The sequence continues at coordinate 14,321 of JAZDJP010000060.1, forward strand.
TCATCCATGGCTTGGTGGCGGATCCCAACGGGGGCACCTGCGCCTCGATGCCGGTGATCTACGTCGCGGTCGGCCGCCGCCTCGGGTATCCGTTCAAACTGGTGGCAACGAAAGCGCACCTGTTTGCCCGATGGGACGACGGCCAGGAACGGTTCAACATCGAAGGGACCCATGGCTTCAGCTCGTATCCTGACGAATACTACAAGTCCTGGCCCATGAACAACACTGAAGCGGAAATCAAAACCAATCGTTACCTGATATCGCTGTCTTCCGTGGAAGAGTTGGCCGGTTTTGTGGCCGATCGCGGTCATTGCCTGCTATACAATGGGCGAAAAAAACAGGCGATCGAGATGTATACGATCGCGCATCGGTTGGTGCCGCAGGATTCGTCTTATGTTTTCTGGATGAAGGGAGGGCGGGAAGAAGATGGGTTTCTCGATTTTTATAGTGCGCTCATGGGCGATTACCGGGAGCGACACCGTGCCGATGATGTTAATGTCATCAATGCGGCTAATATGCGAAAGTGGGATGAGCGACTGCAGGAGTTGCTGCCGAAACCGGTTGTGCCGCCATGGGCACTCCCCGAAATGCCGCACCCCGGGGTTAATCAACCGTATCCGCCACTGCCCGTGCCGGGGAAGGCGCCAGGACGATGAAAAAGGGTTTGCGCGAGTAAAGATTCAATTCGAAGGGGGGAAATTGTGAAACGAATCATTCCCATCGCGTTGTTGTCGGCGTTCATGGTTCTTGGGTATTTTTCCACCGAGGCCCGGGCCTATTACGATCCGGGAACCGGAAGATTCATAAGTCGCGATCCGGGCGCGGATGGTCCTGTTCGCGCGGCTCCGGATGCGACGGTGCCGGAAGGAGGGCGGTTTCTCAAACGGGATCCGATTGATCAGGAGTACGGGGATGGGATGAATTTGTATGGGGCGTATTTTGTACCCGGAGAAATGGATCCTTATGGTAATGCAAAAATTAAGGGCAGTGTGAGCCTTGGGGATGATGCAACGTATCCAAATGGTGAGACAGCCCCCTATTTGGACATGTTGGCTAATTTTAATTATAATCCATGTGATGAATTTTGTTGCTGCGAACGTATTTATTGGAGACAGTATTATGACAAAGTCGAGGTATGGAAACAATGGTTGCTCCTTCCCCACATCGTCACAAGTATTGAATCAAGGCAATTAGACGGTGGAAAATACTACACTTATCAAAAGTCAACGGGAGGTAAATGTTCCAGAAATATTACAATGACAGATAACCCAGGCATGTCGTTAAGCAAACTGAAAACACTAGACCCAGTTAGAACCCTTTTGTTCTTGAGTCAGAGTTTCGAAACGCAGTTGATTTGCGATATGAAGGGTGGGAAGGAATTGATTTTAAAGATGTTTCGCTGGAGCCAAAATTGGAGTAGAAAAGATTTAGATCCCGTCGGCAGTATAACTCATACATGGGGACCTAAGACCATCCATCTCGAAGTGAAAGACCCTTGTGCAACGAATTAGAGATGGAAATACCGATGAAAAGCGATATGCCTTGGTTGTCCCGCAGGCCGGGGGACCGTGTTCTCGTTGGCATATTTTCATTGTTTCTCGGATTGGTGTTTAAATGGGGGTATGTGTCGCTGTTGAACGTATTCGAGTATGAAGTACGCACGGATAGTAGCATGTTTCAACGAGGGACGGAAATATTTCTTGAGGCGTTTTTATTTTCAGGATTCATGATAACGGTAATGTCATTTTTCTGGGCGTGTCTTGTTCCAAGATGGGTTAATTGGATATTGGGTAATGTTATAAACTGTCTATGGTTCTTGATTTTCTCCATGTGCCTGGGGGCATTGATTCCGGTACTCATAAGGTGTGCTCATTGGAAAATGATTCAACCGTGAAGTGGAACGGGGGCAATCAATAAGTTGGCGAAAGTTACTGAGAAGAAGGGAAGCGAAGGCGAGACGACAGACCAAGCAAGGTGAGTGGGATGGAGGCCATCTGGAGATCTTCGCTTCCTGGGATTATTGGCATTGATGTGTGATTGAACATGACGAACGAGAATCCACTCTTGGACGTGAAGAATCTCGTCAAGCACTTTCCCATCCGGAAAGGGCTTTTCTCCCGGGTGGTGGGGCATGTCCGGGCGGTGGACGGCGTCTCGTTCGCCATCTCCCGCGGGAAGACGCTTGGTCTTGTGGGGGAGAGCGGCTGCGGCAAGACCACGGCGGGGCGGACCATCCTGCGGCTTCTCGAACCGACCTCCGGAGAAGTGTGGTTCGACGGCGTGGACCTGGCATCGCTCGGTCGCGCGGCGATGCGGGAGATGCGTCGCCACCTCCAGATCGTGTTCCAGGATCCCTACAGTTCCCTGAATCCCCGGATGACGGTGGAGGCGATCGTGGGGGAGGCGCTCGCGGTCCACCGCCTGGCGAAGGGTCCGGAGCGGCGGCAACGGGTGGAGGAACTTCTCGCCCTCACGGGGCTTCCGCCGGACGCCATGACGCGATACCCCCACGAATTCAGCGGCGGCCAGCGCCAGAGGATCGGAATCGCGCGGGCGCTCTCGCTCTCCCCGAAATTGATCGTTTGCGACGAGCCCATATCGGCCCTGGATGTCTCCATCCAGGCCCAGATCATCAATCTTTTCGAGGACCTCCAGGAGAAGCTGGGGTTGGCCTATTTGTTCATCGCCCATGACCTGAATGTCATCGAACACATCAGCGACGATGTGGCGGTGATGTACCTCGGGGAAATCGTGGAACACGCCCCGGCGGCGGAGCTCTACGAAAACCCGATCCATCCCTATACCCGGGCGCTTCTCTCGGCCATCCCGGTGCCCGATCCCAAAACGAAGCGCCGGCGCATCCTGCTTCCCGGGGACGTGCCGTCGCCCGTCAACCCGCCGCCGGGATGCCGTTTCCATACCCGTTGTCCCATCGCGGAGGATCGGTGCCGTTCCGAACGGCCCGCCTTTGACGAAAGGGCGCCGGGTCATCGGGCGGCGTGTCATTTCGTCGAAAAGGCGAAGACGTTGGAGATCCATTACAGGAGGGGTGATTGACCATGGAACGCACGAGCCAGGAATTCTTCGAGAATCTTCTTTCCACCCCCAGCCCCTCGGGCGCCGAGGAGGCGGCGGTGCGCCTTTGGGCGTCCTACGCCAGGCCCTTCGCGGATCGCATCGAAAAGGACGTCCACGGGAACGTCATGGCGGTTCTGAACCCGGAAGGCGCGCCCCGGGTGATGCTGGCCGGCCATATTGATGAGATCGGTTTCATGGTGAGCCACATCTCGAAGGAGGGGTATGTTTCGTTTGCCCAGATCGGCGGTCACGATCTCCAGATTATTCAGGGGATGCGGGTCAAGGTTCTCTCGGCGAAGGGGCCGGTGACGGGGCTCATCGGGAAAAAGCCCATTCATCTCCTCAAGGCGGAAGAGCGCAAGAAAGTTCCCGAGACGGAGGATCTCTGGATCGACATCGGGGCGAAGAACGTCCGGGAGGCCAAAAGGATCGTGGAGGTGGGGGACGCCATCGTCATTGATGTCAAATACGAGAATCTCCGGAACGGCTTCGCGGTCGCACGCGGGTTCGACGACCGCGCCGGCGCCTTCGTTGTCGTGGAGGCCCTCCGGCTTCTTTCCAAGAGCCGTCCGAAGGCGGCCGTTTATGCGGTTGCGACGGTGCAGGAGGAGGTCGGACTGCGCGGGGCGAAGACCTCCGCCTTCGGAATCGATCCCCAGGTGGGCATCGCCGTGGACGTGACCCACGCCATGGATTACCCGGGGGTCGGGCGAGAGCGCGCCAGTTTCGGGGATCTTTCTCTGGGAAAGGGGCCGGTCCTGTCCCGCGGGCCCAACATCAACCCCAAGGTGTTCGCGCGTCTCCAGGCGGCGGCGAAGAAGCGGCGGATCGCCTTCCAAGTCGAGGCGGCGCCGGGCGGCACGGGTACGGACGCGAATGCCATCCAGGTGTCGAGGGCCGGCGTGGCGACGGGGCTGGTTTCCATCCCGAACCGCTACATGCACACTCCGTGCGAGATGGTTTGCCTCAAGGATGTCGAGAACGCCGCAAAACTTCTGGCGGCCTTTGTCGAGGGGCTGGACGGGAAGTCGGCGTTTATTCCCTCCGAAGGATGAGCCAGGCGCCTCGCTCATGGTTCGACATGCTCACCATGAGCGGGGTTTCATCGAAGCGTTATTGGCTATAATCGTTTTAAAAGGGCGGTTAGGGCGGGCTGGCAGTGGGTGAGGCCGTAGCGGTCGTCCACGGCCGGCGCGGCGACCTCGCGCGCCCCGGCGCGGTCCCCTCCGGCCTCAAGCCACAAGGCCAGCCACAGACGCCACTCCGGCCGCCATCCGGGGTGGGGGAATCGTTCCGTTGGCCGGGGGGGGAGACGCCCCAGAAAAATCCGGCAGAGGTCGAGTTCGGGGCCGGCGTAGAAGACGGGGACGACGGCATCGAGCGCCTCTCGTGCGGGCGAGCGGAGGAGTCCGAGCGAAGCGCAGAGAATTTGGAAGAGCGGGATGGAAGTCAGTCGGGCATTGGGTTCCGGAAGAGGGATGCCCTCCAGGGCGGCGGCGGCGCCGGCCGGGTCCCCCTTCTCAAGATTCCACCGGGCTTTCACGACGGCCAAAACGTTCCGCAGGTTGCGATTGCCCGGATCCGCGGGGAAACGTTCCACGGTGTCCTGGTACATCCGGTACAGCGGTTCGTGCCGGGAATCCACCGTCAACATCCCGATTCGCTCGCAGGCGTCGGTTCCCTTGGGTGCGACGTGAGGGAGAAGATCGCGTTCCATCCACGTTTTTGCCGCGTCGGTGTCGCCGAGAGCGAGGTGGGCCAGTGTGATGGTGAGGGCGGTATCCAGAGGACTTGCCGGCGAAGGGGAGGGGGATTTCCCGGCGAAGCGGTCCAGAAATTCTCGCACCAACCTCTTCCGTGCGGCGATGTGATGGGGGAATATCGTGATTCCATGCACATCGAAGGAGCACCAGACGGGCAGGGCGAACGGAGAATCCGGGAGAAGGTCATCTCTCCCGCAACTGAATGCCGTCACCAGAAAGGTGTTTTGGAAAACATGAATGGCGAGTTGATGGGAATTGAGCGAATCCCGGAATTCCAGGGTTTCCCGGAGGGCGTCCTCCCAGCGGCCCAGGAGGTGAAGGGTCATTATTTCGGAATAGGCGCATTTGATCTGGCTTTGCACGGGGGGGCGGAACGTGAGTTTCCCGAGATGCTGGAGGGAGGCGATAAGATCGAGGTATTTTTCCCGGTTGGGGGCGCGAAAAGCGCCAAGGGATCGGTTTTGACGGCATACCTCGAGGATCAGTACCTTGGCCTGGCTGTCGGGGAAATGTTCCAGGAGCATGTGGAACAGGCGAAGCCCCCGCCACGGATCATCCCCGGGTCCGCCCCGGAAGGAGAGTTTCGCCTCTTCCCCGATGGCGAAGGGCTCGAGGGGGCTTTCCTGGAGGGTGTGAAATGTCTGCCGGGCCTCGTCCGTCCGCCCGAGCGCCGCCTGGCACATCCCCGCCTTGAGCCGGCCTTCCGCGCCCTCCAGGCGGTCGGGATTCAGGTCGGCGATCTCTTGATACCGTTCAAGGGCGGCTTCCAGGGATTTATGGCGGAAAAGGTCGTCGGCCACGCGGATGGCCGGGACCTGGAGTCCCCAGCGCTGGCGATGGACCTCGATTGGCCGGAAATGCGCACCCGGGCCGTAGGTATAGAATCCGATGTGACTGCCCGGGAAGGGGAACAGTTCCCGGTAGGAGAAAAGACGTTTCCCATCGAGGAAGCAGTACACCCATCCTTCCGTGTATTCCATCTCGAGGCGGTACCGGCGTCCGTGTTCGACGCCGGATCCGGACAGGGCCATGATGTCATCGATTTGCCGGGCCAGTTTGGTCGCGGTGTTACTCTCCGCGCCAAACTGAAAGTAATAGCCCTCCGAGAATATCTGGTTATAGATGCTTCTGTTCGTCGATTTCAACGATATCACTTCGGGGGAAGGGCCGTGTCCGATGAGGGAGAGTTCCGCGACCTGTTCCGACCACCCTTCCACGACGAAACGGAATGTGCCGGGGACGGACGGATTCCACACGAGAACGTTGTCTTCGTTGCCTTCCGAGACCCATTCCTCGCCGTCGAGCCGCCATTTCCCCGCGAGGGGGGTCCATTCCTCCGCAATAATCGGATGGGTGTCCTTTCCGAACGGAATTATTTCCCAGTCCATCTCGCGACGGACGTAGCGGCCCAACTGCCGGGAAAACTCGATGGATTGCGGGCGTTTCGCCGGGTCCGGATGGAGCGCCTTCATGCAGAGGCGGGAGAGGACGGGGTCAATTCCCGTCTCGGGGGCGATTTTTTCGGGAGGCTCCACGTCGCCTTTGAGAAGGGCTTCGAGGGTGTCGCGGGTCGTTTCCCGGAGGAAGGGGGGGCGTCCCGTCAGAATCTCGTAGAGCATGGTACCGAGGGAATGGACATCCGCCGCCGGGCCTGCCCGAAGGGAACTTCCGGGGAGACGTTCCGGAGCCATGTAGGTGGGTGTGCCCGTCAGTAGCGTGAGGGATTCTTTCCCCTTCCCGGCGCGCCCCGCGGTTTTCCCCCGCCGCCGCCCGCCGCGCGCGCTCGTCCCGGCGCCCCAGTCAATGATGGTCACTTCCCCGAAATCCCCGACGATGATGTTGGAGGGGGTCAGGTCCAGATGCGCCACCTGCCGCTTGTGGGCGAAGGCGATGGTTTCCGAGGCGCGCTGGAGGATTTCCAGAAGCCGGCCCAGGGTGTATGTCCGGAGGGCGGTTTCGTCCCCTTTCTTCCGGGACACGAGGATCTGGGCGAGGGATTTGCCCTGGAGGGGTTTCATCGTGTAGTAGCGGCGTCCGTCCATGTCCCGCCCCATCGTGTGTACGGTGATCACACCCGGGTGGTCCAGAGATGCGGTGACCTTGGCTTCCTGCTCGAAGGCTCTCATCTGTTCGGGGGTGAGGTGGCTGGAGAGCGGTCGCTTCAGGGCCACCACGCGGTCGAGGTCCGGCTGGCGGACGAGGAGCACCTCGCCCATTCCGCCCGTGCCGAGCCGGCGGATGACGGTGTGGCCGTCCACCTGCTCTTTCATCGGTGTGTTTAGATCGACGAGAACGGGGGTGGGTGTGGCCTCGGGGGCGGCCTGCGGTTTGAGTTCGAAAGGTGAAATGATCTGCGGCGAGGGGATGGAGGGGTCACGGGGCGCGCCGTCGCGCCCTCGGAGGGTGTTGGGGGCCGGGGGATTGGGTTCTGCGAGCGACGAACGGACGGATCGGTTCCGCCCGGCCTCCTTCGCCTGGTACAGCGCCTCGTCCGTACGCAGGAACAGGGCCTGCGCGTCCAGCGCGTTCTCCGGAAACGACGCCACACCGATCGTGGCCGTGAGATGAAGAACGGACGGAAATTCCGTCTGGTGAATTTTGCGGCGGGTCTTCTCCGCCACCGTCAATCCCGCCTCCCCGGTCGTCCCCGGCAGGAGAATCTCGAATTCGTCCCCGCCGAAACGGGCCAGGATGTCCGAGGAGCGAAATGTCGATCGGAGAATCGCGGCCAGTTGCGTCAGGCATTGGTTCCCCACCTCGTGCCCTTTTGTGTCATTCAACTCCTTGAAATGGTCCAGGTCCAGGAGCAGCAGAGTCACCGGCTGGCTCGCACGCGCCGCCCGCCTTACCGCCTGCTCCACCTCCTGCTGGAAGTGCCGGTGGCTGAACAGGCCCGTGAGGGGGTCCGTGATCGCCGACTGGTACAGCAGGGCGTGTTCGATGGCCACCGCCGCCTGAAGCCCGAGCATCTCCAGAAATTCCTGATCCTTTTCGGTGAGGCCCTTTCCCGCCTTCCGGGAGTCCACATACAGCGCCCCGAGAACCCCGCGGCTGGCGGTAAGCGGCACGCAAAACACGAGCCGGATGGCCATCTTCCCGGTCTGGGGGGTGTTTCCCAGTTCGTGGGCGAATACGGGTCTTCCGGTTTGAAGCACCTGCTGGGCGATGCCGCGGCTGTAGGGCAGGAGGGAGGTGGCCTCGTCTTCCCCGAGAATCGGGAATGTCGCCCGGGCGGTCAGACCCGAGCGGCCCAGGAGAATCACCACCCCGCGTTCCAGCCCGAGAAATTCCACCGCCTCACGCGCCACTCGCGCCAGGAGCTGGTCCACGTTCCATTCCAGGCGCCATGAACGGGTCACCCGAAGGAGCGCATCCCAGCGGTTCTCCGGTGATTCCTTGCCGGGTGTTGTCGGAGAGGGGGGGGCGGTCATGGCCGGTCCGTGGCGCCGGGTTTGCACCCCGCGCGGGGGATGTTGGTTTCAGGGGCTCCGCGCCGGTGGCGGATTGCCGGCCGGGGCGGGCGCCTTCCGGCACGCCGGGCACGGCATTTTCCCCGTGCCGTTGCAGATGTCGCACTCCACCACTTTTTCGCCCTTGATGTAGCGTTCGTTCTCAATGTCTTCGTTGCCACGCCGAAGCATCTGCTGGCGGACCTGCCCGGTGCCGTTGCACGATGAGCAGACCGCGGTCCTGGCGTCGTAACATTCCCAGCACGAGGGGACGAGTTTCTTCCAGACGACATAGACTCCCGCGGCGATCAGGATAACCAGAATGATCCCCAGGCGCATGGGCACGGCACAATCCCCCTTCCCTGCGATAGCCCCGTCTATTATAATGGCCGGCCCGGAATCGGAAAAGCATTTTCACCCGTGATCCCGGAGAAACGGACGGAATGCATGGATGACATCCTGAAACTCGCGGTGGATCGGCAATGGGAAAAGGTGGAGGAGGCGTGGCTCACGGCCGCGGAGAATCCACCTGCGGACGTGGGGGCCCTTCTTCGGGCGGCCGATCTCCTCGTGGCGGACGGCGAAGCGGGGAGGGCGACCCCGCTTCTGGAGCTTTTGTACGGAGTCCTGCGCGACCGCAGCCGGTGGGCTGAGGTGCTGGAGGTCCTCCGCCGGCTGGCGGCGCTCAAGAAGGGGGTGACGGAGGAATGGCGTGAGACCTGCGCGAAGGCGGTGCAGGGGGCGAACCCCGGGCGGCCGGGGATCGAGGTGTACCTCCGGGAAGCGGGAATCGCCGGCGGACGGGAGTTCGTCCAGGCCGTGGCGCGTCTCGATCGGTTTCTTCTCTATGGCAAGGGGCAGTGCGTTTTTCATGCGGCGGGGTGGGGAATCGGGCAGGTCACGGACGTGGACCCCGCGACGGGGGATCTCGTCGTGGATCTTGAGAAGAAAAAGGGACATCGCATTCCCATCGTTTCGGCCGCGGAAACACTCGATCCCCTGCCACCGGAACATCTGCAGGCCCTGGCGGCCTTCAACGTCCCGGCCATCCGGAAAATGATGGAGGAGGATCCCGTCGCGGTGCTCCGGACGGCCGTGCGGAGTTTGGGGAACGAGATCCCCGTGTCGCGTCTCAAGGGGATCCTCGCCGGGCCGGTGATCCCGGAAGATGCGTGGGGGCGATGGTGGGGGCAGGCCCGCCGCAAGGCCGCGGCCGAGGGATGCTGGCGCATCGGGGACGGCGTCCACGGCAAGATTGAGATGCTCGATGCGCCGGTGGCCGTTCCGGAGGATCCGACGGCGGAGCTCCGGCGCCAGCCGACACTGCTCAAGATGATTTCTGTTGCGAAAAAGGCGGTGCGAAAAAATCAATCCGCCGCGCCGGCCATCCGGGAATTCCTGTTCCGGGAGATTGACGAGGGTATTCGTCGCGGCGCGAGTCCGGGGAATCTCGCCCAGGGGCTTCTGTTCCTCGAGAACGAGGCCGGTGGCGGCGCGGAGGTGGAACCCTTCTGGCGGGCGCTCCTGACGGAGGGGGAGGGTTTCTCCGTTGTGAAAGCCCTCCCGGTGGTGGAATCGCTTCCCGGCGCTCATGCCCGAAAATTTCTTGACCGGGTGCATGCGATGTGGCCGGACGGATACCTTGCGCTCTGCGAGGAGGGATTCTCGCGGGGGGGTGGAGGGCCGCGGGGTTTGTTTGGCGAGGCTCTCCGTCAAGCGGGGCGTCTCGAAACCGTCACAACGCGAATCATCGAAAATTACGAACGTCACCCGGCGGCCTTCATGCACATGGCCGATGACGTTCTTTCCGGGCGGTGTCCGGGCGATGTCGACCGCATGGTCGCGTGCCTTGCGGCTCTTGGCGAGGAGATTGCCTTTCGGGGCAAGGGGAAACGCGAGATGGCGCTTCTCCAGGGCATCCGGGACATCCTGGCCCGGGGGGATTTTTCGGCGCTGAAGGCCTTCTGCGAGAAGGGGGGGCGGGAGGATGTCCTCGATGTTTTCGGGAGGCTGGAGAGCGTTTCGAAACTTGTCCCGGGCCCGCGCGCGGCGGCGGCACGCGTGGTGGCCCGCCGTTTTCCCGATGCGCTCGGTGGGGCCGAGACGGCCGCGCCCGCGGGGTTCTGGGTTTCCGATGTGACCTACACCACCCGCGCGGGTTACGAGCGGCGCTCCCGGGAGTTTCGGGACATCATGGATAATCAGATCCCGGCCAACAGCCGCGCCATCGGAGAGGCCGCGAAGATGGGGGATCTGAGCGAGAATGCCGAGTACAAGGCGGCCCTTGAAGAGCAGTTCCGTCTCACGGGTCGCGCCGAAGGGATCCGTGTGGAGTTGGAGAAGATCCGTTTTATTGAAGAAGAGTCGGGCGTGGAGGGATCGCAGGTCACCCCGGGGACGCGCGTCGTGCTTGAGAACCTGGGGACGGGATTGCGTGAGACGTATGTCATCCTCGGGCCCTGGGATGCGAATCCGGAGCGCGGGGTGATTTCCTATCGCGCGGCGACGGCGCAGGGGATTCTGGGAAAAAAGCCCGGCGAGGAGGCGGTGGTCACACTTCCCGACCGGACGGTCCGCTACAGGGTTATTGACATCGTACGCAACGTTTCCGGCAAGGAGAATGGATGAAGTGGCTGGCGAGGAATTTCCTGCGGGGGATTCTGGTCCTTGTCCCCATCGCGCTCACCCTCTACGTGGTTTTCCGGGTGTTTCGATTCATGGACGGGCATCTCGGGCCGCACATCTCCGGATGGGTCGGGATCCCCATTCCCGGCGTGGGCGTGGTGGCCACCCTTGTTCTCATCACGCTCATCGGGGTGTTGGCGGCGAACCTGGCGGCGCGACGGCTGTTTGCGACGGTCGAGCGGATCGTGGCGCGCCTTCCGTTTCTCCGGACCCTGTACACATCCATTCGAAGTCTGGTGGAGAATTTCGCGGGCGACAATCCCGGATTCCATCATCCGGTGGTGGTGGATCTTACCCCGGACGGCGGTGTCCGCGCCGCCGGATTCATCACCAACAACGATCTGGTATTTCTGGGGCTGGCGGAACATGTGGCCGTATACCTGCCGCAGTCGTACAACTTCGCCGGTAATCTCCTGATTTTCCCGTCCGGACGGGTTCATCCGCTTCCGGCGAAGGGTATGGATGTGATGTCGTTTGTCGTCTCGGCGGGTGCGGTCGGGGGGAAGGTCGCGGTGGAAAATTCTGTTGACGCCGGAAGGGGTAACCCTATACTCACCAAGGAGTCGCGTTAACCGCCCGGCGGACGCCAATTCCCGACGAGGTCGTTCGTTTCCGGGGTGATTGTCCGAGAGGGGGGGACGTATGGGCTTCACAAGGACGCTGGGGATTTTGGGGTGCGTGCTGGTGGGCGGGTTCGCCGGGTGTCGTGCGGGAACCCCGTCTTCCCGGAACGAAACGGGTCGTCGGTCGTCCCCCCTGGTTGAAACGTCGAAGGCCGAGTCTCCCCGGAAGGTTGTCAAGGAACCTGCTCCCTGGAAGGGGGCGTGGTTTGAGGAAGGTTCCCTCAAGCCCCTGGCGATGAAACTGGCCTGGGACACTCCGCCGCTATCCGAAAAAATTCTCGGCCTTCATCTGCTTCTGGATCGTAAGGGCGCCGGGGTGTTTTCCCGCAACGTCGTAGCCGTCACGGACCGGCACGGCCTGTATGCGTTCGATCCCGGGACCGGGACGGCCAAGTGGAAAGTTCAGGCGGAGGGGTCGCTGGCGGTGGCTCCCGGTTCCTCGGAGGATTCGTTCTTCTATATTCAGGACAACATCCTGAACGCCGTGGACATCAAACCCTTCAGGTTTCGTGAGACGGAGTCCGGGGTTGAGCCCGGCGCCAAGGCGTGGCGGCGGGTCCTGCCGTTCGCCTCCTCCACGGCCCCGGCCGGAAACAATTTGTTCACCTTCGTCGGTTCCTATGATCGCCGCCTGTATTGTCTGAACACGGGCAGCTTCAAGCAGTCGGGACGCACCGCCAAGATTGTGGAGCCCGGTTCCATACGGTGGAGCTTCGAGACCGGCGGTGAGATTCTCAAGCCCGCCGTCGTGACCCAGCAGCGGGTCTACCAGTTGTCGGAAGACGGTTTGATCTACGCGTTTGAGACCGGCGCCGGCCGGATTCCTTCCCGGACCGCCTGGCCGTTCAAGACCGGAGGCCGGGTTCACGGGGAGATCGCGTTGGACTATGACAAGCTGACGGGTGAGGACATCCTTATCGTGGGCGCCTCGGATGGCACGCTCTTTGTTCTGGGCGGGGCCGGCACCGTGCGCTGCAAGTTTTTCACGGGTGTCACCATCACGGACACCCCATGGGTCGTGCATTACACGACCCCCGGGAAGGAACCCGAGACGCTTGTGTACCTGAGGTGTGAAGGAAACCGTATTTTCGCCCTGCGCATCAATAAAATGGTGCTGGATGTCCCGGAGCTTCCCGTGCCGGGTTCCGAGCTCAATCCCAATACGAAAAAGCGTCCCCTCGTCCACGGCGCATTCCCCAAGTGGGGTGTTGAGAAATTGTGGGAGGGAAAGGGGTGCACCCGGTTCCTGGCGAGGGGAAATCGCGCGGTGTATTTCCTGAGGTCGCCGAACGTCATTGTCGCTCTGGAACCGCTCACGGGGAATGTCCTGTGGGAGCTTCCCGCCACGAACATTCGATTTTTCCTCACCAATCCCGCGGACGGCACCCTGTATCTCGGTGATCCTGCCGGGAAGGTCTTCGCGCTCCAGGAGGAAAAGGGGTTCTGATCCCTGCACCGGTCGCGGTTGCGGGAGTTCCGGAATGGATCATGTTCCGGGATTTGTGGATTCTTGCCCTTTGGCGGAAGGAGGTGGGTTGTGATCATCGGCGTTCCGAAGGAGATCAAGGAATTCGAAAACCGCGTGGCCATTGTCCCGTCGGGGGTTCAGACCCTTGTCGAGGCGGGGCACACCGTTCTTGTCGAAAAGGGCGCCGGCGTTGGCAGCAGCATCGAAGACGGTGAATTTCTGGCCGCGGGGGCCAGGCGTGCCGCCACCGCCCGCGAGGTGTTCCGGCGGGCGGACATTGTTGTGAAGGTCAAGGAGCCTCAGCCGTCGGAATATCCCCTCATCCGCGCGGGTCAGGTGATGTTCACCTACTTTCATTTCGCGGCCAGCGCCACGCTCACGAAGGCTTTCGTGAAGAGCGGCGGCATCGCGGTCGCCTATGAGACCATTCGGACGGAAAGCGGCAAACTCCCGCTCCTCACGCCAATGAGCGAAATCGCCGGGCGCATGTCCATCCAGGAGGCCGCCAAGTACATGGAAAAGCAGTTCAACGGCCTCGGAATGCTTCTTTCCGGTGTGCCGGGGGTGGCGGCCTGCCGAATTCTCATCATCGGGGGCGGGGTGGTCGGCACGAACGCCGCCAAGATCGCGGCCGGTCTGGGAGCGGAGGTGGTCGTCCTCGACGTGGATCTCGAGCGCCTGCGATACCTCGAGGACATCATGCCGCGGAACGTGTCGCTCCTCATGTCGAATCCTCATACGGTCTCCCGTGAACTCCAGAAGGCGGACATTGTCATCGGGGCCGTCCTCGTGCAGGGCGCGCGGGCCCCGGTTCTCGTCACGCGGAAACACATCAAGACGATGAAACGCGGATCCGTCATCGTGGATGTCGCCGTGGATCAAGGAGGGTGCATTGAGACGACTCGTCCCACCGACCACCGCAATCCAACCTTCGTTGTTGACGGTGTCGTGCATTACTGCGTAACGAACATGCCCGGGGCCGTGCCGCGCACGTCCACGTTCGCGCTCACGAACGCCACGCTGCCGTACCTTGTAAAACTCGCATCAGGGCCCGTCGAAAAGGTTCTGCGGAGTGAGGCCCTTGCCCACGGAGTCAATATCTGCCGGGGCAAGGTCGTTCATCCGGGGGTGGCGGAGGCCTGCGGACTGCCGTATACGCCGCTGGCGGAAGCCCTCGGTTGAGCCGAGGGAAGGTGAAGGAGGTTGTTACTATTCCTCGTTGAGATGGACTTCCTTGTTCTTTTGGGAAAGCCGCTTCAGTCGCTCCATCTCCCTTTTCCGGCAGTCGGGGCAGGAATCGGTGAGGATGATTTTGTCCCCGACATTGATGCGGCCCCCGGTTTCGTAGAGGGCGACGACCTTGTGGCAGCAGACGCAGATTTCAACCGGCATGGCCGTGTCGCCCGCGGGTTCTGTTGGATCGGACGGCATTATTATAGACGACGGATCTGTGGGCTCCAGGCAAAAACGGGGTGAATGTCCGTTTTCCTCAAGGGGTTGGGACGACGGTGAAGAGCGGGGATGAAATCGTCATCGTTCCGGCGATATCCGGCGGATAAGCGCTGGAAATCCCCTTGACTCCCATCTGTGAATCTGATAACTTCCGACGCATCGTTGTTCCCGTGATGCGCCCCATAATTATGGTAAGGGAGGGATTTCCATGAAGCTTGTCATCCCGAAGGAGATAATGGAACACGAGCGGCGTGTCGCCGCCACGCCGGATACCGTCGGCAAGATGGTCAAGAAGGGAATCGAGGTGCTGGTCGAGGCCGGGGCGGGCCTTGAATCCTCGATTTCGGACGCCGATTACACGGCCGCCGGGGCCAAGATTGTCCCGACGGCGGAGGTCCTTTACGGGCAGGCCGACGTGGTGTTCAAGGTGCAGCGGCCGTTGCAGAACGCGAAGCTCGGCAGGCACGAGGCGGACCTCATGAAGCCGGGCGCGACGCTCGTTTCCTTCCTCTTCCCGGTCCAGAACGCGGATGTCGTGTCGCGGCTGGCCCAGAAGAAAGTGGCGGCCTTCGCGGTGGATTGCATCCCGCGCATCTCCCGGGCCCAGTCCATGGACGGGTTGAGCTCCATGAGCAATCTGGCCGGGTACAAGGCGGTGCTGCTTGCCGCCAATGCGCTGGGCAAGATATTCCCCATGATGACGACGGCGGCGGGAACGATTTATCCGTCGAAGGTGATCATCATCGGAGCGGGCGTGGCGGGCCTCCAGGCGTGCGCGCAGGCCAAGCGCATGGGCGCCGTCGTCACGGTGTTCGATGTCCGCCCGGTCGTGGCCGAGCAGGTGAAGAGTCTGGGATGCGAGTTCGTTCCGATGGATGTCCCGCACGACGCCCAGGACGCCGGCGGGTATGCCAAGGAACTCGGCGCCGACTTCTACAAGAAGGAGCAGGAGATCGTCGCGAAGTACTCCAAGGACGCGGATGTCATCATCACGACGGCGCTCATCCCCGGGAAGCGCGCCCCCATCCTGATCACCGAGGAGATGGTCAAGCAGATGAAGATGGGCTCGGTCATCGTGGATCTCTCGGTGGAGCAGAAGGGGAATTGCATCCTTTCCGAGCCCGGGCAGACGGTGGTGAAGCACGGGGTCACCATCATCGGGATCCTGAACCTGCCAAGCATGATTCCGGCCTGCGCGAGCCAGCTGTACGCCCGGAACCTTCTCACCTTCCTGAATCTCGCGGCGCCGGATGGCAAGGAGATGAAGTTCGACATGAACGATGAAGTCATCAAGGGAGCCCTTATCACCCGGAACGGAGAGGTTCTCCATCCCGGCGTGAAGGAGGCGTTGAAGAAAGGAGGGGTGGCCTGATGCTGGAATTCATGATGCCCAAAGCGGCGATGTTTCTTGCTGAAGCGGCCGCGGCCGTGCCTGCGGCGGTGGAGGGCGCCGGCAAGATTGATGCGGAGACGTTGAAACTTCTTCACGAAATGGAGAAGACGGGGGTTCCGGAACTCTACATATTCGTTCTGGCGGCATTTTTGGGGTATCAATTGATCTCCCGGGTTCCGCCGCTTCTCCACACACCCCTCATGTCGGCGACAAACGCCATCTCGGGGATTTCGATTATCGGATCGATTGTGGTGGCGGGTTCGAATCTGGGACTTACGCATACGATCCTGGGGACGGTCGCGGTGGCCTGTTCCACGATCAACGTGGTCGGGGGATTCATGATCACCGACCGCATCCTGGGGATGTTCCGGACCGAGGACAAGATTAAGAAGGAGCAGAAAAAGTCATGACTGCCCAACTATCCGTACATGTTGTCAACTACCTTTATCTGTTCTCGGCGGTCCTGTTCGTTTGGGGTATCAAGAGCCTGGCGTCGCCGGAGACCGCCCGCCGGGGGATGAATATGGCCTCGCTCGGGACCGCGGTCGCGGTGTTCGCGACGTTGTTCAATCCCCGGATTTATACGGGCGGGCTCACGGGGTATTATTGGATCTTCGGGGGCATGGCGGTTGGCGCGGTGATTGGCGCCATTCTGGCGCAGATTCCGATGACCGCGGTGCCCCAGCGGACGGCGCTCTCCCACGCGGGCGGCGCCATGGCGGCATGCCTCATCGGCATATCCGAGTACCTCCGGATGCAGACCGGCGAAGTGCCGATGACCACGCTCCAGATGTCCATCATCGCTCTCGAAGTGATGCTGGCGTCGCTCACGGTGACGGGAAGCTTGATGGCGGCCGGAAAGCTTCAGGAACTTCTTCCGGGCCGGCCCATGACGTTCAAGGGGCAGAATTACGTCAGTTTCGCCTTGCTCGCAGTACTGCTCGTCATGGTGGGAATACTCATTCATGATCCGGCTTCGACGACCGCATTCTGGATATTGCTCGCTTTGGGATTCCTGTTCGGGCTCCTTCTGGTCCTCCCGATCGGCGCGGCGGACATGCCGTGCGTGATTTCGCTGTTGAACTCCTACGCGGGGCTCACGGACGCCGTCATGGGCTTCATGGTGGCCAACCGGATCCAGATCATCACCGGGTCGCTGGACGGATCGAGCGGCTTCATCCTTACGATCCTCATGTGCCGGGCGATGAACCGGTCCATTTTCAATATTCTTTTCGGGGCGTTCGGGCAGGTGAAGGTGTCGGCGGAGAAGATTCAGGCCAGTGCGCAGACCGTCCGGAAGATCACGGCGGAGGAGACGGTGGAGAAGATGAAGGCCGCCAAGTTCATCATCGTTGTCCCCGGGTACGGGATGGCGGCCGCCCAGGCGCATCACCCCCTGCGGGAGCTCGCGGATCTCCTCAAGGAGAAAGGCGCGAAGATTCGTTACGCGATCCATCCGGTCGCGGGGCGCATGCCGGGGCATATGAACGTGCTCCTGGCGGAGGCGAATGTGCCTTACACGGAACTGATTGACATGGAGGAGATCAATCCGGAATTCCCGGAGGCGGACATTGCGTTCGTCATGGGCGCCAACGACGTTACCAATCCTGCCGCGCGCCACGCCAAGGACAGCCCGATCTACGGGATGCCCATTCTGGACGTGGACAAGGCGAAGATGGTCATTGTCTGCAAGCGCAGCATGAGCCCGGGTTTTGCCGGCATTGACAATGAGCTGTACTATCAGCCCCAGACCTACATGTTGTTTGGGGACGGCAAGGCGACGGCGGAGAAACTGGTGCAGGTATACAAGGCCGGGAACTGAACCGGCATATTGGAACAGATGTAAAACAAACGCGGGGAGCCCTCGAAAGGGGGCTCCCCGCGGCGTTTCAGACGCAGAACTCCGGAATGGATCAGGCCTTCGGGGCGGGTGCCGGGGCGGCCGCCTGGCCTTCGGTTTTCGGCTGCTTGAATTTCAGCTTTTTCCCGGTCGCCTGGTTCAGGGCCCGCTGGGCGCGCTTCATCCGTTTCCTGAGATACCGGAAGTCGCTGTCCTTCGCCAGTTCCCCGGGTTTCGCCTTGGCCTTCCGGGCCGCGACAAGCCCCTTCAGTTTCTTGGCCTTCTCATCCAACGCCTTCGTATCCGGCATGATGTCTCTCCTTGTGCGGTTTCGTTGCTCAAAACGAGCCGGGATTATATAATGGTCTTCATGGGCGTTCAACGGGAAATGCCTCTGCGTCAGCAGATGGTGGCGGATCAGATTGAGGGACGAGGGGTTCGTGATCCGGGAAGGGTTGAATGACGGGAGTTGAAAATCGATTTCATGGAGGCAATTCAGATGGCGGAAACCATCAAAATCGGAATTGTCGGAGCGGGGCGGAACACCCGGGCGAAACACCTGCCGGGTTTTCGGGCGATTCCCGGCGTGGAAATTATGAGTGTCGCCAACCGTACCCGGGCCTCCGCGGATCGGGTCGCGCGGGAGTCCGGCATCCCGAAGGTGTATGACCGATGGGAGGATCTTGTCGCGGCGGATGATACCGATGCCATTCTCATCGGCACATGGCCGAATCTCCATTGCCCGGTGACGATCGCGGCCCTCAAGGCCGGCAAGCATGTTCTCTGCGAGGCCCGGATGGCCTTGAACGTGAAGGAGGCCCGGAGGATGCTCGATGCCTCCCGGCGGAAGCCACGCCTTGTGGTCCAGGTGGTGCCGTCTCCCTATACGTTGCACGTGGACCGGACGGTCCAGGACCTGATCGGGGAGGGGTTTGTCGGAAAGGTGCTGGTGATGGATCTCTGGGCCGGGTCCTCGGATTATGCGGATCCGGATGCCCCCATGACCTGGCGGCAGGACCGCGCCAAAAGCGGTCTGAACGTCATGTCGCTCGGCATCTGGTACGAGGCGCTCATGCGGTGGGTGGGGGAGGCGTCGCGCGTTCTTGCGTTGGGGCGGGTCTTCGTGAACCGCCGCCATGATGCGGAGCGCGGGCGGGTCCGCCAGATCGAGGTCCCCGATCATCTTCAGGTCCTTGCGGATTTGGCCTCGGGAGGACATCTTCGGATCGGGATGAGCGCCGTCACCGGTCTTGCCCCGGAGCCGACGGCCTGGATTTTTGGCTCGGAAGGCACCCTTCGTTATGACATCGGTCCTGGCATGCTCTTTGGGGCGCGGCGGGGGGAGAAGGAGATGCGGTCAATGCCTGTCTCTCCGGAGAAGGAGGGATGTTGGCGGGTCGAGGAAGAGTTCGTGAATGCCATCCGGGGGATCGAGCCCGTGCGCCTCACGACGTTCGAGACCGGGGTGAAATACATGGAATTCACCGAGGCCGTCGCCCGTAGCATGAAGAAGGGACGTGCGGTGAAACTGCCCCTTCATTGAAAAACGGCCTGTCTGGTACGTCAGGAGTATCCCGGGGCGGATGCCGGGAAGTTGAGCGCACCACGGAGCTTTCCTTGACAGCCCCCGGGGCGGGTTTTAGGATGCATACAGCGCCGTCTTCCGGCGGCATACGGAGGGGATGACATCATGAGCGAGTCCATGTTCGATCGATTCACCGAGCGCGCCCGCAAGGTGATGGCTTTGGCGCGTCAGGAGGCGCAGCGGTTGAATCATGACTACATCGGCACGGAGCATATTCTTCTTGGGCTTGTCAAGGAAGGGACGGGTGTCGCGGCGAACGTCCTCAAGAACCTCGAGGTGGATCTTAAGAAGATCCGGATCGAGGTGGAAAAACTCGTCCAGAGCGCGCCCGATGTCGCCACGATGGGCCAGCCCCCGCTCACGCCCCGCGCCAAGAATGTCATGGAACTCGCGTTTGAGGAGGCCCGCAACCTCGGCAATAACTATATCGGAACGGAACACCTTCTCCTGGGTCTTCTCCGGGAGGGAGAGGGGGTCGCGGCTCAGGTTCTGCTCAATCTGGGGTTGAAACTCGAGGAGGTGCGTGAGGAGGTCCTGAATTTCCTCAACGTCAGCGAGCCGCCCCAGCAGGCCGGCCCGGCGCAGTCGCCCCCCGGTCCCGAGGTTCGCGGGACCCGCGGCTCCAAAACCCCCGCCCTGGATTCCTTCGGGCGCGATCTCACGGAGCTTGCCCGGCAGAAACAATTGGATCCGGTCATTGGCCGGAAGGGCGAGATTGAACGGGTCATTCAGGTCCTGTCGCGGCGCACGAAGAACAATCCCGTTCTCCTGGGCGAGGCGGGAGTTGGAAAGACCGCAATCGTGGAGGGGCTCGCCCAGATGATCGTGGACGGGAGCATTCCGGATCTTCTCCGGGAGAAGCGGATCGTTGTGCTTGACCTCGCCCTTATGGTGGCGGGGACCAAGTACCGCGGGCAGTTCGAGGAACGCATCAAGGCGGTGATGACGGAGGTCCGTCGCACGAAGAACATCATCCTTTTCATCGACGAGCTCCACACCCTGGTGGGGGCCGGTGGGGCGGAGGGGGCGATTGACGCCTCGAACGTCCTCAAGCCGGCCCTGTCCCGCGGGGAGGTCCAGTGCATCGGGGCGACGACCCTTGACGAATACCGGAAATACATCGAGAAGGACAGCGCCTTGGAACGGCGTTTCCAGACCGTTGTCGTGGAGCAGCCCACGAGCGAGGAGACGATTGAGATCCTCAAGGGACTTCGGGACAAGTATGAGGCCCATCACCGTGTGCGTATCACGGATGAGGCCATCCGGGAGGCGGTGGATCTTTCCACGCGCTACATCTCGGGGCGGTTCCTTCCGGACAAGGCGATTGACGTCATGGACGAATCCGGGGCGCGGGTGCGCCTCCGGTCCGTGACGCGTCCGCCGGACCTGACCGGGATTGAAAAGGAGATAGAGAAGTTCAGCAAGGAGAAGGAGGAGGCGGTGGCGAGCCAGAATTTCGAACACGCCGCGCATATACGCGACCAGGTCGAGAAACTCAAGAAGAAGAAGGACGAGACCCTCCGCGAGTGGCGTGACAAGGCGACGGACACCGCCGGGGTGGTGGATCGGGAAGTTGTGACCGAGGTCGTGGCCGGCATGACGGGGATCCCCCTGAAACGCCTGGAGACGGTGGAGGCGCAGCGTCTGCTCAAGATGGAGGATGAAATCCACCGTACCGTCGTGAGCCAGGCGGAGTCCATCCATGCCATCGCGAAGGCTGTCCGTGCCAGTCGCGCGGGGATGAAGGATCCGCGGCGTCCCATCGGGTCATTCATTTTTGTGGGGCCGACCGGGGTCGGAAAGACCCTCGTGGCCAAGGCCCTCGCGAAGTTCATGTTCGGGCAGGAGGATGCCCTTATTCAGCTCGACATGTCGGAGTACATGGAAAAACATAATGTGTCGCGCCTGGTGGGCGCTCCGCCCGGCTACATCGGTTACGAGGAGGGCGGACAGCTCACCGAGCGCATCCGCCGGCGGCCCTATGCGGTGGTCCTCTTCGATGAGATCGAGAAGGCCCACCCGGACGTTTTCAACATGCTTCTTCAGATCATGGAGGAGGGGCGGCTTACGGACAGCTTCGGCCGCCACGTGGATTTCAAGAACACCATTCTCATCATGACGTCGAATCTTGGGGCGGAGGTCATCCGGAACCAGACCTCTCTCGGGTTCAACCAGGCGAGCCCGGACCGGAACTACCAGGTGATGAAGGAGCAGCTCGTCAAGGTCATCGAGAAACACTTCCGGCCGGAGTTCCTGAACCGCTTGGATGAGATTGTGGTCTTCCGGAGTCTCTCCCGGGAGGACATGAAATTTGTCGTCGAAATCGAGCTCAAGAAGATTCTGGACCGCGCCACACAGAAAAAGTATGTCCTGGTCGCCGGAGACGAGGTCAAGGTTTTCCTCATTGAGAAGGGCTATCACCCGGATCAGGGAGCGCGACCGCTCCGTCGGGCCATCGAGCATTACATCGAGACGCCCCTTTCCGAGGAGATTCTGAAGGGCAACGTCCGGGAAGGGGTCACGGTGAATCTCCGGCCCGAAGGGGATCGGATCCTGTTCGAGGTGGAAAAGGAGAAAACGGAATAGCCGGTCTTCGGGGCCGGTGTCGGCTCCCGAGTCCCGGTTTCCGGATCACGGAGCCATGACTTTCCCGGCCACCCGTCTTCGCCGTCTCCGTCGCTCGCCGGAACTCCGGCGGCTGGTGCGTGAGACCACGCTTGAGCCGGACGATCTCGTCCAGCCGCTTTTTGTGCGTTCGGGACGGGCGAGGCGGATTCCCATCGCCAGCATGCCGGGGCAGTATCAGCTGTCCCCCGATCAGATCTCCCGCGAGGGACGGATGCTCTCCCGGCGGGGCGTCCCGGCGGTGATCCTCTTTGGCATTCCTTTCTCCAAGGATACGTGCGGCAGCGGGGCATCCGATCCGAAGGGCGTTGTTCCCCAGGCGGTCCGGGCTCTCAAGGATGTCGCGCCGGACCTCGTGGTGATGACCGACGTGTGCCTTTGCGAATATACCCGCCACGGTCATTGCGGCGTCATCGTCCGCGACCGGAAGGGCGGATTCCGTCTGGACAACGATGAATCGCTGAAGCGGCATGCCGCCTCCGCGGTGGCGTTTGCCGGCGCCGGGGCGGATGTGGTGGCGCCCTCGGGAATGCTGGACGGCGTTGTGGGGGCGTTGCGGAAGGCGCTGGACGGGGCGGGATTTTCCGACCGGGCGATTCTTTCCTACGCGGCCAAGTACGCCTCCGCGTTTTACGGGCCCTTCCGTGACGCCGCGGAGTCCCCGCCCCGGTTTGGCGATCGGAAAGGCCATCAGATGGATCCCGCGAACGTGCGGGAGGCCCTCCGGGAAGTAGAGCTCGACATCGCCGAGGGGGCCGACATGGTCATGGTAAAACCGGCCCTCGGTTATCAGGATGTTGTATGGCGGGTGAAAGAACGCTTTCGCGTCCCGACCGCCTGCTACAACGTGAGCGGCGAATACGCCATGGTGAAGGCTGCCGCGGAAAAGGGATGGATTGACGAGAAGGCGGCGGCACTCGAGATGCTGACCGGGTTCAAACGGGCCGGCGCCGACTTCATCCTTACCTACTGGGCGGGGGATGCGGCCGGCTGGCTGGGATGATTCTTCTTCCCGCATCCCGCGGATGCCCCGGGCGCGTTCACGGGGATTTCCGGGCGAACGCCCGGGCGTGCCGGACGAGTGCCGCTGTCAGATCGAACCGGCGGAACGGGGTGATGAAATAAATCGCGTTCGTCCGGGCAAGAATCCGGTCCGACATTTCCCGGGCAATTTTCATTCCCTCGGTCAGTTCCCCCTCACGGCCGCCGGCCGCGGCCATCCGGCGACGCACCGCCTCCGAAATCTGGATTCCCGGAACCTCGTTGTGGAGAAATTCGGCGTTTCGGAGGGATACGAGCGGCCATACCCCTGCGAAAACGGCAACCCCAAGATCCCGCCCGGCGGCGAGCGTGCGTTCAAGTCCCTCTTCCGAGAACACCGGTTGGGTCATGACGAAGCGTGTTCCCAGGGCCACTTTCTTGTCGAGGCGTTTCCGATCGGCATCCCGCGCGGCATTGGGGTTATAAGCCGCCCCGACGACAAAACGCGCTCGTTCGGCGAGAGCCCGTCCGGAGTAGGTGAATCCCTCGTTCATCCGCACGAGCATTGTGATGAGATCGAACGAATTCAAATCGTAGACGGAGGAGGAACCCGGCTGGTCGCCGAACTTGGCCGGATCGCCCGTGACGGCGAGGACGTGATCCATGCCGAGGGCCCATAGTCCCATGAGGAGGGATTGTTGCCCCACGAGGTTCCGGTCCCGGCAGGCGATGTGGACGATGGGGCGGAGCCCCGTCTTTTCCTCCACGAGCCGCGCCATCGCGACATTGTTCAATCGTGTCGTGCCAAGAGGGTTATCGGCAAGTGCGATGAAGTCCGCGCCGGCGGATTTCAGCGCGGCGGCACCGTCCAGGATTTCCTTGAAGGGAAGATCCCGGGGGGGGTCGAGTTCCGCGATAACGATCGTGCGGCCTTCCCGGAAGAGGCCGGGGATGGTGGGACGGGCGGGGGCGATGGGGGCCGCCGGGAAGGCCGGGGCGTGCGCCGCGGCGGGGCGAAATTTTGGACGGACCGGACGGAGGCTGTGCAGGGCCGCGGCCATCGCGGCGACATGGTCGGGGGTTGTTCCACAACATCCACCCATGAGTCGGACGCCGGCGTCCCGGAGGCGGACCGCCGTTTGTCCCAGATAGTCCGGCGTGGCCAGATACAGATAACGCCCGTCCACATATTCGGGCAGTCCGGCGTTCGGAAAGGCGGAAAGCAGAAGATCCCCGGCCGGGAACACCACCTCTTCAAAGGCATGAAGGATGCCTTTTGGGCCGGTGTGGCAGTTGGCGCCCACAACCGCCGCGCCAGCGGCGGCCAGGCGCAGGAAGGCCTCGCCTGACGGGACGCCGTCCGCGGTGCGATTTTCCTCCTCGAGGGCGAGTTGGGCCACGGCCGGGAGATCCACCGTCCGGCGGTGAAGGGCGAGAACTCGAAGAAGTTCGTCGAGACGTGTGAATGTCTCGTAGATGAGGGCATCCACGTTCCCTTCCGCGAGCGCGAGCATCCGTTCCCGGTAGATGTCGTCCAGATCGGACTCGGTGAGATCCTCGCGTCCCCGGGGATTGACCGGCCCCACGGAACCTGCGACGAAGGCGTCGTCCCCGGCGGCCTCGCGGGCGATCCGTGCCCCGGCGAGGTTGATGTCGCGGACACGGTCCCCGAGACCGTGCCGGGCGAGGTTCAGGCGGTCGGCCCCGAACGTGTTCGTTTCGATAAAGCGGGCGCCCGCCGCGACATATTCCCGGTGGATGGCGCGGATGCGTTCCGGGTCGGTGAGGTTGAGCGAATCGTACGAAACGGACAAGGGCATGCCGCGGGCATAGAGAAGCGTACCCATCGCCCCGTCGCCGACGAGGAGGTTTTCCTGGAGGTGCTGGATCAGGGACGGGCGCATGACAACATCATTTTAGCCGCGGATTACATATTCCGCAATGCAATGAAGCTACGGCGCATCGGCGGGCTTCTGGAGGTTGATCACCTTGAGGTCCCGGATCTCCAGTCGGGTATCTCCGCCGCCTCCGAAACCGATGTAAACGTAACCGGTGAGATAGTCGTGATCGTTTGTCTTGCCCCGGGATCGGCCGTCGGCGAAGAATTCGAGTTCCTTGTTTCGGGCGAAAAGCCGGTATTCGTGATACCCGTCAGGTTCAAACAGGTTTCGGATGGGTCCTCGAGTGATGGGGGATTCGAAATATGTTTGACGGGTGGTCATGTCGATCCATGCCCCGATGCGGAAAGGATTGGAGGTGGCGGATATCCCGGCAGGAAGGGTGGTGACGTCGAGACTGCGGATCGCCATGTAAAAACGGCGCCCGCCCGTGAGTCGCGCCTTGCAGAATATGGCCGCATTCATCCATGAGGCATCGCCGGCACGGAGAAGCCCGCTTGTCCCCGTGCCGGCGATGGTTCCGTCGTGTTGGAGATTCCATTCTCCAAGGACAATGGTCCATCCCATGGAGGCAAGGAGTTCTTGAGCGTTTTGTGGAGGTGGCGGCGGGGCGGGTTTCGCGGCGGAATTGAGGCTTTTGGTGAGAGATTCGATCTTGGTCCTGGCGGAGGCATGAAAGGCCGTGTTCCGGAATTTGTCCAGTGCGTCGAGAAGTCGGCGGGCCTCATCCCATTGTTTGGTCGTGACGGCATCCGTGCAGGCATCGAATGCCGCGCGGGCCAGGCGTTCCCGGTCGGGGGTTTCGGCGGCGGAGTCCAGCGCCTCGATGCGTTTCGAAAGGGAAGGGATGGCGGCATCTTTCGGGGCAAGGGCGGAAAAGCGCTTGAGTTCTTCGCGCGCCTCGTCGGAGAGTCGGAGATTCAAGGCGAGAAGCGCCATGGTTTTTCGGATGGTCGGATCATCCCCCGGGAAGACCGTCCGGGCGAGGCGGAAATAGCTCGGGTTGGGCACTTGGGCCCAGGAGATGGAGTAGCGGCCGCCCGATCCGCCCTTTTCCAACACGGCGATCCCGGAAGCGTCGGCTCCCGTGATGTGGCCGTCGGAAATCATGTCCGGGATGCCCAAGGGGGCCAGTCGCGCGGTGATCTTTCCGCCGGCCAAATCGCTGATGAGTTTTTGGTGGAGCCGGTCGAGCCCGCGAAGTTCGATCGCGAGGGCGGATGCCTCCTTTCTGGTGTGTGTGGCGCGCGCCCCCGCGGCGAGGCGATCCGCTGCGGCGGCCGCCTCGGAGAATTTCCGTTGAGACACGGCGGACACGGAGGCCTCGATCTCTTTGGACTCCTGTGCGGTGCGGGTATCCTCAACGGTCTTGAGTCCTTTTTCCGCGGCAGTCTTGAATTTTTCCGAGGGAAAACGTTTCAGGATGCCCTGGTAGGTTTCGGCGGCATCGTCAAGTCGTCCCTCGGCGATGGCCTTGAGGGCAATGGCATCGTCTTTCTCGAAATCCTTCTGAATTTTCTCCTGAAGGGTGGCGATGACCTCGCGGGCGTCGCGTACCTCAACGGCATCGGGGTATTTCTGGATGTAACCGTTCACGGCCCCGAGGGCAATAGAGATGGGGCGGGTTGACGGGCGAAGTGGGATTGGATGGCGGAGTGGAGGTAGGCGAAGAGGGGTCGGCCCTGCTGGTGGCATGTGACCGCCGCTGTCCAGATGCGTTCGC
>JAZDJP010000061.1:0-12045 GCA_043803805.1 Planctomycetota bacterium
TGAGGCGCCCGAGGCGGAGAACCCGGTGGAGACCCTCCCGGTGTCGCTCGCCGTCGGGGCGGCGGACGCCGGTGGTGACTCCGGTGGTGGGGGCGGCGGAGGTGGCGGCGGCGGGTGCTTCCTCGGCGGGCTTCGGCGGTAGCGGCGGGGGTCCGGGTGGCACGGCCTTCGGCATAGTTGCCTGACACGCTCTTGGGCCGGTCAGGACATGATGCACGAACGATACAGGGGGTTGCATGCCATTCCAGCCCTCATATCACGCCGAGGAAGATAACCCTCAACCTGAACAAGAGTTATGCGCAACGGCCCCCGGATTCTTAATCGGCGGGTCCGGGGTTCGAATCCCCGCAGGCGCACCAAATTGTCCGGAATGCTTCGTCGGCTTCGTCCTTCGTGTCTCGCCTTGCGGATTTCCGTTGCGCCCCCCCCCCGTCGGCCGCTAGGATGGAATCGGTCGGTTTTTTCCGCGATTCACGAATCACGGTCCACGAGTCACGGTTTCCACCCATGCCCGTACCGTTGAAGCAATCCCTGCGCATCGCGTCCTACATCCTGCGCCAGAAGGCCCGTGGGAACCGGCGGTATCCGTTGGTGCTCATGCTCGAGCCGCTGTTCCGGTGCAACCTCGCCTGCCCCGGGTGCGGGAAGGTCCAGTACCCCGAGGAGATTCTCCAGAAACGCCTGTCGGCGGAGGAATGCGTCGCCGCCGCCGGGGAGTGCGGCGCGCCGGTGGTGTCCATTCCCGGAGGGGAGCCGCTGGTCCATCCGGAAATTGATGTCATCGTGAAGGAGCTCATTGCGAAGAAATTTTTCGTCTACCTCTGCACGAACGCGATTCTTCTGGAACGCAACCTCGGCCGGTTTTCCCCCACGCCCTACCTGTCGTTCAGCGTCCATCTCGACGGCATGGGCGAGCGGCACGACCGGCTTGTGAACCGGCCGGGCGTGTTCGATACCGCCGTCCGCGCCATCCGCGCGGCCCGGGCCGCCGGGTTCCGGGTGAACACGAACACCACCCTTTTCGCGGGCGCCGACCCGGACGAGACGGCGGATTTTTTTGATTTTCTCATGTCGCTCGGGGTGGAAGGGATGACCGTCTCCCCCGGCTACCATTATGAAAAGGCCGCCGCCCGGGAGAATTTCCTGGATCGCCGGCGCACCCGCGAACTGTTCCGGGAGGTGTTCCGCCGGTGGCGGAAATCCTGGAAATTCAACCAGTCGCCGCTGTTCCTGGATTTCCTGGCGGGAAACCGCGCGTATCGGTGCACCCCGTGGGGCAGTCCCACCCGCAACGTTTTCGGCTGGCAGAAGCCGTGTTACCTGCTGGCCGACGGCCACGTCCCGACGTATCGGGAGTTGCTGGACACCACGGACTGGGAGCGTTGCGGCGCGGGGCGGGACCCCCGTTGCGCCGACTGCCTGATGCACTGCGGCTACGAGCCCTCCGCGGTGAATGACATTTTCTCCAGCCCCCGGGCGATGCTCCGGGCGGCGCGGGTGACGTTTTCCCCGGGGACGCTGGTGTCCTCCCGCGGCATCCTTCAGGAATGAGCCGATCATGATCCCCGTGGATATCCTTGTGTTTGCGGCCCTCCGGCGGGAACTGAGGGGCTTTCTGCGACGCAAGTCCGCCAATCTCCGCCGGGTGGACGCGCGGACGTGGATGGGCATTTTCGGGCCGCACCAGGCGGTTTTTTGCATCACGGGGGTGGGGGCCGAGGCGGCCCGATTCGCGAGCGAGAAGATCATGGCCCGTTTCAAGGCATCGTTCGTGGTATCCGTCGGGTTCGCCGGGGGGCTGGCGCCGGGGCTGGCGACCGGGACGCTGGTCGTGGCGCGGGAAACCGGAGTGATCGGGGCGGACGGATTCCGTCCGTCAGGGAACGGGCGCATCACCGACGAGGTGCGGAAGATCCTCGCGCGGGGGTTCTCCGCGGTTCACGAGGGGCGGCTCGTGAGCGTGTCGGCGCCGGTCTTCACCCCCGCGAACAAGGCATCCCTCCGGGAGTCGGCCGGGGCGGACGCCGTGGACATGGAGAGCGCGGCGCTGGCCGGGCTCATGAAGGAATGCGGGATCCCTTTTGCCGCGGTGAGGGCCGTTCTCGACGAGACGGGAGACGATCTGTCCCGCCTCGGCGCGGCCTGGCGGCGGTACGGGCCGTTTCCGGCGCGGCGGATGGGTCTCCTCCGGGCGGTGTTGGCGGATCCGGGCCTCGTCCCGGTCTTGTGGGGATTGCGGAAGAAGGAACGGATCGCGGCGGAAATTCTGGGACGATTTATCGAAGACCTGGTGACGTAGGACACGGAATAATCATATCACGATGAATGCGCCGATTGCCATGTTCATGGCGGGATGGTATCACTTCTGGAAGTCCTGTGCCTGGCTGGCATTGTTTCTTCTTTTCCGGATCCGGGCCTTCGGCGTCCGGAACATCCCGCGGACGGGCGGGGCCATCATCGCCTCGAACCACCAGAGCTATCTCGATCCCATGATTTTGGGGTCCGGGCTCGCGCGGCGGATTTACTACATGGCGCGGGGGACCCTGTTCCACCCGCCGTTAATTTCGTGGTACCTCCATTCCGTCGGGGCGTTCCCGGTCCGGCCGGGAGAGGGGGATCGGGAGGCATTCCGAAATGCCCTGGGGATTCTGGCCGCCGGGCGGGTGCTTGTCATTTTCCCGGAGGGACATCGGTCGCGGGACGGAAACCTCCTGCCCATGAAATCCGGCGTCGAGGTCATCGCGGAGCGCGCGGGGGTGCCGGTCATCCCGGCCTGGATTCACGGCGCCGGGAAAGCCTGGCCCAAGGGGCGGGTGTTCTTCCGGATGCGTCCGGTGCGGGTGGTGTACGGCCCGCCGATTCCCGTGGCGGGACGCGCCCGGGGGGAGGCGCTGGCCGAGATCCGGGCGTGGATGGAAACGACACGGGCGGGGCTGGAACGAAAAGGCGGCCCGGAATGAAGAAACGTGTCAGGGAATTCGACGTTGAATGGCGGGGGATGTTCCGGGAATCCGCCCCCCGCGCTTTTCGGTTTCGCCCGTCCTGTCTCCCTTGACTTTCCCTCCCGCGGACCTACAATGCAACTCTTTTCCGGTCTAATCGCCCCACGACCGGGGCGGGGGGAGGGTTCTTCGTCATGCTGGAAGCTGAAAAATACATGGTGAGCGAGGATCAGGTCGAGCGCGAAGTCGCCGAGATCTTCGAGCCTTTCGCCGGGGCCGACGTCAGCCAGTTCTACCAGACGTCCCTGGGGGCGTTCGAGGTCGGCTCGGTCATCAAGGGGAAGATTCTCGATCTCTCGGACAAGGACGTCCTGGTGGACATCGGCTACAAGTCCGCTGGCGTCATCTCCCGCGAGGATTTCCCCCCGGAGGAGGAGATCAAGCTCGGCGACGAAGTCGAGGTCGCCCTGGAATCCGTCGAGAACGAGGCGGGGATGGTGGTCCTTTCCCGCCGCAAGGCCCTGCGCGTGCGGGGATGGGAGAAGGTGGTTTCCGAGAAGCGCGAGGGCGACACCGTCGAGGGCATCGTCGTCCGCAAGATCAAGGGCGGGCTGCTCGTGGATATCGGCGGCGTCACGGTGTTTCTCCCCGCCTCCCAGGCCGGCGCCAAGCGCATGATGGATGTCGGCGAACTCCTCGGCCAGAAGATCGTCTGCAAGATCATCAAGATTGACGTCCCGAAGAAGAACATCGTGGTGTCGCGCCGCCAGCTCCTCGAGGAACAGCGGTCCAAGGACAAGACCCGGCTTCTGACGGAACTGCGCGTGGGCGAGATGCGCCGCGGCGTGGTGAAGAACCTCGCCGATTTCGGCGCGTTCATCGACCTGGGCGGGATTGACGGCCTTCTGCACATCACGGACATGAGTTGGGGCCGGATCGGTCACCCGTCGGAGAAACTCGGCATTGACGAGGAGGTGGAGGTCGTCATCCTCGCGGTGGACAAGGAGAAGGAGCGGGTGTCGCTGGGCCTCAAGCAGAAGACCGCGAGCCCCTGGGAGAGCGTCGAGGGCAAGTTCACCGCCGGAATGAAGATCAAGGGCACGGTCGTCAGCATCATGAACTACGGGTGCTTCGTCCGGATCGAGGACGGCATCGAGGGCCTGGTGCACATCTCCGAGATGTCCTGGACCAAGCGCGTGAATCACCCCTCCGAGCTCGTGGCGGTCGGCGAGACGATGGATGTGGTGGTCCTGGGCATTAACAAGGAAAAGCGCGAGATTTCCCTGGGCATGAAGCAGGTGGAATCGAATCCCTGGGAGAAGATCCAGGAGAAATACCCGGTCGGGACGAAACTCAAGGGGCAGGTCCGGGCCCTCACCGACTACGGCGCCTTCATCGAACTCGAGGAAAATATTGACGGGCTCCTTCACGTCTCCGACATGTCGTGGACCAAGAAGGTGGCGCATCCCGGAGAGGTGGTCAAGAAGGGCGACGAACTCGAGGTGGTGGTCCTGGCCGTGGATCCGGAGAAGAAGCGCGTGGCCATCGGCGTGAAACAACTGACGGAGGATCCGTGGGTGAAGGTCATCCCCGAGAAGTACAAGGAGGGGAGCGTCGTCACCGGGAAGGTCACCAAGGTCGCCGGCTTCGGGGTGTTCGTGGAACTGGAGAAGGACCTCGAGGGGTTGCTGCACATCTCGGAACTCTCCGCGGAGCGCGTGGGCAAGCCCGAGGACGTGGTCGCCGTCGGTCAGGACGTCACGGTCAAGGTCATTCGCCTGGAGATGGAGGAGCGGAAGATCGGGTTGTCGCTCAAGGGCGTGGCGGGCGAGGCCAAGGCGTAGACGAATTGATTTAGAACCCGTCCATGAGCTCCTTCTGAAGCGCCTTCCCGTCCAGCGCCCCCACCACCCGGAGCGTCCGATCCTCCAGGAGATTGACCTCGCGGGGCGGGATGAGCCGCTTTTCACGGGTGTCGTAGATGACATTCACGACGGGCCGGTCGTAAATCTCCTCGTTGGCCGCGACGACCCTCCCGATGCGGCCGTCGGAAAGCTCCACCCAGCTTCCGATCGGATAGAGGGAGATGTAGCAAAGGAAGGCCCGGATGACCTCCGGATCGAGTTTCCGCTTGTGCCCCATCTTGATGATCTCCTCCATGGCGTGGTAGGGCAACCGCGCCTCCCGATAAGCCCGCGGCGAAATGAGGGCCTCGTAGACGTCCGCCACGGCCACGATGCGGGCGAACCGGTGGATGAGCGGTCCGACGCGCTGGCGGTTGTAGCCGCTGCCGTCCATCCGCTCGTGGGAATGGTAGGCGATCCACGGCGTGGAGGCGGGAATCCCCCGGAACCGCTGAAGAATGTCCAGCCCGCAGAAGGGATGCTTTTCGATTTCCCGCCGCTCGGACGGGGAGAGCCGGCCCGGCTTGAGGAGAATCTCCACCGGCACGCGGAGCATCCCGACATCCTGAAGAAGCGCCCCGAACGCGACCTCAAGGACCTGTCCCGGCGCGTAATCCATGGCGGTCGCGATGTTGACCGCCAGGAGACACACGTTCACCGAGTGTCCGATGAGGTAGTCGTCGAGGGTCTTGAGATACACCAGGTTGAGGAGAAGATCCCGGTCCCCCAGGAGCGCCTTGATGGCCTGGCGGGCGATGCCGCCGACGGCCTCCCCCTCGATGGCCGTAAAGTCCGGGCGGGCGCGAATGACCTGGAAAATTTCACGCATCGCCCGGATGGCGTCGTGATGAAGGCCGATGTAGGACTCGACATCGCCCTTCTCGCGTTTGACCGGGCGCGGACGAACGTGTTCCCGCAGCCCCGGCCCCGACGGCCGGACATCCAGGCGTTCGGCCGCGACGACGCGGTCCATTTCCTGCGGCTGGATCTCCACCGCGGGATCGCGGATGATCCGTCCCTCGTCAAGCACGAGCTCCGGAATCTCCCGGATCCCCCCGCCGCCGAGGGCCCGGCGGTAGAACACCACCTGGTCCGTGCGGCCCTCGCGGGCGTTCTTCCGGATGTAGATGGTATCGCGGTAATACCCCCGCAGGCTGTTGACCTTGAAGAGGAGCTGGGGATCGGCCGGGTCAATGGCGAAGACCGTCCCGACCCCGCTCCGAAGGAGGGCGTCGAGGTGTCGCCGGGTGAGCGTTTCCCCGCTTTCGTGAAGGATCGTCCCGCTTTCGTGATACACGTTCTCGGCGAGCGTAACGGGGACCTGGAGATCCTTGACGGGAATCGGTCTCATGGCGCCCTCCCTTCATTTCATTTTCATATCGAAAAATCGGGGCGTCACTCGTGTTTCGTCCCGCCCCCCTCTTCCCTCGCCGGATCCAGACCGAGTTCGCGGCGCAGGCGCGGCATCCAGTCGCTGATGGCAATCAGGTCGTTGGGAAACTCCCGAAGGATCTGATTCCATTCGGCCAGGCACTGCCGGCGGTAATTCCCGGCGAGATCCATCCGGCGCCCCTTTTCCACCGGGGAGAGGCCCTCCTCACCGGCATCCTCCTCCGCCTGCAGGGCGAGACGGTAATAACAATGCGCCACCGCATGCCGTTTCGTCATCCGCGTGGGCAGCCCCGGGGGGACGAGCGCGTTCATCTGCCGGTAGTAGGCGATGGCCTGGTGCAACGGCTCGATGCGCCGCTCCTCCCGGTACCACTTCCGGTAGTGACGCCACTCGTTGGGAAAGTACCGCGGGTCGAATTTGTAGTAATGAAACTGGCCGAGTTTTTCGCAGAGTTTGTAACTGCGGGGATTCTGACGGAGCCCCTTCTCGACGTAGAGAATCCCCTTGCGGACCCAGGCCCACCGGTCCTGAAGGGTCTCGGCTTCATGGGAAATATTATAGGCCATGTTCCAGCCGTTGTAGATCCAGACGTCCTCAAAATAGGGCTGGAGTTTCGCGATCCAATCGTTCAAATCCAGAAGTTCGTAGAACCGCCCCTGCTGCTGGAGCGTGGAAGCCCACATCCAGAGAATGTCCACCACGACGCCCCGGGCGCCCCCGAGCAGAACCGTCCCCGCGAACTCGCCCGGCCCGAGCTCCTCGAAGGGAAGTCCCGAGGGCAGTCCGTGCCGCTCGCGGCACTCCCGGATGCGCTCCGGGACGAAACCGCTGGCGGCGAGAAGCACGACGGCCAGAATGAACATCATCGCGCGCCGGCTCATTCGACCTCCGCGTACCAGAAGAACAGAATTCCCAGCACCAGGGCGGCGGCCGCGTAACACCCGTAGACCCACGCCGCCTCCCCCACATGGGCCCACGGGATGTCCACCCGGTCGGAGACGCGCGCCATCCCGCTGTAGGCGGAATTCCCGAAATCCGGCACCATGCGACAGAATCCCTGGATGACCTTTTTCCATATCACCTGGTCCCACGGCGGGGTCAGCCGCTCCGCCAGCGCCCGGATCTCCGGGGTGACGCCGTTGCGGCGCACTTCCTCCACCACTTCCGCCGGCACCCCGAATTTCCGGGCGTTCTCGAACAGGGCATCCACCTCGTCCCGCGGGGTGTTGGAGCCCACCCGGCCGATCTTGGCCAGAAAGGCCTGAAAGGCCGCGGCCGGCGACAGGGCCAGCCCCTTGGCGACCTCCTGGAGAAACTGGACGAGATACCCGCAAAGAAAGACAAAGAAGGCGAAGAGAACCGCCACCGGCGCCGAGAGGAACGTGGATCCCATGACGGTGATGGCGGAGAGAACCGCCATTTTGGTGAAGGCCAGCCCCAGGGCCTTGACCAGGTTGAGCGCCATGGTTCCCGTCGGGGAAATGAGGGAGATATCATCCTGCCCCGCGATGATGATATACCCTCCGGAATCCATTTCGGTGGTGAGCGTGAACCAATGTTTCCCGCCGGACGGGAGAATCGGGAGATCGAACCCGGCATAGGCGGCCCGGCCGTCCTCGACCCGGTCGATCCGTCGCTCCTGACTCCATCCCGTGACCGGGTTCGACAACGTCAGGCGCATCGGGCACCGACCGACCGACCGGTCACCCGCCTGGGGGATGATCCCAAGTTTCATCCGCACAATCGCCTTCCCGGAAGGGAAGCGCGACGACGGGATCTCCTCGTAGAAGAGGAGAATCCGCTTCGCCCCCCCGGCGAGAACGGCCTCATCGCCCGGGTTGGTCAGGATCCGATCGTCCACCATCCGCCGGACGGGGATCAGAATCCGGCTCACCGTGAGATCCGCGGCGGGCACGGCCAGACGCATGGCCAGCCATCCGGACACGCCGGTCATCGCCATGAAACCGAAGGAAAGGGCCAGGACGCCGACCCATATCCCCAGGATGAGTTCGTGACGCCGGACCGGCTTGGGTAGAATCGTGTAAATCCGGCGGTCGCGGATGGAGTCCGGAAGAAACGTGGCCGCCACGAAGATGGCGGTGGCCGCGGTGAAAAACACCGTCCATCCCGTCGTCACCGCCGCCAGCCGGGAGATCCGCGCCTCCGGCGAATCCAGATTCGGGGAGACGCACGCCCCGTAAAGGCACAGGAGGTTGATCCCGAGAAGAACATAGGACATCTTCCGGGACAACCCCGTGTGGAGCGTAAGCCGGGCGATGGCCAGAATCTGATTCATGCGGGCCTGATATCCTGCCAGTGTCGCGCGTCCCGCCCCCGCCCGGATCGGCTCTTAGGACCGGGGCGCCGGGTTGTCGGTCTCCGGCGGCGGCGCCGGGGGCGCCGCGACCGTCCGCAGGAACACCTCTTCGAGGGTTTCCGAGGGATGCCGCACGTCCCGCACGACCAGCCCGGCCGCGGCAAGAACCTCCCGGAGACGCGCCTCCGTGACGGCGTCCTTCCGCTCCACCTCGACCGCGAGGACGTCGCGCCGGGTGAGCAGGTCCGACACCGCCCCCATCCGGGCCAGACGCCCCGAGGCCAGGATGGCGAGGCGATCGCACACGTCCTCCACGTCGGCCAGAAGGTGGGAACACAGGAGTATGGTCTTCCCCCGCCGCCGGAGTTCGAGGATCATCTGTTTCATTTCACGGTTGCCGATGGGGTCGAGCCCCGTCGTGGGCTCGTCCAGGAGCAGAAGGTCCGGATCATTGATGAGGGCCTGGGCCAGGCCGAGCCGCCGCGCCATCCCCTTGGAATACTCGCGGACGGGACGCTTGCGGGCGTGGCCGATGCCCGTCATCTCGATGAGCTCGCCGGCCCGCCGGCGGCGCTCGGCGCGCGGAAGATCGAACAGGCGTCCGTAAAAATCCAGAGTCTCCTCGGCGTTCAGGAACCGGTAGAGATAGCTCTCCTCCGGCAGAAACCCGATGCGGTAATTCTTGGAGACGCTCGAGGCGGGCTCCCCCAGAACCTCGGCCTTCCCGCCCGTCGGGAAGATGAGCCCGAGAAGGAGTTTCATCGTGGTGGTCTTGCCGGAGCCGTTGGGCCCGAGGAGGCCGAAAACCTCCCCGCGTTCCACCGTGAGGTTGAGCCCGCGAAGCGCCTCCACCTTCCGGAATCCGAAGGCCGTCCGGTACGACTTGGAAAGATTTTCGGTGCGGATCGCGGGATCGGCCATGGCGTAAGAATACCCCTGCCCGCGCGGTCTGTCAACGCAAGTATTACTTCACCACGAGGTAATCCAGGGCTTTCGCGATCTGGTCCCGCATCTCCCCCCGCGCGACGATCTTGTCGATCATCCCATGCTCCAGGAGAAACTCGGCGGTCTGAAACCCCGCCGGGAGCTTCTGACGGATGGTCTGCTCAATGACGCGCGGTCCGGCGAATCCAATGAGCGCCTTGGGTTCCGAAAGCGTGAGGTCCCCGAGGGAGGCGAAACTCGCGAGAACCCCCGCCATGGTCGGGTGGGTGAGAACGGAGATGAACAGCCCCCCCGCCTCGTCCATGCGCGCCAGGGCCGCCGACGTTTTCGCCATCTGCATGAGGGAGAGAATGCCCTCGTACATGCGGGCCCCGCCGCCCGATCCCGACACGATGACCAGGGGCCTTTTCATGCGGGTGGCGCGCTCGATGGCCCGGGTCACCTTCTCCCCGACCACGGAGCCCATGCTGCCCATGATGAAACGGGAGTCGGTGACGCCGAAGACGATCGGGTGCCCCTTGAGCGCGCCATCCCCGATCAGGATGGCCTCGTTGAGCCCCGTGCTCTTCTTGGCGTCCTCGAGTTTCTCCAGATAGGAAACCCGCCCCTGGAAGCCGAGGGGGTCCGTCGAGGTGAGGTTCCCGTCGCATTCCCGGAACGTGCCCGGATCGAGAAGGAGATCCACCCGCCGGCGCGCCGGAAGATAGAAATGGGCGTTGCACTCCGGGCAGGTGTTGAAACGCTCCTCGACGGCCTTGCGGTAGATCATCTTGCCGCAATCGTCGCAACGCATCCAGAGCCCGTCGGGCATGTCCTGCTTGCGGCGCGGTTCCCACGCCATGGCCGTTTTCTCCGATTCCCCAAAGAATCCGTATTCTACGAGGCTTTCGCGGTCCGTGAAGAGGAAATCTCGAACGCCTCCCAGAGCCGGTCCTCCTTCAGAATCCCGGGGATGTCGCTCAGGGAGACCTTCCGGAAATGGGCGACGAGGATGGCCCAGGCCACGCTTCCGGCGACAATCCCGAACGTCCCGGCCTTGCGCCCCCCCGCGATGGCCTCCACGGCCGCCACCAGGCGGTCCCGGGCCGCCTCAACCGTCTCCCCCCCCGGCGGAGCCACCCGGGTGGGATCCTCCCGCCACTGGCGGTAGGAGGTCCGGTAACGGTGGATGACATCCGTCTCGAGAAGCCCCTGCCACAACCCCAGATTCACCTCGGCGAGATCCTCCCGCTCGATCACCCGGGCCCGGTGGAGGCGCGCGAGGATTTTCGCCGTCTCCCGGCAGGCGGAGGAGGGGCCGGTGTGGAACGTCCGGATATCCAGGGACTTCAGAGCGACCTGCGCCTCGAGAAATTCCTTCCCCCCGCGCGCCTTGAGGGGGATATCCAGGTTGCCCGGGATGCGCCCCTCCCCGTCCCAGAGGGTTTCCCCGTGTTTGATGATGACAATGCGAGCCATGACGGCGCGTATTCTACCCGAAAAACCCCCGGTTGTCATGGATTGTCCGTCCAACGGCCACCCCCGCCGCCGACCATTACCAGCGGCTAATCAAGAAGATGCGTCAAGGAACCAGCATGGCGACAAGGGCCATCCGCCCCGTCCGGCCGGCGTCCCGGCGGTGGGAATAAAACCAATCGCCCCGGCAGGCGGTGCAGAGTCCCGACGACTGGATATTCTCCTCCCGGAGGCCGGCGGACCGAAGCTGGAGGCGATTGGCCGTCGCCAGGTCCAGATAAATGCGGCCGCTCCGTTCCTGAAAGGCGTCCGCGGTCACCCCGGCCGCCCCGATCGCCTCGCGGACATCCCCCTTCACCGCGTAGCAGCAGGGACCGATCGCGGGCCCGATGCCGGCCAAAATCCTTCCCGGATCCGCCCCGTAATGCCCCGCGAGGGCGCGAACGGCCGCCCCGGCGACGTTCCCGGCCGTTCCCCGCCAGCTCGCGTGGGCGATCCCGATCGCCCGGACATCCGGGGCGAACAGGACCACCATGGCGCAATCGGCGGACAACCCCACAATCGGCACCCCCGGGACGTCCGTGACCAGGGCGTCCGCCCCCGGCACGGAATCCTCCCGCCGCGCCGCCCCCCGCCCGCGATCCCCCGCCGCGACGCGCGCCACCCGGTTGCCATGGACCTGCTCCATGACGGTGAACGCGGCGACATCCACCCCGGCCGCCCGGCCGAACCGGGCGCGGTTTTCCCGGACCGTAGCCGGGTCATCCCCCACATGAAGACCGAGGTTCAGGGAATCGAAGGGCGCGGCGCTCACCCCGCCGGAACGGGTGGAAAAGGCGTGGATGAATCCGGGCAGGACCGCGAGGGATTCGAACTGAAGAAACCGAATCCTTTCGGAGGATTGTTCGATCATCCCCTTCCCGAGTAGAACGGACCCGGCGGCGCAACGTGATAACGTAGGATATCTTTCGCACATTTCAGGAGGGGAAAAAACAAGTCCTCGATCTGGCCGATATTGGGATTGGGCTATCCAACGACCAGAAAGGAGGACTTGTCATGACGCACGAAACGAACGTCAC
Source organism: Planctomycetota bacterium (assembly GCA_043803805.1). Taxonomy (GTDB): domain Bacteria; phylum Planctomycetota; class JAZDJP01; order JAZDJP01; family JAZDJP01; genus JAZDJP01. The sequence goes on from JAZDJP010000061.1 coordinate 12,036, forward strand.
AGGGGATACA
>JAZDJP010000062.1:0-7340 GCA_043803805.1 Planctomycetota bacterium
TGAGGCGCCCGAGGCGGAGAACCCGGTGGAGACCCTCCCGGTGTCGCTCGCCGTCGGGGCGGCGGACGCCGGTGGTGACTCCGGTGGTGGGGGCGGCGGAGGTGGCGGCGGCGGGTGCTTCCTCGGCGGGCTTCGGCGGTAAGGAGCCGTGAAATAATAAATGCTTCACCGAGAGATGGTGAGGCGCCCCGCCGGCAAGGCGCGAGGAGGGCGCGTACCAGGAGGTACGTAACCGACGAGCAACGTAGCCGGAGGGGATGCATCGCCGTCCCGAATAAAGCATTTATTGTTGAACGGCGACTAAGCGGCCTGGCGAAACGAACGTGGTTGATGACGGGGAGAGGCGGAAGATCGCTTCCCCCCGGTTCTTTGTGTCGTGTTGGACTCGAAAATTCAGCGCCGCTCATGGTGAACCCTTATGAATATCCGTTCATGGTGAGCATTCCTTAAAAAATTAAAATAAATGTCGAACCACGAACCATGAGCAGAGCACGGGCTCATCCTTCGACCCCGTGACGAGGACGTACGGGGCGCACCCCGTGGCGTGGACGCACGGGGCAGGCAGGCTCAGGATGAGCGGGTTTGTCAATTCGTGAACGGCTCTGGTGGTTCATGCCCGCGGATGAGCCTTGTCGTAAACCTGCTTGAGGCGCGATCGCGAGATGTGGGTGTAGATCTGGGTGGTCGAGAGGTGGGCGTGGCCGAGAAGCTCCTGCACCAGCCGCAGGTCCGCCCCGCGATCCAATAGATGAGTTGCGAAACTGTGCCGGAGCCCGTGCGGGGAGATGCGGGCGACACCCGTTTCGAGGAGACGCCGCAGGAGCACCCGCCGGACGCTGCGGTCCGTAAGGCGTCCCCCGCGGAGGTTCGTGAACAGCGGCTTGTCGCCCCGCAGGTTGGGGGCGATGCCCCGCGCCGCGAGATAGGCCGAGAGGGCGCGGATGGCGGGTTGCCCCAGGGGCGCGAGGCGTTCCTTTTTGCCCTTGCCCCGGACCCGGATGACCTCGCCCACGAGGTCAATGTCCCCGAGGGAAATCCCCACGAGCTCCCCGACGCGCACCCCGGCGCTGTAGAGCGTTTCCAGGATGGCCCGGTCCCGGAGGTCCGCCTCCTTCGATCCCGTCACGCCCTCGATGAGAGCGGTGGTCTCGTTTTCCGCCAGCACCTTCGGGAGCCGGGAATCCCGGCGGGGCGCCCGGAGGGCGAGCGTGGGATTCGCGGGGACGAGCCGTTCCCGCGCGAGGAACTTGAAGAAGGATCGGAGGCTTGCGGCTTTCCGGGCGACGCTCGATTTCCCGAGGCCCCGCGCCTGGAGCGCGGCCAGATACCCGCGGAGAGCCAGACGATCCACCGCCTCGATCGGGATTTTCACCTCCCGGAAAAACGCCTCGAGGTCCGCGCGATAGGCGCGAAGGGTCTCCGGGGAGAAATTCCGTTCCCGGTCCAGGTGATCGAGAAATCGCTCCATCCGCGCGTCCACCAAGGGTTGTTTCAAAACCGTCGGGGCCGGGGATGGCGTTTCCGGTTTCATATTGGTGAAATCATTCGAACGATAACGCTACGAAACCCGGTAGGACATCGTTCCGAAATGACGGGTGGTTTCCTCCTCGTCGCCGGTGAATGTCCGCCGCCCGAGTTCGCAGGCGATGAGGAACACCTCTTCGAGGGTCAGGTTGTAGACGGGGCTCTCGGCGTAGGCGATGAGGGTGAGGAGGACCTGGGTCTCCTCGTTTTCCGGGTAACGGATGATATACCGGTGGTCATGCTTGGTGATATGGAGGGAACGGGTCAGGGTGTCGTTGGTCATGGTTTCCGCGGCTGGCGCGTACTAATCGAATCGTCCGATTTCGGGGAAAAGTTTAGAATTTCGTCGCATCCGGGCGCGACGTTGACGGCTCGACCGGGAAAATCCGCGTCCAATTTCCCCGGCGGCGCGCGGATCGGATTTTATCACATTGCCAATCAAGGAGTTGCGTTGTCACGCGTCGGCGGATAAAATTCACGAAAATTTCGCGCGCGGATTCCGGGGCGCATGCGTCTTATTCAACAGGAATCGCCGTTCGGGCGAAAAGACAAATGGACGACACGAGGCGGCGCGACGTGGAAATGGCCCTGGCCGGGGATCCTCTGGCCTGGGAGGGGCTTGTCCGGAAATACGGCCGCCTCGTCTACGCCCAGGCCTATGCGGTGGTGTGGAGCGCCCCGGATGCGGAGGATGTCGTGCAGGAGGCGTTTTTAAAAGGGTACGCGTCGCGGCGGAGTCTCCGGGATCCGGGAAATTTCGTCTCCTGGATGTTGTCCATCGCCCGGAACAAGGCCCTCGACGCGGTCCGCCGCCGGAAACCCGTCGTCCGGGAGGCGGATGCCCCCGAAGGAGCGGCGCTGGACGATCGCGAGGGCGCCGGCGACGCCCCGGCGCGGCCCCTCGAAGTGGCGGAACTGCGTGAAAAAATATTCAAGGCCCTGGACGGCCTCCCGGAAAATCACCGCGCGGTGGTGATCCTCCGGTACATCGAGGGATTGGACTACCAGGCCATCCGGGAGATGACGGGGCTTTCCGACGGTGCGCTCCGCGGGATCCTCGGAAGGGCGCTGGGGACGCTGAGAATCGAATTGATGCCGTATGTCATGTCATGACCGCATGACATAAAGGAGTAGTGGTATGGACATTCATGCCAGCATTAACGAATGGCTCGCCGCCGCGTCGGCGGGGGGGCTCTCCGCGGAGGAGCGGGGGAAATTCGAGGCCCATCTCGCCGGGTGTCCCGAATGCCGGAAAATTCATGAGGAGGAACGTGTCATGACTGCCGCCGTGGAAGGAGTGCTCCGGCCCGACCGGCCGGAGGGGGATTTCGAGGAGAGGATGGTGAAGGGGTTCCGGAGGGGGATTTTGCGGAAGGGATTCTTCCGGGAGGGATGGCGGAAGTTCATCGGGAACCGCGTCGTTCATTTCGCCTCGGCTGCGGCGGCCCTCGTGGCCCTGGTTCAGATCGGGGGAAGCCTCACGGGCGAGAAATCGGGGATTTCGTTATGGTCCGCGCCCGAATCGTTTGAGAAACCGGATCGGACTTTAATCGTAACCGCTTGTGAAGTAACCGAGAACAACGCATCCGGGGGCGAGGATAAGGATTCGGGAGAGCCGGTTTTGGACGTGGAAAAGTTATCCGAGTCTTCCACCCGGGGACGGTCCATGCCTTCTTCTCAATCCTACGGGGGGCTGGCGGCCAAGCCGTCGGCGCCTCCTCCGGGACCCGCCGGGGGGGCGAGGTTGGAAAAGGAGCAACGGTCTGCCGACGGCGAGGACATGCTTCGGGAAGCCGACGGCAAGGCGGAAAATCTCCGCCGGAAGGAGTTCCGCGGGGATGGTCAGCTCGCCGAGGCCAATAAGGCGGATCGAAGGAGTTCAAAGAAGGCTGAGTCGGCTACCAGGGCGTCCTCTCCGGTGCTCAAGGATGCGGCGGCGGCGGAAAGGCAGGCCGTGGAGTCTCCCAAACCCCCGGACGCCCGCAAGGTCATCCGCAACGCCACCCTCGAATTCGAGGTGGAGAATTACGACGCCTCCGTCGAGCGCATCATCGGCATCGTCCAGGAGGAGCGCGGGTTCGTGGCCACCACGAACGCCTCCCGCCTGGCCAACGGCAAGGTCCGGGGCGAGGTCGTCGTGAAACTGCCCCCCGAGAACCTGGAGAAATTCCTGCTCAAGATGCGGGCTCTCGGGGATCTCAAGAACCAGGCCCTGACAAGCCAGGACGTGACGAAATACTACTTCGACACCGACAGCCGCCTTCGCAACGCCCGCAAAATGGAGGAGCGGCTTCTCGACATGCTGGAGAAGGTGAAGGGGAAGGTGTCGGAACTTCTCGAGGTGGAGAAGGAGATGGCCCGGGTGCGGGGCGAAATCGAACAAATGCAGGGCGAGATCAAGTACATGGATGCCATGATCGCCCACGCCACGGTGACCATTGTCCTCTACGAGAAGGACATGAACCAGCCTGCGGCGTATCTTCTCAAGGACAAGGTGAACCTGTCGCTTTTCTCGGCGGACGTGGAGAAGGCCCACCAGGAGGCCAAGCGCCTGGCCGAGGCGGCGAAGGCCCAGATCCTCCAGTCGAACCTGAAAAAGGACGCGAACGGACGCATCACGGCCACCCTCTCGGTGCTCGTGGAGCCCGAGGGTGCCGAGGCGCTGATTTCGAATTTCCGGGAACTCGGGCGGGAGAGCACCCTGACGCGCGAAAGCGAGCGGGTGGCCCAGGACGGCAGCGGCTCCTCCGACACGGCGAAGGTGAAGAAGGACAAGGTGACCATCAACCTCGCCATCGTCCACGACGACGAGGCCCGCCAGCAGGCGTCGCTCACGGTGGTGACGAAGGCGGTGGAGGAGGCGTTCGATCGCATCAAGAAGGAGGCCGCTTCCCGGGGCGCCGAGGTGGTCACGTCGAAACTCGATCGCGACGGACAGGGGGAGGCGGCGGGAAATCTTGTGATCCGGGTGTCCGGAAAGGAATACCCGGCGTTCCTCGGGGTGGCGAAGGGGATCGGGCGGGTGAGCGAATATTCCGTCCAGCGCCGGGACCGCGCCGGGAAGGATGCTGAAAAAGAAGAGGTCCCGGTGCTCCTGGCGATCACGCTGACGCGGAACGAGGACACCCTCCAGTGGTCGAATCTGTTGATTCAGTCCGACGAGGTGGAAAAGGCGCTTGCCGAGGCGAAGGGTTTCGCGGGCCAGAAGGGGGCGGAGATACTCTCTTCCAATTTTGAGCGGGCCCGGAACGGCCAGGAGACGGGGACGCTGCATGTCCGGCTCCCGGTGAAGGATGCCGAGACGTTCGTCCCGAACCTGAAGGGGCTCGGGAAGGTGAAGGACTACACGGTGAAGCGGCAGGACCGTCCGAACGCCGTTGCCGCGGACGACGGCGCCCCGGCGGAGATTTCCCTGGTGGTGCAGAGCAAGGAGTCCCTCATCGCGGAGGATTCCGGGTTCGTCGCCACGCTCCGGAAGACCATCTCCCAGAGCGCCGAGGGGGTGATGCGGAGCGTCCGCCACATCGTGGTGGCGATCGCGTGGCTCGGGCCGTGGCTCGCGGCGATCGCGCTCGCCTGGTGGTTCCTGCGGCGGCGGAAGAAAGGCGGGACCACGGAAACACGGAATTAATGCGGAAACACAGAAAACGAAAAGTCGGGAAACGAAAAAACGGGGCTGGTCCTTCGGGATCGGCCCCGTTTCTTTAAGATTCCCTTTTTCCTGTCGCTGGAGGGAGCGGCGCAACTCACCCCGGCGGTCTTCCGGGCGGGCCTGTGGATGATGGCGCTCGCGCCGATCGGGGTTTGGCTGGGCAGCCGGCTCAATCGGATTCTGCCCGAGGCGGAGTTCCGCCGGTGGATTTATATATTGCTGGGGGTGGCGGCGGTGAAATTGTTGTGGGACGCGCGGGGACTGTGGGGGAACGGATAACGCGCCATGCCGAAAAACGTCATTGCCTCGCAAATCGGCGGAGCCGAAACCAAACAGGGCCGATTTGCCTTGTTAAAGATTCTTCCGGCGAAAATCTTGTGCTTTTTGCACAAGATTTGAGACGGAAGAATCTACTTGTTCGGAACGCGGGCAAATTTGATCCACGTGGTCTTGATTCCCTTCCCTCCGAGCTGATCCCAGAAGATCGCCGCGTAGTCCGGCGGAGAAACCGTCGGCGCGCCCAGGTCGTTCGACTCATCTTTTTCCGAAGCCACCTTCTCGGCCGGTTCCCATTTGCCGCCTTTCCAGCGACGGCTGTAAATGTTGTACACGGCCGCTCCGCCCTCCTCCTCCGTTTTGCTATAGAAGCAGAAAACCGCCTCGCCGCTGGCCGAGAGGATGGGTTTGCTCACTTTGCCGGAATCCAATTCCTCCGGTCCCTGCCATTCGCCGCCCCGCAGTCGTATGGCCAGAAGTTTGTCCCCCTCGACGCGAGCGAGAAACACATTGTCCTCGCCGAGCACCGCCTCGCCGGCCTGGCCGCCCTTGCCGCCTTTCCAGGGAACTTTCTCGATCGCACCCCAGACCTTGCCGTCGTGAGCCGCCCATTGACTGCCATCGTAAGCAAACGCCGCGACGTGGCCTTTATAGGGAACCAGGAGCGGCCCGGCGGACGGCGTGCCCGGCCAGAGAAGAATTTCGGCCGGAGGCTTGGGCGGATCGGGCTTCTGAATATCCTCCAGCTTCGGCTCGTAAAACGGACGCGGCGCCGGCTTGGAAGCATCCTTGCAGGGCATCCACGTCAACCCGTCGTCGTCGGAACTCTTGACCCAGGGACCGTTCCAACCGTCGGTCCAGGCGGCCCAGATACGTCCCGAAGCCAATCGCAACGCTCGCGCCGGACCGGGGCACTTGTACTCGTTTTGATCAATGATGGTCATGCGATCGGGTTCCCAGCCCTCGCCGGTAAAAACAAGGCGGCGAAAGAAAACATCATGGCCTTCGACATAAGAATCACAGTTCTCGGTGCCGATATAATAAAGGTCGCCGCTACTGTCGGACGAGGCTGTCGAGCGCCAATACCAATCCGGCAGGCATACGGGGCTCGTCTCGCCCGGTTTCAAACCACCCCACGTCTTGCCGCCGTCGAAACTGGCCGTGGCCCAGATCGTGCTTCCCTCGCCGGCTCCGCCCCAGGTGACCACCCGTGAATCCTTGCCAGGTCCCCCACCGCCAAAAATCAAAAGCAACCGCTGATTGTCAAAGGCCACGGATCCGCGGCGTAACGACTGAACGTAGGTGGAACCGTTCCCGCCGAGATGCCCCGCGGCGCAGGCGTGATTGCCGGGTCCGTCAAAAACCGTGACGGGACCCAGCTTCTCAACCGGACCCGATTCGCGTTTGAACTTCGTCCTGTCGCGCGGCGGGGGATTCTTATCCCAGACCTTCCGGGAAAACGGTCGAACCTCGCTTTCCGTTTTGACCAAGTCGTATGTGAGCTCCTCTTTGGCATCTTTGGTGAGCAAACGGATGTTATCCAGATAAATAGCCGTCTTTCCCTCGAATCCGTTGAGGCGGATGTGCATCCAGTGGATATTACCGAGATCCATCTCGGCGATCGAGGTCATCGCCGCCAATGGGTACTCGCAGGTCACCTGCTTGCCGGCCGGAATCTTGAAGACGGACACCGCCGTGCGGAGGCCCACAGGCAAGCTGCCACTTTTGCCTTTGGGGTTCTTCACAACTAAAAGTTTGTCACGAACCTTGACGCCCAGGATCGCCGGGGCGTCGGAGGACAAAATGTCGAAGCGCAGGCGATCGTAAGCCGACCAGTTCATGGCTTTGTCCGCTTCTTTCCAGAGGAGGCACTCGCGCTGGAAATACC
>JAZDJP010000063.1:0-12807 GCA_043803805.1 Planctomycetota bacterium
ACAACGGCCGCCGTTTTCTGGGATTCGAGGGCCGCGGTGAAGAGGCGGTGGCTCCAGGCGGTTTCCTCCGGCGTCACGCACCCGGCGAAACGCGCGGGCGTTTTCCCCGTCGCCAGTTCCGTCACGAACGCCGCCCACATCTGGAGGATGGCGTCGGAGAAGCCGAATTCGAATATCCCGCCGGTGATGACCGGGCAGGCCGTCTCCTGGCCCATGTCGATCTGCCGCCAGGCCTGCTCGCCGCCGGCGTATTCCAGGAGTTCCAGGCGTTTTGGATTCTTGGTGGAGAACCGCGCCGCGGCCGTCATCCCTTTTATTGCGATTGACCAGGTGTCTTTCTCCCCGGGCGCGATGCGCTGGGTCTTCAAGGTGAGAGGGAACGGCGCGCCGTCCGCCTCCGCCTCGCACAGCAGCACCGCGTTGTCCCAGGTATCGCACGGGGCGGTGCCGCCCTTTCCGTCCGGGCGCGTGGCGACGGCCTTCGTGAGAATGGCCCGGACGTTTTTCGGAAGCCACCCGGCCCGGAAGGGGACGTGGCAGACGTGCATCCCGAGATCGCCCAGACAGCCGTAGTCGCCATTGGTGGCCGCCCGGCGCTTCCAGTTCATGGGCTTGGCCGGGTCGAGGTCGCTCGAGTGGAGGAATTCCGCCGTCACCTCGAGAATCCGCCCGAAGGCGTTGTTTTCGATCATCCGCCCGATGCGCTGGACGGCGGGGAAGAAGGGGAATTCGCTCGAACATCTCACAACCCTTCCCGGCGCCGCCGCGACGGCGGCGAGGATGGCGTCATTGGCGGGCTTGTCCATGCCGAAGGGCTTTTCCCCGAGGAGATGTTTTCCCGCGGCGAGGATGTCCCGGTAGAACGCCGCGTGGAGGTTGTGAGGGACGGCGCAGTAAACCGCCGCGACGTCCGGGTTGGCGAGGAGTTGTTTGTAATCCGTCACGGCCTGTTTCACCGAGGGGAGATTCGACGTGTACCATTCGAGGAGGGCGCCGTTCGCGTCGCACACCGCGACGATCTCCGGCCGCGCCGGCATGTCCAGGAGATGGCACCAGCGGGCGGCGGCGCTGGCGAACTCCCGCCCCATGAGTCCGCAACCGATGATGCCGAACCGGATGGTTTTCATGCCGATTTCTCCCGTTGAATTCAGCCGCGGCCGCGCTCGCGGTAGAAGTGAAATCCCTCAACCAGGGTTTTCAGATTTTCCCAGGGCACGCCGGGGGCGATGGAACTCGAGGCGGCGAGGAAGAGCCCCTGCTTCGGCCCGTTTTCGACCAGCCACCGCATTTCCTTTTTTACGTCCGCGGGGGTTCCGTGGGGGAGCGTTTGTGTGACCGAGACGCCGCCGGTGATGAGCAACTCCTCGCCGTCGCGGGACTTCATCTTGCAGATCTTCTCGTAGTCCATTCCGAACTCGTACTGGAAGCCCTGAAAACCCTGGAGGCCGCAGTCGAGCAGCCGCGGGACCATCTCCATGAGGTTGCCGTCGCAATGCCAGGTAAGCGCGACGCCGGCGTCCACCAGGGGCCGGATGCAACGCGCGAACTCCGGGAACCAGATATGGTCCAGGCTTCTGATGTCCACCAGCGTCCCGCGGCCGTCGGCCATGTCGTGATCGAGGCGGATGCAGGGGGGGCGGGCGCCCTCCCGGATGGCCCGGGCGCCGGCGCGGTTGAATTTCAGCGCGAAGTCGGCCTGGAGACGAAAGTGTTTCGCCATCACATCCGGGTACAACGCGTACGCCATGAAGTAGTTCTCGTAGCCGTAGGTGCCGTAGGCGAAGGCCGGGAATTTGGCAAACTCCATATAGGGGGCCTTGAGGATGTCCGGTCCCATCTCCGCCTGGACCCGATCATCCTCGTCCAGCATGCGTTTGACGTTGGCCGGCTCGTCGAATGCGGCAGTCAGGTTCTCGATTGTCGGGAAGGCGTGTTTCTCCAGGTGCTCGACGACCGCTTCAGGCGAGTCGATCCGCACCCCGTCCCGGATGATTTCACGAAGGCCGGTGGTGGCGGTGCGCTCCCTGGCGCCGTCGTAGCCGTCTTTTCTCATCGTGAGCGGGTTCTCGGGGATCCACTGGTCAATCATGCAACTGCCGCTGTTGACTTGCATTTGCCGGTAGGTGGACTGGGGATCTTTTTCGTAGGTTCCCTCCGGAACCCCGGCCAGCCGGTCAATCATGGCCCATTCCATCGGATTGATTCCCCCGGTGGCGACGCCCCGGGTTGGTTTTCGGAGGATGGTGTCCAGAGCGAGCTGCTGGCGTTCGGTGAGCGGTGTCGGCATGGATGTGTCTCCTGGATTTCCCGGTAGCGGCATCACCGCGCCGGCGGGTTCCCCCAGTTGGGCACGTCGAGCATCGCGCCGCCCTTGAGCGCCGACTTGTGGGCGACCGCCCCGGCGGCGGTGAAGTGGGCGGCGTCCCATGCGGTGCACGCCGGGGTTCGCCCGTGGGCCACCGCGTCCACGAACTCGTGGACCAGGTGGGGGTGCGAGCCGCCGTGGCCACTGAGGAAGTCATCGAGTTCCTTGGCGCTGACCTTCGAGGGATCCGGGGCGGTTAGCTTCTTCCAGTCCTGGAAAGCCCGGACCACCTCGGGCGGCAGCGGGTCGCGCATTTGATCGACCGTGAGCGGCGTAACGCCCTTCTTGTCGCACCAGGTGTCATTCTCGAAGGAGCCCTTGTTGCCGTAGACCCGGAAGATCTCCCGGCCGGGGTGGCCGATCTCGCGGTACTCGCAGATGCGCATGTGGGCGCCGTTGGACATGAGGAACAGCGCGGTTTCGTTGGACGGATCGTCGCCGCAGTGGTCCCGGTGGATTCTGGCGGCGTAGGGCAGGGCGGTCGCCCTGACCGCGTGGGCCTTCATCACCGAGATGGGGCCGCCGGTCGAGTGCGTCGGGTAGTGCATCGGGCCGCCGGTCACCCCGCGGCGCGCGTATTCCTCGAGATGCCGGGCATGCTCCTGGCCGCTGCGGCTCCCGAGGCGCCGGGACTTGACCTCGCGCAGGCCGTGGTCCACATCGTGGAAGTACTCCCCCTCGGCGTAGACGAAGTCGCCGAAGGCGCCCTCGGCGGCGCGCCGCCGACAGTACATGGCCTGCGGGCGGTAGAAGGTGGTCTCGCCGAACATGAAGAGCTGCCCGGTGCGCCGGGCGGTCCCGACCACCTTGTCGCACCAGCCCAGGATCTCGTCGGCGTCCGGCACGGAGATCAGCGGCACCGCGCAGTAGACGTGCTTGCCGGCCTCCATGGCGCGCACCGACATCGGCGCATGCAGCCAGTGCTGGGTGATGATCACCAGCGCGTCAAGGTCGGATTTCAGGATGTCGTCGAACTCGCTGAAGGCGTCGCGGGGGTTGAACTTGTCCCGGAAGGCGGGCTTGTCCGCCCAGAAGCGGAGCCGCTCCGGCTCCTGGTCGCAGAGCGCGATCCGGTCGACCAGCGGGTGGCTTTTGAAGAGCGGCGCGAAGCAGTTGCCGAACGACCCCAGACCCACGAGTCCCAGGCTGATGCCCATGGCGGTATTCCTCCTTGAAACGGGGGGGGCGGCGGGGCCGGCGTCAGGCGCCGAGTTCCCGCGCGGTTTCTCCGATCGCCTCGTCAATGATGTCAAGCCCCTTGAGGAGCGTCTCGTCCTCCATGACCACCGGCGGGCTCATCCGGAGAATATGGCCCGCGGGAATCCACGCGAGCCCCTTCCGGAACGCCTTCTGGTAGACGAGTTTTCCGGCCTCCGGGAAGGGTTCCTTCGTCGCGCGGTTCTTCACGAGTTCGATGCCCATAAGGCATCCCTTGGCGCGGACGTCGCCGACGATGGCGTGATCGCGTTTCATCGTCTCCATGCGTTTCAACGCGATTTCGCCGAGATGGAGCGATCGCGCAAGCAGGTTTTCCTCCTCGATGACCTCGGTGCTGGCCAGGGCCGCCGCGCAGGCCAAGGGATTGCCGCCGTAACTCGAGGAGGCGCTGATGGCCTCGAAGGATTCCTTCAGATGCTCCCGCACGGCGACGCAGGTCACCGGGAACCCGTTGCCGAAACCCTTTCCGATGGACACAACGTCCGGCGTCACGCCCCAGTGCTCCATGCAGAGCCATTTTCCCGTGCGGGCCCAACTCGTCAGCACCTCGTCGGCCATGAGCAGGATATTCCGCTGGTCGCAGAATTTCCGGAGTTTCGGGAAGAAGTCATCCGGCGGAATGATCGATCCGCCCCAGCCCTGGATGGGTTCGAGGACGAATCCGGCGACATCGTTCACGGTGCCCCGATCCATGTACATCGCGTAGAATTCGAGGTACTTGTCGGTGTCGATCGCGCCGTCGGCCTTCGTCCACATCGGGCGGTAGGGGTCCGGCCGGGGGACCATGTGCATCCCGGGGGCTCGCACCCGGCCGTACACGCTCGACCGGATCTGGGCGAGCGACACGGCCCCGTAGGTCTTGCCGTGGAAGTCGTGGAAACAGCCGATCATTTCGTTTTTCCCGGTCGCCGCCCGGAGGACCCGCATCCCGGCCTCGACGGCCGCCGTCCCGCAGTCGTAGAATTGGAAGCCGTTCAGGCCCCCGGGGAGGATGGCGGCGAGTTTCTCCACCAGGCGCGTCTTGATCTCCGTCGTGAAGTCGTGGGCGTTCATCAGGCGTCCCGCATACTTCCGGACGGCCTCGGTGATCTTCGGGTGGCAGTGCCCGAGCGTGGTGACGTAGATGCCGGAGGAAAAATCGATGAATTCATTCCCGTCGGCGTCCACCAAAACGCACCCGCGGCCCTCCTCGAAGGCGACCGGGAAGAGTTTGACCTGCTCGCTCAATCCCTTGAAGTGTTTCGTGCAGCGGGCGTGGAGTTTCTTCGATCGCGGCCCCGGAGGCGGAATCTTGATGCAGGGGATCTTCGCGAGGTCCACGTGGGCCCAGTAGTTCTTTCCCGAGGGGAATTCCGTTTTCGCGGCCATGACGGTTTCTCCGTTAATCATTTCCGGCGAAGTTGACGCAGGACACACGGGGATTCTAGCACGCCGGACCGATTTGTCGAGGGCTTGGGGAAGTGGCGTATTCCGTGAAGGTGAAAATGGTGATGCAACGTCTCTTCTGCTTTGACACGGTGGCTACTCATCGCCTGTTGACTTTTCCACGCGTGTCATATATCGTCATGGCTGTCGGCGGAGGGGCCCGCTGAAAAATGGGAAGTTCCTGCATCAAATGGATGAAGCCAAGGTAGTCACAAGCGCCAAAATCGGAAATAACATCCTGGAATTGCTGGTGGGGTCCGGCCAGATGAAGTTGTCCGGCCGGATCGTTCCCGAGGGGCGTGTCCCCGCGGCCCGGGAATCCCCGTCGTTGGATCAGTTTTTGGAAACAATGGGTGTGCCCGCGGAGGCGCTCCGCGACGAGGGGCGCGCCGCGATCATCCGGGGGCTGGCGTCCGATCCTCCGCCCCGGGATATCATCCTGCTGGCCACGGGCACGCCCCCCTCCCTGGGGAAAGACGGGGAGTTCGAGTGGGATGCCCATCTCGTTCCCTGTTACAAGAGCATCGGGAAGGGGGACACGGTCCTTTTCCGCCGGAAGGTGATCTACAATGTGGCGCAGGGAAAGGTCATCGGGCGAATCGTTCCGCCGACCGAGGGGACATCCGGGCGGGATGTGTTCGGCCAGACCCTCCCGCCTCCGTCGGTGAAGCCGTGTGTTCTGAAGGCGGGGAGGAACATCCGGCCCAACTCCGACCACACGGTGTCGGCCGAGAAGAACGGCTTGGTTTTTCTTGATGGTGATCGGCTTGTCCTTGAGGAAGTCCTGACCGTCGAAGAGGATGTGAATGTCAATACCGGGCACGTCGAATCCTACGGAGATGTTCTGGTCCGGAAGGACGTGCGGGACGGCATGTCGGTCGTCGCCCGAGGGGGCATATCGGTCGGCGGCGGGGTGGGACAGGCCATGATGAAGGCGGGTGGAGATGTGAAGGTTCATGGCGGAGTGGCGGGAAAGGAGCGCGGGGTGATCGAGGCGGATGGGAGCGTCACGGCCCGTTTCCTCATGGATGTGACGGTCCGCGCCCGCGGGGACGTCCTGGTGGAGCGGGAGGTCATGAATTCGGCGGTGATGACCCGGGGGCGGCTTCTGCTCAAACAGGGGAGCATCCGGGGAGGGCGGGTGATCGCGCTGGAGGGCGTGGAGACCCTCCAGATCGGATCGACCCTCGGGGTGAAAACCGAGGTGGTGGCGGGCGTGGACTATCTGGTCCGCGATGAGATGGCCGATATGGAAAAGGATCTGTGCCGGATATCGGCGCTCTACGACAAGATTGATCATCAGGTGGGTCCTGTGTTCCGGGACGAGGCGCGGTGGAACGCGATCCCGGCCGCCAAGCGGGAGATTCTTGAGAAACTCCGGAAGGAATGGGAGCGGCTTCAGAAGGAGCGGGACGATCTCCAGGCGAGGAAGACGGAGGTCGTGGCGCGCACCAAACTGGCCCGGGACAAGAGCATCCTTGTCGGGCGCATCATCCACCCGGGGACCATCATCCAGATCGGTGATTTTCGCAAGGAGTTCGAAATGCCCGTCCAGGGTCCGGTGCGTTTGGTGCCGTGGGAGGAAGAGGAGACCATCCGGGCCGTCGCGCCGTAGGTCGCTGTTCGACAATAAATGCTCCATTCGGGACGGTGATGCATCCCCTCCGGTTGCGTTGCGCTTCGCATCCCGCTCCGCGCCCCTCCGGGGCCGCGAAGACGCGGCGACCTCCGGCCATCCCTGGCCTCCGGTTTCTATCCGTTCGGCAGAATCATCGCCTTGAGCACGCCGTCGCGGTATCCGGACACCAGGTCGAAGGCCTTTTTTGATTCCGCGAGCGGAAATCGGTGGGTGACGAGAAATCGGGCCTCGCGCCGGTGTTTTTCGATGAAATGAACGGCCGGTTCCACGCACTCGTTCTGGCGGCGGACGTTCCGGATGGTGATTTCCTTCCGCCGCAGTTTGTCGATGGACAGCGTGATGGTGTCCGTTGCCGGGATGCCCACGATGACGAGCGTCCCGCCGGGCTTCAGCAAATTCACCGCCTGGTCGAGCGCCTCCGATTTCCCGCAGCACTCGAAAACGATATCCAGGGACAGAGGTTCCCGCCGGGCGATCTGCCGCACGATGTCCGCGCGGTCGGGATTCCCGGCCCACGACGCGCCCTGGCGGCGGGCGACGGCAAGGCGGGAGGCGATTTTGTCGGTGGCGTAGACGCGCCGCGCACCCGCCTCCCGCGCCGCCAGAAGCACGCAGAGCCCGATGGGCCCGCATCCGAGGATGGCAATCTTTTTTCCGGCCACGCCTCCTGCGAGGGACACGGAATAAATCCCGATGGAAAGCGGCTCCACAAGGGCGCCGTCCTCCGCGGTGGTGGACGTCCGGAGGGGGAAACAGCTCGCCGCCGGCATGACGATGCGTTCGCACAGGCATCCGTCGCCCTGGCCCGGCGTCCCGAGGAATTTCAAGTTCCGACAGGTGTGGAAACGCCCGGCGCGACACTGGTCGCAACGCCCGCACCACGCGGCGGGGTCCACCGCCACGCGGTCGCCGGGGCGGACGCGCCGGACCGCCCGGCCGGTTTCGAGCACCGTGGCGCTCATTTCGTGGCCGACGCGGTAGGGGTAGGTGACGACCTGGCTTCCCACGCGTCCGTGGCGGTAATAATGGATGTCGGAGCCGCAGACGCCCACGGCGTCGACGCGCAGCAGGACATCCCGCGGCCCGGCGATTCGCGGCTCGGGGACTTCGCGGACGACAATCTTCCGGAGGCCGGTCAGGATGGCGGCGTTCATAATTCTATATTGTAGTCAAGGAGTCTCACGACGGTATAGTGAAAAATCGCGACTGTATGGTGGTCTTCTCGTCCGAATCCGGAATGGCGGTTTCCGTTTCAGGACGACAGGGTTCCTCCGGGAAGGAGACTCTGACGCGCCGCGGTGAGAAAGGCGTGGTACGCGGGCAATCGATAGTCCGGGTACGTCCACGGCCACGCCTGCCATCCGCCGTTCGTGTAGCGGAGCGTGACCTCGGCGAACATGCCATCGCCGATGGGAATCCTGTGGGAATAATCCTTCGTGGTGGCCAGGACCAGTTTTGAAAGCGCAACGTAGCCCGGGTCAATGTTGACGGGGCGCTCCGCCGGCCAGCGGCCGGACGCGGCGATCTCCGTTTCCAGGCGGTTGGTGGTGTGTTTCGCGTGTGCGAGCGCCGCCGGATCGAACGGCTTTTCAAAAGCGAGGAAGATTCGTTTCAGGCCGTCGCCCATTTCCTCCCGGTAATAGGCGGTTGCGGTGAAATCCATCAATTCGCTTCGGAGGGAGATCGGTCCGAAGGCCGCCGTAAGGCGTTTCTCTCCTTCGCCGAGGGCATCTTCGAAACGGCCCAGCAGGCCGCAGAGGAGAACGACGGGGGGATAGGGTTTGACAATGCCCATCAAGACACCAATCACCCGGGGCCGTCAACGGAAGATATTCTCCGCTGGAAACGTGTCGGCCAGCACCATCTGTTTTTCCGCATCGGAAAGGAAGGCCGCCTCCACGGTGTTCCGGAGGGTGGTCTGAATATCGCGTCGGGTGAATCCGAGTTTTTCCACCGCGAGGTTGTATTCTCCCGACAGGGTGATCCCGCCGCTGATGGCCGGGTCATCGGTGTTGAGCGTCACGGGGATGCCGGCATTGAACAGTTTTTTCGCCGGGTGGTCCTCGATCCGTTTCACGACCCCCGTGTGGAGATTGCTTGTGAGGCAGCACTCGATGGGGATTTTCCGTCGGGCCAGTTCCGCGACGAGCGCCGGGTCTTCCGCCGCCCGGACGCCGTGGCCGATGCGATCCGCCCCCAGCGTGTCGATGGCCTCCCAGATATTTTCAGGCCCGCAGGCCTCCCCGGCATGGATGGTGACGCCGAGCCCCTGGCGCCGGGCCTCCTCGAAAAATTCCCGGAACGCCACGGCGGGATGGCCCGGTTCGATTCCGGCGAGGTCGACCCCCCGGAAGAACCGCGGCCCTTCCTTCGCGATGAGTTCCCCGACGGGACGACCGGCCGCGACGCCGAAGTTCCGTCCCAGAGTGGCGATGAACTCGACGCGCATGCCGGATGCCTTCGCCGCCTCGCGTGCGGATTCCGTCACCCAGACGGCGACATCCGCGAGGGGGAAATTTTTCCGGAGGGCAAAGTGGATCGGGCTGTAGCGCAGTTCCAGGTATCTTATGTTGTCGCGGGCGGCGTCCTGCACGGCCTCGGCGGCGACCCGGCGAATGCTTTCCCCGTCAGGGTAGAAGCCGCGGTAACGGGCGAATTTCGAGAGGAAGAACTGGAAGTCTTTCGGGTCGTCCGGCGCCATCTGGATGAGGCGCTTCAGTTCCGCGAGGTCATGCGTGGGAACGTCCAGGTTGTGGCGCTCGGCGATGTCCAGGAACGTGGCGGCCCGGACGGATCCCTCGAGGTGGCGGTGGATTTCCGCCTTGGGCAGGGGGGTGATGGTGGTGGCCACGCGGCCATTATAGTGACGGGCGGCGAAACCGGCAAGACGGAATGAGCGCGGACGGGAATCCCCCTGCGCTGGACAACGCCCCGCAGGTCATTATACTAAACGGGGTTGCGGGGGTCGGTGGCGGCATTCATGGACATTCACATTCTGACGCTGTTTCCCGGGGTGTTTCCTCCCGTTTTGGAAACAAGTATTTTGGGCATCGCGCGGGAGAAGGGGCTTGTGCGCTACCGCCTCTGGGACATTCGGGACTACACCCGCCAGCGGCATCGCAAGGTGGACGACCGACCCTACGGGGGCGGGCCCGGGATGGTTCTCGCGCCGGAGCCGGTATTCCGGACCGTGGGGGCGCTTGACCGGGAGACGGGCCGCCACGGGCGGCGGGTGATGCTTACTCCCCAGGGGCGGCCGTTTTCACAGGCGATGGCGCGGGGACTCGCCGCGGAGGAGACCCTCGTGCTTCTCTGCGGCCACTATGAGGGTTTCGACGAACGCATCCGGAAAGGGCTTGGGTTCGAGGAGATTTCGGTCGGGGATTTTGTGACGTCGGGGGGGGAGACCCCGGCGCTCGTCGTCGTGGACGCGGTGGTGCGCCTGGTGCCGGGGGTTCTCGGCGACGGGAGCTCGGTGGATGAGGAGTCGTTCGCGTCGGGGCTTCTCGAATACCCCCACTACACCCGTCCGCGGACGTTCCGCGGCATGCGCGTTCCCCCGGTGCTTCTTTCGGGGGATCACGCCCGGATCGCGGCCTGGCGGCAACGTCAGGCACGGCGGCGGACGCGCGAGCGGCGCCCGGATCTCCTCGCCGGGGCGGTGAAGGCCAAACGCGGGGATGGGGGTAAACCATGAAATGCAGCGAGTGCGGAACGAAGAACCCGCCGGGGGTCTTCCGGTGCCAGAAATGCGGATCGGCCCTTTCGGTCACGTTCAACCAGGTGAAGGGCACGTTTTCGAAACAGGCCGAGCGGGATATTGCCCGCGATGTCGAGCGGTGGCTCCGGCAGGTTCTCATCGGGGTGGCGGTGCTTCTTGTCGCCGTCTGGGCCTGGAATCGGTGGATTGGAAAGGTTCCGAAGGCGGATGCCGTCCCTCCGGTCGCGGTGGGGGACATGCCGCTCGCCTCCGCCCGAATCCCCTTTCCGGCCCGTGAGCATTTGAGATTTCCCGAGGCGCGGGCGGCGCGCCATCCGCTTTTCGCCTTTCGGAATGAACGCAGCCGGTACGTGTCGTTTTTCGGCGGATCCCGGGGAGGCCTTTATCCTTCCGAGCAGGGGGTGGACGAGGGTTTGAAATGGCTCGCCCAGGCCCAGGCCTCCGTGGGGCACTGGGATCCCGGGGCTTTCGACGGCGATGCGCGTCGGTCCCTTGAGGCGACGGGGCTCGCGCTCCTGGCGTTCACGGGCGCCGGGCACGGCATGGAGTCGCCCGTCTATGGTTCCGTCGTCAGCAAGGCGGTGGCCCGGATCCGCCACTTTCAGAATTCCGACGGCGAACTGACGGGAAACATGGCCGACATCGGGGGACGGTTCTGGACGGTCCTGGCGCTTCTCGAGGCGTCCGAAATCCCGGGGGCGTCCGAAGAGGTTCGGGGGGCCGCCCGGAGAGCGGTGGCCGCCATCGCCCCCCTCGTTCAGACGGCGTTTTCACCCGATAAGATATCCCCCGCCCCGTTCGGTTGGGCGGCGCTTCTGGCGGCCGTGGCGGGGAGGGCGGGTCTGGACCGGTTCGATCCAGCCGCGGCATCCCTGCGCGAATGCGCGGGTTCCGGGGCGGCAAGGGCGAAGGGCGTCCTGATCCGGGAGGATGAGATGGCGGCGCTTCTTCTCGCTCATGGCGCGCTGGGGTTGAAGCGGAACGAGGAATTCTTCAAACGGGCGATATCCGTCATTCAGAACCGGCCCCCCGGGTGGGGGGCCAAGGATGCCGGCGGGGATCCCGATTACATCCATCACGCCACGCTCGGGCTCTGGGCGATGCAGGGGGAGTCGTGGGGGGCCTGGCGCGGGGCGCTGACGGAAAATCTGATCGCGGCGCGGGGGCCGGGGCCATGGCCGGTGACAGGGTCGGAAGAGGCGTCGCTCGGGAGGGTCGGTTCTACGGCGTTTGCGGTGCTGGCTCTGGAGGTGTTTTACCGCTATCCGGGGCTTTTTTCGATGGAATAATCAGAACCTCGGCGGCCTTTTTCGGAAAGTAATCCTCGATCACCGCGGAGGTGTCGCCCCCGAGGAGTTTTGCGACGCCCTTCTCCAGGGCGAAGAAGCCGATGTCGTCCACCCCGTTCATCGTGTACCGGTAGGTCCGTCCGCCGTCCGTCAGAAATCCCAGGGGTTTGTAATTCGCGTCGAAGACGAAGAATACGTACCAGTTCCGGACTTCGTGCGTCTGGGTGTAGACGTCCTTCCGGACAAAGCCGGTTATTTCCCCGGAGCGGGCCCGGTGCCAGGACAACGTCTCGAAGGGGGCCGACGGGTCGGGTTCGGTCGAGGGCAGATCGGGTGTCGCCGGGATGGGTCCCGGCGGTTTCCGGCAGATGGAGGCCCAGGTATCGTGGCGCAGTGGAAGATCGTCGAAGTAGCCCGGCCGGCGTCGGAAGGGGGAATTGTCAATGCTGGTGCGTCTCGCGGGGATGCCCTTGAACCGATCGTTTCGGGAACGGAACGCCGGATTGTCGATTTCCGTCCGGCGGGCGGAGGGGCCGGCGAAGACGTCCTTGTAGCATCGGAACGGCTTGTTGTCGATTCCGGTCCGGCGGTTGTAGGATGGCCCGGCGAACATGTCGTGCCGGGAGCGGAACGCCGGATTGTCGATACGGGTGGTTTGCCGGGGCATCCCGGCGAAGGGGTCCGGACGCTGATCGAAGGCGCAACACCCGGCCAGCATCAAGGCCGCCAGCCCCGCCGCAAGAACGCCTCGTGTCGCCCGGAGGGTCGCGCACATCGCCGCCATTGTAGTGTCAGACCGTCGCATGTCAAATCTTACCAAACGATCCGGAGAAAACCGGCACGGCTTCCCGGGGGGCGCCGAAAATTTTCTTCCGTCCGTCCGGGCGGAGGGGTAAAATACACTCGTGAATCTCCCGGAGCCATTCGGCGCCGTGGCCGTTCGGCTGGGGTTCGTCACCCCGGAGCAGGTCCTTGTCGCCCTGAAGGAACAACGCCGCCGGGACGAGGGCGGCGGAAGGCACGTTCTCATCGGGCTCATCATGGTCAAGATGGGCTTTCTCACCAACGGGCAGCTCATCGAAGTTCTGCGGCACTACGAGCGTCAGCGATTCCACGATTCACTCGCGGGTCCCGTCAGTCAAAATTAACC
>JAZDJP010000064.1:0-36407 GCA_043803805.1 Planctomycetota bacterium
GAGAAACGCGTATTTCGAACGCAGAAGCCGCCGGAACACCGCCACGGGGGTGAGGGCGTCGGCGAGGTACTGGCGGTACACCGGGACGAGTTTCCCCTCGCGGTAAAGCGCCGCGAACCGGGGAAGGGGGGGGAAGGCGTCAGAGGGAATTTTCATGGTCATTTGTCCCGCGTAAGCGTGTATGGGGGGGCGATTGTGCAACACGGAGGGGAGTGGTTCAAGGATATAACGTTGATGTGACTCGTGAACCGTGACCCGTGGCTTGCAGGAAACCGGAAACTTGAAACTGGATACTTGGATCCGGCAACCGGGAACCGTAGAAAGAAGTCGACGAGTCAGCGAGTCGGAGAGTCGCCGAGTCCGGAATGAAAACCACACCACGGGAAACACGGAAGGACCACGGAAACACGAAATCGCCACGAAAACACGAAATGGAAAAGAGGGATTCGGGAACCGGCAACGGGAAACCGGGAACCGCCACAGATCGTCATGAAGTCATGTGGTCATGACGCGAATCAGGAGGCGGGGCCATCTCGTTTGCTCCTGCCCTCAATGGCCGCACGAATGCATCCGAGAGATTCATGGCGATTATTTTCTCCTTCATTTGTTCTAACAAGGCGAAAAAATTCGCGCGCAGTTTGCATTGAGTGAACATCAATCGCCTGATGGTGAGTTCGCAAAACGGCTTCTTGTTCCACGTGGAGGTTGAAAAATCACATTGGGTAACATCCAGCGCATTCGTCCGAAAAACAAGATCAACCGAATGCCACCTCCCTTGTTTTTCGCCAAATACAGTCAAACCAGTCCGGGGTGTTTTATCCACAAATTCCACGATCTTGTGGCTGGTGTCCGTGTGAACCTTCTGTTGTTGAGAAGGCCCTTCAAAAACGAGGCGTTGGCACCCATCAAAAATTTCAGTTATGTTATGAGCCTCATCAATCAATAAGCAAAAATTTTCTGCTTCCTGTGTCTGGCTCGGGGTGCACTTTTCAAGGTAATCCGCGGGGATACCACCAAGATATTTTCGGAATGATTCGATTGCCACGTTCCATGTGGAGTTTATTTTCGACACTCTCCAAGAATAAAATAATGGGAATGTAGTCACATACAAGGGATTCTCGACTACACGTTGTTTTCCCTCGCTCGCCTGAGTCATGCGCCATTTCATTTCGCGTTCGTCACATCATGCCATGCTGCCATGATCGCCCGGCGCAAGGCCTCCGGCGACGGGGTGTTTCACCCCCTCGGGTTCAGAAATCCTTGCGATACACATCGCGACGATGCGCGACCCGGATCAGGACGATCGTGACAACGTTTTCCCGGATCTGATAAACCACCCGATAATCCCCGACCCGCACGCGGTATAAATCCTCGGCGCCATGCAACTTCTTCGAGCCGGAGGGATGAGCGTTTGTCGTCAACGCGTCAATCGCCGCTCCAACGCGAACTTGAATGACACGCTCCAGTTTTCTGAATTGCCGCTCGAACTCCGGCTTGTAAAGGACGGTGTAGTGGCGTGTCATGCGAGGCCCCTACAGCCCAAGTTCCGCTTTCAGTTTCGCCCACGGCTTCGCCCCCGATTCTTTTAACGCCTTGCGGGCCGCCGCCAGGTCCATGCGATCCTCCAACTCCTCCAGTAATTCGGCGTCTTCGACGGGCACAATGACGGCAATGGCCTTGCCTCTTCGCTGAAGGCAAACCCGTTCCTTGCCGTAGGCGGCGCGATTGACGGAATCGGAGATATTCTCCCGGAACTCCCGTGTTGACAGTTTCAGCATGGTTGCCCCCTCCCCAACATGATTGATTAGTGTACACATGATACCATATTCCTGAGGGGCGTGTCAAATGGAATTTCCGGAAGCCGCAACCGATCGTCATGGGAGCATGAAGTCATGCGGTTACATCATACCCCGCCGCCATGATCGCCTGCCGCAGGGCCTCGGGCGAGGGGGGCGGTTCGACGGGGCGGATGGTCACGATTCCTGTCGTGAGGTCCACCGTTGCCTCCCGGACGCCGGTGACGCCGGTGACCGCCTTGGTGACGTTCGCGACGCAGTGGGCGCAGGTCATCCCGCCGACGCGCAGGGTGATCGTACCCCCCGCCGGGACCGTCTGCTTCGACCGGGAAAATCCGCGCATGGCCGCCTCCCGGCAAATCGCCCGGAGGACGAGAATCCCCAGGATGCCCGCTCCGGCGAGGTGAAATATCCCGCCGCCGCCCGCCCCGTGGACGTGGCCGGTCGAGACGGGAAGGGGGATGGTCCAATGGTCATAAATTCGATTCACAAGCCATCCGGCGATTAATGAAAAAATCGAAAGGGATCCCAAGTAAACAATCAGGGCGCGTTTTCCGAGTTCCCGGGCCACCATCGTTACGGTGGCGACGTTCGTGGCCGGGCCGGCGAGCAGAAACACAAGCGCCGCGCCGGGATTCATCCCCTTGGCGAGGAAGGCGGCGGCCACCGGCACGGAACCCGTGGCGCACACGTACATCGGAATTCCGATGGCGAGCATGAGAAGCATTTGCCCCCATTCCCCGCCGGGGATGCGGGCGATGACGTCCGGCGGGAGAAGCGCCCCGATGACCCCGGCGAGGGCGACGCCCAAAAGGAGCCACGTGTAGATGCCGTCGAAGAGTTCCCCGAAGGCGTAGGCGATGCCATTCGCGAGGCGGCGTCCGAGGGGGCGGCGGGCGTCGTCCGCCCCGTTCATGTTGGAAGCCCCGGGCGGCGCCGGGTCGGGGAGGAGATTCCCGAGAAATCCAACCGCCAGGCAGGTGATTACGGAAAGGACCGTTCTCACCGCGGTAAACGCCCAGCCGATAAGCCCGCCCGCCACGAAAATCGTATCGAGGTCCGTCTGGGGCGTCGCGATTAGAAACGAAAGCGTCGGGCCGATGCCCGCCCCGCGCCGCCGGAGGGACGCCGCCGCCGGGATGACGCCGCAGGAGCACAGGGGCAGGGGAATTCCGAGGAGCGTCGCGTTCAGGACCGTCCGGACGCTTCGCCCGCCGAGCGCGCGCGCGATCATCCTGCCCGGAAGCAGTGCGTGGAAGAGTCCCGCCGCGAGGAACCCCATGACGAGCCAGGGGGCCATCTCGAGGGAGACCTCCAGGATGCCGTTCAGGATGTCGTGCCCCATCGGAATCTCCGCGGATGCGGCCGTGGCGTCGGGACTAGAGCTCGTCGAAGTCGGGCGGTTGTTCGTGTCCCCCGGCGTCCCGGGCCTGGGCGGCCTCGATGAGGTCCCGGTCTTCGGGCAGGCGCCGGCAGAGGATGAACGACGACGTCACCTGGAAGGCGTAGGCGAAGGCGAAGACCGCGGCCCCCAGGAGAATCTGACTGCTGTTCAGGGTGAGGCGGGCGAATTCCCCGTCCAGCCGCGCGACATCGACACCGGTGACGCGGGCCATGAGGTCGAAGGCCAATCCCCGCACCCCCCATGCCAGGAGGGCCAGCGGCAACGTCCCGAGAACCGCGAACGCCGCCGCGAGGAACTCCAGCCACAGGAGTTTCCGCGTCCCGAGGCCGAACAGCCAGCGCACGTCCGCGACGATCCGGAAGGGATCGGACGGGCCCATGATCAGGATCGGGGGAAGGAGGAAGAGCCCCAGAAGCAGGGATGCCGCCAGAGCCGCCAGGATGAGGATCAGGGGAAACGTGATCCCCGCCAGGTAGGCGGCGCCGATGGCGTCAATCCGGCCGGGAAGGAGAATCAGGACAAGCGTCCCGGCCACGAGGAAGATGACGCCCCCGGCGACCACGCCCAGGAACAGGAGTCCCGCGGCATGCGCGCGGAAAAATCCGGCCCAGCGGACCATCGGGCCGGGGGGGTGGTTTTCCTCCTCATCCCGGCACATGCGGGTGATGACGAGCGCCGTGAAGACGAGGATGAGGTAGGACGAGAGGAATCCCACGAGACTGAGCAGCGCCCCGGGTACGCCCCCGCCCAGGAACGGGCCGGCGTGGAAGTGGATGAAGTAGAAAAGAAAACCGGCGCAGTAGAGGCCGAAGGCCGACACCAGGAGTTTCGGGAGGGAAAGCGTCCGCCAGAACGCGGCGGCGAGGTGGTGGAACCGGCCCATCGGTGTGTTCATTTCCCATAAGATACCGGCGCGGCCGGGGGGGCGCAATGAGATTCCACGTCTTGACAAAAGGCGTCCGCGGGGCATGATGGCGTCATGCGCGCGGTCGTCACCGGCGGGGCCGGATTCCTCGGAAGCCATCTCGTTGACGCGCTTCTCGCGCGGGGGCACGCGGTGGTCGCGGTGGACAATTTTCTCACCGGGACGCCGCGGAATCTGGAGCATCTTTCGGGCGAGAAGCGTTTCGCCCTCATCTCCGGGAACGTCACCGAATTCATTGCCGTGGACGGAGCCGTGGACGCCGTCCTTCACTTCGCCTCCCCCGCCAGTCCCCGCGACTACGGCCAGTTCCCCATTCAGACGCTGAAGGTCGGGGCGCTGGGGACCCACAGGGCGCTGGGCCTGGCGAAGGCCAAACGGGCGCGTTTTCTCATGGCCTCGACCTCGGAGGTCTACGGCGATCCGAAAATCCATCCCCAGCCGGAGACCTATTGGGGGAACGTGAATCCCATCGGCCCGCGGGGCGTCTACGACGAGGCCAAGCGCTTCGCCGAGGCGATGGTCATGGCCTATCACCGGGTGCATGCCCTCGACACCCGGATCGTCCGCATCTTCAACACCTACGGTCCGCGCATGCGTCCCGACGACGGCCGGGCCCTTCCGAATTTCATCAACCAGGCCCTTCGCGGGGAGCCCCTCACCGTCTACGGCGATGGCGGCCAGACCCGGAGTTTCTGCTACGTGGCCGACACGGCGGAGGGGATCGTGCGGCTTCTGCTCGCGGAGCCGTCGGCCCCCGACGCTCCGGTGGAGGAGGATGTCCATTTCCCCGTCAACATCGGGAACCCGTCGGAGATGACGGTGCTCGCGATGGCGAAGGAGGTTTTGGCGCAGGTCCGGGCGGGGGGGCCCGGCCGGACCTCCCGCATCGTGTTCGAACCGCTCCCCGTGGACGATCCCCACGTCCGTCAGCCGGACATCACCCGTGCGAGGCATCTCCTGGCGTGGGAGCCGAAGGTCCCGCTCGCGAAAGGGCTCGAAACGACCATCGCGTATTTCCGGTCGCTTTTATAATTTCAGGATTTCGCCGGCGGCTCCGCGCCCTGTGCCATGCAACCGGACAGAACGCGCTCGCGGAACCGGATGCAGTGATACGCCATGCCCATCTGCGAGAAAAATGCATCCAGAAGTCCATGGCGCAAACTCCAGAGGAACAACCGGAGAAACTCGACCCGGTAGGCGCCTCGAACGCCCATTTGCCAAAATAACCCGGGCATCGAACGCAGTTTGACACGCCAACTCAGGAGCCGTCCATAATGCGTCGTTTGATTCCGGGTCAGTTCCAGGTTGCGGCGCACGCGGCGCAAGAACGGAACCGGATCATACAAACGGTCCCAGACATCGCGGAACTGCCGGAAGACCGCCTCCTGCCCCTGACGATAAGCGATGTTGGTGTCGGTAACATTGTCGCCGGCCGGGGTGACCGGCAGGAGGCGGTTTTCGGATTTGAGACGGCGCCAGAGTTGGGTGCCGATCGGGGCGTTCAGCAGATTGACCATGGCCAGCGTGACGGCGGATTCCTCGATAAAGGCGACCATCCGTTCTCCGGCATCCGCGCGGTCCGTGTCGAACCCGAGGATGAAACCGGCCCAGATTTCCAATCCGTAACTCTGAATGATCCGCACGGAATCCAGGAGCGGCCTTCGCGCATTTTGCGATTTTTGCGTGGCTTGAAGATCTTCGGGGACGGTGGTCTCGATTCCCAGAAAAACGGCATAGAACTCCGCGCGACGCATGTCCTCCAACAAGTCCTTGTGTTCGGCCAGGTTCACCGAGGCCTCGGTGTAGAACTTGAACGGGTGACCGTGCTCCGCCTGCCAGCGGATAATGTGCGGCAGAAGCGCCTTTACCCGGGGCAGATTGCCGATGAAATTGTCATCCACAAAAAATACGGAACCGCGATGGCCGGTGGCCAGCAGGCCGTCCAGTTCGGAGAGAATCTGTCCGGGATTTTTCACCCGCGGCTTGCGCCCGTAGATCTCGATGATGTCACAGAATTCGCAATTGAACGGACAGCCCACCGCGAATTGGAGCGACAGGGAAAGATAATCCCCGGCCCGTATGAGATCGTAACGCGGACGGGGCAGGACGGTCAGCGGCAGTTTCTCCCCGACCGTGTAGACGCGCTGGCCCGAGGGTCGCCCGGGAGTTCGCGCCAGGTCCGCGAACAGCCGCGGGGTGGCATCACCCACCTCGCCGCGGTGAATGTAATCCGCTTCCGGGTAATGCTCCGGCGCGAGAGACGGGTGCGGACCACCGAGCACCACCGGCAGTCCGGCATCGTGGGCGCGACGCGTCAACCGGCTGACCGACTGCGCCTGGACGAGCATGGCGTTCATCATCAGAACGTCGGCCCACCGCCAATCGCCCCCGCCCACCGATCGGACGTTCTCATCCACCACCCGTACGTTCCAGGAAGCCGGGAAAAACGCCGCCACGGTCAACAGGGAAAGCGGCGGCAACGGATATCGCGGTCCGGACAAAATGTCCCGAAAGGTATAATCCAGCCCCCAGAAGGTCGTTGGAAACCGGGGCATCACCATCAGGACGTTCAGCGACGCCCTCACCCCGTACAGGGCGCTCCACTCCGCCGAATTGGCCCATTCCCGACAATTCACCGCGTGAATTCCCTCCGGGTGAGTATCCGGCGACGCCTCCGGCGCGGGATTGACGGACTTTTCAGAAATCGCCATCGGCGTCCGTTGATGTCATTCCCCGATTTCCGCAACGCCCCGCCCCCCCGCCATCGCCCCAACGCGCCGGGAATTCCCCGCCGCCATGCCGGACGGCGCCGTCCCGTAGACCGATTCCAAAATCTTCCGGGCCCGCGGTGACGCGTCTGCGAAAAGGGGCCGCTTCTCGACAAACCACCGCCGGAATTCCGCCGGGGCGAGCGGACGCCGGCGCCGCCGGACCCACATCTTGATTTCATCCCCCCGGTCCAGGAAGAACCGGTAGAGGTTCCGGCTGCCCAGAAGTCCGTCGAATTTCTCCCGGTAGGTGTCCCACGCCGCCACAAGGTCGAGGCGCAGAAGCACCGCCGGCGCCCCGCCCACCTTGTTATAAGAGCGCTCCGTCCCCGCCACATCGAACAATAGCGCCCTCTGGTAGAACGGCACATGGCGGGGATTGACGGTGATGACGAAGTCCGTGGCCGATTCGAGATGATGCGCCGTGATCCAGGCGATCTTGAACAAATGCTTCACGACTTCCGCCCCGGCGGCCACCCCCGTCTCCGTGCTCACGAGACTCACGATTTCACACGCCCGCCGCCCCTGCGACCGGAGGATTCCCAGCTCGTCACGATAGAGTTCGTCCGCCGGGAGGCCCATGGGCCCATCCATGACCAAGGTCAGGGCCGCGACCGGAATTCCCGACTTTTCCGCGAGGAATGTCGTCGTCGCCGGAATGGCGTCAAAAAGCGAGTACCAAAGCCCCGAATCCTCCGGCCCCGCGTAATGCCTCCCGCGGTAAACCTCGTAGGCCAGGACCCAGGCCTTGCGGCGGTCATTAATGGACGCGGCGATCCGGACGCGGTATTCACCGTCGGCGCCGAAGCGGTAGTCGGCGTCCGGTTCGTCCTCCTCCGTCCGGACCTCCAGCGCCCGCAGGATTTCGGTGAGGCGGGCCCGGGTGGCGGGAAGCGACTCCGACCGGGAAAAACGATCCGCGGTTGCCGGTTTCGGGAGCCGGTTGACCGCGGGCGCGGAAACCACGGAGGGAATCGGGGCCGCGGGCGCCGGGATCGCGCGCGGCATATCCTCCGGGAGCCCCGGCGCCTCATCCTTCCGCAGCCAGCCCGCCATCCGTGCCATCGCCAGCCTCACCCGGGCCGCGCCCGCGAACACGACCGCCGCCGGGGAACCCGTCATCCTCTCCGGCCGCTGGTCGCATCCCGCGCAGGTCATCCCCGGCATCCGGCGCTCCTTCGCCATCAGGAGTTTTTTCAAACTGGACGTCCGGATGTTTCCCATCGGTTCCCGCACCGCCTGGTCGTTGCAACAGATGGAGGATCCATCCGCGGCGATGAAGAAATTCGCGTTCCAGAGGCAGGGGAACCGGAACGCCCGCACCAAATCGGCAATCTCCCCGGTGTTGGCGAAGAACCGTTTCAGGACCAGATTCATCCGCACCGTGACGCCGCACACCGCCTTGCCGTTCCACGCTTCAAAGAGATCCTTGTACATGTCCGTCCCCGAAAAGCGGTTGCGGACAAGTCCCGATCGGTTGGATGTGGCCGGAAACAGCACCATTTCGATTTCCTTCATCCCCGCCGCTTTCGCCCGGGAGGCGAGGAATTCCACCGTGGCGGGAAAATCCCGGCGGATTTCCTCCCGTTCCGGCGGGGAGATGTGAAAATACAACCGGCGGATCTCCCCGCGCCCGACCATCCGCATCGCCTGCTCGATGCCCGGAACCACGCTGGCGAGCAACGCCGCCCCCCGCTCCGGCTCCCCGCGCATCATCGCGCCGTAGGTCTCCGGTCGGCAGGTGGGGAATGACACGATGAGGGTGAGACGATTCCGGGCGATTGACTCCAGGATGCCGGGATGGGTGAGGCGGGAGCCGTTGGTGACGACGGAGACCTCCGGGGCGGCGACGGGGGCGGTCCACTTCCGGAGCATGTCCCCGAAAAGGTCCATGCGGGTGGTGAATTCGGGATGGAGTGTGGGCTCGCCGTCGCCGGCATTGGTGATGTAACGGATGGGAACGCCGGCCGAGGCGGCCTCCTCCACCCGGGCGATGAGTTTCTCGGTGACCTCGCGGGGCTGGAATTGTTTCGGACCGCGGTAGGACGGCTTGTTCACCGCGCACAGCCGGCAGCTGTAGTTGCACAGCCCGTGCGACAGGCTGTTGTTGATCGACAGGGGCCGACGGGTTTTTATCTCCGCGTTGTTTCCGGCAGCGACATCCCCGGAGAGCCGCCCAACCACCGGCAAACCCAGCCGCCGCATGAACAATCCCACGCCGCCCCACATGATCACGAACCAGGCGGGCGCGCCGCCGATCGGAGACTCGGGATACGACCACAATCCTCCCAGAACCCCGGCGTACTCGACCACCACGCCCAGAAGCGCCATGTACCCGACGCACAGCAAGTCTTCGCGCGCGTGAAAGAATGCCACGCTCACGGCCAGCACCGAAAGCCCCGCCGCAAGCCGCGCGCCGTCGCCCGGCGTCGCGCAGATGGCGATCCCGAACGCAACGGCAAGCATCGCCGGCAGAATCAAACCGCGTTTCGGCGCCGATGCGCCCACCATGCGCCGCGTGTGCAATAAGTAAAAACCCCACAGGAGAAATTCCCAGTAAGGCAGGCCGGCAAAATCCGGCGAGGCGAACGCGAAAACCCCCTTCCGGACGGAAAGAATGTCCAGTATTGAGAAAAGAGCGCAACCACCGACATAGAGCACCGCCTCGGAACGCGTCATCCGACCGAAGGTCACCAGGAACCAGCCGGCAAGCGCAACCGCCTTGAAAAGATTCCCGGGAACCAGAAGCAGAATCGCCAACATCCCGGCAATCTGAACGCCGAGAAGCGCGCGCTCACCCGTGGCGTTTCCGAACGTGCCGATCTTGGGGGTCTTCGTTTGGCCTGTAGTCATGGAAACCTCCTCGTTATCGCAGTTCGTCATGACATTACTTTCAGCGAACCGCGTGCCGTTTTTAGCATTGTCCATAACTCATTGAAAAGATATGAGTTACAGATACCAATGGATCTTGACTATTGATTTTTAGTTGTAATAATACGCTTATGTTGCGCTAATTGATGGGTGCTAAACGTGTCGAAACAAACCTATCCCATCGTTGTCAAGGCATATCTCGACGGCCAAGGATTTCTGGAGGCGTTGCTCGGATTCCCGGAGCCGCGTCCCAAAATCATCGCCGCGATGCTCGCGTTGAACAAAGCGAAGTCAAAAGAGTCCGACAGCAAAGAGGCCGGGCGCCTGGCCGGGGAGGCGTTGTCTGAAGCCGACGACCCAAACGTGACCCTCATCTTGTTTGATCTTTGGCTCCAGGTTTGCCAAATGCACAACCAACTGGCTGAAGTGAAAATTCTGCTCGATCGCGCGCGGGGACTGATTTCATCGGAGACACCACCGGAGTTTCATGCGGCCATACTGAAACGCGAAGGGTTCTTTGCCGCGTCCCTCGGCGACAAGGCCGGCAGTGAACGATTCATGAATCAGGCGCTCGATTTCCTGCCTGCGTCCGCTCGGCAACGAAAACTCATTGTCTTTCACCGGGTTCACCTCCTGGCGCTCGATGGGCGCATCAGCGTCGCCGAAGCCGATCTCGACTGGCTTTCGACGCAGGATTTCTGGAAAAGCCGAGTGGCGCTGATGCGATGTGTCGGTTTCTCCGAAACCGGCCGTGTGAAGGAGGCGCTCGCCCAAATCCCGGATATCGAACACGACCCGGTTGTGACACAAACCTATAGGGACAACTACGAGTTCGCCCGCACCCTGATTGAATTCATGAGCAACGCCTCCCAATCGCCGTCCGCGCGGGGTACAACCCAGGAACGGCCGGTTTGGGCCCAATCCACACAGATGCTTCTCGAGCGAAAACCCGGCGAGTCCCTGCTCCTCGCCCGCCAGCATGCCGCCGCCGGTGAGGAAACCAATGGATTGGGATTTGACTCTTCCTGCCTCATCCGCGCGGAATTGGCTGGCGGCAACGGCGAGGCCGCCCGACGGCTCCTCGACCGCCGCCGGTCCGTCGGCAACACGCATTATCTGGACGATCTGTATTTTGCCCGCATCGAACTCCTGGCCGGGAACCGCGAGACCGCCGCCCGGCACTTCGCCGCGGCCGCCCGCGCCTGCGAGCAGTATCGCGCCGGGGGACGCCTCGACTTCGAATTGCGTCTGGCCTGCGAGGTTTCCGCGGGCGATCTCGTGACGCTGGCCCGTTCGGCGGAACGGCTGTCCGCCAGGACTCCTCGACAGGAATCCCCGGCGAAAGTTTCAAATTCCGACGAGCCGCGCGGCATCGAGCGGCTCATCGGCCGAAGCCCGGCGATGACGGCGCTACGGGAGAGTATTTTGCGCTTCGCGCCTCTCGATGTGCCGGTGCTCATCTCCGGCGAGACCGGCACGGGCAAGGAACTCGTGGCGCAGGCCATCCACGAAACCGGGCCGCGCGCGGGGGCGCCGTATCTGGCCGTCAATTGCGGCGCCATCACCGAAAGTCTGCTCGAGACCGAAATCTTCGGCCACGAAAAAGGCGCCTTCACGGGCGCCTCGCAGGCGCACCGGGGCATCTTCGAGGAGGCGGGCAAAGGCACGGTGCTTCTCGACGAGATCGGCGAGATTTCCCCGCGCCTGCAGGTGACGCTGTTGCGGGTCCTCGAGACCGGGGAGATCCGCCCGGTGGGCTCGGCAACCACCCGCAGGATTCACTGCCGGATTCTCGCGGCCACGAACGCCGACCTCGAGCGCCTCACGGCCGAAGGCCGTTTCCGCAAGGATTTGCTTTACCGTCTCCGGAGACTCACCGTTCACATCGAACCCCTGCGCGCGCGGCGCGGGGACATCCTGGTGCTGGCCGACTTTTTCCTGAGCGCCGACCGGCGCGACGGCCGCCGTCCGGTGATGTCGCCCGAACTGCGAGCCGTGTTCGAACAGCGCGACTGGCCGGGCAACATCCGCGAACTCAAAAACGAAATCGAACGCATGCGGCTCCTCAACTCCGACCGGCTGGACTACAGCCTCGCGGATTTCGAAAAAGAGGCCGCCCCCCACGCCGGGGACGCGAGTGCGCCGCCTGTGCGTCAGTCCGCTTCTTCACGCCCCGCCGACATCTCGGAGGAAAACCTGCTTCTTTCCGGGCGCACCCCTCTGCGGCGGGCCGAAAAAATCCGCCAGCTCTTCACGCGCCACGGCAAACTTACCCGCGCCGAGATCATCCGCCTCATGGCGATTTCCGGCAACACCGCCTCCTCCGACCTGAAACGACTCTGTGACGAGGGGATTATCGAAAAGATCATGCCCACGGCCTCGCCGCGAACGCATTACTTCGCTCTGCGGAAGACCGGGAATTGATACCATTTGAAATCCAAGTCGGCGTTAAAACCAGAAGACCCATCCAGCGCTATTTCCCCGTGATGAAGACGGCCAGGCGGTTGCCGTTGCGGATGCCATCCGGTCTGCAAGCCGACGTCTCCTTCGCGAATCCCAGATCAGGCCGTACCCGCCGCGTGACGGGGCGTCCTTCCCGGATCATCCCTTCACGCACGAGCCATTCATAGCAGTCCTCGATCATGACCGCCAGCGACCGCGACGTGTAGCCGAGGTCCGTCCATGCTTTCCGTTTCTCGTAGTCGCTGATGTCCGGGAAATCCTTCACCAAGTCCACGAGGTCCGGCGTGAGCACCGGCTTTTTTCGAGTGAGCCACCCCCCGAACGCCAGTATGTGGGATGCCGGCTTCAACACCCATTGCGGAATCGCTACCGGCTTTCCCACTCGGAGGCACGCGCAGATTTCCCTGAACGCCTCGTACCATGTTGTGTAGGGGCCGCTCAAAACATAGTACTCGCCGCGGCGCCCCCGCTCGAACGCCTGGATGTGGCCGCGCGCCACGTCCGCCGCGTGGCAGAAGTTGATCCGTCCCGGAAAGCATGGCCGTAGCCGGCCATTCTGTAGGACGGAGAAAATCTGTGAATAGCTGTTGTAATCGTAGGCTCCGAACACAATGATCGGACGCAAGATCACGGCATCCAGTCCCCTTCGGATCCCCCGTTCCACCTCCAGTTCGGCCTGCCGCTTGGTCCGGATGTAGCCGTTGCCGATTCGGGTGACTCGCGCCTCATCGAGATGCTGGTAGGGCAACACCGCTCCCGTCGAGGTGAAAATGAACCGAATTCCCGGTTTCCGGAGCGTCACCTCGATGAGGTGCCGAGTCGCCAGCACATTGTCCCGCCACTGCGCGCCCGCCTCGGCCGCCCCGTGGGAGAGATTCGCCGCCACATGAAAAATGGCGTCCGCGTCCAACCGGAGCGCCCGCGTCACAGACGCCGGGTCGTGCAGATCCACCTCCTGGAATTCCACCGGGCACCCGGCCAGACGGGACAAATCCGAACTCCTTCGGTGCAGGGCGATGACGCGCCAGCCATCCTTCAGAAGTTCATCCACCAGATTCCGTCCCACACACCCTGTCGCTCCGGTCACATAGGCCGTTTTCATGATGTCCTCTCCGGATTACGTCGTTTACGTCCAGCCCCAGTGTCGCAAGCCCCTGCTTCATATCCCGGTTCAGGAACCCCCGGCGCACCGCGAATTCCAGCAGTTCAAATACGTACAGCCACGTTTTCCGGTCCGTCTTCCCCTCCCGCACGAGTTGGGCGAATTCCGGCTCGAAACTGCTGTACCCCAGATTCAAGACATCCGCCACGGCCATCGCCACAACGAGCTGATGGTTGCTGACAAGAGGGCTGTCGTTCCCCGGCAGTACGAGTTCTCGTTCCCGCACCACTCTCCGGATATCCTGTTCGTCGGTCCGCCAGACCACAAGCGGCAGAATCATTCGCGGTGCGGGACCCATCGTCTGTTCGAAATCGTCCGTCCCCAGGATCCTTTGCGCCTGGACCCAGGACAATCCACCGATGAGAAGTCCGATGCCTAAATCCGCCGCGATTTCACGACCGATTTTGAAAATGAGTTCCCCGTCAGCCCGGTCCACCACCCCGTACGCCCCCCGGCCATTCAGGTTCAGGAAGGCCTCGCGCAATGTCCGCACGAATTCGTCCACGAAGCGGTTGACCACCAGTAGATCCACGTTCAGTTTCCGGGTCGTATGTTCGGCGTTTTTCAGCGCCACCGGGCTCATCTGGCCGTTGTTGACGATTAGACACAGGATTCGGAGATCCGGATATTCTCGCCGCATCCGATCCAAGATGTAGGCGCTGTCCTTGCCACCGCTTAAAAGCAGAATGGCGTCATACCGGGCGCCGCGAATATGCGCGCGGATGGTTTGATCGAATCGCGTTTTCATCCTTGCGGAGACCTCGGCAGGAGCCTGCGTCCGCGACTCATCCTGCCGCCGGCATTCCTCGCACAATCCGTCGACCAGCGGGCCGTGGCGCTCGGAAAGAATGCACCGGCGGCATCGTTTGGAAATTCTCACTATGTGCCGCGCGACGGGCCACAGGTATTGCGCGGAAAACTCAAAAATCCGGCTTGTGTTCATGCGTCCCCCCGGCACCACGCGGGAAGCGTCTCCTCGTCGCACCGCATGAAAA
The DNA here is from genome assembly GCA_043803805.1 of Planctomycetota bacterium. Classification (GTDB taxonomy): domain Bacteria; phylum Planctomycetota; class JAZDJP01; order JAZDJP01; family JAZDJP01; genus JAZDJP01. The sequence continues at coordinate 14,386 of JAZDJP010000064.1, forward strand.
CCGCAGGGGCGTTTGAAAGCCCGGCCGTGCCCTCCGAACGCGCCACGGTACGCATATTCAGGAGCCGCTGGTATATCCGCTCGTGACGCGGATTGAACGTGAAGAGGCACGTCTCCACCCCCTTGAGCAGGCACAACCGGAGTGTTTCCCGGATGAGCCCCATGGCGATGTTGCGCTCCTCCCGGCAATCCTTCCGGGTGGCAATCCGCCAGGAGGCCGCCAGTCGCCGCCCCGTCGCCCGGATACGCTCGCAATCCCTCCCAAAATCCTCATCCACGGGAAGTCCATTCGGGCCATCCAACGTGAGAGAGTTCGTTCCGACGATGCGGTCGTTGCGTTCCGCGATAAGCACGGTCGTCTCCGGAATGCCGTCGTGGCGCGGGTAGTGAATAAGCCGCCCGTCTGATTGAGGGGCGCAGTAGCCTCGCTCGACGTAAGCGTCATGCGTGATCCGGTAGACCTCGTCCAACTCGTCATCGTTTTCGATGGGTCGCACCACCACATCGGGGGATTCGGAGAGAGACACGCCCCGCCCCACATCGGCGCTCACCGCCCGAAGTGCTTGCGAGACGTTTGAAGAAACCCGCCGCGTCGTCGTCCCAACGGTCGTGCTCCCGCATTCGGTATTCATCACGCCGCCACCACAAAATCCAGCCCCCTGAAACCGCGGATATTGCTCATGCACAGGCGTGAATTTTTCAGCGCCGCGCGCACTTCTTCCACGGTAAACGCCGATGCCATCGACTCGCGGTACATCCGGAGCTGTCCCTCGTTGTAGCCAAGTACCCGCTTCGAGAAGGCCAGGAGAAAGGATGCTTTCCACTTCGGTTGGCGGAGCAAGTCCTTGATCAGCACCCGGCCGCCGCCGCGCGTCACCCGGGCCATCTCGTTGAACAGGAACTCCGGCCGGGTGATGTGGTGCAACATAAAATGAGATACAGAGAGGTCGAACTCGCCGGTTTCAAAGGGCAGGTCGGTGGCGTCGCCATGCACGAAATGGACGCGGCCGTCCACGCCCGCTTCCCGAGCGTGCCGGCGGGCGCGCGTGAGCATGTCTTCCGAGGCGTCCACCGCCCAGATTTCCCAGCCGGGGTGGCGAAGCGCCAATTCGATGGGGATCCATCCCGGACCGGTTCCCACGTCGAGAACCCGGCCGCGTTCCAGGCCGAGGCGCGAGACTATTTCCACGAACGGCCGGTTCAGGAGCCACAGGTAACGGCGAACCATGGCGTCATACTCCACGGCTTCCTCCGACAGGTGGACGGGGCGCGATTCCAGGATCCGGGATCGTGGAGCGCCAAGAGGAATGCGGGTCGTGGCGGTTATGTCGAACTCCTTCGTTGTCGAGGCCAAGCGGTTTCTCGTGCGTTCATTGCTGTAGAGCATGACGGTTCCTCCTGTTGTTGAAGTATTGGTAACCGGAGCAATGCATGTGCCGAAACATCCGAAGTTTTTAAGTGTTTATTTGGCAACAAGATGCGATGCGAATAAAAACTGGAAACTTTCTTGCATGTTTGTATTTATTGAATATGATGTCAAAGCGACCTCAAAATGATTTCATGTTGAGCACTGCCTTATGAAAAGTATTGAATCCAGCAAATACTATCTTCATTCGGTGGTTGCCGCATACGTTCGGCATGGTGGGTTGATTACTGCGCTGAAGGAAATTCCCGAGCCCTGGCCTCCCATCCTAAATGCCATCTTTCAAATGCGTGAATTTACGAGAGGGTTGCGGTCCCTCGAAGAAACTTTTCGAGCGGTTGATGCCGTGCCGCAAAAAGTGGATGATCCCGATGTCTATCTTCTTTTTTTGACGTCGTGGTTCCAAACGGCGTACCGCGCCAAGCGTTACGAAGAGATGACGGCGTTGTTGAGCAGAGCTAAAAGTCTCATCACGGACGCCACGCCGTTGGAGATAAAGGTCGATGTCCTTGAATGCGAGAGTGTGCTGGTTAGCTTTCACGGAAACAAGGAGAAACGCGAGGCACTGCTACGGCAGGAGTTGGACATGCTTAGGCAAAATCCTCGACATCATGCTGGTTCGTTGGTCAACCTGGCCAACTACCTGGCGCAACACGGACGCGAGACGGAGGTTGACGCCGACCTCGACAGCGCTCTCGCGGACTGGCCGGTGCTCAAGGGTGGTGTTGCCCTGGCGCGTATGGTTCAGTGCGCGGAAACCTGTCGGGTCTTGGAAGCATTCCGATTCCTTGCCGAGATTCGTGACGAAGAGGTTCTGGAGCACTATCGCTTTCTCATAGCGCAATACCGGCTGTTTCTGGATTTGGTGTTGCGGAAAGGCGCGTCGACAACCGTGGGTGCCGCGACGGCAATCTTGGGGCAGGCGTTACCGTCCGGAACGGAGATTCCCTTTTGGGCTAAAGTCATCGAGTTTCTGGCTGATCGCAACCCCGCCGAGGCCCTGCGGATGGCACGGTTCCAAGCCGGTACGAATCCGAAGATGTTCCTGGACGAGCACGGGTTTGATTCCTTCAACCTGATCCGCGCGGAGCTTTCGAACGGCGCCGGTCCGGCCGCCAAAAGGATACTGGAGGCGCGTTGGGAGAAGGGCAACCGGAACTACCTGGATGCTTTGTTTCTTGCCCGCGCGGAACTGCTGGCCGGAAACGTTGAAGCCTCCGTCCGGCATTTCGCCGCCGTGAAGAAGGATTGCGAACGCTACCGGGCTGAGGGACGCCTGGCGTTTGAACTTCACCTGGCCTGCGAACTCTCGCCGGGACAGCTCATGGAGTTGATGAACGCCGCGCAGAAGACAGAAAAAGAACAAATTCCCGAGGTGACTCGTCGCCCCCCTGATCAAAAGCGCCCGGCACAGGGCGAGCCGCGCGGCGCGGCACGAATTCTCGGTCAGAGCGCGGCCACCATCCGCATCCGGGATCTGGTCGCGCAGGTTTCCCCTTTGGATGTCCCCGTGCTACTCACCGGAGAGACGGGCACCGGCAAGGATCTTGTGGCCCGGGCCATTCACGAGGCCGGCCCTCGCGCCGGGACTCCTTTCATTGCGGTCAACTGCGGATCGATCACTGCGTCGCTTTTGGAGTCCGAACTCTTCGGCCACGAGAAGGGCGCCTTCACCGGAGCGGAGAAGGCGCACCATGGCCTGTTCGAGGCCGCCGGCTCGGGAACTCTGTTGTTGGATGAGATCGGGGACATGCCTCTTGCGCTCCAGGGGTCGTTGTTGCGCGTATTGGAAACGAATGAGGTCCGGCCGGTGGGAAGTTCAAGCACGCGGAAGATCGCCTGCCGGATCATCGCGGCGACCAACGCGGATCTTGCCGGACTCGCTTCGAAAGGACTCTTCCGCCAGGATCTTCTCTTTCGTTTGCGGCGGATTGAGATTTCGATTCCCCCTCTCCGGGAACGTCGCGAGGATATCCTGCCTCTGGCCGATTATTTTCTGAGCGAGAGGCGGCAGGACGGGCGGCGGCCGGTGATGACCGAGGCGCTTCGGACGTCGCTCGCGGCTCGCGACTGGCCCGGCAACGTGCGCGAACTTCGAAACGCCATTGAGCGGATGAGGCTCTTGAGTTCGGACAAGCCGGCCTACGACGTTGCAGATTTGGATCTCATCCCGCCAAATATCCCTGACTCGCGTGAAGGTGAGAAGCCGACCGTTTCGCCGAAATCCGGTCCTCCGCCGGCGACCGGGGAGACGGGAATGACGGCCGGAGGCGAGTTGCCGAACGATGGCGTGGAAGAGTTCCTTTCCCGGGAGAAATCCGCCATGCGCCGACTGGATCGGTTGCGGACGTTGTTTGCGCGCCACCAGAAATTCAGCCGCATCGAGATCATCCGCATCCTGGGTGTCTCGCCAAACACCGCGGCCGGCTACCTCCGGCAATTGTGCCGGGAAGAATTCATCGTCAAAGTCGAGCCCACCCGCTCGCCGCGAACGCATTACTTCGCTCTGCGGAAGACCGGGGTTTGACACCACAATGTGAAATGACGTTTTGGCGGAAATCCCCTCCCGGCGCGTTGTCCATGATCCAACGCAGTTGCCGGAAGCCGCCGCGAGCGCGCGGAGGCAGGGGGATTTCCCTCCAGTGGGATTCGCCGGACGGAGGCGTCCCGGCCATCGGCAAAAGCCAATGCGCTTGAAAGAGGGGCAATCCTGAAGCCCGTTTATGCCCGGCGCATCCCAGGGTTTCCTCCACGCTCCGGGTCAGTTCGTCGAAGGAGAACGATGCCAGCAGCGAGTTGCGCGAATCCCGGCGGAATGTTTCCGACGCTTCGGGAGTGAACGCCTCCGGAAAAATTCTGGCGGTGCGTTCGAGTTTCGGACGGGCGTGATCGTATATCCAGACACCGCAACCCCAGCGTCGGCGCAGCAAGGCGATCTCCCCAAGGCATTGCGCCAGGCGTTCGCGATCCTGAAGATGATGCAACGTGTAAATGCAGCTGATCGCGTCAAACCGCCCGCGGATCTGCCCATTGAACCCGGTGACATCCCCAACTTCAAGGCGGACGCGCCCCTCCAAACCGGCTTCGCGGATGGCCCGGGCTCCCAGTTCCACCATCGGACGGGAAAGGTCCAACCCCACGATGCGAATGTCCGGCCGGCACCGCGCAAGATGGATGAGAAACCGGCCCGAGCCGGAACCGAGATCCAACAACCGGCCGCCCGGCGGAAGCAACCGGCTGATGGCGACCGCATTGAACTGGAACACGGGCAACATCGATCCATCTTGCGCGCCCTGGGCGTGAAATTCCTCAACGCTCCCCTTGTCTTCCATCACCTCCGGCTCCGGGCGGCGCTTTCCCTCTCTGCCGGCCAGCCATTCGGGAATAATCAACGATATGGTTTGCCAGGCCCGGGTCACCGCCGATACCCACCGGAACGAAGACCGCTGGTTCATTGCATCGGTTGGCATAACAGAGCCCCTTTTCACAGTTGATATACGTCTTGATTATCAATATTCGTGCCATTCTAAATATTATGCTCAACTTCTTAGACTGGAATATGTTGCGTGTAAAAAACGCACTTGACTTCTCGGCCTGGAGTTTTAATAATAGGCCTATGTTGTGCCAACCACGAGAGAGATAAATTTGTCAAAACACGTCATCCACCCTGTTGTCAAAGCATATATCGAGGGGCAACCGTTTCTAAACGCATTGCTTGCGGTGCCGGAACCTCGATCGGCGATTATCAACGCGACGCTCGCGATACGCAGGGCGTTGTCGAATGAAGTCGAAGACATGGATGCGATTCGCCAGGCCGAGGCAACCTTTCATGAAATTGTCGAAGATCCGAACCTCACCATCATTTTCTTTGAATTGTGGATATCTCTTTGCACCAAGATCGGTCGTTTGGACGAAGCCGACATCCTGGTCAAGCGCGGCCATGAGCTGCTCACGCCGGACATGCCTCCGGAAATACATGGGAGCGTGCTGATCGGCGAGGGGTTGTTGGCCGGCGTGAGGGGCGACACCGCCGCGCGCGAGCGGACCTTCGACAAGGTGCTTGGCCTGCTGCCGCCCGACTCTCCGCGGCGCAAGATAATCGTCTGGGACCGGGCCATCTTCTTCGGAATCGACGCGCGCATCGGCGCGGTCGAGGAGGATCTCGCATGGCTCGCCGCCCGGGGATTTCCGCCGAGCCGTGTGGCCCTGGCTCGATGCTTCGGATTGGCCGAGGCCGGCCGGGTGCAGGAAGCCCTGTCCCAGCGTTCCGGGGTGGAACGCGACAGTGTCCTCATGCAGTACAATAAATCGATGCAAGAGTCGAGTCGTTGTCTCCTCGAGTTGATGAGCGGCGCCCCCCAACCGCCGTCCGCGCGGGATTCACATCCGGAATGGCCGGTTTGGGCACAATCCACGCAGATGTTGCTCGATCGTCGAACGGGAGATGCCCTGCGGTTGGCCCGCGAGTGGGCCGTCGCCCCGCCTGGGGGATCAACCAGCGGTTTTGAAAACGACACGCTGGTTCGCGCGGAGATGGCCGCCGGCAACGGAGAGGCCGCCCGGCGGCTCATCGAACAGCGCCGCGCGCGCGGCGGGGCGCACTACCTCGACGACCTTCACCTGGCCCGCATGGAGATGCTTTCCGGAGACCGCGATACGGCCGCGCGCCATTTCGCCGCCGTGATTCGCGCCGCCGAAGTCTACAAAACCGAGGCGCGGTTGAACTTCGAATTGCGCCTGGCCTGCGAACTCTCCCCCGGCGGCCTGGTGACTCTGGCCCGCGCGGCGGCCGCCCTGCCGGATCGTGGTCCGCGGCGTCATTCATCGCCGGAGACCGCTGACGTGAACGAACCGCGCGGGGTCGAGCGGCTCATCGGCCGAAGCCCGGCGATGACCGCGCTCCGGGAGAGTATTTTGCGCTTCGCGCCGCTGGATGTTCCGGTGCTCATCACCGGCGAAACCGGCACGGGCAAGGAACTCGTGGCGCAGGCCATCCACGAAACCGGGCCGCGCGCGGGTGCGCCGTATCTGGCCGTCAATTGCGGCGCCATCACCGAAAGTCTGCTCGAGACCGAAATCTTCGGCCACGAAAAAGGCGCCTTCACGGGCGCCTCGCGGGCACACCGGGGCATCTTCGAGGAGGCGGGCAAGGGCACGGTGCTTCTCGACGAGATCGGCGAGATTTCCCCGCGTCTGCAGGTGACGCTTTTGCGGGTCCTCGAGACCGGGGAGATCCGCCCGGTGGGCTCGGCAACCACCCGCAGGATTCACTGCCGGATCCTCGCGGCCACGAACGCCGATCTCGAGCGCCTCGCGGCCGAGGGCCGTTTCCGCAAGGATTTGATCTACCGCCTTCGGAGACTCACCGTTCACATTGAACCCCTGCGTGCGCGGCGCGAAGACATCCTGACGCTGGCCGATTTCTTCCTGGTCATCGGACGACGCGACGGCCGGAGGCCGGTGATGTCGCCCGAACTGCGCGCGGCGTTTGAACGGCGCGACTGGCCCGGAAACGTTCGCGAGATCAAAAACGAAATCGAGCGCATGCGGCTCCTCAACTCCGACCGGCTGGACTACAGCCTCGCGGATTTCGGAAAAGAAGCGGCCTCCCACGCCGGGAGCGCCGGTGCGCCGCCCGCTCGTCCGTCCGCTTCTCCTCCCTCTGCGGATATCTCGGAAGAAGACCTACTTCTTTCCGGACGCACCCCGTTGCGGCGGACCGAGAAAATCCGCCAGCTCTTCATGCGCCACGGCAAACTCACACGTGCCGAGGTCGCCCGCCTCGTGGCCGTTTCCAACAACACCGCCTCCGCCGATCTGAAACGGCTTTGCCACGAAGGGATCATTGAAAAGATCATGCCCACGGCCTCGCCGCGGACGCATTATTTTCGACTTATTTCTCCTCCAGCACCTGGACATCCCGGCCGTTGTTGAACCGTTTGAGAGCCTCCAGATGTTTGGCGAAGGGGGGGAGGCCGATGGCCTTGCGGTCGTCGTCCGCCGTGGCGCGGTTTTCCAGCGGCAGGATCAACATCTCCCCGGCGGAGTTTCGCAGAATCTGGGAGCCGTATTTTTGTTGATCGCCGCGCATGAGTCGGATGCGGTCGTACAGGGAGGCGTAGGGGGTGGCCACTTTCGAGCCCATTTTCATGTCCATTTCGATTTCCGGGAGGATGGCCAGCATGAGCGGCAGGTCGCTGGTGTGCTCGGCGATGAGGGCGGCCGAGAACGAGGCGTTGAGATCGAACCGGGCGGCGTCAATCCATCCGATTTCCGCCACCGTTTTCCGGAGCCAGTCTCCGTTGTCGGCGACCACCCGCGGGGTATCCTCCGGACGCGCCCCCGGCGCGTGCGCGGCCCGGTCCTCGCTTTCGCGGCGGGCCAGTTCGCGTTGAAGGGCGGCCTTGCGGGCCGGCGGGATCGTTCGGGCCCGGGCGATGGGCGCGGGGGCGAGGGCAAGTTCGGGGGGGATGTCCCTCCGGCGGCGGTACGTCTGGGGCGCTCCGGCGTAGTCGGCCTTCCGCGGTTTCATCGTCAGGGTGTCGCCCCTCACGGCGACATCCATGATCTGCCGGATCCCGAACAGGCGGATCACCATGGCGCCGGGAATGTAGTTCAGGATGCGGCCCTCCGCGATGCGCCCGTTCTCCACGAAGGTGAATGTGCTTCCCTCGAAACGGACGTAGCGGCCGGATTCCCCCGTTCCCTCCCAGGCCCCTTCCAGGGTACGGGGGTCCGGATTCCGGGCGGCCGGGGCGGCCGTGCGGGGGGAGTTTCCCGGGACGGAGGGGGCGTCCCCCGCGCAGGCGGGCAGGAGGACGGCCAGAAGGAAAAGGGGGAGGATCAGCGCCGGTCGCACCGCTATCGGATCTCCAATGGCATCTTGGTCACGCCCGCCTTCCGGAGCGCGTCATGGATGGCCTGGATGATCGGGAAGGCGGTGCCCTTGTCAATTTCGAGGATGGCCTCGGGGGCCGCCCCGCCCTGAAGGAGCGCGGCGGCCTTCTTCTCGAGGGCTTCCAGATTGTCGCAGGGTTCCCCGTTCAGACGGATCTCGGTCTTCCCGTCCGCGGTCCAGGCGGTGACCACAAGGGGTTTCTTCGCCGGCTCGGGTTTCGTCCCGGCGGGCGCCGGTGTGACCGGCGGCGGTTCCGTCACGGGCGGAACGACGCCCGTCGCCGGAATGGCGGGTGTCCCGGTCGGCGTGGGCGTGGCGGGCGCGGGGGTGACGGTCGGAGGGGGGACGGGTTTCGTTTCCGTCGTCACGGGGACGGTTTCCGTTTCCCCGGGCTCCGGGAACACGAGTTCCGGATTCAGAGCCGCCTTCGCCTCGCGGCCCAGCCGGTCGAGATCCCGGGCGATGAGGTTGGTATTGACCTGTTTCCCGCGGACGGAGGCGAAGAGCGCGTCGTAACGGGTCTGGAAGATGGTAATCTTCGCGTCCACGGCATCGGGGGCCTCCGCCTTCATTTTCCCGAAGTATTTCCGCTGGTACTTCCCGGCCTCGTCCACCGCTTTCGGATTGATCGCGTTGATCTGCTGGCGGCCGGAGGATGTCTCGATGGACCGTTCGAACATCCGGTGGGCGTTCTGCCAGCCCCCGTAGGCGGCGATGTAGCGTCCGCGCGGGGTGGTCGTGTCCACGTCGCGGTCGTTCATCCGATAGGTGAGGGTCTCGCAGCCGGCGAGAAACGCCAGGAGGATGAGGATGGGAATTCGAGAGAAAGTCATGACGACTCCTTGATGAATTTATGACCGCCGGTTCATAATCCCATCCGCGGGGAGGGTTTTCAAGGGAAAATGGCTCCGCGAGGTTTGGGAATCGTGGAAACATCCGCGGGCCTCTCCCGGTGATACGGTAATCCACGATTCACGGGCGCCGCATGGCCGCCGCCACGAACGCGCGGAAGATCCGGTCGCTGGCCGCCGCGTTTCCGATCATGCGCTCCGGATGCCATTGGACGCCGATGAGGAAGGGGTATCCGGGGTGTTCGAGGCCCTCGAGGACGAGGTCGTCGGAATACGCGGTGGGGGCGAGTCCCCGGCCCAGGGCATCCACGGTCTGATGGTGGCTGCTGTTCACGACAAACCGGGACTTTCCGCAGATGTCCCGGATCCGCGTTCCGGGGGCGAGAGTGACCGCGTGGCGGGCGTAGGGATTTTTCCCGGGGGCGCGGTGGACGGCACCGGGGATGTGCTGGTGAAGCGTCCCTCCGAAGGCCACGTTCACCTCCTGGATGCCCAGGCAGATGGCGAGTATCGGGGTTTTCCGCCGGAGCGCGGCGGCCAGGAGCGCAAAATCGAATTCCTCCCGGAGCCGGCTCATCCGCGCCGTGCGGGGATGGGGACGCGCGCCGTACCGGTGGGGGTTGATGTCGAAACCTCCCGTGAGGATGATTCCGCGTATGCGATCCAATACCGGATCCAGGAGGTTTTCCGGAATCGCCGGCGGAAGATGGACCGGGATACCGCCGGCCTTGACGACGGCGCGGGCGTATCCGATCGGGGCCGAGATCCGGTTGTCCCGGTCAAGGTGGCTGGTGGTCAGCGCGATGAGGGGGGGCGCAGGCATGAATGTATTCTATCCCACGCGAAAGGGACGGCAAGGGGGTCTCTTCAAACCCGCCATTTGCGAATCCGGCCGCCGGCGGGTACACTATCGGACGATGGATGCGTTCGACGAAATCTTCCGCCAGGGGGTCAAATGCGGCGGCTGCGGGCGGCCGACGTCCCGCGACCGGGCCGCCTGTTATTATTGCGGGAAATCCCTGGACGGCGCGGAGGCGCCGCTCTCCGACGCCGAACGCGCGGAGATCAAACGCGAGATGGCCGTGGCGGAGGCCTCCCGGACTCTGGGGGCCGGGCCGGCCATGGGGGCCTTGCGGCGGGGACTGTCGCGGGCGGCGGTGATCACGGCGGTCACGTCAGGAATCGGTGTGTTCACCTTGGGGCTTTTCGCGCTGGTCCTCGATCCGTCGCTTTTCGAGGTGGCGCTGGTCGTCCTGGCGCTCGGCGGGGCGGCGGCGGGGGTGCTCGGGTGGGCGTCGCGGAGATCGGTGACGAAATGAAACCGTTTCTTCTCACGGACCGCCGGCGCGTCATCCTGGCCCTGCGGGGTGTGATTCTCGCGCTTCTCTTCCTCGTGGTGTTCCTGAATCGCCGCCGGGAGGACATCCCTCTCGAGGCCGTGCTGTTTCTCGCGATCTATGCGGCGACATTCCTCGGCACGGCCGTTCTCGACTGGAGGAACCGTCTCCCCGTGCGGGGCGCCAACGGGCTCTTCCTGCTGGATGTGCTGGTCATTCTGCTCACGAGTTTTTACCTGGGCCAGAAGACCCCCGAGTTTTATTTTATTTTTTTCGTGGCCATCCTGGTGGCGGCCGCCGGCCGGAGCGTGGGGGCGGTGTTCTTGACGACGGTCCTGGTGTCGGTGGTGTACGCCGTGTTCTGCCGGATGGGGCGGCTCGGGGTGGCGCTTTTCTCAACGGTTTTTTTCATCCACGTCATCCTGTTTTACGTCATGGCGGCGTTCTCGGCCTACCTCCTCCGGGAGGCGGAGGTCGAACGCGAGGAGAAGGAGGAGACCCGGCGTCTCCTCACCGCCCGGATCGGCAATATCTCGGAGTATCTCCAGGACGTCCTTCAAAGTCTCCCGGTGGGCATTCTCATCCTGGACCCGAACGGGGGCGTGATCACGATCAACCGCCGGGCGGAGGAGATTCTCGGGATCCCGGCGAAGGGGCTGTTGTTCCGGCGGCTCGGCGACGTCCCGGCCCTGGGGGGGCTGGTTCCTCTCCTGGGGGAGGATTCGCGGGACCCGTCCGCCCCGCCGGCACGGAAGGAACTCGCCTATGTCCGGTCGGACGGCAAAGCGGTCACGCTCGGGTTCGGGGTGGCCTCCCTGCGCGACCGCGAGGGGCGTCCGGGGGGCGTCATTTGTTTCTTCCAGGATATTTCCCTGTTCAAGGAGGTCGAACGGAACATGGCCCGCCAGGAGCGTCTGGCGGTGGTCGGGGGGCTGGCCGGCGGCATCGCCCACGAGTTCAGCAATCTCCTGGGCGGCGTCCAGGGGCTCCTCCAGATGGCGGCCCGCGAGGAGGAAAAGCCGGAGTTGCGGGAAACCCTGGAGTTGTCCTCCCGGACGCTCGAACGGGTCTTCCACACGGTGCGGAACCTTCTCGCCTTCTCCCGCGACACGGGGGGGCCGCGCGCGCCGTGCCGCCTGGCGGCCGTGGTGGATGAGACTCTGGCCATTCTCCGGTACGAGTTGCCCAAGCACCGCGTGGAGGTCGTGAAGGAATTCGGCGAGATTCCCGACGCCTGGGGGGACGCCCACCAGCTGGGACAGGTGTTTCTGAATTTGTTCCTGAACGCCATCCAGGCCATGCCGGGCGGCGGACGAATCGTCGTTCGCCTGCGGCGGGAGGGGGAATGGCTTGTGGCCGAGGTCGCCGACACCGGCCACGGGATTTCGCCGGAACACCGGGTCCGTCTGTTCGAACCGTTTTTCACCACCAAAACAGGCCCGGGCGCTCTCGGCGCGGGGGGAACGGGGCTGGGATTGGCCGTGTCGAAGTCCATCGCGGAGCGTCACGGCGGATTCCTCGCCGTGGAGAGCCGTTCCGGCGAAGGGGCGGTGTTCACCCTGCGCCTGCCGGCCGGGGGGAGGAAGGCATGACCGACGCGACGATCCGGATTCTCGTGGTGGAGGACGAGGAGGTGATGCGGGTCCTTCTTGAGAAACAGTTCCGCCGCTGGGGTTTCGACGCCGAACTCGTTTCCGACGGGGAGACCGCGCTGAACCGGTTTGCCGCCGCTTCCTTTGACCTTGTGCTCACGGACCTGGTCCTTCCCGGTATGAACGGCATCGCGGTGGTGGAACGCCTCCGGGCCGCCCGGCCCGACGTTCCCGTCGTCGTGATGTCCGCCTTCGGGACGGTGGAGATCGCCGTCGAGGCCATGAAAAAAGGCGCGGAAAATTTCGTCACCAAGCCCTTGAACCTGGACGCCCTGAAACTTGTTCTGGACCGGACCATCGCGCACCAGCGCCTGGCGGGCGAGGCGGCGGAACTCCGCCGGTTCGCCGACGGGCGCTTCGCCTTCGGGGATATCATCGGCGCGAGCCCCGCCATGCGGAATCTTTTCCAGACCGTCGAACGCATCGCCGACAGCCCGGCCGCCATCCTTATTCAGGGGGAGACGGGGGTGGGCAAGGAACTCGTGGCGCGGGCCATTCACCTCGGCAGTGCGCGCCGGTCCGCCCGGATGGTGGTGGTCAATTGCGCCGCCATCCCGGAAACCTTGCAGGAGTCGGAACTTTTCGGCCATGAAAAGGGGGCCTTCACCGGCGCGGAAGGAACGCGCCGGGGGCTCGTGGAGGCGGCCGACCGGGGGACATTGTTTTTGGATGAAATCGCGTCGTCCTCGGCGGCCCTCCAGGCGAAACTCCTGCGTGTGCTCGAGACGGGGGAATTCACCCGGATCGGGGGGACGGCGGTCCTCCGGGCGGATTTCCGTCTCGTCTCCGCCAGCAACCGCGATCTGAAAAAAGAGGTCGCGGGCGGGCGGTTCCGGGAGGACCTCCGATACCGCGTCAATACGGTTGTCCTGGACATCCCTCCGCTTCGGGACCGGCGGGAGGACATTCCCCTCCTGGCGGAGCATTTCGCCGGGGTCCACGCCGGCCGGATGAAGCGTCCGGTCCCGGTCTGGGGGGAGGAGGCTCTCCTGCGCCTCATGCGGTATCCCTGGCCGGGAAACGTGCGGGAACTGGAGCACGCGGTGGAGCATGCCGTGCTCGTGAATACCGACGGCGTCCTCGCCCTGCCGGACCTGCCTCCGGAAATGCGGGAGGAAATGCCGCCCGCGAAACGGACGGCGCTCAAGGACACGATGCATGTGACCGAGCGCGACTATCTCGTCCGGCTCCTTCAGGAGACTGGCGGAAACGTCACGAAGGCCGCCGGGAAGGCGGGGCTTGCCCGTACCTACCTTCATGAGAAACTGAAAAAACTCGGGGTTGATCCCTCCGAATATCGCGTCGGGAAATCCTGACACTGTCTTGTATTGTTGACGAAATCGTCCCGGGCGGCATCCCGGGATGTGTTGGCGTTTCATCATTTTTCTTTTTCATCTTCCACGGTATCCGCTTTGCTGTATAATTCCCCGCAAGGAGTGGGGTTTTCTGCTGGGGGGGATCTCATGTCCGGGCGTCGAAACGAGGGCGGTTTCACCTACGTCGAACTCCTGTTCGCGGCGGCCATCCTTGCGATTTCCGTCATGGCGCTTCTCTACGCCATGTTCATCTCGGGCAACCTGATCACCGCCAGCCGCGGGCAGACCGTCGCCATGAACGCGGCCCGGCAGATGGTCGAAACTCTCCGGAATTATTCCGATTTCACCAAGGTGTACGCCTCCTATAACAGTGTCACCACGGACGACCCGAACGGCGCCGGGACGGCGCCGGGGAAAAACGCGTTGGTGTCAGGGCTTTCGCCGCAGGCAGGGGATCCGGACGGTATGCCCCTCGAGATTCTTTATCCGGAAAACCCCTCCGGGACGCTCCGGGAGGACGTCGTGGACGTCTCCCTGGGGATGCCCATGGACCTGAACGGTGACGGCGCGACGGATGCCCTGGACCACGCGGGGGATTACCGGCTCCTTCCGGTGACCGTCCGGGTTGCGTGGGTGGAGAAGGGGCGGAACCGGAACATTTCCATCCGGACGTTCCTGGCCAACCGCGGGCAGGCGGTGACGGCGGACGCGGCGTCCACGCCCGTCGTCGGGGACACATGCCTTTGTCATCATCCCCCCGGGAATCCGTCGAACGCCCAGACCATCTATGTTTCCCCGTCCGCGGTGGACGCCCACCTGGCCCACGGGGATTCCCTGGGGGCCTGCCCATGAGAAATCCCGCCGCGAACGAACGGGGCATGTCTCTGGTGGAGGTGGTGGTGACGTCGGTCATCACAGCGGGCATCATGTTTGTCATCGGGTCGGTTCTGAAAACGGCCCAGAACAATTTTTACCTCGGGATGACTCTCTCGGGGATCCAGGACCAGTCCCGTTGGGCGGTGGACAAGATTGCGACCGAGGTCCAGCAGGGGGGCGTCGCGACATTCCTGCCGGATCCCGGCGTCGAGGGGACGACGACGCTCACCTTCCAGAAGAGCGCCGGCGTGACCGGAGGTGTCATCACGTGGGGGACGGCCATCACCTACGCCTTCCAGTACGAGACGGGGGAGACGAACGACGGTCTCGATAACAACAGCAACGGGTTGGTGGACGAAGGCATGGTAGTGAGGATCGAGGGCACACAGACGTCGGTCATCACCCGCTGGGTGAAGGAGGGAGGTTTTCTCCTTACCCGGTCGGGGAACATCCTTTCCATTCAACTGGATCTTCAGCGCAGTGACGGGGAGGGGCGTCTCCTTTCCGCCCGGACCATATCGTCGGTGATCGTCAAGAATTAGAGGGAGGGATGCCATGATTCCCATCACCCGGCGAAAGGGCTGTTTCAAAACCGGGACCGTCGGCCCGAGGCCGAGCGAAAACCCGCCAGCCGAGGAGCGCCGACGACCGCGTATCAACGGAGAGATACGCCGAGGAGGCGCGACGCTGGATGGCGGGTTTGCAGCCGGCCGGAGCCAGGTAACGGTTTTGAAACAGTCCTTGGTGCGCGATGAATGCGGAATGGCGCTGCTGCTATCGTTGTTTGTCGTTGTGTTCATCGCCGCGCTCACCGTGGCGCTCCTCAGCACCACGGTGTCCCAGAACAAGGCGGTGGAGGCCCAGAGGAAGGACATGACGTCGTTTTACGTCGCCGAGGCGGGGATTGACCGGGCGATGGCGAACCTCGCCTCCGGGGGGAACGGAGTCATCGGGTCGCAGGCGAGCCCGCAGTCGCTCTCGAGCGGCACCTACTGGGTGACGACGGTGGACAACGGGGATGATACGTTCACGATGGTTTCCAACGCGACCTACAATGGCAGTCGCAACGCCGTCGAGGCGGTTCTCCGGAGGAGCGGCGGCGGCATCTATCACAATGCCATATTCGCGGGCAACAGCGGGGGCGACCCGGCCTACGAGATGAAGTTCGGGGGGACGGGCGGCCAGGCTGACGATATCAACGGTGACATCTACAGCGGCGAGAACATCCTGTTCGGCGGGGACGCCACCCTTGACGGGACGGCGCGGGCCGCCGGGGCCATCACCGGGATTGCCGGCGAGACCGGCGTCGTCGAGTCCATCCCCGACATCGCCGCCATGAACTATCCGGTGAACCACGACGTCAACGTCGCGGCCGAGTTCGCGGCCAACGGGACGTGGACGAACGCCCACATCGGCACCTGCGGCGGAAGTGCCTATGAGGTGCCGCAGGCCAACCTCGCCCATATTTTCAGGAAAAATCCCGATGATGCCAACCGGGGCATCGGCACCACCGTTAAAGATGACTATTATTTGGAGGATCCGTATAACATGTGGGCCTCGAGTGCGGATCAAACAGATCAGGATGCGGGTGAAACCGGCGCACACGCGGCCCGTATTGTCGTCGACCCGGCCGGCAACAACAAGGTCTATTACATCGATGGCAATCTCTGGATGCACAGCCCCAACAAGACCTTTTCCTACAAGCTGAAGACCCAGTCCGGAGGCACGCGCATCACCCTTGTGGTCAAGGGGAACATCACCATGTCCGACAACTTCTTCTACGATAGTTTGGCCAATGACGGTATTGCGCTCGTTGCCTTAAAGGATCCTGCCGTGGCGGACAGCGGCAATATCTATTTCGGCGACGCGTCTTACGGTACGCTCAAGCGCATGGATTCGTTCATGTACGCGGAAAACAACTTCTACGACAATAATCTGGAACCGGCCAGCCTCGTGACGCTGAACGGCAACATGACGGCGGGCAACCAGGTGGCGATCAATCGCGATTACACGAGGACGACATATGATTGGGTGACGAGGAAATGGGTTACCACCACCGGCCATACGAAGCTTGCGGTCAATTTTGACGATCGCATCAGGGCCGGAACGCTTACCCTCCCGGGGCTTCCCGGCGCGGCGACGGGACCGTCCGGCGGCTATGCGATCATGTCCTGGCGCGAGGTGAAACCGACGCCGTAGGAATAGGGAATAGCGGATAGGGAAAAGACACATGAATCGAAAAATCACATGGCGCGGGATGACGGTGCTGGCGGCCGTGGCGTGGGCGGCGGTTTCCGCCGTTTATGGGGCGGATGTGGTGCTCAAAAACGGCGGACGGCTCGCCGGGGATATCGGTCGTGAGGATGACACGGGTGTTGTGCTTCACATGGCCTACGGGACAATCACGCTTCGGTGGGCGGAAATCAGCGAAATCCGTCGGACGGCTTCGCCCGCGGCGCCCGCGAAGCCGGTGGAGAAACCGGCGCCCCTTCCGGTTGCCGCGGATGCCCCGGTGAAACCGCCGGCGGAATCCCCGGCGGAACCTCCCCGGCCGGTGACTCCGTTTTCTCCGGGAAAGGCGCCGGCGGCCAAATCCGGAGGGGCCGGCTCGGGGGTGGTGGCCCCGAGGGACATGGACCGCGTCTGGGAGGTGTTGAAACTCTACGACGGAACCTCGGGCGAGTACGAGAAGGAGGTTATGGAGATGCTCGTCGACCTGCCCGGGGGCGTGCCTGCCCTCATGAATGCCTTGAATGGCGAGTGGGGGGGCGGTCTTCCGGAGCCGCGCGAATTGTCGGTTGCCCGGCGGGCGATTCTCCTCCGGGCGGTCGCTCTCCGGGAGGCGGATTTTCTGTATTGGATCCGGACGCTGGCCACGGGATCCGAGGGGATTTCCATGCGGCTTGTGGCGATGCGGGCCGCGGGCGAATTGCCATCGGAAGGGGCTCTTGCCGTCCTGATGGAGGTTGCCTCCGGCATTGAGTCCCCACACTTTGTCCAGCCCTCCATCGCCGGTCCGTTCGAGGACGGGCTTTCGGCCATCCTGGCGCGCGACGCGGAGGCGTTCAAATCGCTCCGGGATGCCTGGCCGGCGCTCGACAACGCGCTCCTGGGGCCGATCACGCGGGCCGCGCTCCGGGCGGACCCGGCCGAGGCGGCGGTGTTCCTCCGGGAGGCGCTGGGGGAGGATGCCGAACGGGACATCATCCTCCTTGCCCAGGTCCAGTCCGCGAACCTTCGGGCGGAGAAGCTGGACGGGTTGTTTCTGGAGAAAATCCGCCGGCTCCTTCGGAATCGGGAAGCGTCCGTCCGCCGGTCGGCGGTCCAGACCCTGGGGAAACTCCTCGATCGCGGCTCCATCCCCGATTTCATCGGGAGTCTGGAGGACGACGATCCCCTCGTGAAGCAGGGGGCGCATTGGGCGCTCACCAATCTTTCGGGATTCAAACTTCCTCCGTCGCCCGATCGCTGGAAGGAGTGGTATCTCTCGACGGAGGAGGGGGCACGGGACGGAAGGTTTTAGACGTTTTGGCGAAAGGAGGCCGCGGGATCGCCGGAAACTGTTTCGGAAATGGCCGTGGAAATCGGGTCGTGTGGGCAAACTCGGATTTCCGGAGGTGCGGCCATGAAACGGACATGCCTGTGGAACGTGGCGGCGGTGGCGATCCTGGCGGGAGCGGCGGCCTCCCCGGCGCGCGCGGCGAAGGTGTTCATCCGCAACGGCG
The DNA here is from genome assembly GCA_043803805.1 of Planctomycetota bacterium. Taxonomy (GTDB): domain Bacteria; phylum Planctomycetota; class JAZDJP01; order JAZDJP01; family JAZDJP01; genus JAZDJP01. The sequence goes on from JAZDJP010000064.1 coordinate 32,463, forward strand.
GCTGGCTCTCGGGGGAAATCGAACGGGAGGATGCCGACGGCGTCGTTCTGCGTTATCCCTACGGTATCATCACTCTTCGTTGGAGCGACGTCCGGGAAATCCGCCGGACGGCCGTCCCGCCGGAGTCCGGAAAACCCCCGGCGGCAAGCGCGGCCTGCGCCGCCGTATCGGTGACGGCGACTCCGGATAGGGCGTTGGAGGAAGTTTCTCCGCGGTCGGCCCCGGATCGGCGGGGTGGGACGGCGCAGGATCGGGAGAAAATCCGGAATATCCTTGCGGGATTGGATGGCTCCCCCGCGCAATCCGAAGAATGCCTGAAGGCGCTTCTTTCCGCCCCGGGGGGCGTGTCCGCCCTGATGGGGGTGCTGGTCGGGGAGGGAGGGGCGGAAGGGCCGCGGGATGAAATAAGTATGGTGTCCCCGGAACAAAAGGTCGAACTGACTTCGGATCGACGGGCGCTGGTCCATCGGGCGGTGGCCCGCCGGGAAGGGGATTTCCTCTCCTGGGTTCGGACGCTTCCGGCCGGCGCGGAGGGGACTTTCCTGCGCGTGGCGGCGATGGAGGTGGCGGGGGAGATCCCGTCGGAGAAGTCGCTCGGCCTTCTGTTTGATATCGCCTCCGGCATCGGGGGGGATCGTTTCCCGCCGGCCGCTTCCGGCGTCTTCGAGGGCGCCCTGGAAAAGATTCTGCTTCGGCATTCCGCGAATTACCGGCGTCTCAGGGACCTCTGGCCGGGGCTCGGCGCGGATCTCGCGGCCCCGGTCATCCGGGCGTTTCTCCGGGCGGACCCGGCCGAGGCGGCGCTCTTCCTCGGGGAGGTGATGGGGCGGGACCCGACGCGGGATGTCGTCCTCCTTCGGGAAATTTCCGCGGCGGGACTCAAGGCGTCGGGGATGGGTGACGCGTTTCTCGGGAAGGTGCGGGGGTTATTGGGGCATCGCGATCCGCCGGTGCGCCGGGCGGCCGTCCAGGCGCTGGGCCGGATCGCCGATCGCGGCGCCGCGGCCGGCCTGATCCTCGCTCTGGAAGATGAAGACCCGGCCGTGAAACAGGGGGCGCATGAGGCGCTCGTGGCGATATCCGGGATGAATTACCCGCCCTCCCCGGATCGCTGGAAGGCGTGGCTTGAGGAAATCAAGAATCCGTAGCGGTTTTCATCGAAGCGTTATGCGCGAAGAACGGCGCCCGTTTTTTCCTTCAGGGCGGCGAGGATTTTTGCGACCGACGCGTCCACGTCCGCGTCGGTGAGCGTGCGTTCCCGTGAGCGGAACGTCAGGGAGAAGGCGATGGATTTCTTCCCCGCGGGGACGGGGTTGCCCCGGTAGACGTCAAAAAACGTAATCGCCTCGATGTCGGGGATGCCGGCGCCGGTCACCGCGTCCCGGACCGCCCCCCAGAGGACGCTTTCGTCCACCACCACGGCGAGGTCCCGGAGGGAGGTGGGGAAACGGGGGAGCGCCTCGAACCGGCGTTCCGCGGGGGCGGCGGTCCGAAGCGCGTCGGCGTCGAGTTCCGCCACGGCCGGCGCCGCGCGGAGGTCGTAGCGCCGGCGGAGGTCTTCTGAAATCATCCCCACGAATCCCGCGGTCTTTCCGTCGAGAACGACCCGGGCGGCGGTTTCGTTCTGTAACGCGGAAAGCGCGGCCGGGGCGAAGGACGCGCCGGAAATCCGCAGGGCCGCGAGGATGGCTTCCACCGCGCCCTTGGCGTGGTCGAATCCGCGGTCGTCCACGAGGGCGAGCACCCGTCGCTCCTCGGGGATGTCGCCCGCGCGGGGGAGGTACACCCGGGAGACCTCGGCCAGCGCCAGACCCGTGTGGCCCCGGTCCTGATTCGTTTTCCGCACGGCGAGCAATCCGGGCAGGAGGCTCCGCCGGAACGTGTTTTCCGCGCGGTTCACCGGATTGGTGATGACCAGTGGCGCCCGGTCGGTCCAGGGGGAGATGAGGGCGTTTCGGTCCGGGGCGAGGAAACTCGTGGTGAGGCATTCGTCATAGCCCAGGGCGGCGAGCGTGTCGCGCAGGCGCCGGACGCTCCGATGGGCCGGGGACGCCGCCGGCGTCGCGATGAGGAGATTCCTCTGCTCGGGAATGGCCGGATATCCCGTGAGGCGCGCCACCTCCTCGACAAGATCCACTTCCTCCTGGAGATCGCTCCGGTGGGAGGGCGGGACGCCCGCGAGGCGGTCCCCGGCGCCGCGGACGGCGGTCATCCCGATCCGGCGGAGGATGCCCCGGACGGCCGTGGCGCTCACCTTTTTCCCCAGGGTCGCCGCGAGGCGCGACACGGAGAGCGTCACCGGTTTCATCTTCGCCCGTCGCGCCGCCACCTCCAGTTTCCCCCGGGCGGCCTCGCCGCCGGCGAACTCCCGGATGAGGGCGATGACCCGGCGGGAGGCGGCCTCGACGCCGTTCGCGTCCACCTTGCGTTCGAACCGGTAGGAGGACTCGGTGGCGAGCCCCAGAGAACGCGAGGTCCGCCGGACGGCCCGGGGATCAAACAGGGCGCTTTCGAGGAAGAGGGCGGTCGTGGCGGATGAGATTTCACTCCGGGCGCCGCCCATCACGCCGGCCACGGCGACGGGGCCCGTTTCGTCCGCGATGAGAAGGTCGTCCGGGGTGAATTTCCGGAGGATCCCGTCCAGGGTCGGCATGGTCTCGCCGGGCGCGGCCCGCCGGACGATGATGTGCCGGCCCGCCACCGCGTCCGCATCGAAGGCGTGGAGGGGCTGGCCGTATTCGAGGAGAACGTAGTTGGTGATGTCCACGACGTTGTTGATGGCGCGGATCCCCACGGCCTCGAGCCGCCGGGCCATCCACGCCGGGGAGGGCCCGATCTTCGCCCCCGTGATGAGCCGCCCGATGTACCGGGGGCACAGGTCCGCGTCCCGCACGTCGAGGCGGAAATGTTTTGCGATCGGCTCCCGTCCCTCCGGATACCGGTCCGCGGGGGTGCGGAAGGGGATGTTCCGGAGCGCCGCGATCTCCCGCGCCACGCCGATGTGGGAGAGGAGGTCGGGGCGGTTGGAGGTGATTTCGAGTTCCAGGACGTGGTCATCCCCGACCGGGAGTATGGAGGCCACGGGAACTCCGGCCATCGTCAGGCGCGCGGCGAGTTCCTCCGGCGCGAGGGCGATGTCCACGTAATCCGCGAGCCACTGGAGACTGACTTTCATTTGACCCTCACCACGGAAACACGGAACAGGACCACGGAATCACGGAATACGGAGAGGGATTTTGGGGGAGACGGGGGGGGAAGTCAAGGGCGAAACACATGCCGGGCGCAGAACGTCGGTGAGCCGGAGAGTCTGGAGTCTAAGAGTCTAAGAGTCTAAGAGTCCGAAGAAATGATGAATGATGAAATGAATCCGGGGATTGCGAATCGCAGAAATTGCGATACGGAATCCGGGAATCGTTCGTTGCGTGGCGAAACGGCAACCCCGTGTGGGCAATATCAACACCGTTGGTTGAGGTTATGATTCGACATGTTCCGTTACCTGTTGCCGTGTGGTTAGTTGTAATTATATCCAGCCGCCGGCACGACGTTTGCTCCATGTTTATCAATATGTTTCGAAGAAAGACGATTTTCGAGTTCGAGATCCTTTGAGGGAATTTTTCAAGTATTTCCCGGATTTCGTGTGACATTTCGCCGGGTGCGCCGTCTAAAGGGATGGCAACTCGAGAAAACGAAAAACGATAAAATATGAATCAACCCTCAAATCTCGTCGGCGGCTACGAACCCCTTGAAAAAATCGGCAGCGGCGGCATGGGCGTGGTGTACCGGGCTCGCCAGGTGTCGCTCGATCGCGTGGTGGCCCTCAAGGTGCTGCCCCGGAAACTCTCGGCGAATCCCGACTACGTCCATCGGTTCCAGCGCGAGGCGCGTCTGGCCGCGCAACTGGATCATCCGAACGTCGTTCGCGTCATCGAGGCGGGCCGTCACGAG
>JAZDJP010000065.1:0-9072 GCA_043803805.1 Planctomycetota bacterium
CCCGTCCCGGACTCCAGTGGGCGTTCATCAGGTTGAGATAGGGAATTCCCGCAAGACGCGTCGAGATGGCGAGCGTCAGACGGAAATCGCCGACCACGAGATCCGGTTTGATTCGGGCAATCAAGGCCCGTTCCGCTTCGATGTATTGATTCAGTTCGGCTTCCGTGTAGAAGAACTGTCCCCGGGAAAGCCGTTTGTAGAACAATTCCGGTGAAATGGTGACGATTTCCTCCGGATTCAACCCTTCCGTCCGGGCGACGCGGCTGTACGCTTTTCCGCAGGCAAAGATCACATCGTAGCCGGCTGATTTCGCCCACTTCGCCAGCACCACGGGGCGCGCCACGTGCGATACGGAAACGGCCTCACCGACGAAAAGAATCCGTTTCCGGGCGGGTTTCTTCGCTATCGACTCGGACGACGCGGAACCGGTTGCCCACCGATTTCGGAATCGTTCCATGGCACTACCTCCCTATGCCCGTTTCGCTACCATTGTCAGGATGCTTCCCCGATTCAGAAGACACGACATCAAGTCCAACGGGGCCGCCAGCACAGCACAGGCAAACAGATGGAACGCGGACTTCTTCAGACTCTTCATCGCCTTTTCGCCGAAGAGGTTGTAAAAAAGAGACAGCACCCATCCGCCCGACATCATCGCGTGTTCAACCGAAAGCACCTTGAATCCCGACGCCGACAGCAACTTTCGCAACGCCGATTCAGAGAAGTGGAAAAGGTGTCGGGGACTGTCGTAGAGCAATGAACGAGCCCCCCATAACCTGTTTTCAAAACTCTGCGCGTTGGGCACCTGAATGACGACCACTCCGTCTTTTGTCAGTTGTCCATGAACCCATTCAAGCACCGTTTTCGGGGAGTGGACGTGCTCCAGGAAATGCCAAAGTGTGACAACATCGAATGGCGCTGGGGAAAAATCAAAACTCAGCGGGTCCCCCTCTCGGAGATCCAAACCATAAAAAGATTTCCCCCGCGACACCGCCGCCCCTGAGAAGTCTATACCCACCGTCTCCGCACCCCACTGATCACGCATCACTTTCAACGCCATGCCCGTTCCACACCCCGCATCCAAAACCCGGAAGGAACGCATCGGGCCATGCGTTTCCATGAGGGAGACCTGGTCTCTAACGAACCGGGAACGGCTCCTGGCTCCCTTGCTTGCAAGCCAGGATAGAAGATCACTTCGAACCGACCGATCGAAAGGATCTTCGCAAAACTGATGCGCAAAATAGTCTGCGGGATAATAAACATCCATGCCGTTCGGCGGCGGGGGGTTGCTCACATATCCAAGATCACACTGATCGCAAACCACGAGGTGAAATCTTTCAGGAGAAGACCGATTCAAAGAATCCCCCAGCGTCATTTTCCGCCGCCCCATCCGACCGCACAGCGGGCACGAAGCATTTTCGAGTTCCTCTTGAAATCGTTTCATGGCGTTGCCCCCTTCATGACGTGTGAACGACCTCGTGAATGCTTTGACGCCGGACGAAAGGCTGCGTGGCCGCAAACCCTTCCCCGAAATTCGCCTCCTCGAGCCGTTTCACAATATCGTGGAAGAACCGCGCCGCGGGAGCGCCGTTGCAGAGCCGCCGATTGAACCCCATGGATAGAAAGAAACTGTTCCGGACAACCAACTCGTGGTCGACGACGAGAGGGCGTTCTTTGACCTCTCCATAGGTAAACGTTAACGGCCAGTTCCATTTGGCTGAGATGGCGTCCACACCGTACTTGCCCACCGTGGTGAGCGCAAAAGCCCCGCCGCGATTTTCCACCCACAGTTTCGGGCCGAAGCGGGGAGCTCCCACAAGCCACCGGCAGAGGAAGCCCGGCGCCCAGCGGACGAGCCGCATGAAAAGTTTCAGTCGAGGATCATCGGATTCCTCTTCCGACGCGAGCCGGCGGAGCGCATCGGTGATTTCGCCGGAGGTCTTTTCATCCGTGTCCCGGATGATGCCCGCGTAAACGGTATCTTCACCGCCGCGCACGCGTTCCACAGCGACCACCGCATCCACCGTGTGAAGCTGCACCGGACGATGACGAAAAAAACCGTTGAGGACAAGACGATTCATCCCGGGATGATCCCGCAGGGCAAGCGAAATCGCCCGGATCACAAGCCCGGTATAGGAAGGTTTCGTCCGGCCGTGCCCGGCGCGAACGAGGCGTACCTCATCCATCGCCGAGGCATCGACCGTCGAAGTAAAAATAACGGTATCCTGCTGGGTGATTTCCCGCACAATTCCATCGGTTGCCGAACGCCAGCGGTCAAACGACAACACCGTGTGCGTTTTGCGATTCATTGGGATTACTCCTTCCTTTTCGCCCATGCCACGACTTGCCTTCGCCGATCTCAGACTTCACACATGGATTGAGAGGCAAAAAACGTGCCGTGCCCGCACATTCAAAAAAGCCTCACATTCCGGAAAAAACTGTAAATAGGCCGTTGCCAAACCTATAATAAAATACACTTGAAGTGTAATTACTGTTGCCGTGAAACCACACCTCTCTCCGATCGCCAGAGCCGTCCTCGACGCGGATTACGCGAAGGTCCGCGTCATCACCGATGCCACCCGGCCCGGCGACCCTTCCTATCCATGCGTCACAGCGCTCCGGAAAACCACGGACGCCCTTGAGAATATCGTCCCTGTCGACCAGGCAATTTCCGCCCTCCGGGATGCCATCCATCAGCCTCCGGATGACACGGAATTATTTTTTCTGTTGCTTGGCATGGGCGTACAACTTTCCACCCGCCTCAACCTTCCGGGAGATGGACGGCGATTCTCACTTTCGATGGAAGAACTCCTGACCGATCTTCGGCACCCCGAATTCAAGGCCTTCTGGCTGAACGAATGTTCCCGCCTTCACGATCACTTGCATGTGGGAACTCGCCCCTCCCGTGACATTCTGAACGAAGCCCTCTCTCTGGACATCTCCCGCGACACCGGACTCTGGATCCGGCTCAAACTCAACCGTGCGTTATCCGCCCTTCGGGAAATGGATTCCGCCACCGCCGAAAAAGATCTCTCGGAGCTGGAATCCCTGATGCCTCAACATCCGCAATTCACGAATGTGTTTCAAGGATTTAAAGCCTTATGGCACCAGCAGATCGGAAACTGCGACGAAGCCCTTCGATTCCTCGAAAACATTCCGCCCAACAATCCTTATGTGGATGCGGCAGGCGTCCGGTTGTGGTTTCTCAGCGAAACCGAACGGTGGGAGGAATTCGACCGGGAACTTGCGATTCTTAAAAAGTCCCCCGTTCCTTTTTTCAAACCGGCCGATGATTCCTACTTTCGAGCGTTGAAAGAATATAGACAAGGCCGTCCCGAAAAAGCCCGGGAACTTACGCGAGAAGCCATTTCTCTCGTCAAAGAACAGGAAGCGCATAATCCAAGAGTCTTTCTCGACGAGTGCATCGAACTCCTCGCCATGGTGGAACTTTCCCTTCGCAATTCCAAAACCGCCCGACGTCTCCTCGACATGCTGGACTCCGACATGACCCTCGTTGCCTACACACCGCTTTGGATGCGATTTTTCCTCCTTGAAAGAAATGAGCCCAGGGCTGCCTCTTTCCTCAAACGCATCCTGGATATCGGCGGCGGGTTCGGATCCCCATTCCTCGTGCGTGGACTCCGGAAATCTCCCGAAGTAACCGCCTACCAGATTGAGAAACTCAGGATTCTCGCCTCCCGGATGCCTTCGCCCCCGCAACCCCCAACGGCCTCTTCGGCCCCCAAACCCGACACTCTCCCGGTTCTCATTGGAGAAAGCCCCGTCATCCACCGGGTCAAGACGCTCATCCTGAAATACGCGCCGTTAAAAACCACCGTTCTCATTACCGGAGAAACCGGAACGGGAAAGGACATCGTGGCACGACTGATCCACGAAGCCGGCCGGCAACCGGAACTTCCTTTCATCCCCGTCAATTGCGCTTCCATCGCGGACACACTCATTGAAGCGGAACTCTTCGGCTACGTGAAAGGCGCTTTCACGGGAGCGACCACAAACCACGAAGGACTTTTCGTCACGGCGGGCGAGGGAACGCTTTTCCTCGATGATATCGACGCCATGTCGCCGCAACTCCAGGCGGCGCTACTCCGGGTTCTTGAGAACGGGGAAGTCCGTCCCGTCGGCGGCACCCATCCGCAACAAACGCGCGCCCGAATCATCGCTGCCACAAACAGACCCCTGGAAGAACTGATCCGGGGAGGAACCTTCCGCGAGGATTTATTTTACCGCCTCGCCCGGATGGAAATCCGGATTCCGCCGCTCCGGGAACGGCAGGAGGATATCGCCGTTCTCGCCCGGCACTTTCTCAAGATGATTTATACCCCGAAATCCGGAGGAACACCCGCGGCGGCGGAAATCCCGGATCTCGGGGAAGACCTGCTTCGCTCTTTGAAGAAACGTCCCTGGCCCGGCAACGTGCGGGAGCTGAAAAACGAAATGGAACGCATGGTGATTCTGACGGGAGACCGGAACACTCTCAATGCCGATCTATTCCCGGAAGACGCCGCCCCGCCGGGCGTCCCAATCGGGAAAAACACCCAGCCCCGAACGCAGAAACGGCGGGAGCGTCTGCGAACGCTGTTTTCCGGGCAACCCCATCTCACATTTCAGGACGTGGTGGACGCGCTTCACTGCGAACGCCACACGGCACTCTCCGACTTGAGAAACCTCGAGGCCGGTGGATTCATCCGCCGGGTCGAACGCACCAGCGGCAAAAGAACCCTTTATTACACGCGGGCGAAGTAACCCCGCTGCACCGCCACCGTTCCCAGACACCACGCCGGCAGGGTTTCAACATCGCACCGCATGAAAACCGCGGGGGCATTCTGAAGACCCGCCGTTCCCCCGCTCCGCGCCACGGTTTTCATGTTGAGCAACCTTTGATACACCCGCTCGTGGCGCGGATTCAATATGAAAACACACGTCCTGACATCCATTTCCAGCGCCCGAATCACCGTTTCCCGGATCAGACTCATCACAACGTTCCGTTCATCATGGCAGAAACTTCTCGTGGCAAGCCGCCAGGATGAGGCAACCTTCCGGCCTTCCCGCCGAATCGCGTCGCATTCCCTTTTGAAATCCATGTCCGCGTTAACACCGGACGGGCCGTCCAACGTCAGGGAATTCGTTCCGACAATCGCCCCATCCACCAACGCCACCAGCACCGTCGTCTCCGGAATGCGATCCAACTGCGGATAATGGACAAGCCGTCCGCCCGGCTGCGGAGCGCAGTAACCCCGCTCGAGATAAGCGTCATGGGTGAGGCGGTACACTTCATCCATCTCCTCTTTATTTTGCACCGGTCGAATGACCACCTGATCAGGGACGTTCGGAATGAATCCCCTTATCACGGAATCCGTCACCGCCCGAAGCGCTTGAGAAATGTTCGACGAACGTCTTGCCGCAAGTTTTTCCGCGGAATGATCCGCGTGCGGAAAAACAGGATGGCCGATATTCGATTCCGATCTCAATTTCATACGAGAGCCCATCCGTTCCCACGCGGGAAGTCCCGGCGAAACGGTCTGGCCCACGAAGACCGGTTCGCACGCCGCCATGCGTTTCCCCTCCCGCCAGCCGATGTCGCGCTCTCCGGGAATGCCCATCCGGGCCAGGACGCTTTTCACGACGCAACGATCCAGAATGGATGTGATGGCCATATTGAGCGCGACGGCCGCCGTGCCCAGGAACCACGCCGGATTGTGAAAATACCCCAGCCCCAGGGTCGCCAGCACCGAAAGTCCCGCGAGCACCCCTCCGACGCGCTCCCGCGTGAAAGACACCGGAATGGCCTCCGGGACGGAAGAGGGACACTGGTGAATGGAACCGCGACGCCACTCAAAGATTCTCCGTCTCAGGGAATTGATGCCCGTCGCCATCTGGATCCGCCGGATCACGATGAAAAACCGCCAGAGGGGCTGGCGGGGCGCGAAAGCCCGGAGGAGCGCCGCGCCGGTCATCGTCACGAAAAGCGGCAGGTTCTCGTCCTCGTCGTACATGAACCAGTTCGTGCGCCCGAGCGCCTCGCGTTTGGTAAGAACCTTCACCTCCTCCAAAGATATCCCCTCCGGATGGAGCGTCGCCGGCCGGAAGAAGTTGTCCCGCGCCTCCGGCGCACCCTCCCGGCGCATCCGTTCCCCGATGGGCGAACCGTTGTACACCCGAAGCCCGACGCCCACATTCACAAGATCCCATGGCGCGGCGACGCTATGAATCGTATCGAACGTCTCCCGCAATGTCCGGGCCGTCTCGGCCGGCGCCCCCACCAGCAGATACCAGTGAACGGCAATCCCCCGGGCATGCAGGAGTGCCGCCGCCCGGGCAAGCGCCTCTTTCCGAAAATTTTTCCCCAGGCTCCGAAGACAGGTGTCACTCCCCGCCTCCGCCCCCACGTCCACCTCGTCAAATCCGGCGGCCTGGAGCAGTCCGGCAAGCTCCTCATCCACCGCGGCGGGATTCAGGCCCATCGTACGGAAGGAAACATCGAGATTCCGCGCCACGAGTTCCCGAAGAACCGCCTTGCAATGCGCCAGAGGCAGGTTGAACGTGCTGTCCGTGAATTCGAATTTCCGGATGCCGGTTTCCCGTATGGCTTCCTCGATTTCATCCGCGACAAGCCGGGGATCCCGGAGCCGCCAGGCGCGCCCCTCGATGCGGTTATACGTGCAATACGCGCAGGACAGCGCGCATCCCCGCTTGGTCTGAATTTGCAGATGCGAACCCGCCCGCACGTAATGCCCGACGTCCACCCACCGCCAGGCCCGGGGGCGGGGCAGGGCGTCGAGATTCTGAACGGCCAGAGGCGGATTGTTTTCGACGATGACCCCATTCCAGCGATGCACAAGACCCCCGAGCCCCGCCGGCGTTTCCCCCGCGCGAAGCCGCCGGAGAAATTCCACCATGGCCTGTTCCCCATCCCCCCGGATGGCGTATTCGAGATCGAAGAACTTCAGCATCTCGGCCCCGCTCACTCCCACCGAGGGGCCGCCGATCACCACCGGCCCGGGAAAGGCGCGCTTCAAGGGCAGAATGATATTCGTTCGCACATTCTCAAGAAGGAACTGCGTCTTGTAGCCCGCGCCGTTGTCAATGTTCCGGATGCTGACGCCGACGACATCGGGATGAAACGACGCCACGGCGCGGGTGATATCACGCTCCGGCTTCCGGGAAAAACAAAGGTCGAGCACACTCACCTCGTGCCCTGCCGCTTCCACGGCGGAGGCGACACAGCACAAGCCGAAGGGAATCACCGGCCACGGCTGGTGGAACTGATTGGAGTTCACGAGCAAGACGCGCATGGCTTTCTCCTCCTTAACAGAACTCGCAATGGATAAGGAGGAGCAAACAACATGCCGCGCGGACACAGGCAGAGAAATCCCGAAAACTCAACGTTTTTGAAAAAGATGTGGACATCCCACCCGTTCGATCGCTAGAATGAATCGGACCTGAGGTCCGATTTGTCGCCATGAAACCACACATCTCCCCCATCGCCAGAGCTGTCCTCGACTCGGATTTCGCCAATGTCCGCGCGATCACCGACGATATGCCCAAAGATTCTCCATCCGCTCCCGCCTATCAAGCCCTCCGGAAAGCCGCGGACGCGATCGAAAATATCATCCCTGCCGATCACGCGCTTCCTGCCATTCGGAATGCCCTCCATCGGCCCCCGGATGACACGGAACTGTTTTTTCTGCTCCTCCACATGGGCATAGCGCTCTCCCACCACCGTCTCGAATTCGCCGGAGACAAAGAGCGGTTTTCGCTTTTGATGAAAGAACTCCTGAACAACCTTCGGCACCCCGAATTCAAGGCCTGCTGGCTGGACGAGCGCTTCGGCATCCAGCATTCTTTGCATCCCGGCGACCACGCCTCCCGTGACATCATGAACGAAGCCCTCTCCCTGGACATCTCCCGCGACACCGGGCTCTGGATTCGTCTCAAACTCAACCATGCGGTTGCCTCTCTTCATGAAATGGACCTTGCCGCGGCCGAAAACGATCTTGCAGAAGTGGAATCCCTGATTCCCCGGCATCCACAATTCATGAATGAGTTTCGAAGAGTAAGGGCCTCATGGTATCAGCGCACCGGGAACAACGACCAGGCCCTCCAAATTCTTCAGGATGTTCCCCGCAACGCTCCCTCCGCCGCCAATATGCTCCACCTTCGTTTGGGGATCCTCTGCGAAGCCGAACGATGGGAGGAATTCGACCGGGAACTTGCGGTTCTCCAGAAGTCCCCCGTGCCCTTTTTCAAACCGGCCATTGACTTTTACTTTCGGGCGCGGAAAGAATATAAACAAGGCCACCCCGAAAAAGCCCGGGAACTGGCCCGCGAAGCCATTTCTCTCATCAAAGGACAGGAGATCTGGAATCCGAACCTTCTTCTCGTCGGGTGCATCGAATTGCTCGCCATGGCGGAACTCTCCCTCCGCAATTCCAAAACCGCCCGGCTGCTTCTCGACATGATTGACCCCAACACATCCAAAATCGGATACGCATCGCTCCGGATGCGCCTTTTTCTCCTCGAGGGAAATGAGCCGCAAGCCGCGGTTTTCCTTAAACGCATCCTCGCCATCGGCGAGCATGGACCGAAATTTCTCGCGCGCGGTCTCCGGAACGCTCCCGAAGTAACCGCCTACCAGATGGAGAATCTCCGGATTCTCGCGTCCCAAATGCCTTCCCCGTCGCCCGCGCCCGCCGATTCCGCCTCTCCACCAGAATCCGCCCCTTTTCCCACACTTCTTGGCGAAAACGCCGCCATCCGCAAAGCAAAAACGCTCATCCGGAAATACGCGCCTCTCGATACCACCGTTCTTATCACGGGAGAAACCGGCACAGGCAAGGATGTCGTTGCGCGGCTCATCCACGAATCCAGTCCCCGCGCGAGACATCCTTTTATCGCCGTCAACTGCGCGAGCATCAGCGATTCCCTCATGGAAGCGGAACTCTTTGGCTACGTGAAAGGCGCTTTTACGGGAGCGACTTCCAACCATGACGGCCTTTTCACGACGGCGGGGCAAGGAACTCTCTTTTTAGACGATGTGGAATCCATGCCGGCGCG
>JAZDJP010000066.1:0-25102 GCA_043803805.1 Planctomycetota bacterium
CAGCCCCGCGATCATCCGGAGGGAGGTGGTTTTGCCGCAGCCGGAGGGGCCGACGAGGACGACGAGTTCCCGGTCGCGGATGGAAAGCGTCAGTTCCCGGACGGCCTGGACGCCGCCCGGGTATGTCTTCGACACGCGATCAATCCGGACCTCGGCCATGGCATTATGCCCATCACCGCGCTTTTCGCCAATCCGACCGAGCCGTTCGTCATCACCGTGGAACGCCTCGCGCGGCGGTCAGCGTGATTATGCCATCCACAGGCGCATGGTCAAGGGCTGCGGTAACCGTTTGAATCCACTCTCGTGGCATCACATTTCCCCCGGATCGAAGCAGTACAGCATGCCATCGCTCTGAGGGTTGGCAAAAATCCGCCCGTTGGAGATGACTGGCGAGGCGCAGGTGCGTGGGGCAAAGCCGCGGCTGCGCCAGAGATCCTCGCCGGTGTCCAAGTTCTGTATCATCAAACCGCTGGCGGTGATCTCCAAAGCCAGGTGTGGAAGGACAATCCGCGCCGGACCGCAGAAGTGTCCTATCGAGCTCATCCGAAAAGGTTTTCCGTTGCGGACGAGAGGCTTGCCGTCAGCCAGCGACAGCGCTCCGGATCCGCCGTAATTGCGGAAAAGGAGGCAGTCCCTGCCCAGTGCCGGGGCTTGGTAGGAGTCGGCCTTGCCCGTCCAGACCAGGCTGCCGTCCTTGGCCGACAGGCAGCAGAACGGCGTGTTGTAGGAGCCGCCCAGGTACAGCCGGCCGTCCCGGCCGGAGGGGTAACCGGATTGCCCGTAGTTCGTGGTGTTCTTCCAAATAACGTTGCCGTTGGCCGGGTCGAGTGCGACGGTCAGTCCTTGTCCCTTGATCGCTCGCGTGTAGTACAGTCTGCCGTCGAGCAAGCACCCGCCCAGGCCCTGCCCCTCCCGGGCGTCGAGATTGCTCCCGGCGACCTCCTCCAGAGGGACCTTCCAGGCCTCGGTGCCCTTTTCGGCGTCGAAGGCCTCAACGGTCGGCACCATCTTCTCGCCCCGGATGGTCGCGACGACCACCCGGCCGCCGGCGCAGACCGGCGCCCAACGCGTCCATGTGCCGGGGTGGCCGACGGGCCTTTCCCAGAGGGTCTCGCCGGTGCGGGCATCCAGGCAGAACAGCGCGCCCAGGGCGTCGAGGACCGCCTTGCTCCGCAGGGCGCGCACCAGGTACAGCCGCCCGTCGCTCACCACCACCGTCCCGCGGTTGGCGGCGTGGTCGTAGACCCCCGGTATGCGCATCCGCCAGCGGATGCGCCCGGTGGCCTGCTCCACGGCGGCGACGGTGCTTTCCATCGAGGAGAAGTAGAGGCTCTCCAAGTCGGCGGTCAGGCCTTGCTTGAAGACCGCCGCGTCCCGCACGGCCCAGCGCAGGCGGAAAGGCGACCGGAATGCCGGATCCTCGACCGCGCCGGTGTTGGCCGGGTTGCCCTCGGGGCAGGGCCAGGCGTAGGCCTTGCCGGTCGCAGGCGTCACCTTGCTCCGAGGCTCGTGGAGCGTCAGCTTCTCGGTTCGGGTTGCCAACGCCCTGCCCGGCCCAAGCACATAAAGAAAGCCGTCGTCGCACCCGAAATAGATACAGCCGCCGACAATCGCCGGCGAGGAGACGATCATCTTGCCGTGGGGTGTCTTGAAACGGAATGGCGCGGGCTGGAACTCGGCCAGTTCCTGGCCGCGCGAATCTTGGGTCACGATGATCATCTCCCCGTCGGTCGTGGCAAAGGCGGCGTGATCCCTGGAGAGCGCCGGCGAGGCCAGCGATGGCGTGAATCCCGCCGGGTTGGTCCAGAGGTGAGAAATCCACTTCCTTCGCCAGCCACGGCCCGGCCCAAGGAACTCGAAGGCCCCGAAGCCTCGTTCGTGCCGGGGGACGAAAGCCGTCGAGCCGCGCAGCGCGACCGTGCCGAACACGGCGAACTGGTCGTCGAGCACGTCCTTGCTCTTCCACTCGTCCTTGGTGCCCATCAGGTCGTAGCGGCCGTCCTTGAGCGCGAAGGGCACGATGGTCCCAGCGCCGTCCACCCCCGGGCAGGCGGCGTAGACGTAGTCGCCGGAGATGGCCATGCCCATGGGCACGCCTTTGTTCGGGCCGATGGGCGCGCGGTGGCACCAGAGGACCTTGGCGTCCTTGCCCTCGTCTTCCAGACAGAAGAAATCCCAGCCGCAGGCAGCGACTATCTTCCTGCCTGACGCGCACAATTCCCGGGCCCCTGCGTAATGCGGGGACTCAAAACTGTCCGGGGAGCCCGTGCGTGTGGTGTCAGGCTTGATGCCGCGCTGATAGTGGTCCCACCTCCAGCGTTCCTTGCCGTCGAGGTCAAAGCCGTGCAGAACCGCGCCGATCGTCTGGATGTAAACAGATTCATTGACGGCGATCGGTGAGGCCACGACCGGCCAGCCGGTGTTGATAGTCTTGACGGTTTTGCCGTCCTTGGCGTCGAGAATATGAAAATTCCCGGCGGTGGTGCCGTAGTAAACCCGCCCCTTGGCCACGCACGGCGAGGAGCTGTTCGCGCCCATGGCTTTCTCGCCGTCGGGCGATGCCTTCCAGACGATCCGGTTGGCTTGGGGGTTCACGCAGTAGGCCGTGCCCATCTGGTCCACCACATAGACCAGTCCACCGACTACTGCCGGGCTGGTGGTGACCATGTCGTCGAGCTTCACTTGGGCGATGATTCCAAGGGGGAGCTTGAGTTCCTCGTCGGCGGCGTCGCCGGTGCGCTCCGGGCCGCGCATGAACTGCGGCCAGTCGGAAGCGCCGGCAACGCGGGCCACCCCGCTGACAGCCAACAAGCCGGCAAAAATCCCCACGCCGAAAATACTCATTTCGCCGCCCAGACGATAAATCTTGCCCTCGCTCGTGGCCATGTTACACAACCTTCCTCTCGAAATGCGCCATGGACGCGGGCTGATCGGATATCCCGGTCGGTCACTTCTTCGCGGGGACGTCCCTGGGTTGAGATCCCTGAGGCCGGGCTTCCTGGGACTTGGCCAACTCGTCGAGGAGCACGACGCTTTCCGGAAGGTAGGGGCAAAGCTCCCATACGCCCTCCAGCGCCGTTTGGGTTTCCCGACGGGATTGTTCGTTGAGCGGATCCCGGAGCGCCTTCCGGGCTTTCTCCAGAACCGGCTTGACCTTTCCTTCGGTCTTGAGCCGGTCGGCGTCCCCAGCCACGCGCGCACGGCACATTTCATACAGGCACCGGGCGATGTAGGTCCCGGCGTATTCGTTACCCTCGGGCACCAGATGCACGCCATCGCCCGTAAGGTATTGAAGGTGCTTGGGATCCCGAAGGAAGTGCCGGTGCAGGTCGCAGAGCGGCAGATTCTTTTCGAAGGCGAACGCTCGGGTGATGCCGTTGATCTCGCGGTCCAGGTAGCGATCCAGCCCGCCGGCCTGGATGTAGAAGGCATTGCTGCCCCAGCCGTGCCGCTTGTTGTCAAAGGGCGTGGTCGTCACCAGCATGATCCGGGGGGCGGAGGGATGCTTGCCGACAATCTCGACCAGTCCGGCGAGATGCTCGCGGAACCACGCCGGATCCCGCAGGCCGGTATCGTTCAGACCATAGCAGACGGTGATGACGTCCGGCTTCTCCCGGTCGAGGATACCGGCGACGCGCCCCTGTCCGCCGCCGACGGTTTCGCTTCCCACCCCCTGGTTGACAACCGTCCAGGCAGGCCCTCCTTTCTCCTTGGAGAGCGTCTCCAACGCCTTGCCCACGTAATCGCACAACTTCTGCCCGGCGGGATTGTGCTTGGAAAGAGTCACGGAGTCGCCGAGCATCACCACCTTGAGATTGTTCTTGGCCGGCGGCGCGCCGGCCCCGGCCGTCAGTGCGATCAAACCGCCTACCATGAGCCACCGCAAACGTAACCGCATAGGCTTTGCCTCCTTTCAGTTCCGGGTGATACCCGCCCGGGGATTTTCGAATTCCATGAGCCGCGTGTTGCATTCTATCACTTCCCGTTCTCTCCCGTCGATCCCTTTCCTTTTGTCTCCGAAGAGCGTGTCGTCGAAAAAACCGGTTCGTTTCCCGGCTCGAAACAATAGAAGGCCCCGTCGATCTGCGGATTGACGAAAATGCGGCCGTTGGCGGCGGTCGGTGGAGAGCAGGTTCGAGGGGTAAACCCGCGACTTTGCCAAAGAAGTTCGCCGGTGTCGAGATTGTGAACGCGAAGCCCCGCGGCCGTGATGCCAAACGCCAGATTGGGAAGCACGACCGTCACCTGTCCACAGGAATGAGCCGGCCCGCCCACCGTGAGAGTCTTGCCGTTGCGGATGAGGGGCTTCCCGTCCGTCATTGAGAGGACCGCGCCCGAACCGCCGTAACTGCGCAAGATCACGCAGTCCTTGCCAAGCGTAGGCGCCCGCCTCAGGCTGAATCTTTGCGACGCTTTCCAAATCAGACTCCCATCCTTGGCCAAGAGACACTGCGGAGGGTCGCTGTAACCGCCAATATAAAGACGCCCCTCCTTTCCGGCCACATGACCGGACTGGCCGTACCGCTCGGTTGTTTTCCAGAGTGCCGTCCCCGTCCTGGGATCGAGCGCTGCGGTCGCGCCACCGTTGCCTTTAAACGCCCATGTGTAGAAGAGTCTTCCGTCCAGCAGGCACCCGCCGATCCCGTATTTGCGGACACCCAGACTGTTTTCATCCTGGGCGCTGACGCCTTCCTCGGGACAGGTTTTCCAAACCTCGGTGCCCTTCTCGGCATCAAAAGCGCGGATGACCGTGATATCTTCTTTGCCCTCAAAACCCGCGGTCACCACCAATCCTTCCGTGAGGATGGGCGACCAGCGGGTGATGAGGCCGGGTCTGCCCACGGGTTGCTCCCAGATCGTCCGGCCCGTGCGCGTATCAAGGCAAAGCAGGATGCCGTGACTATCCGGAGGCTTCTCCCGACGGCTGCCGACGAGGTACAGCCGATCTCCCGAGACTGCCGCCGCCCCCGCAGCGACGGGCCAAGCTGACCCGACACCATTGGGCATGCACCGGCGCCAGCGGATGCGTCCGGTGGATTGCTCAATGGCGGTGATATCCCCTTCCTGAGTCACGAGAAAAACATCCTCCAGACCGGTGGTGGCGGGAGCCGTCAAGGAACCCAGGCTCTTGATGGCCCAACGCACCCGGAAAGGCGGCTTCAAGGCCGGATCCGCGACCGCGCCGGTGTTGGCCGGATCGGCGGCCGGGCAGGGCCAGGCGTACTTGTTTCCGGTGGCCGAAACCACCTTGCTTTTCGGCTCGTGGAGTTTGATATCCGCCGTCTTCGGCGCGAGCGTTCCGCCGGGCCCCAGCACGTAGAGGAATCCGTCGTCGCAACCAAAATAGATGCATCCGCCGGATATCGCCGGCGAGGAGGCGATCATCTTCTCCTGAGGTGTCTTGAAGCGAAAGGGCGCCGGAGCGAGTTCGGCCTGCGGCGTCACCACCAGTTCCCCCTGTACGGTGACAAAGGCGGCATGCTCCCGGGAGAGCGCCGGCGAGGCCAGCGACGGCGTGAAGCTGGCCGGGTTGCTCCAGACGTGGGATATCCATCCGCCGTGCCAGCCCTTTCCCGTGCCATGGAACTTGGCGCAGCCGAAACCGCAAAGACTCCGACCATAGAAAACGGTCGCGCCGCGCACCGCCAGCGGACCGAAGACGGCGAACCGGTCGTCGAGCATGTCCGGGCTCTTCCATTCGTCAGCCGTGCCCATGGCGTGGAAACGGCCGTCCTTGAGCGCGAAGGGCACGATGCTTTGGGACCCGTCCACCCCTGGGCAGGTCGCATAGACGTAGTCGCCGGAGATGGTCATGCTCATGGGCACGCCTTTGTTCTGGCCGATGGGCGCGCGGTGGTACCAGAGGACCCTGGCGTCCTTGCCCTCGTCCTCCAGACAGAAAAAATCCCAGCCGCAGGCGGCGATCACTTTTTTTCCGGAGGCGCACAGCTCCCGCGCTCCGGCGTGGTGGGTCACGTCGAGGCTTCCCAGGGAATCCGCGCGGGTGGTGTCGGGCTTGACGTTGCGCGCGTAGTGGTCCCACTTCCAGCGCTCGTTGCCGTCGAGGTTGAAGCAGTGGAGAATCGCACCGACGGTCAGGATGTAGATTGACTCGTTCGCCGCGGCCGGTGAGGCCACCACCGGCCAGCCCAGGCTCACCGTCCGGACCACCTTGCCATCCTTGGCATCGAGGACGTGAAAGGTGCCCGCGGTGGTGCCGTAATAGACGCGCCCCTTGACCACGCACGGCGAGGAGCTGTTGGCGCCCATGGCCTTTTCGCCGTCGGGCGAAACTTTCCAGATGACCTTGCCGGTCTTTGGGTCAACACAATACGCTGTGCCCATCTGATCCACGACATAGGCGAGCCCACCGACCACCGCCGGCGACGTCATCACCGCGTCGTCGAGCTTGACTTGGGCGACCAAGCCCAGTGGCAATTGCAGAACCTCGTCGGCGGCGTCGCCGGTGCGCTCTGGGCCGCGCATGAACTGCGGCCAGTCCGAGGCGTCAGCCGATCCACCCGCGGCCAGCACGCCGATCAGAGTCATGGCGGTGATCAGGATGAGCGTGGATCGCGTTCGCATTTTTTATCCTCGTTATTTTGTTGGCCGTTCCGTGGGCACCCGCAGGAACTTGATCCATCCGCCGCGCGGCCCCCATGCCAGCGGCACGAAGTTCTCCGGGGCGCTCATCGGCGCCGAGAGGCCCTGGAGCTTCTCCGTCTCCTCGGCGAGCTTCTCCGGCGCCGACCATGCGCCGTCGAGGGGTTTCTTCGCGCTCATGATCAGGGTTTTGCCTTCTTTCTCGTCCGGCCAGAAGCAAAAGAGCGTTTTGCCGGAGACCGAGAGCACGCCGCGGCCGGAGTATCCCGCGGGGGCTTCCTCCGTCCACGTGTCGCCGTCAAGACACACGAGTTTGTTGCTTCCGCGGATCGCGGCGTAGACGGTCTTCTCTCCGACGGTGGCGGCCGAGGTTGCGCCGCCGAAGCCCTTTGCGACCGGCGCCGGAGCCGTCCATGCGTTTTTGGCCGTGTCAAACCAGGTCCAGCACGTGGCCTTGTCGCCCTCGGCATAGAGACAGGCGACGCTCGCGCCGTAGGGGGCCAGGTCGAAAGCGCCGTGGGGATGGAAACGTCCGGGAATCCCGCCGGTGCGGCCCTGGTCGGGGACCGTCCAGCCGGCCGGTGATTCCGGCCACCACGTGACGCCGACGGGGAGCGCTGCCGGATCGCGCGTACGCTTGACGGCGAGGATTCCGTTGGAGTCCGGCGATTGCCAAAGTTCGCCGCCATCGTCGGAGTAGCGGCAACGCAGGTAGGTCTGGTTGAAACGGTCCAGGTGCATCCAGACGACCCAGACGCGCCCGTTGGGCAGGCGTATCGCGCGGACCAGGTGCTCGGGGCAGTGGCGGACGTCGATGTCCATCAGCCGCGGCGCGCCGAGGTTCCAGCCCTTGCCGTCGAAGCGCGCGCGCCGGCAGTACATGTCCTTGGGCGAGCCCGCCCCGCCGCAGCGCGCGGTGTAAAAGACGAACATGTCCTCGCCGGCGGCGACGGCCACGTTGCCCGGGGCGTTGGCGGTGTGCAGGCACTGGGTGGTGGCGCCGGGCTTGCCGGCCAGGTCCGTCCAGGTCTTGCCGCCGTCGGCGGACTGGGTCACCCTGGTCCGACCGATGGAGTTGCCGAAGATCAGGTGGTCGTTGTCGGCGACGGCCAGGGCCCGGGGGAGAGTCATGTTCCCGAAGGCGCTGCCGGAGGCCATGGCAACCTGGACGGGCTCGCCGGGCTTGAGCGCGGCCCAGTTACGCGCGCCCTGGGGCTTGTCAGCCTTGGCCGGTTCGTCGCGCAGCGGTAGCGGCTCGGGCACGGGGAAGGGGCTCTTGTCGACGAGCAGCTCCATCTTGCCGCCGTCGTCGGCGCCGGGTGCGAGCAGCCGGATGTTGTCCACCAGCACGGTCGGCCGCTTCTCGGCCTTCTCGACGCGCAGCAGGATGTTGGCCATCCGCGAAAGATTGATGAGCCGCGCCTTCTGGGTTTCCCCGCCGAGTTTTTTCGCCAGTTCCGGGGGGAGTTTGACCTCGCGAAACTTTGCGGCCTCGGCCAGGTCGAACTCCAGGGTGACCCACTTGCCCTCCGGGACCTGGTAGTCGCGGGTCAGCTGCGGGGCGATCATCTCGTCCTCGATATGGAGGCGAAGCGCCGCCGCCGAGCCCAGGATCTTGACGTCCAGGCGCAGCCGGTCGTGGCCGGTCCAGTCGGCGGGGAACATCTTGCGGAAGGCCGCGAAGGTGGAGAAGGCCGTGCAGTTGGGGTAGAGGAACTCCTCGGGCTGGCCGCCGCGGCGCATGTAGAACTTCCAGGCGTCCTCGCTGAAGCGCCGGACGTAGGCCCACTCGCCCTGCGAGGCGTCGCCCTTGACGATCGCCCGCGGCCAAGTGCCCTTGCCCGCGCCGGGGCTCTTCTCGATCTCCCGGGGCGTGACGAGCTCTCCCTCCTGATCCACGTAGCCCCATTTGGTTGCCTCGTCCTTCTCGAAACCGGCCAGGAGATTGACCTTTCCGCCGCCGGCGGCCGGGTCCGCCTGCGGGTTCTCTCCAGCAGGCGCCGATCCGCCCACGGCCATCATGCCGCTCAGGATCGCCACTGCACCCAGAATGCCCAAACGCCGCTCTAAAGTATCCTTCCGCATGTCGTTGCTCCTTGTCCGTAGCCGTTGAATGACCCGTTTCGATATTCTTCCATCACTCGACATTTCATGGCATCTGCTTTGCGCCCAGCTTCCCGGCCACCTCCGCGGCCAGGGCGTAGAGCCGCTCCGAACGCTCCTGCCAGCCCGAGCCGGCGAACCACGTCCACGTGAGGGCCGAGCCTCCGCCGGAGCCCCCGGTGTCGTTCTCGCTGGCCTGCCGGTTGACCCGGACGCGCTCGTCGAGGAGATCCTGGCAACGCCTGGCCAGGTCCTCGCCGAGCCCGGCCTTCCGGGCGGGATCGGTCAGGATTTTCTCGATGAAGATGCGCGCCTCGGCTTCCTGCACGCCTTCGCGAAGCATTTCGAATCGCGCCGTGGTCACCGGACCGTCCCTGCCCGGCCAGAGCGCGTAGGGGTAGCTCTCGCCCACGATGTCCCCGCCGTGCCACCCGGCGGTCTCCGGGTAACGGCCGACCACGTACCCCTTGCCGCCGACGACCGGCCAGAAGTCCGCCCCGCAACGGCCGACACCGCGGAGTCCCTGGCCGGGATTCCAGTTCCCGAGGTTGCCGGTGAGCGCCGCCTCCGCCGCGAGGCGGTACTGCGCCAGGGGAGAGCTCAGGCAGATCTGGTTTCCCGTGACGTCGCTTCCGTGGCGCGGGTGGACAACTTGAATGACGGGGTTCTTCCAGCCAAAGAAGCGATTCTCCGATGGGTCGGGCGCCTTCGTCAGCCCCCAAACCACCGAGCCGTAGCCCACCGGCTGGCCGTGGATGTTCAGAGGCCCCTGGTGCGAGCTCACCACCCACTTGGCCTCGGGCGCCACGGCTTTCAGATCCTCGACCGCTTCCTTGCCGGGCCGCCGGTCTCCGCAAAGGCCCACCATCAGAGACTTCTCCAGACCCCGCGCGGCGAGCGCCTTGCGCAAGCCGTCGAAGACCGGCTTGAGGAACTCGCGCATGGCCGGTTCACCGAACTTCGGCCCGGCCTGGTTCTCCAGCTTCCCTGTCGCCGGGTCCAGAACCGTGAACGGGATCCCGGCGGAGTTGGTGGCGGGACCGCCGCCAAAGTACGTCGAGCCGCTGTCCAGGTCCCAGGCGTAGGCCACCACCACCGGCGCCTTGCCAAGATGCTTCACGGCCGTGTCCAGGTACTTTTCCACAATGCTGAAGTCATGCTTCCACGAACCGTCCGGTTGCTTGAGCCAGCGGACCATGGAGTGCTCGTTGCCGAAATAAGTCCTGGCGCGGATGGGGATGTACACGTCCTTGGCGCCGATCCGTCCGAGGAGCTCAAAAGAACGATCAACCAGCTTCCAATGGGCCTCCGACCACATGTCCACCCTGTACTGGAGCGCGAGCGACTCCGGCGACTGGATGAGGCCGCTGAAGGTCGCGTAGTCCTTCGGGTCGGGCAACGTCCAGTCAGCGATGTTCAACGTGATCGGCACTTCGACCGGCTTGACGCCATCGGCGCTCACCACGGCCTTGCCCTCGTACCGGCCGCTGGCGGCGTCCTTCGGCACGCGCACCGTGATCCACACCGGCTGTACGCTTCCCCCGACGGCCTTGTCCGTTGCCACTTCCTCCGGCGGCTTCTCCTCCAGGCCGTCGAAGCGGCGCAACACCGAGCCGTAAGATTCCGTCTCGCCGCGCAGGACGGCGTAGCGGACCTGGACCGCGGAGGCCGGGAGCGACCCGTCCCTGGCTCCCTTCAGGTTCGTCACCGTGACCTTGAGCCCCTTGATGGCCGTGTCCGAGCCGGCCACGATCTGGCCGGAGAAGGCGCCGTTCCTGGCGCCGCGGATCTCCACGGGCCTCGGCGGCCCGGTGGGGTCGCCGAAGTCGGTGTTCCGCACTTCGGTCACCACCGACTGGGTCCAGATCTGGATCCCTGTGGGCCGCCCGGCGTTGGGGATGACGCCCGGGCCCGCCGGAACGGTCAGCACGGTCTTCCCACAGCCGATGTGATCCCACATGACGTAGTTCCGGTTGTCGTTCCACTTGGATGTGAACATGATCTCCGAGACGGGCGCACGATGCACCTTCACCGCGATGACGTTGGCCCCCTTGCGCAGTTTGGCCGCCGGGATCTTCACCTGGACCTCGCGCCCGCGGAGGGCGATCCGGTCCTTGTACTTCTCGGGGTGCCCGAAGCCCCAGCCGCAGATGCCTTCACCCTCGGCCGTGACGTAGGCCTCCCGAGGATAGTCCTCGGCCGGCGTGTCGGGTTCCAGCGGCCCGGCGGGCAGGTGCTTCCGGGCAACCTCTTCCCCGTTGATATAGACCACGGCGCCGCCTTGGTAGGCAAGGGTGAATTCCAATTCCCCGGCTTTGACCGGGTCGGCCACCTCGAAATTCCCCCGCGCGCAGATGAGCGCCCCTCTTCGAGTAACAATCCCCGGGCCCATCGGCCCGCGGGCCCGGACCCAGGCGCCGTCCGCGAATTCGGGGACAGCCCAGCCCTTGGGAGGTGGCGCGGAGCTCTGCGCCTCCTTCGCCTTCACGAAGGCCAGCGGCCTGGCCCACCAGTTGATCCCGCCGTGCTCCAGCTCGCCGGAGCTCCGGCGCACCAGGGGTGTCTTCCAGGTGAAATGCCAGCGCCAGTAACTGGCCGGGCCGAGAATCGTGACCTTGTCGCCGCCGGCAGCCGGGCCGGCCTGCGGGCCCTCGCCGGCCGCAGCCGTGCCCAGCGCGCCGGTCAGCATCGCCACAAGAACAGGAACGCGCCACATAGTCGTTCTCCTTTCGGGCCTATTTGCCCGGTTGCTCCACGGGGATGCGCAATACCTTGATCCACTCGCGCGGCGGCCCCCAGGCCACGGGCACGACGTTCTCCGGCGCGTATTGGGGGGCTGTGAGGCTGATCCCCTTTGTTTCCTCGCGGGCAATCACGTCAGGCTTGGACCAGGTTCCGCCGGAGATTTTCCGGCTGACCCACAACTCGGCGATCGGCTTACCCTCGGCCTCGGCCGCCTTCTTGCCGATACAGAGCAGCACGTTGCCCGAGACCGCCAGGCGGGCCGGGCCCTGCTCGGCCGGGGAGTCTTCCACCCAGTTCTCGCCGTCCAGGCGGTAGACCTTTCCCGCAAAGATCACGTGGATTCCTTTCCCGTCCAGAGTGGTCGCGGAACCGGGGGCTCCGTTGCCGCGCACGGCGGTTTTCGGCTCGCTCCACCCCTTGCCGTCGAACTGGCTCCAGACCAGGGCGTTGTTCAATCCCCAGAGGCATGCGACGTGATCGCCGTACGGGGTCAGGGCCAGGTTGCCATGGGGATCGCAGGCCCCGATCCGGCCGTTGGCTTTTTCCAGAGGCGGCGTGATGGCCGGCTCCTCCCACCACCACGTGACGCCCAGGGGCATCGGCCCCTTTGTGTCCTGGCGGTTCTCGAACTCCGCCAGGCCGTTGGAATCCGGGTCGCGCCAGGTGACGCCGCCGTCGTCGGAGTATCGGGCCTTGACGTGAATCCTTCGGGTACGGCCATCCTGGAACCATGCGGTCCAGATGCGCCCGGAGGCCAGGCGCAGCACCCGCATCTTCCACTCCGGACAGTGCCAGGAATCAACGTCCATCAGGGCCGGCGGGCTGAACGCCCAGCCGTTGCCGTCGAATGTCGCCTGGCGGAAGAAGGCGTCCGTCGGCGCGCCGCCGCCGGCGCAACGGGCGACGTATGCGGCCAGCAGGTCCGGTCCGGCGGCGGCGACGCCCACGCCGGGGGCGTTCTTGGTGTGCCGCAACTTTTCCAGGTCCTTCCAGGTTTTTCCGCCGTCCAGCGTGGCGGTGGTATTGAGCATCTGGCCGCCGTGACAGAGGATCGTTCGGTCCATGCCGGCCGCTGCAACCGCGCCGAAAGCGAGCCGGTCGTAGTCCGTGCCTTCCTTGAAGGTGATGGAAGCGGGCTCCTGCTTGCCGGGTGGGGCGGCATTCGCCTTGAGGAAAGAAAGATCCCGGGGCTTGGGCTCGCCGGGCGACAGCTCCCTGGGCTCCGGGAACGGGCGGGGGTCGGAAATCAGCTTGCGCGCGGGCTTCTCGGCCCCCTCGTCGGCGACCAGCCTCACGTTATCGAGGAACAGATCGGTCAGCCCGTCGGCCTGCTCGACCATGACAATCATGTCGGCCATGCGCGCCGGGTTGAATGTTCGCAGCTTGGCGACCTTGGCCCCGTAGAGCCTGGCGGCCTCCTCCGACAGATTCATCTCATGGAGCTTCGACGCCCCGGCCAGGTCGAAGTCCAGAGTCACCCAATCGCCGGGCGGCACCGGGAATACCCGCACGGCGGGCGGCAGAGCGATTTCGTCGTAGAGAATCACCCGCACGCGCACCGCCGCCTTGGCGCTCTTGAAATCCATTCGGAGCCGGCCGTAGCCCGACCAGTCGGTCGGGAACCACTTCTGGAAATGTCCGGCCCACTTGGCCAGCGAGCCATGGGTGTGGCGGAGCCACTCGTTCCGGTCGCCGGCGTTTACCCAGCCGAGCTGGTTGTTATTGGCGATGGCGTGAGCCAGGGCCCACTCGCCCTGGGTGGCCTCGCCCTTGACGACGCGCCCGCGGGCGCCGCCCATGGTGCTCCATCGGTAACTGCCGTCGTCTTGAAGGCCCCAGAAGTGGCCGTTGGGATCCTTGCCGGGCTTGTTCAGGCCCCAGGCGTTCATTTGCTCCGGTTCGAAGCCGGCGAGAAGTTTGACCTTCCCGCCGCCGGCGGCCGGGCCGGCCTGCGGACCCTCGCCGGCAGGCGCCGATCCGGCCACGGCCAGCGCGCCGCCCAGGATCGCCACTGCACCCAGAACGCCAAAACGCCGCTCTAACGTATCCTCCCTCATGTCGTTGCTCCTTGTCCGTAGCCGTTGAATGACCCGTTTCGATATTCCTCCATCACTCGACATTTCATGGCATCTACTTTGCGCCCAGCTTCCCGGCCACCTCCGCGGCCAGGCGGTACGCGGCTTCCGCGCGCGCCGGCCAGAGCGGAATGGCCGTAAGCTGGTCCCCCGTGGAGTGGGTCATCTTGCAGAGCGTCGCGCGCGAGGCGACGAGCTTCCGGCACCTCTCGGCCAGATCGCCGCCCACCGTATTGGCGGCCAGTGCGTCCTCGATGAACCGACGCGCCTCGGTCTCCTGGAGCCCCTCGCGCAGGGCCTCGATCTTCGGCGTGGAGACGGCCCCGCTCTTCCCGGGGAAGGACAGGTAATGCACCTGCGGGCCGCGTTGGGCGGCCGAAGCCTCCGGCCAGCGGCTGAAAAACGAGCCGTCCGTGGAGTAGTTGTTCTTTATGCTGCCCTTCACCGGCCAGTAGTCCAGGCATGTCCGCCCGGCGCCGCTGTCGCCGAGCAGGTAGGCCCGCTCGGCCATGGTCCGCATGGAGATCGCCGGCTGGCCGGGATCGCTTATCCGCTCCATCATGATGCTGATCAGCCCCTTGCCGTCGTTGGGGAACTTGGGCAGAGGGCTGGGCACGGGCAGGGGATAGAGGATGTACATCCACTCCACGTACCGGTGGGTGGGGAACTCGTCGGGCCGCGCGCGGTTGTGCTTGGCGATGTGCCAGCCGGCGCCGGGGGAAATCTCCTTGAAGAAAGCGACCACGTCCTTGTGGATGCCTCCGCAGTGGCCGACGCCGAAAACCAGAGTCCCCGATAACCCCTTCTTCTTGAGCCGCTCCTGGAGCTGGTCCACCAGAGGTTTCCACTGCTTCCTGGACTCCTCCGTCCCGTACAGCGGCATCTGGATCATCTCGCGCTTCCGGGTGGCCGGGTCCACCACCGTCACTGACACCGCCCGCTTGGTCGGGTCCGCCACGCCCCAGCCGCCCCCGAAGTACACCTGGCAGGCCACGATCTTGATCGTGCAGTATTTCATGAGCAGATCGAGATAGCGGTCGAAGGCCGAGAAATCGTAGTCGTAGGAGCCGTCGGCCTTCTTGATCCATGTGACCATGCTCTCGTCGTTGCCGAACTCCGTCCGGCAGACCAGGGGCACGCATGCGAAATTGTTGCCGAGGTGGCCCAACAGCTCGGCGGACTTCTCCAGCCGTTTCCAGTGCTCCTCGCCCCACGTGGGCGCGTCGTACTGCAATGCCACCGAGTCCGGCGACTCGTAGATGGACATGAAGCTCCGGAAGGCGGTGGGGTCGGGCAGAGTCCAGCCGACGACATCGAGCTCCACGGGGACCTTGACGGACGCGACACCGGTCGCCGAGAGCTCCAACGTCCCCTGGTACTTGCCCGCGGCGGCGCCCTTGGGCACCTGCACGGTGACCCACACCGGCTGGACGACGCCCTTGCCCGGGCCGGGCTCGACCCTGGTCGGCGGCTCATTCTCCAGGCCGATGAAGATCGAGGGATTGCCGTAGCCCTGGCCCAGATGCGAGATCTGGGGATAGCGTACCCGGATGTTCGCGGCCGGTATCGTGCCGGCGCCCTTGAGATCGGTCACGACGGCCTTGAGCCCGTCAATGGGCGCATCCGAGCCGGCCACGACCAGGCCGGAGTAGAAGCCGTTGGCGGCGCCGACCAGATTGATCGGCCCGACCGGCTCGTTGGGATCGGCGTAGTCGGCGTCGTTGAACTGCCGGTGCATGTCCTGATTCCAGACCCGGAACCCCTTGGGCCGGGACAGGTTCGGCTCGATGGCTCCCGGGGTGGCGTCGGCCGCCAGGCGCAGGGCGTTCAGGCCGATGTGCGGCCAGCAGGCCGGATAATCCCCCTTGTAAAAAAGCAATGCCTCCGGCCGGTGGGCGGCCGCGTGGACCTCCACCGCCAGGACGTTCACCCCCTTGCGCAGGCCCTGGACCGGCAGGGCGATCGGCTTGATCTCCCGCGCGGTGCGCTTGGCCATCCTGTCGACCAGGTCCGTCTCGCCCGCCTTGATCCGCCCGATCGTCCCATGACCGAAGGGGATGATCTTGCCCTTGGAGTCAACGTAGGCATCCAGAGGATAGGGGGCGGCCAGCGTGTCGAGCTTGACGTCCCCCGTGGGCATGTCCTGGCGGAAAATCTCCTTGCCGTTGAGGTAGACGACCACGCCGCCGGCGTACTTCATGGTCAGGGTGATCTTCTTGACGGCGGCCGGATCGGCCACCGCGAATCGGCCGCGGACACAGATGAGCCGGCGCCAGTTGAGGCTCCAGATGTCGGCGTGCCCCTGGTAGCCGCCGGGGAAGGGGCCGGCCGCACGCAGCCAGGAGGAGTCGTCGAAGTCCGGCTTGGCCCAGTCGGCCGGCGGGGGCGGGGTCTCGTCGTCGCCGCCGACGGTCTTGGAAGCGGTCGCGGCCGGCTCGGCGGCCTTGAGCAGGTCCAGGGGGATGACGCCGGGCCCGCGCACGCCGAAGAAGCGCCAGTAGCCCGTGGCGTCCAGGATGGCCTGCGCGCCCTCGGCCGCGGCGAGCTCCGCCGGTTCCCCGGCCACAGCCAAAGGCCTGGTCCCAAGGCCCCCGCCCATCCCCGCGCCAACCACCGCCACAACGACCGCCACCACCACATTCATCTTTGCCCACATCATCGTTTTCATCACGGTCTCCTTTCCGAAATTAGTTTTTGGGCTGTTCTACTGGAATACGCAACACCTTGATCCATTCGTCGCTTACCGGCGCCCAGGCCACGGGCACGAAGTTCTCCGGCGCGTATTGCGGCGCCATGAGCCGGATGCCTTTACCCGCCGGCGTCTCTTCGCGGGCAACCACTTCGGGATTGGACCACGTTCCCCCGGAGGTTCTGCGGCTGACCCACAATTCGGTGACCCGTTTGCCCTCGGCCTCGGCGGCCTTCATGCCAATGCACATGATCACGTTGCCGGAGACGACCACCTTGTCGGCTCCTTTCTCGGCCGGGGAGTTTTCCACCCACTTGCCGTCAGCGAGAACATAGACCTTGCCGCCGAACACCACATGAACTTCCTTGTCGCCCAATGTGGCCGCCGCGCTCGCCTGACCGTATCCCCTGGCGACCAACTCCGGCGTGCTCCACGCCTTGCCATCGAAGCGGCTCCAGACCAGCCCCTTATTCGAACTGCCATAGGTGCAGGCGATCTGGTCACCGTAAGGGACCAGCGCCGGATTGGGATGCGGCTCGCAGGCGCCGATCCGTCCGTTGGATTTCTCCAGCGCCGGAGTCAGATTGGGCCCTTCCCACCACCACGTCACGCCGATCGGCAGGGGCGTTTTCCAATGGGTGGTGTCCTCGACGATCGCCAGTCCGTTGGAGTCCGGCGCGCGCCATGTCTTTCCGCCATCGTCGGAGTAGTGGGCCACCACCACGCGATGGTAGCTTGCGAAGCGGTCCGCGCGCCCCCAGGCGGCCCAGATGCGGCCGGACTTCAATCGGAACACTTCGATACGGAACTCCGGGCAGTGCCAGGAATCAATATCCACCAGGTGCGGTCCGTCCGCCACCCAGTCACGGCCGTCAAACTCCATCTTGCTGAAGAACATCTCCGACGGCCTGCCGCCGCAGGGACAGCGCGGAGAGTACACGCCCAGAAGGTCCGGCCCGGACGCGGCCACTCCCACGCCGGGGGCGTGACCGCTGTGCTGCACATTGCCGCAAATCGCCTCCCAGGTCTTGCCGCCGTCGAGCGTTCGAACCGGCCAATAGCAACTTTCGGCCAGGACAATCCGGTCCTTGTCCACCGCGGTTATGGCGTGATGCACCATCTCGCTGATCCGGCCGTAGCAGTTGTTGTGCTTGATGGGAACGAGAATCGGATCGCCCTTCTCGATCGGCGAACTGTCCGCCTTGACCTTGGAAAGGTCGCGCGCCTTCGGCTCGCTGGGCGGCAGTTCCATGGGCTCGCGGAAGGGCCGCGGATCCGTGACCATCTTGTACCGGGACTCTTCCGCTTTCTCGTCGGCCGCCAGTCGAATGTTATCGAGAATGAATTCCGTGGCCGCCTCGCTGTGTTCGATCACCACCAACATGGCGGCCATCCTCGCGGGGTTGAACAGACGCACTTTGGCCACCGGGGCGCCCACCGCTTTGGCGGTCTCCGCCGAGAGCTTCATCTCGTGGAGTTTCGACGCGCCGGCCAGATCGCAGTCCAGAGTCACCCATTCGCCGGCGGGAACGTCGAAGAACCGGATGACCGGCGGCGCGGCAATCTCGTCGTACAGTTGCACCCGCACCCGGGCCGCCGACTTCGTGGATTTCAGATCCATGCGCAACCGCGCATAGCCCGACCAGTCTCCGGAGAACCAGGTCTTCTGCCCCGCGCGCCACGGATTCCTTTCGGAAATCTGTCCCTGGACGCAAAAAATGGTACCCTGGTAGTAGCGTTGCCATTGCTCCGTCTCCGGACCGATCCCGGCCTTGACGGGATACACCAGGGCCCACTCGCCCTGGCTGACGTCGCCTTTGCGCAGGGCCC
This sequence comes from Planctomycetota bacterium, assembly GCA_043803805.1. Classification (GTDB taxonomy): domain Bacteria; phylum Planctomycetota; class JAZDJP01; order JAZDJP01; family JAZDJP01; genus JAZDJP01. The sequence goes on from JAZDJP010000066.1 coordinate 18,046, forward strand.
CTCCCAAAGCGAAGGGGTAGACGCCGTCCTTCTCTTTGAAATCCTTGAAGCCCCAGGTGGCGACCTGCTCCGGCTCGAAGCCGGCGAGGAGCTTGACCTTCTCATCGGTGTTGGCCGCGCCGGCCGCATATAACGCGCAACCCAGGATCACCAACGCCGCCGGAATTTGTCGCATGAGTCGATCTCCTTGAATGAAATGACCGTCTACCCAACCCGGACAAGCCGGAACCAAACAGGTCGAACCCTCAATGCCGCTCGTGGTGAGCCCTTATGGATATCCGTTCATGGTGAACATTCCTTGAGTCTACTTGCCTCCGATCTTGGCGGCCACCTCGGCTGCCAGGCCAAAGAGTTTCTTCATCCGTTCGGGCACGCCCGAGCTTATCACCCACGGCTCGCCTTCGTGCACGCCGTAGAGACACAGCAGGATGCGCTCGTCCATCGCCTCGCGGCAGAGTTTGGCCAGTTCGTCCCCGAGTTTCGCCTTCCGGGCTTCGTCGAGCAGCGCTTTTTCGATAAGGACCCGCGCCTCGATCTCCTGCACGTTTTCCCGGATCATCTCCGAGCGCGCGGTGGGGACCGGTCCCGTTCGGCCCTTGCCGAGGTAGTCGGGGTTGCCGTAGTTGATGCACAACTGCCCCCAAGCGGTATCGGGGTAGCGCGCCGCGAGCCTCGCGGAGGGGCGGCCGCTGGCGTCCTTCAGAACCGGCCAGAAGTCGGCGCCCTGACGGCCGAGCCCCCGTATGCCATTGGACTTTCTCCACTGATTCGTGTCCCAAGGCTTGGCGCCCATGTCCTGCTCGATCTGCAGGCGGAAGTTGGCCAGCGAGCAGGATGAATTGAGATCCCCGCGCGGGTAATGCAGCAGCCGGAACGCATTCCGCCAGCCGTAGCCGTAGCCGTCCAACGGGTCGCAGGGGTAGCACTTGACGCCCCACACCGCCGCGGAGAAGCCGATCTCCTGCCCATGCCACTTGTCGCGGTAGAAGTGGGAGTGGCAGGCCCACTCGAGATCGGGGCGGGCCTTCCGGACCGCCTCCACGGCCGCTGCCGTGGGCAGATGATCGCCCATCAGGCCGAAGAGCATCGATTTGGAGATGCCGTGCTTGTCCATCTCCTTCTGCATTCCGTCGAGGAGCTTCTTCCAGAACTCGGCGCATTCCGGCGTCTCCCATGCCGGCGCCTTGTCCTCGGCCAGGGCGCCATCGGCCCCGACGACGGTGATCATGATCTCCCGGTCGTGAATCCAACTCGGCTCCACCTCGACGTTGCCGTGGCCCGCGGAGTACGGCGGCTCCCAGCCGTAAAGAACCACCGACGGCACCTTGCCCCAGTGCTTGACGGCGAGGTCCAGATAGCGACTGGCGATACTGAGGTCCGGTTCGAGCTTCCCGTCGGCCCCCTTTTTCCAGCGGATCATGGCGTGTTCGTTGCCGAGGTGGGTCCTGCGGATGCAGGTCAGGTACAAACTCTTGGAGGCCATCGGCCCCATGAGGGTCAGGGAACGCTCGATCAGCTTCCAGTGCGCCTCGCTCCACATGGGCACCTCGTAGGCCATGGCCAGGGACTCCGGCGACTGGAACATGTCCATGTAGGCCGCGAACTCGCGGTAGTCCGGCAGCGTCCAGCCGACCACCTCCACCTTGAGCGGGACCTTGAGAGAGCCCTCCTGGGCGGTCACCGCCACCTCGCCGGTGTAGATTCCCGGCTTGGCGTCGGCCGGGATCTTCACGGTGATCCACAGCGGCTGCAGCGCTCCGGAGCGACCCTTGCCGGGCGCGATCTCGGCCGGCGGCTCCTCCTCCAGCATATCGAACGCCCTGCACTCGCCGCGCACCGAACCGTCGGGCTGGGCGTAGAGGATGGTGACGTTGGCCGCCGGGATATTCCCCGGGCCGGAGAGGTTCGAGGGCGTCACCTTAAGCCCCCGGATGGGACCGCCGTTCTCGATCACCACCTGACCGGCGAATCTGCCGTTCCGAGCCCCCACGATGTAGACCGGGTTCAACCCCTCGCTGGGATCGCCGTAATCGCTCTGCCACACCTTGCGCAGGATGGTGGCGTTCCAGGCGCGCAGTTTGCCGGCCTGGGAGGCCGAGACGTTGGGCACGACCCCGCCACCGATCAGACTCACCTCGTGCAGCCCGGCGCGGCCCCACAGGGCCTCGGAGTCATAGTAGAAGCCCACGCGGCGCCGGTCGCAGGTGGCGTAGAACTGCCAGGGCGCCACCGAGCGGTGAATGGCCACGGCCAGAACGTTGACGCCCTTCTTGAGCTTGCCGGCGGGGATCTTGAAATCGGCCAGCCGGCGCGTGCGCTTTTCAACCAGCTCCTTGGGCGCCCCGTCCAGATACTGGATGCGCCACAAGCCGCCCTTGGTCGACCAGCTCGGCAATCGGTCGCCGAAGGCGGTGTAAGCTCCCTCGTCGTCCGGTTTGGCCAGGCCGTGCATCCCCTCTCCGTGTTTGCCGTCGAGCAGATCCTTGCGGGTGAGTTCCTCGCCGTTGAGATAAACGACCACCCCGCCCTTGTAGGTCATGGAGAGCGTGAGGTCCGAGGGATTGACCACGCTGAACCGGGTGCGCAGGAGCACGAGCTTCCACTCCGGCTGGCGGGCAACATGCAGGATGGGCGCGCCGCTGCGGTCCCAGCCGCTGTCGTCGAAATCCGGCTTCACCCATTCGGAAGAGGTCTCGGCCGGAATACGCCGGGTGGGCCGCTTTGCCACCTCGATCCGGGAGGCGTCCAACCGATACCTGCCCTCGGGGAACTTCTTGGCGAAACCGCCACTGCCGTCAGAGTCGGGTGCCCCCCAAGATATCCGGCAGTGCTCGATCTCGCCGGAGGGAAGCAGCACCTCTTCCTCCTCGCGCACCACTCGCACGCGCCAGATGGTGGCGTTGTTGAGGACCGCGTCGCCGGCCCCGGTGACCGCCACGGGGGACGGCTCGCCGCCGGCGGACTCCGCGACGGTTCGCGTTCCGTCATTCACGAAGATCAGCAATCCTGCGGTTGTCGCCAGCGTGATGAGTGTCCATCGGCGCCATCGCATAAAGCCCTCCGCTCACAAAATGTTCAGAAACTGGGCGGCGTGTTCACGGAAACCGCCTGGACCGCGCCCTTGCCGACATTTCGAAAACGGTGCGGATGCCGGCTGTCAAAATAGTAGGCGTCGCCGGGTCCGAGCACGAAAATTTCGTTGTCAACGGTCAGTTCCAGTTTCCCCTTGAGCACAACTCCGGCTTCTTCCGCCTCGTGACGGTACAGTCCCGGCCCGGTGTCGGCTCCGCGGGCGTAACTTTCCAGAATGAGCTGCAAGGCCCGTCCGGGCCGGCCGGCGGCCACCTCCAGGTAGAGGAGCCCGGCTTTTGATCCGGAGATTTCAGACAGCTCCTTCCGGCGGTAGACCACCTTGGCGGCGGGGGGGGACGGATGGCTGAAGAATTCGCTCAAACTCACGCCAAGCCCGTCCAGGATGGTCTTGAGTTTGGCCACCGAGACGGAATTGGCTTCGCGCTCGATGGCGGAGAGAAAACTCGGAGCCACCCCGGTGGATCGGGACAGCGCGCGCAGAGAGACGCCTTTGCGGCGCCGCAACGCGTTGAGGCGACTGCCTATTTTGAAGCGGTCCACGGGCGGCCTCACATACAGAACACCGACCGATATATCGTACACCACGGCTACGGGGCTGTCAACATGGAATTAGCTGACTAAGAAGCTATCTCAAAACCCAGGCGTCGGCCCGGGGCCGAGCGAAAGCCCGTCAGGCATTGATACGCGTCGTCATCATGAATTCTCTCCTTGGAGACTATGGCGCCGGGCACTCGGCAGAAACAGCGTAGGCGGGCTTGACCCGTACCACGCGGACGTTGAGCCAATCGCCGACGTAGACGGCCTCGGGGCTGGTCGCCACCACGCCGGGCCAGGCCAGAGGGATTTCGGGAAGCGACACGGCGCTCGCCGATCCCTGGCTGTCCATGTTGCCATAGCCGCCGAAGTGGCAGAGCTCGTTGCCGGCGGTGTCCAGGACGTTGATGCGGCAACGCCCGGCGTCGGGGACATAGATGCGGTCGAAGCCGTCGAGGTCGAACCTGCCGGCGCCGCAGACGCAGGCCTGGCCGCTGGCCGGCACCGGCGCCATGAAGCCGCGCACCCACTTGGCGCCGTCCGCCCTGGCCGGTCCGTTGGGCTTGTCCCATCCGGTCGCCGTCCAGGCCAGGAGATACTCCCCGCTGGCGGCGGCCTCGATCCTGCCGCCCTCCGGTCCGAACTTTACCACGCTCCCGTACATCCAAGGATACCAGGAGTTGTGCCCGTAGCGCCCCAGGTCGCGCGTCCAGGGGAGCTTGTCGGCCGGAGGTTTGATGTCCAGTTCGGCCGGCACGGGCTCGTCCGGCTTCTTGATGTTCTCGGCGAGGTAGATGTTCCCGGCGCGGTCCACCCGGGGACTGGCGGCGGTGCGCGGCGCGGTGACCACGTCCTGGCGCTTGATTTTGCCGTCAGGTCCATAAACCGAGAGCGTGGTTCGAAATCCTCCCTCCCGCCAGGGATTGTCGGGATAGTGAAGCACGTAGATGTCCCCGGACGGCGCCACGGAGAAGCCGCGCGGCCTGGACTTCGTGGAGCCGGGGGCGTTTTCCGTGTGGTGACTCCCGGTGCCGTTGAAAGCGACAGGTTCCCCGTTGGGACCGAAGCGGGCAACGGTCACCAGCTTTTCCACCTCCTTCTTCCCCGAATGAAACCCCGTGGCGTCGCAGTAGAGGCGGCCCTGGCGGTCGAACGCCCGCTCCGCGCCGACGGGCCTCACCTTGGGGGAAGCGACGGGTGCACCCGTGCGGCCGTCGAAAACCAGCCAGCCGAGATCGGAATCCGTCCGGACATGAAGACGCTCGTTGAGCGGGTCGACGGTCATGTAATTATCAATCAGCATGGCCAGGCCCGACGGCTTGCGCCCCGGCCCCAGCACGCACTCGGGGTTGGTGAACGAATCGCCCTGATCCAGACAGCGGAACAGACCCCGGCCGTCACCGTGGTAGGTGTTGGGATTGGCACAGCCGATCCAGAGCACCGCGGGCGAGACCTCATCGTCCACCGCGATGGTCAGGGCATTGCCGCTTCTGGGCCGGGTGAAAGCCTCGATGCTCGCCGCCGTCTTCGGCTCCGCCCAGCTCTTCAGCTTCACGATCTTGATATCCCTTCCCAACCATCCCCTGGGATGGAAGACGCCGTCCTTGCCGTGGTCCACCGAGACCACGTAGATGGCACCGGTCTTGCGATTCAGCGCGATGGCATCAGGATTCTCCACCTTGGCGGCGCCCAGGAACTTGCCGGTCTTGTCGAGCTTGACGATCCGGTTGTTCCCGCGGTCGGCGACGTACACGTTGCCGTCGGCGTCAACGGCCACCCCGCGCGGATCGGAGAGGTGCGACTCGTCGGATCCCGCCTTGCCGCGCTCGCCGAAGAAGACGGCGGCCTCGGCGTCGGGGCCGGCCCCGGCCTCGACCTTCAGAACCGCGTGGACAGGCAGATGTTCCCTGGACCAATCGCTGGTGCTGTAGAGGCCGGAGACATAGACGGTCTTGCCGTCGGGAGCGGCGGCCAGATGGGTGTATCCCTCGACGCGGGCCTTGTCCAGGAGCGGCCCGGCGAAGTCCTCGGGGCAGCTTCCGTCGAGATTGACGGCCAGCAGTCTGCGCGATCCGCAACTCGCCGACGAGGAATAATTGAACCAGCCGTTGGTCAAAATCAACTTGCCTCCGGCCGTCACCGTCATGGTTTGCCGGCAGGCGCCGGACAGCCAGGGATAGAACGTGCAGGCCAGGGCCTGGTGGACGCGCGGCACGGCGGTCCCGTCCGCCAGATTGATGGGTCGAATCCCGGCCATCTTCCCGGACAGCAGACTCGCCGGGCAGGGCAGGATGGTCCGCAGATACTTTCCATCGCGGTCAAGCACCGCCACCTGCGGCGGGCCGTATACCGTCTCGGGTTGGGCCCAGAGGACGAAAACCTCCCCCTTGGGTCCCACCGCCACCGAATAGATTTTGTTGATGGCCTTGGGGTCCCACCCGATGATCCGATCGAACTTGTGCGTGAGTCCGAGCCCGACCTTGACCTTGCACCCCGCCGGGGCGGCCTTGCCGAAGTCATCCTTGCCGTCCCATTCGAGTTCCTGAACCAGGCCTTTCTTGAAGAGATCGGGCGGATTGTCTCCGAGAACTCCGGCAACGAGGTGCCGGACGGTCTTCCCGCCCGCGTCCTCCACCCAGGCCGCCGCGTCGCAGGGGGCCTTGACCGCGAAGCTGATCTTAACCGTGTCGCCCTCGCGCGTGGCGCTCGGCGGCTGGGCGAAACCCGGCGGCTCGGCGCCCACGGAGATCGAAGCCAGCAGACAAGCCAAAAATGAGAACACGCTCAACCCGCCCGTCATTTTCCGATTCATCACGAACTCCTCCTTTCCCTCCGGGGTTACTTATCGCCCATCTTCCCGGCCGCCTCGGCGGCCAGGCGATACAGATTTTCGGAATTCTTCTGCCAGCCCTCGTCGTAGGCAACGCAACCCGGCGAGTAGTTGCTGTGGGTCGTCCGGCAAAGGTTGAACCGGGCGTCCAGAAGTTTCCGGCAACGCTCGGCGAGCTCACCGGTGAGATTCTTCTTGATGAAGAGCGCCTCCTCGAGGAAGGCGCGGGCCTCGGCCTCCTGCTTTCCTTCGCGCAGGGCCTCCACCTTGACGGTGGAGAGCGCTCCATGCCGGCCCGGCAATGCCAGTCTCTGCAGGCAGGGCTCGCGCTGGGAGCAGGTCGAGTGCGGCCAACGGTTGAACACGGACGGCCGGTCTTTGCCAAGGCCTTCGACCGGCCAGAAATCCAGGCACATCCGGCCGGGGCCCTGGTCTCCCAGGAGCATGGCGCGCTCGGGAAGGGTGCGAATCACCATCGGTCCCTGCTGGTTGTCGCTGATTCGCTGGGACAGGGCGAAGATGGTTCCCGGCGGCTTCGGTTCCCACCAGAGGAACCGGCGCTTTTCCTCCGGAGAGGGAAGCAGGTGCGGGACGTAGAGC
>JAZDJP010000067.1:0-11517 GCA_043803805.1 Planctomycetota bacterium
GTTTCAGCCGGTCCGGGGCGTCGGCGATGGCCTGGAGTTCGTCCAGGACGAACTTGGGGACGATAACCTTCGATTCGAGGAATCCCGTCTCGGCGATGTCGGCGATGCGGCCGTCAATGATGACGCTGGTGTCGAGAATGAGGGATCGCCCGCCCTTGTCGCGTCGTTCGAGTTCGAGGTAGGGGATGAGGAACTTGATTTCGTCCTTCGTCCGGAAGAGGAACGCCACCGTGATGTAGCAGATGCTCCACATGAGGCTGATGTTCAGGACCTCGACGGTCGGGGCCCCCACGTAATCCGGGATGAGAACCGCGACGGATTTGATGATGAGGCGCGACAGGGCGAATCCCGCGAGAATGCCGATGACGGCGATGAGGAAGCCCGAGAGAAACTTCTTCGATGCGGCCAGCGCCTCGAGCGTCGTCACGACGCCCCCGACCACGGCGCCCCCGGCGAACCCGGCCCATCCGGCCTGGCCGAGAACCACCGCGGCCGACCAGCCGAGGAGGCCGCTCACGAAAATAAAAAATGTGCGAAAGGCGATCAGGGCCATGGGATGCGCTCCATAACAGTCTTGAGAGTCTGCGAGTCGGCGAGTCTGGGAGTCTTCAATCCAAACTCTCCGACTCTTGAGACTCGGCGACTCGCTGACTCGCCGACTCTCCAGACTTCTTTTACGTCCCCTTCAGTTTCGCATACAACGTGCTTCTGTCAATTCCCAATATCTTCGCCGCCTCGGCCTTGTTGCCCTTCGTGTAGTCGAGCACCTGGAGGACGTGGCGGCGTTCGATTGTCTCGAGAGGACACGGGACGAAGTCCGGTCCCGCCGGCGCGGCCGCCCCGGAACCCGCTTTCATCTCGGCCGGGATGTCGGCCATCGTGAGGGTGTCCGCCCGCGAGAGGATGACCATCCGTTCCAGGGTGTTTTTCAGTTCCCGGATGTTCCCGGGCCAGGGGTGGCATCGGAAGAACGCCGTCACCTCCGCGTCCACCGACTTGGGGCGGGTGCCGCAACGCCGACAGATTTCATCCAGAAAGTGGCGGGTCAGCGGTTCCAGGTCCTCCGCGCGCTCCCGGAGCGGGGGCAGAGTCACCTGGAGGACGTTCAGCCGGTAATACAAATCCTCCCGGAATTTCCCCTCCCGGGCCGCCTTCGCCAGATCCCGGTTCGTGGCCACGATGACGCGGGCATCCACCCGGCGGTTGGCCGTGTCCCCCAGGCGCCGGATCTCGCCGTTTTCCAGGACCCGGAGGAGTTTCGACTGGCTCTCGGCGGAGAGTTCCCCGATTTCGTCCAGGAAGATGACGCCGCCGTTGGCCAGTTCAAACCGGCCCTTCCGGTCCTGATGGGCGCCGGTAAAGGCCCCCTTGGCGTGACCGAAGAGTTCGCTCTCGAGAAGCGTCTCGGGGAGCGCCGCGCAGTTGACCACCTCGAACGGCTTGCCCTTCCGGCGGCTGTTGAGGTAAATCGCCCGCGCGACGAGCTCCTTGCCCGTGCCGCTTTCCCCGAGGATGAGGACGCCGGCCTCGGCAGGGGCCGCGCGCTCGATGAAGTCCAGGACCGCCCGGATCCCCTCCGTTTGGCCGACGATGTTGAACTGGGACCGGACCTCGCGCTCGAGGAGGTCCTGGGTCGTCCGCAATTCCTCCAGGACCGTGATGTTCTCGAGGGCGACGGCCACCTGGGCGGCGACGGCCGTGATGAACTCGAGGTCCTCCCGGCCGAAGGGCGCCGCCTCGCCGAGCCGGTCCACGTACAAAAATCCGAAGAGGCGCTCCCGCAGTTTCACCGGCGCGCACAGGACGCTCGCGATGCGGTCGCCCACGACGCTTTTGGCGCCGCTGAACCGGTCGTCGGCCTGGGAGGCCTCCGAGAGGACCGACGCCCCGGTTTTCCGGGCATATTCGAGGACGGTGGTCGAGAGGGGAACCCGGCTCCGGCGTTTGCGTTCCCCCTCCTCTCGCCGCTCGTGGGTGCGGTAGGTCCCGTCGGGATTGAGCAGCACCGGGACGGCGCGGTCGGGCACCAGCGTTTCATCGAGCCGCCCCACGACCACGTCCATGAGTCCGGCGAGGTCCTTCACCGTGGAGGCGAGGTTGGCGAGCTGGACGAGCGCGAGGAGCCGCGTGTTCGCCCGTTCGAGATTCGGCCCGCTCGACAGGCGGATCTCCCCGCCGGCGAGCGTCTCGGTGACCTCGAGTTCGCGCGTGGCCGCGACGGGGGCGAGGGCCTTCCAGTCGCCCTCGTCGTCCACGAAGACGAGGTGGACGTTCCCGATGCGGACGCGGTCGCCGCTTTTCAGGGCGTCGCGTTTCACCCGGCGGTCGTTGACATAGGTGCCATTGCGGCTGTCGAGGTCCGAGAGGTGCCACCGGTCGCCCTCCTGGAAGAGGACGGCGTGGACGCGGGACACCTTCTCGTCGATGAGCTGGATGGCGTTGGCGTAATCGCGGCCGATCGTCATCTTCTCCTCGGAGAGGGTGTACGCCGCGCCGCGGTTAAAACCTTCCTGGATGATGATCTTGGGCATCGGATACCCGTCCTATGAGTCAGCGAGTCCGCGAGTCGGCGAGTCTGGAGTCTGCAATCATGAATGTTGCACGTCGTGGGTCTTCCCTTCGGATGTTCCGACTCCGCGACTCGCTGACTCGCCGACTTCCAGACTCATTCGTGTCACACTCTTTCGTACGGCATAAACAACCGCATCCACTCATCCTGCGCGTACCGGTCCGTCATCCCCGCGATGTAGTCCGCGATGACCGGCTCCCGGGGTTCCGTCCGGATCCGGGCCTGGTAGTCCTGCGGGAGGAGGGCCGTGTCGCGGGCGAATTCCCGGAAGAGGTCCTTCACGAAGCGCCGGGCCTTGCTCGCCATCCGGGCGACGCGGGGGTGGCTGTAGAAATTCCCCTTGAGGAATTCCTCCAGCGCCTGCGCCTCCGCGGCCATGCGGGGGGAACTCCGCACCAGGCGCTCCGGGTGGCGGCGGATGTCCGCGAGCGAGCGCGCCTTCGCCCGGGCGAGCGTCCGCGCCGTCTCACCCACGAGGTCCGTCACCAGCAAATTAATGAGATTTCGCACCACCTCGTGCCGGCGGGTCTTCGGGTCCGTCCCGCGCACCCCGGCGCGGGCCCGGCGGAACAGGGCGATCCGCGCGAGCGCGCCCTCCGTGAGGATGCCCGAGGCGAGCCCGTCGTCCACGTCGTGGCTGTCGTAGGCGATGGAATCGGCCACCTCCACCAACTGCGCCTCGAGGGGTGGCTGGAGCGACGGATCGAACGCCCCCGATGCCGGATGGTCGTGGGTGGAGGTGTGCTTGGCGATGCCCTCGCGCACCTCCCACGTCAGGTTGAGGCCGGGAAACGCCGCATAGCGCCGTTCCAGAGTTTCCACGATGCGCAGCGATTGCAAATTATGTTCAAAGCGCCCGCCCGATTCGCGCATCATCTCGTCGAGGGCGTCCTCCCCCGAGTGGCCGAACGGGGTGTGGCCGAGGTCGTGGGAGAGCGCCACCGCCTCCGCGAGGTCCTCGTTCAGGCACAGCATCCGTGCGATGGACCGCGAGATCTGGGCGACCTCCAGGGTGTGCGTCAGGCGCGTCCGGTAGTTGTCCCCCTCGTGGTTGACGAAGACCTGGGTTTTGTACTCGAGGCGCCGGAACGCCCCCGAGTGAATGATGCGGTCGCGGTCGCGCTGGTAGGCGCTCCGGGCCGGGTGTTCCGGTTCCGGGTGCTGCCGGCCGCGGCTGTCGCGGCTCTTCACCGCCCAGGGGGCCAGCTCCCGGGCCTCGCGGGCCTCGAGGTCACGGCGGGAGAGGGGCAGGCGGTTTTTCATGTGCGGCCTCTGCTTCGTGTCTCGCATCAGCAAGAGTTCAAAGTGCTGAGTACTGAGTGCTGAGTTGAAGGAATCTTATTCTGAATCGATTCCTTGAACTCCTGAACTCATTTCCACGCCTTCGCCACAATCCGGTACGTCTCCGCCAATGCCTGCGGGATGACCCGGGTGTCGGCCAGCACCGGCATGAAATTCGTGTCCGCGTCCCAGCGGGGGACGATGTGCCAGTGGAGGTGATCGGCCACCCCGGCCCCCGCGATCCGGCCCAGGTTCACCCCCGCGTTGAACCCGTGCGGGCGCATGGCCGCTTGCAGGGCGCGGACGGCGCGCTGGGCGAGCGCCGTGATCTCCGCCGCCGTTTCCGCCGGCAGCCCTCCGAAATCCGCCGTATGGGCGTAGGGCGCGATGAGCAGGTGGCCGTTGGAATAGGGAAACCGGTTGAAGATTACGAAGGCGTGCCTCCCCCGCGCGAGGACCAGGTGCTTCCGGTCGAACGCACCGAGCGCGCCGGGCTTTCCCTTCCGCCCGGCGGCGCAGAGGAAGCATCCCTTCACGACGGGGAATTTCTGAATGTAGGCCATGCGCCAGGGGGCCCAAAGTTGCCGCATAAGCATCTCACTTCTTCAACAAAAGTTCTGAGTGCTGAGTGCTGAGTTCTGAGTTGATGGAAGCTTATTCCGAATATATTTTCTTCAACTCAGCACTCAGCACGTTGTACTCAGCACTTATCGCTTGGCACGTTGCTCTTCCCGGGCAATGTGAATATCTCCCCCGTAATGTCCTTCCCGTTCACCGCGAGCACCCCGTACGTCCGGTGGGGGGCGCCGCGGGGGTCGGTGGCGCTTCCCGGATTGAAGAGCAGCACCCCGCCCTTCCGCGCGTTCATGGCGATGTGGGAGTGGCCGAACACGATCGCGTCCACGTCGGGAAATTCCCGGAGAAGCCGCCCCGGCAGTCCCGCCGGCGCGCCCGACCCGTGCACCAGGCCGATCCGTCGCCCGTTCGCCTCCACCACCTTCGTTCGCGGAAGCGCCTGGATGACGTCCCACGCATCCGAATTCCCCGCCACCGCCTCGACCGGGGCGATGGCGCGCAGCCGGTCGAGCACGCCCATCACCACAATGTCCCCGGCATGGAGAATCAAGTCCACGCCCGAAAGTGCCTTAACCAGTTGTTTCGGAAGGGGTTGATTCTCATCACGGATATGGGTGTCGGAAATCACCCCAATGCGCATGACGGAACCCCCGCCCGTCCGGTGTTGAAATATCCGACGCATTGTATCCGGCGGGAGGGAGAACGCAAGGGCGGGATGGGGAAGTCGGCGAGTCAGCGAGTCGGAGAGTCTTGGAGTCTTGGAATATCCTTCATCCTCCCGCAAATCCTGCCGATAAAACAAGTAAGGGGAGGGGATACCCCGTCGAATTCCGGCGCGATTTCGTTCTGATGAAGGGATACGTCGGGAGGGATGCCCTGCCTTTAAGAGTCTATCCCAAAACCTCGCAACCGCGGGAGGGTTTGGGATAGACTCTGTGCCGCGGGATAAGGATGTCCCGTGTTTTCCGCCAAGGAGGGTGTCATGGAATTTCCCCTTTCCGCGCTTCCCGATTCGCTTTCCAGTTTGATTTCAGGGCTCGATCCCCAACTTAAACCGGGATCCCCCGACGTGGGGAACGGGAGTCAACTTCCGGCGACCGTCCCGGGCCAAAGCGACCTGGCCTCGCTCCGGGAAGCCGCCCGGACGCTCGCCCCCGGTCAGTCGATTCTCGAACTTTCCACAAGCCGCTCCGATTACGACCGGGTCGAAATCAGCCGCGCGGGAAGGGCCTTTTCCATCGAGGCGTACTCGAAGGAGGCCGTTCATCTTCAGATCGAGATGCTTTCACGGGGGAAAGACGGTTCCCTCGCCTACACCGAAATTGATATCCAGGCCATCCGGGAACGATACGTCGGGATTTCCGGAACGACGCCGGAAGGCGATTCCTCCGCCGCGCCGGGAGAAACCGGTGTTCAGGGGCTTCTCGATCGGCTGATGGACGAATTCTCCCCCGAAAAAACCGCCGACAGGATCTTCGACTTCGCCACGAAGGGGTTCCATCCGGAGGAGGACACCCCGGGATCCTTCCGGGATTTCATCCTGCCCTGGATCGAGAAGGGCTACCAGCAGGCCCGCGAGGACCTCGGGTCGCTTCTCGATCAGGTCGAGACGGAGATCGCCCGGACGATGGAACTCGTCCGGGAACGTTTCGACGCATTCGCGGGATCCGAAGCGGAGCCGGTGGTCACGGATTGACGGCCGAAGGCGCGGGGGCCCGCCGTGTATCGCCCGGGGCCGAACCGGAGTTTCCCGCCGGAGTCCCTTCTCTCAAGACCTTCCGGAGATAGTGTCCGGTGTATGACGTCGCGTGCGCCGCCACCGCCTCCGGCGTCCCCGTCGCGACGACCGTCCCGCCGGCCTCCCCGCCCTCGGGACCCAGGTCAATCAGGTAATCGGCCGTTTTCACGACGTCGAGGTTGTGTTCGATGACAAGAACGGTGTTGCCCCGTTCCACGAGGCGATGGAGGACGTCCAGGAGGGTCGAGGTGTCGGCGAAGTGGAGTCCCGTCGTCGGCTCGTCGAGGATGTAGAGGGTGTTCCCGGTCGCCTCCCGGGAGAGTTCCGTCGCGAGTTTCACGCGCTGGGCCTCGCCGCCGGAGAGCGTCGTGCTCGACTGGCCGATGCGGACGTAGCCGAGCCCCACGTCCTCCATCGTCCGGAGGATTCGCTTGAGCTGGGGGAAGTGCTTGAAGAAATCGAGGGCCTCTTCCACGGACATGTCCAGGACGTCGGCGATGGTTTCCCCCTTGTAGCGCACCTCCAGGGTTTCGTGGTTGTAGCGAAGTCCCTTGCATGCGTCGCAGAGGACATAGACGTCGGGAAGGAAGTGCATCTCGATGATCTTGGTGCCCTGGCCCTGGCAGGCCTCGCACCGGCCTCCCTTGACGTTGAAACTGAACCGCCCGGGTTTGTATCCGCGGATTTTCGCCTCGGGGATCTTCGCGAAAAGCGCCCGGATCAGATCGAATGCCCCGGTGTAGGTGGCCGCGTTCGACCGCGGGGTGCGGCCGATGGGGGACTGGTCGATTTCGATGACCTTGTCCAGGAGATCCGTCCCGACGACGCGGTCGTGGGCCCCGGGTTTTTCCTTCCCGCCCATCAGTTTCCGCATCAGCGCCTTGAAGAGGACCTCGTTCACCAGGGTGCTTTTCCCCGAGCCCGAGACGCCCGTCACGGCGACGAAGAGGCCCAGGGGAATGCGGACGTTGATGGATTTGAGGTTGTTCTCCCGCGCCCCTTTCACGAGGAGGATTTTCTCCCCGTCCACGGGGCGGCGCGTCTTTGGGACGGGGACGCTCATGGCGCCGGTGAGGTATTTCCCCGTGAGCGAGCCGTCGCAGGCGCCGACCTTGTCCACCGGCCCCTGATACACCAGATGGCCTCCGTGGACCCCCGCCCCCGGTCCCAGATCAATCAATTCATCCGCCGCGCGGATGGTCTCCTCGTCGTGCTCGACGACGATGACGGTGTTCCCGATGTCGCGGAGTTTTTGAAGCGTTGTGATGAGACGGGAATTGTCGCGCGGGTGAAGGCCGATGGTGGGCTCGTCGAGGACGTAGCAGACGCCGACGAGCCCGGACCCCACCTGGGTCGCGAGGCGTATCCGCTGGGCCTCGCCGCCGGCGAGGGTGCCGCTTTTCCGGTCGAGGGATAGATAGTCCAGCCCCACGTCCGTCATGAACTGGAGCCGCGCGCGGATCTCCCGGAGGATGGGCTGGGCGATTTTCGATTTTTCAGGGGGAAGCGCGAGTCCTCCGAAGAAGGCCAGGGCCTGGTCCACCGTGAATCGCGTGACGTCGAGGATGGACTTTTCCCGGATGCGGACCGCGAGCATCTCGGGCCGGAGGCGCGCCCCGTTGCAGGCCGGACAGGGGAGTTCGCTCATGTAGGAGAGAATGCGGCGTTTGACGAATTCGCTCTCGGTGCGTTCGAAGCGGCGCATCAGGTTGGGGACGACGCCCTCGAAGTAATGTCCCAGGCGTTCCTCATCCTCCCCGGTGGTGCCGTGCATCAGAAGCCGCCGCTCGTTCTCCCCGAGGTCCTGGAACGCCGTGGAGGGCGACACCGCGAAGTCGTGGCAGAAACGGCGGAGGAGCCGGTGGTAGTAAATGGCCATCCGCCGGCCGCCCTTCCGCCAGGCCTCGATGGCGCCGTCTTCGATGCTGGCCCGCGGGTTGGGGATGATGAGGTCGGCGTCGAGTTCCATCTTCGTCCCAAGCCCCCCGCAGGTCGGACAGGCCCCGTAGGGGCTGTTGAACGAGAACATCCGCGGGGAGAGTTCCCCGTAGCTGACTCCGCAGTCCGGGCAGGCGTAGATGGAACTGAAGACGACGTCGGTCCATTTTCCGGGTTTCCCCTCGTGGCTCACAACGACGAGCCCCTCCCCGAACCGGAGCGCGGTCTCCACCGAATCGGCCAGGCGCGTCCGGATGACGGGGGACATGACCAGCCGGTCCACCACCGCCTCGATGGAGTGTTTCCGGCGCTTGTCGAGTTCCGGGACGCTCATGAAATCATGGACCCCGCCGTCCACGCGCACCCGGACGAACCCGTCGCGCTTGGCGCGTTGAAGGACGTCCTTGTGCTCCCCTTTGCGGCCGCGGACGAGCGGCGCCAGCACCAGAATGCGTCCGCCGGGCGAAAGGCGCATCACCTGATCCACCATTTCCGGCGGGGTCTGCTGGCGGATGGGTTTGCCGCATTTGTGGCAGTAGGGTTCGCCCACCCGCGCGAACAGGAGGCGCAGGTAATCATAGATTTCCGTTGTCGTCGCCACCGTCGAGCGGGGGTTCGAGACCCCGGAGCGTTGCTCGATGGAGATGGTGGGGGGAAGTCCCTCGATGGACTCCACGTCGGGCTTCTGGAGTTGCTCGAGAAACTGGCGGGCGTAGGCGGACAGGCTTTCGACATACCGCCGCTGGCCCTCCGCGTAGAGCGTGTCGAAGGCGAGGGAGGATTTTCCCGACCCCGAGAGCCCCGTGATGACGATGAGCCTGTCCCGGGGGATGTCCAGGGAAACTGCCTTCAGGTTGTGCTCCCGGGCGCCGCGGATGCGGATGAAGGACAGATCGCCGGCCATGCGACCCTCGCGCGAATTTCGCGGAACGTGCAATCCCGCATTCTACCACGAAACCGTGAAAAAGTCATGGAGAGAGTTTCGCCCTTCCATTCCGATGAAATTCCGACCCTCCTTCGCCCAAGGGGTTCCGGAGGGCCCTGCGAAGCCGCTTGGCGAAGCAGGGATGCCGAGTTCCGAATGCCGAATTGGGCGGGGAATTGTGGATTTTGGATTGCGGATTGTGGATTGAGGGAAAGGCAACAGGAATGGCGTAGAGGCGAACGGCGCCTGTCGGCAGGTGTTCCTCGAATGCCTTCCCACCTTTTCCTTGCTCGCCCAAGGAAAAGGTGGGGCCAAAAGGAAGGGCGCCCCCGGACACGCCGACTGCTCCGCAAGTCCTCGTCGCTTCCGGCGTTCCGGAAGCGCGCCAAACTCGCCCATGCCACGACGGCGCTCAAGCATGTCGCGCTTAAACCCCGGAACGGCGTCGCGACTCGGCGACGTGTCAAGGGGGTTGGAGAAACGTCGACGTCGCAACCGGGATTGCGGAAATGACGTAGGGGCGAACGGCGTTCGCCCTTCCATTCCGATGAAATTCCGAATGCCGAATGAATTCGGAATTTGCGTGACATTTTGGTGCGCATTGGCACCTATGTTATGGGGGGGGGCGCCGGTCCCTGCAAACGGAGGCCGTGTATGAGGAACGGGAAACGATTGGGGATTGTATGGTTGGCCGGACTTCTCGTTCCGTCCTGCATGCCCGGCCACGACATTACGGACAAGACACTTGAGGAGGTTGTTCAGCGTGTGGAGATCGGGGAGTCATTTTCCGTGGATGACATCCTGTCGCGGATCCGGCTGACCCTCCCCGCGCAGAACAATGCGGAAGTTGTCCGTCATGAAGCGGAAAAGACCGGCTCGGACGCCACGATGGATCTTGTCGGGGTGAAAGCCTCTTCGATTCGCGAGTGGGCGTTGTATGAGGATGAATATCTCTCATTCCGGTATCCAAAACTTCCCGGCGTTCAACTGGAGGTTGTCCCGCTGGACAACAAGGGGATTCGCAAGTTCAGCAACCATGCCGTGCCGATGGATATCTTCTATTGCCAACGATATCGTTTGAGGGTCAAAGGTAATGCATTTGATTTGATCCTGTTGGATCAAGTTCCGTTTTTCAATGATGAATTGCTCTTGATGTGTTGCCCCATTATACGGAAGAAGTATTTTTTTCTCGGCGGGACCTTGGCAAGATTCGATCTGACAGAGGGAGACCGGCCGATGCAGATTCAGGTGCTGGGGAGTCATTCCCGGATCATGATTTTCCCGTGGTTGGTTTCTGAATCGGTGGGTGTGGCGATCGGCGCCAGCATCCGATTGAAAGAACCGTTGATGAATCGGGATGGCGCGGCACGGATGGTTTTCAGTGAGTACGGATTTCCCGGGCGCTTGGGATTTCTCGAGAAGGGCATGACTCGGGATGATGTGGTCAAGTTGCTTGGGGGGCCGTGGCAGGAATCCGATCGCGCACTCTACTATTTCGAAAAGGACAAGGACGGACATGGCTTCACGATTCGAGTTGATTTGGCCAATGGCATATTTAACGGATTCCATCCCAATTGGAAGGTATATGGCCGGCGGGGCTCCGTGGAATGGGTCGGTTCGATTACGGGTGTGCACGGGTTGTTCCGAAACAGACAGGAGATTTCCCCGGAGGATGCCTGGTTCATCTTTGACCGATTTCTGGTGTTGGGACCCCATGCGGGACCTCGTGAATGGGAAGTGCTTTGTTCTGCCTTGCATGAGTTATGCGAGGCCGGGATGTCCGATCCACGTGTTCTGTCGGTGTTGAAGGGGCGATCGGTTGATAATAAGTTGCCTCAAGATGAAGCGGCACTTGTGATTCGGTGTTATCAGGAGAATTCGGGCGAAGGTGTCCCGTGAGGCATGGAAAATCACGGTTTTCCCATGGGAAACGGTTTTTCGGTTCCCGGTTGCCGAATCCCGGTTCCCGACTTGATGTTCTGCGAGCGACGGTCTTTCTGCGGTGTAAAATGCGACGGGCCGGAGTGCCTGGCGCCGCCGGGAAGTGTGGAAATTTTCTCCGCCAGGCGGAATATCCCCCATGTCGTCGTCGGGGTGGCAAGACACAACTGGTTTTCATATAATAGGATGCGGTATTTTGAAGTGATTTCGGATATCGGCATTGAACTTGCATTTGAGACATCGGGGAAATTGTAAACCAGGGAAATGTCAATCACGATGAGCCGGACACTCGTGAGAATCGCATGGGCGCTGGTATCGGCCGTCGGGCTGGCGGGCGGGAACGTTTTTGCCGGGGAATCTCTTGACGGTCCGCCCGCGGCCCCGGGGATCGTGCGCCCGTTTGAAGACGACACCGTCGTCATCCCGGCGAACGGCATTGACACCCACGTCCTGGCCGCCCTGCGCCGGCGGGGCATCGAACCGGCGCCCCCTTGCTCGGACGAGGTCTTTGTCCGGCGCGTGTATCTGGATGTCATCGGCACGTTGCCC
>JAZDJP010000068.1:0-57503 GCA_043803805.1 Planctomycetota bacterium
ATTCCCGCGGTTCCCGGGTATAATGGCCCGTCATGGATATCCAGATGGCGGCCATCTGCGACGCGGCGACGGAGGACCAACGGGGAAAACTCAACATCCTCGGGGCCTTCGACACCATTTACGCCCGGGACTTCCCCGTCACCCACCCCCACTGCGCGGTGGCCTACCGCATCCGGTTCAGCCGCCTGGAGGCCGGGGTGCACCGCATCAAGGTGACGTTCGTGGACGCGGACGGGCGCCCCATCCTTCCGCCTCTCGAGGGGGAGATGAACATCCACCCGGCCGAGGAACAAGACTCGACCGTCGCCAACCTCATCCTCGTCATCAACGGGCTAAAAATTGAAAAGGCGGGGGAGCACTCGATTGATATGTCCCTGGACGGCAACCCGGTCAAATCCCTGCCGCTTTTCGTCAAGAAGGAACCGTCTGAATCCGCGGGGTAGGCCGCGCGACCCGTGGCGCAGGGGCGGGTTTGAAACCCGCTCCTACGATCCGACACACCATTCCTCTCATAAACCGAGGCACGGCGCGCCGTGCCTCGGTTCCATGCGCCGGTGTAGGGGCGCAGCATGCTGCGCCCCTACTTGCCAACACAAAATCTGGAAAAGATCCGGTCCAGGATGTCCTCCCCGGCCGCCTCGCCGGTCAGTTCCCCCAGCGCGGCGAGGGTCTCCCGAAACGCAAGGGCCACGACCTCCAACCCCTCCCCCGCGGCGACCGCGCCGGCCGCGGCCGCCGCCGCGTCACGCGCCCGGACGAGGCAATCCTCCTGCCGCGCCGTGACCAGGCACCCGTCCGCCGCCTCCCCCACCCGTCCCCGCCGCACGTCCTCGACCAGGAGCCGCTGAAGGGCATCCACCCCGTCACCGGTGAGCGCGGAAAGGGCCAGGATCGGGGATCCCGCCACGCGCGCGGCGAGCGCTCCGAGGTCGAGCCCCGACGGGAGATCCGACTTGTTGATCACAATGATCCGCTTCCCGGGCGGCGGATCCCCGAGAAGGGAATCGTCCTCCGGCGCCAGCGGCGCGCTCCCGTCCATCACCACCACGACGCGATCCGCATCCCGCGCCGCCGCGCGGGCCCGCGCCATGGCCGCTTCCTCGATCCCGCCCGCCTTCGCCGCGAGCCCCGCGGTGTCCACGAACCGGAACCGGAGGCCATCGATTTCCGCCGCCGCTCCGACGGGATCCCGTGTCGTCCCGGGGACTTCCGATACGACGGCCCGCGTGAATCCGACCAGACGGTTGAACAGGGTGGACTTGCCGGCGTTGGGCCGTCCCGCGAGGACCACCGAGACCCCCTCCGGGGAAGGCGATTGCGCCGCGGAAAAACATGCCAGGCGTTCCAAATCCGCCCGGATCCCCGTGAGCGGCCCGGAAAGGGCCTCCCCGCGGATTTCCGGAATGTCCTCCTCCGCGAAATCGAGCGCGGCCTCGATCTCCGCCAGAATATCCTGGAGCCGTTCCCGAACGGACGCCACGTCCCGGGAGAGCGCCCCGTCCATCGTCCGGATCGCCCGAAGCCCTTCCGCCTCCGATCGCGCCCGGATGAGCGCCGCCACGGCCTCGGCCTGGGCCAGATCAATCCGCCCGTTCAGAAACGCCCGGCGCGTGAATTCGCCCGGCGGGGCCGGCCGCGCCCCGGCGGCGACGCACCGCCGGACGATCTCCGCCAGCGCCGGCGGCGACCCGACCGTGTGAAACTCGACAACGTCCTCCCGCGTGTAGGTGCGCGGGGCTTTCATGAGAAAAAGGCGCGCCGGAAGATCCGCCCCCTCCCCGAGATCCACCGAGGCCTCCACGGCGCTCCAGGCCCCGGCGCCCGGGTTCTCATCCCACCGAGCCACCGCCCGCGCCACGGCGAACGCGGCGGGGCCGGACAGGCGCACGATGCCCCGCGCGGCGGGGCCGGGGGGACTGGCGATGGCGACAATCGTGTCGTCGTTCGTCACGCGTCTCTCGTATCTCGCAGAATGGGATTCACAACTTCCTACGGCATTGCGACGGCCGCGGCGGCTTTTTCCCGGGCCATTCGCTTGCGGATCAGAACCTGCTCGAGAAGCCCGAACCCGGTGCTCATCACGAAATACAGGGTGAGCCCCGCCGGCATGGTGTAGAAGAAAAACAGGAACATCGCCGGCATCATCCACATCATCATCTTCTGCTGCTGGGCCTGATCCGGGTCGGCGGGCTTGGGGGTCATGCGCTGCTGGAGGAACATGAGTCCCACCAGCGCCAGGGGAAGCGGGTTCACGCCCACGCCGCCGAGCAGGGGAATGCCGCCCGGAAGGAGGAACAGCGTGTCCGGCTCGGACAGGTCGCGGATCCACAGGAAAAACTTCGCCTGGCGAAGATCAATGGAATAGCAGATGGTGTTGTAGAGCCCGATGAACACCGGCATTTGGAACACCATCAGCAGGCACCCGCCGCCCATCGCCATGGGAGAAATGCCCTCCTCCCGATAGAGCGCCATCGTTTCCTGATTCAGTTTCTGGCGGTTGCCCTTGTATTTCTCCTTGATGGCGTCCACGCGAGGCTTGAGACGCTGCATCTTTTCCTGGTACCGGAACATGGAGGACTGCTGTTTGAGGGATACCGGGAAGAGCACCAGACGCACGAGGATGGTGAGAAAAATGATGGCGATCCCGTAGTTGGGGATGACCCGATAAGCCCCGTGCATGACGGCGAGGAGTACCCGGCAGATGGCATCCACCCAGGACCACTTGCAGTACGCCAGAAGCGGTTCGAGGCCCGGATGCGCCGCCCGAAGGGCATCCGCCTTGAGGGGTCCGGCATAAAAAATATAGCGCCGGACGCCCGGCCCTTCCGCGAGACGCACCGGCCGGGCCTCGAGCGCCACGGAACGGCTGACCACATTTTCTTCCGGGTCCAGAAGGGGCGCGTCGATCCAGGCGATGGTGTCGCTTTCCTTCTCGGGGAACAGGATACCGGCGAAATAACGGCCCTGGGCGCCGGCCCAGAGGATGGAATTGTTGGCCCTCCGTTTTCCCTCGCGCGGCTCCTTGGACGGCAATCCCTGAGACCATTTGACGCTGACCACGCCGTCCTTCTCGCGCACGCGCTCCGTGGAAAACCAGTAGGCCGATTTCACCTTTTCCTCGGCGCGGAGTTCCACCGGCCCGTACAAAAGGAAACCGAGTTCCCCCGTCCCGGGCGCGGTTCCCGAAAACGAAAGTTCCACGTCCATGGCATAGTCCGCGGGACGAAACCGGATCGTCTTCCGGACGACAAGTCCGCCCGTTTCCGTCTCGAAGACGATTTTCCGGTTGGCCTCTTCCTCCACCACTTTCCAGGACCGATCGAGAAGGTGGACATCTTTCCGGCCGGATGCGACCACCCCCAACATGAACGGCCGGAGGCCCTCCCGCGGGGTGAACAGAGCAAGACCCTGTTTCCGCGTGGCATCGGGGTAATCGGCGAGTTCCAGGAACTCGAGGGTGGCGCCTTTTGTCGTCCACGTCATCCGGTACCGGTCCGTCCGAATGGAAATTTTCCGCTCGGGGGCGTCGGACTGGGGCGGGAAGGAGGCGGACGTCCCCGCGGGCGTCGGGACGGTTTCACCGGTCCGGGGGGCGTTTTCTCCCGCCACCGGCGCGGCGATGGGCGTCGCCGGCCTCACCGTCTCCGGGGCGTCGGCGGGCGCGGGGGCATCGGTTCGCGGCGGGGCAAACTTCGGCATCACCCACTGGAAATATACGTAGAGGAACGCCGCCGCGATGCCGAATGCGAGAAGGGCTTTTTTTTCCATAAATCACGGAAACACGGAATGCGGAATCAACACCACGGAAACACGGAAGCACCCGAACAGCGTCCGCCCCCTCGCGATCTCAATCCCTCGTTTTCTAATTATCCGATCCTCAACACCCTTGTGGTGTAATTTTCTTATTCCGTGATTCCGTGGCCCGGTTCCGTGTTTCCGTGCTACCGGCCTTCTTCCAACCGGTCCCCCAGGAACTTGTCGAGGGCGTCCTCGGCATAGACTTTCTCAATGGTCCGGGTGTATTCGTAGGGCACCCGCCGGAAGACGATGGTGTCATCATCCAGGGTGACATAACCGGCGCGATTGTCGCCGTCCCGGGGCTGTCCGACCGATCCGACATTGACGAGCACCTTCTCCTTTTCAAGGAAGAAGACGTTGATGAAATCCTTGGGAGAGAGGAACTTCCCCGTTTCCGTGATGACGCCCGGCTGGTGGGTGTGCCCGCAGAAGCATATCCGGTCAATCCGGGAAAAAATGTCCCGCATCTTCGCCCCGTCGTAGACGTCCCGCGGGAAGACATAGTCCTTGGTGGGGTCGCGCGGGGAGGCATGAACGTAAAGGATATCCTTCTCCCGGACGAGGGGCGGAAGGGCCTTCACCCAGTTCCACACCGTCACCCCGCCGGGCTCGGCGGCGAACTTCTCCTCCAGTTGTTTGCGGGTCCACGCGACGGCGAGACGCGCCTTGACGTTGAAATCCTCCCCGCCCGAGAGGAGCGCCTCCTCGTGATTGCCCATGAGGATGAACCGCACCTTCGCGTCCCGAAGAAGATCCAGGCATTCCTTGGGATTCGGGCCGTAGCCGATGACATCGCCGAGGCACGCGATGTCCGTGATGCCTTTCGCGCGGATGTCCCCGAGGACCGCGGCAAGGGCCTCCAGATTGCTGTGGATGTCGGAGATGACGGCTTTCATTGGAGAGGAACGGAGGCGAGGGCCTTCTTCACGTGCTTCCCCGCCCGGAACGTCGCCACCACCCGCGCGGGAACCGGGACGGGTTCGCCGGTATGGGGATTGCGTCCCATCTTCGCCTTCCGACGGGAAGGGGCGAACACGCCGAAACCAACGACGGAGGCCTCCTCGCCCTTCTTCAGGGTCTCGATGATTTCGGCGAACACGGCCTCGACGGCCGCTTCGGCCTCCTTGCGCCCGAGCAACGCCCTCCCCGCCACCGCCTCGATGAGTCCGGCCTTGTTCACCGCGCCATTATTGCAGGCGGAAAAGGGGAAGTCAACCGCGGCCCGTGAAGACAAACCGGAAAAATCCCGATTTTTTCCGCGAACTTCGCTCCCCCCCGTGCGTCTACACTCATGAAGACCACGAAAGGAGAAAACTCATGAATGCCCGCTTCACATTCCAACCCCGCGCCGACGAGGCCCTTCGAACGAACATCCTCCGCCGCCTGCACGCCGACGCCTGGGAGGCGCTGGCCAGTCCCGCCACGAACAATCCTCTTCATCAACGCAGATCCTGGATGAATTTCTTCCACTCCGCCTCGAGGGCGCGGACGTCAACCTTGCCGAAACTCTCCTGGTAGGCCGCGAGGGCGCCGCGCCCCCCCTTGAGCGCCCGGTAGTAATTCCCCAGGATGGCCCGATAGGGGTAGTTCTGCTCGGGCCGGGCCATCATCATGAAATAAATCATGGACCAGGACTGCGCGTAATTGGCGCTGATGACGCGCGGGTCGGGATCATAGAGTTCCGCGCGCACGAACATGGCGATTTCCGAAAAGGACTTCGTGAGGCCCGCGCCGATCGCCTGGCGCAACGTGCTCAAGCGCGGGGCGTTGGGACATGGCCTCACCCCTTCCTTCTTCGATATGAACTCGCACCCCCCGAAGAAGTCCGCGAACCCCTCATTGTACCACTGCGGGGGATTCTCGATGAAATAGTCCAGGAACTGGTGGAAACACTCGTGTTGCACCGTCACCCGGCATTCCTCCCGCATGTCCCTGCCCTGACGGGAAGCGTTCACCACCACCTTCTTGAGATAGGGACTGTAGAAGCCGCCGGTGTTCGGGGGGCCGCCGTAACGGAAATAATCCCGGAGGTTGCCAAAGACGAGAATGGGGAATTTCGTCTCCCGAGGCTCCTCCTTGAAGGCGTTGATGTAGATCGTGAAGATGTTTTCCGCCGTGTCCGACAGGAAATCGCACATCTCCTGGCTGATGTCGGTCTTGACGATGTAATGCTTCGTCGTTTTCTCGTAGGTGGTCTTCCACTCGGGGCCCTTGTCATCATGGTTCATGATCTCCCGGAACCCCTTCAGGATCCGGTACATCCGCACCCAGTGGTCGAGGGTGTCGTTGCCGCTCTCGACGCCGAGTTTCGGCGCGGCCTCGTAGGCCGCCTTGATTTCCGTCATGGCCTGGTCCGCCTGCTTGGCCTGGAGAAGCCTGGCCCAACCGAGGAGCCGGTCGTACGTCTCCTTCCAGCCCTTCCGATCCTCCTCCTTCTCCGCCACCTGGGCCTGGACCATGGCGTTGGTGATGGCCTGGGTAAGTTCCCCCTGGATGGTCGCGGCATCCTTTTTCTCGAATGCCTCCACGAGACGCCTGAGCCAGCCCCGCGAGAGTTCGTAGGGTTTCTCGCCCATCTTCGAGAGAATTCCCCCGGTGTTCGCATCCGCCAGGGCCATCCCCTTGTCGGCATCCTTCCGGGCGTCGTCGAACTTCCGCGCCTTCATGTTCAGGATCGTCCGGCTCAAGTACGGATTGAAATAGTCCTCCCGGACCCGAAGCGCCGCGGTGTACCACTTGAGGGCATCGGGATAGTTCTTCTGCCAGGCGTACACGTCCCCGAGTTCGACCATCGCCTGGTAGAACGTCGGCCGCGACCGCATCATTTCATCGAGGACGGTCTGGGCCTTCCTGAATTCCATCGTCATCTGGTAGGCGATGGCGAGGTTGTAACGGGCGAGAATCTGGAAATCGAGAATATCCGCCTGGTCCGTGCCCGCCCCGCCGGCCCGGCTCAACTTCACGGCCTCCTCGAAGGCGGTCGTGGCCTCGTCGGCGTTCCGGAAAAAGCCCTTCGACTCGCGCTTCAACAAATCCAGATAGCTCCGGCCCTTTTTGAAGGCGTCCAGGGCTTTGGGAGGCACACGTTTTGGCGGCTCGCGGTCCTCATAGGGGACTTCGGGCGCCTTCATCTCCCCCGGCTTGGCCGGGGCGTCCGGCGGATTTTCCGCCTTGGCGGGATCCTCCGCCTTTTTCGGTTCCTCCGGTTTCGGCGGGACCACGCCCTCCGCGGCGTGAATCGCCCATCCCAGGAAGAATACCGATCCCGCAAGAATCGCGAGGCGCAGGGCGCGTGTCATAAGGAACCCCCCAACCCGGACAAGCCGGAACCAAACAGGACCGAATCCCCCATGCCGCTCATGGTGAGCATTCCTTAAAAATCAAATAAATGTCGAACCACGAACCATGAGCAAAGCACCGGCTCATCCTTCGACGGGCTCAGGATGAGCGGGTTTATAATGTAACCGGAACGGCGCATATCATTTGACGCGCCCGGAGGGCGTCCAGCGCGGAAAAACGGCGCCTATTTCTTTTCGTACCGGAGCACGAGCCCCTTCGCCCCCACCATGATTCCCCGGTTGGCGGAGGTAAACCACACGCGGTTGATTTGATCGGTTTCACCCGTCGGGACCTTCACCCAGGTCTCCCCGCCGTTTTCCGTCCGGAGAAGCGTCCCGCCCTCGCCCGCGGCCCATGCGACTTTTCCATCCACGGCGAAGACGTCCTGGAGGGCCGCCGTGACAGCGGAGGTCTGCGCCGTCCAGGTCGCCCCGGCGTCCTCCGTGCGCAAAAGAATCCCCTTCGTCCCGCAGGCCCAACCGGTCCTTCCGGAAACCGCAAGACCGAGGATCTCCCCACCGCCGGGAAGATCCGGATGGACGATGGGTTTCCACGTCGCGCCGCCGTCCGTCGTCCGGAGGATCCGCGATTTGGGCTCCTGATACCGCGGGTTGTTCGGCTTGGGGAAAACCGTGATGACCACGCGCGTTCCCGCCATGCAACCGGTCCTCTCGTCGAAGAACCGGATGGCATTCATCCCCCGGAACATCCGATCGCCGGCCCAGCGGGTCGCCGCGACGACGCTGGTGTAGAGGTCACCGTCAGGCTTGTCGCCGCCGCTGTGGCTGACGGCGAGGACGCGATCCTTTCCGATCACGCAAAAGTCGGTGAGGGGGTAATTGGTCATGGCCCACGCCCGGTCCCATTTTTTCCCCCCGTTGGACGTCCGGAGAATGGTGGCCGCGGTTTTGGGCTTGTTCGGCAGAGGCCGCTCCGTCACCGCCGGGCCGTCGCTTGTGTCGCCGACGATCCATCCGTGATCCGGGTCCGTGAAGAAAACGGCGTGAAAATCCGCCTTGGGAAACGGCGCCTTCGGCTTGATCCACGTCTGCCCGCCGTCGGCGGTCAGGAAAAGCGCGCCCTTCCGGCCCACGATCCAGCCGGTCGAGGCGTCCGTGAAGTGGATGCCGAGAAGATCCTCCCCCGTTTCCGGATACAACCGGGACAGCCCGGGGTCCGGCTTCTCGTCGGCGGCCAGGACCGAAAGCGCGACGACCCACACCACGATCCCAAGCCACCGAAGGAAGGACATCATAACGGATCGGATTGTATCCCCGGAGTTGCGCCCCTTCAACGATTTTCAATCCATTAGATGTCGAACCACGGTTCACCGTCCGCGGAACGTCGCCACGCCCGGCGCGCGGGCCCGCTCGGTCATGGCATTGCGTTTCCAGGACTCCGCCTGCGCGGGGGTGAGAATCGTTCCGAGACGGACATCCACCTTTTCGCGTAGCGCCGTCTCGGCCTTGTCCTCCTCCGCCCAGGCGGCACGCCACCCGCCCTCCGATTCTTTCCGCCGGCGGATCTCATCCGCCGACAACGGGGTCAGGCCCGTGCCACGGAGGGGCCCTCCCCCCCTGGAGGCCAGCGCGGGGGAACCTGCCGTGATCCACTCCTCCCGCACGGCCGTCCGCACCGCCTGGGCCTGCCACGGCTCCAGATCCAGTTTCCACAGGGCTCCTCCCATCCGGTCAATATACCCCCGGAGCGGCGCCTCCCTCTCCCACACCTGGAGTTTCTCGATCTCCGCCGGGCCGAGGACCGCCTCGATCGCCTGACGGGAGGCCGCCGCGGCCTCATCCTGCTTGCGCAGGACGTCATCCACGGAGACATCCCGCTGGAACAGCATCCTCTGCACGTCAATCACCGCCGCCAGCCGCGCCGCCAGGGCATCCTCGACCGCCGCGCGCCGGTCCTCCGGAAGACCAAGATCCCGAAGCCACTCGCCATAGACGCCGTTCGCGCGGGCCTTCATCATCCGGGCCCTTCGCGCCGCGGCCTCCTCCGACGATTCCTCCGGCCGGGCGGAACGCGCTCCGTCACCGTCCGTCGTCACCATCCGACGCCCCCTCCCCTCCCTCACGACCGCCGCCGCACCGTCCGCGGGATCCGCGATCGCCGCAACCTCCCCACCGGCCGGTTTTCCGGACGCGGCCATCGCCGCCTCAGCCGTCTCGGCGCGTCGCTCCGCCTCGGCGAGCGTCAACCGGAGGGCGGCCGCCTCGGCGCGGGCCGTCTCCACCTCCCGGACCGAGGCCGGCGTTCGGACCGCCGGACAAGACGCCCCATCCCGGGGAGACGGACGCGACTGACTCCCGAAATATCCCGCGGCGGCCACGCCGCACGCCGCGAGCACCCATGCCGTGATTTCCCGTTTGTTCATGATTATTTCTCCTCCGGCGGAACCGGCGCCACGCTGTCCGGGGCGGCCGCCTTGTCCGCCTTCGTCCGCATCTCCTCCATCCGTTTCAATTTCTCCGCCACGTTCGCCGGGATCTTGGCGCGATCCTCATCCGTCTCCATGTTCCCGGTGAACAGGGATTCGCCGCTGCGTCCCCGGGCCCGCAGGCACTTCTTCCCCTCCTCGTTGCGGTAGATCTCCATCCGGCATTCCTTGTCGGAATAGAAGGTCCGGCCGCGGACCTCCCCGTACCATCCCCCCTCGCCGTCCGACTGGAATTTCATCGCCTGGAAAGCCCCCTCCGGTCCCTGCCCCCGGCGCCCGGCGGGCCCGCCGCCCGGCGCGCTGCCCGGTTCGAGCCCGTCCGGCGAGGCCGGCGCGGGCATGGGCCGCCGGATCATGCGGTCGATCCCGTCCCCGAACCCCCGGTCGTCGAGGACCGGCAGATCCTTCTCCACGAGGGTCGCCTTCACGGTGACGGGCTTCCCTTCGCGGATGACGATGAACTCCACGGGCTCCCCGGTCTTTTGCAGACGCACCAGCACCTGCAACTGCTGCGGATTCACAAGAAGCTGGTCTCCGAGCATCTTCAGAATGTCATACTGCTTGAAGCCCGCGGCCTCGGCGGGACTCCCCTTCTCCACGAGACCCACCACGAGACCGATCCCCTTGGGCAGGTACTCCTTGAGTTGTTCCCGCATATCCACCCGGACGGGCGAGGCCGAGATGCCGAGGTACGCGGCCTTCTCCGTCTTGACCTCGCGGGGACCGAACCAGTTCTCGCCGCCGAAATCGACGCCGCCCGGGCCGCGCTGACCGTCCCTGCCGCGGTTGAACCGCCCCGGCCGCTCGGGTGGCGGCGGCGCGTTCGGATCCCTTTCCCCGCCGGCGTTCTCGCCGATCGGGGCGATGGGCGCCATCGGCTTTTCGATCTTCCCGCGCCCGGGCCGACCCGTCCCCGGCTCCGCCGGCCCTCCCGCCTCCTCCGCCCGGACCCCGGAAATCCCCCCCGCGGCGATCAGCGCCGCCGCCAGCCACGTGAATTTCATCGTCTTCCTCCCGCCCCGCAAGGGGCAATCCATGGAATGTCGAATGACGAATTTCGAATTCCGAATTCAGAATTTATTCGACTCCTAGACTCTTAGACTCTCAGACTCTTAGACTCCCAGACTCGCTGACTTTTAATACGTTTCCAACCCCACCAGCATGACATCCTCCCGCGGATCGATGTATTCCAGAACCGCCCCCCGGGCGGGATCGTGCCGGCGGACTTGCCGCACGGTCTGGACCCGGTAGAGTCGCGCCGGCCCCTTCGCGAAATCCACGAGCCCCTCGTCCACCACCCGGTGAAGCACTTTTTCATCCTGGATGACAAGTTCCTCGTCGTCCGCACGCGCCACGACGGGCTTCTCCGGCGCCGCCGGGGGCGTCGGCCCCCGACGGAGCAGAACCAGGATCCCCCCCGCCACGAGCGCCACCCCCGCCGCGACCGCCGCCACCGACACCCACTCCCGCCGCCGCGGGACCGCGATCGGCGAGGTCACCTCCGCGCGCGCGAGGGCGTCGCGGATTTCCTGCCTCGCCTCCGGCGAGAGCCGCCGGGGCGCAAGCGTCGCGAGCTCCTGCTCCAACTTGGAAGATCCGTCGTTCATGACACCTTCTCCACCAGTTTCTCCCGGAGCGCCGCCAGGGCATACCGGCACCGGGAGGCCGCCGTGTTTGCCGGAACGCCCGCCACCTCGCCGATCTCCGGGAACGTGAGGCCCCCCCACACCTTGAGCACGATCACCTCCCTCTGCTCCTCCGGCAACTCCCCCAATGCCTCGGCCGCCATCCGACGCCATTCCGCGCGCTCGGCCGTTGTTTCAAACAACCCTTCCTCGGGGATGGGACGGGCCGCCGCGATTTCCTCCCGCGCCTCCCGCCGGGTGCGGCTCCGGATGCGATCCAGGGCCGCGCGCTTGAGGTATAGATACAAATGCATCTTCGGATCGAGATCCCTCCAGCGCCCCGTACTCCAGAACCGGACAAACGCCTCCTGGACCAGATCCTCCGCCTCCGGGACGGACTTCACCCACTGCCGGGCGTAAAGGAGCAGCCCCGGCCCGTACCCGTCCATCCAGCGTTCCCAGAGGTCGTTGTCGCTCATTTGTCCAATCACCGGTATAACGGCGCCGCGGGGGAAATCCGTCTCCGGAATTTTATCCGAAACATCCCGTTATTGTAATGGAAAGCGCCGGGTACGGAGCGCTGAGCAGGAATGAAATTCCCGAATTCCGATTGTCGAATGCCGAATTCGCCATTTGAACAACCGATCACTTTTCCACTTGCCGCCATGAAACATGTGATGTATCTTCATCGTAGATACACACGGAGAGAAACGACATGATGACGAAAATCCAGAAATGGGGCAACAGTCTGGCCGTGCGGATTCCCCGAACCATTGCGCTGGACACGCATTTGAGTTCCGGCAAGGCCGTGGATCTGGCCGTTCTGGATGGCCGGATTGTCATCGCTCCAGCGCGACGGCCCCGTTTTCGTCTCGATGAACTGCTCAAGGGAGTCACTCTCCGGAATCGGCATGCGGAATGTCGCACGGGG
The DNA here is from genome assembly GCA_043803805.1 of Planctomycetota bacterium. Classification (GTDB taxonomy): domain Bacteria; phylum Planctomycetota; class JAZDJP01; order JAZDJP01; family JAZDJP01; genus JAZDJP01. The sequence goes on from JAZDJP010000068.1 coordinate 12,140, forward strand.
TCCGCTGTCGGGCATGAGGTCTGGTAATGTCAGCAACGCAAATCGGCGGAGCCGAAACCAAACAGGGCCGATTTGCCTTGTTAAAGATTCTTCCGGCGAAAATCTTGTGTTTTTTGCACAAGATTTGAGACGGAAGAATCTACTGTCCGAAACGCGGTGACATCGTGTGGCTCACCTTCAGTCCACAGGCCGGCCATGAACAGGCGGGCCGCCGGCCCGCGCTGGTTCTCTCGCCTGAAACTTACAACCGCAAGGTGGGCCTTGCGTTGTTGTGCCCGATCACCAGCCAGGTCAAGGGATACCCGTTTGAGGTTCGTGTTTCACAAGGGTGTGCGGTATCGGGTGTGGTCCTGGCGGATCAAGTCAAGAGCATGGATTGGAGAGTTCGACAGGCGGCCTTCTGCTGTGAACTTCCGTCCGAGGTGGTTCACGACGTCCTCAGCAAACTGGGCACGCTGACGGATGAATAACGAGGATGATCGCCGAACATGGCGGAAAATCCATGAAACTCTCCCTGATCATCCCGGCCTATGATGAAGAAAAAACGCTCCCGGACGTCCTCTCCCGGGTGTGCCGCCTGGCGGAACGGATGGACTTGGAAATCATCGCCGTGGACGACGGCTCCCGGGACGGCACGGCGCGGGTGCTTGAGGGATTCCGACCGCCCTCCCCCCGCGTGGCCTACCGGTTTTTACGCCATGGGGAAAACCGGGGGAAGGGCGCGGCGGTGCGCACCGCGATCGCCGCGGCCACCGGCGAGGTGGTCGTCATTCAGGACGCCGACCTCGAGTACGACCCGGCGGACATCAGCGACCTCATCGCACCGATTGCCGACGGACGGGCGGACGCCGTCTTCGGATCGCGGTTTCTCGCCGGGCCCCACCGGGTTCACCTCTTCTGGCACCGGGTGGGCAACGCCCTGGTGACGCTCGCCGCCAATGTTCTGTACAACATGAACTTCACCGACATCGAGACGGGCTACAAGGCGTTCCGGCGGGAGGTGATCCAGGGGATGCGTCTCCGGTCGGAGGACTTCAGGATCGAACCGGAAATCACCGCGAAACTCTGCCGGGCGAAATGCCGCATCTACGAAATCCCCGTCTCCTACAGCGGGCGGGGCTACGCGGAAGGCAAGAAAATCACCTGGCGGGACGGCATACGGGCGTTGTGGACGCTGATCAAATACCGAATCATCAACTAAAAAAGTCTGAGAGTCTGAGGGTCTTGGAGTCTAAGAGTCAAGGAGTCCGGAGTTCAGATGAATTTCAAAACCTGCCACAAATCGTCCTCGTTTCTTGACTCCCGGACTCCCAGACTCCCAGACTCCCAGACTTCTTTTCCCCCTCCCATCCATGCTTGAATCCCTGTCCTTCATCTTCGGCGGCCTTGCATTCTTCCTCTACGGCCTCCGCCACGCCGCGGAAGGGCTGAAGGAGGCGCTCGGGGGACGGCTTCGGCGCCTGCTCGCTCTTGTCACCCGGCGCCCCCTCCTCGGGGCGGCCGGCGGCATGGGCGTGGCCATGCTCCTCCAGAGCACAAGCGCGACAACCGCATTGCTCGCCAGCCTGGCCGACACCGGGATGCTCCGGCTCTGGCAGACGCTCTCGGTCATCCTCGGGGCCGGGGTGGGCACGACGCTCGTGGTCCAGTTCATCACCCTCCCCGTCCAACCCTATGCGCTTCTCGGGGCGGCGGCGGGATTCGTCCTCCTGGCGGCCGGCCGCACGGACACCCTTCGGGGGACGGGGCGATTTCTCATCGGCTTCGGCCTCGTGTTTTTCGGGCTCTTCCTCCTCCGGACGGGCGTGGCGCCGCTCCGGGACAGCGGAATCGCGCTCTCTCTCGTCACCTCCGTGGGGAATTCCCCGTTCCTGGGGATTCTGGCCGGCGTCGCGCTCGGGGCGACCGTCCAGAGCAGCGTGGCGTCGCTGGGGGTGATTCTCGCCATGAGCCACGCCGGCGTCATCGGGGCGGCCGCGGCCGTCCCGGTGGTCCTCGGCGCGAACCTCGGCGCCTGCGCGTTCACGTTTCTCCTGTGCGCCGGGCAGGCCCGGCGGGGAATCCAGATGGCCCTGGCGCATCTCGTGTTCCACGCCGGGGGCGTGGCGCTCGCGTCCGTGTTCCTCGTTCCCCTCACCACGCTCGCCCTGGCCTCGGCCGCGACGCCGGAACGAATCCTCGCCAACGCCCACACGTTCTACAACATCGCCCTGGCGCTCGTCTTCCTCCCGTTCACGCCGCTTGTGGCGGCGGGTGTGCGCCGGCTCCTGCCGGACCCCCTTCCTCCCGCGGAACGCTGGGCGCGTTTGAGAGGGCCCGGGGTGGACCCGGCCACGGTGATCGCCGCCTGCGCGGAAGAGGTAGGCCGCATGGGGGAAACGACCGACGGCATGCTCGGGAACGTCCAGCGGACGTTCCTGGAGGACGACCGGCGGGCGCTCGCGGCGGTGGCGGCCGGGGACGACCGGGTGGACATCCTGTACGAAGCGGTGACGGCCCACCTCGTGCGGCTGGCCCCCGACGCGCTCCCCGCCCCGGCGCGGGAGCGGCGCCTGGCGCTTCTGCTTCTGGCGAAGCGCCTCGAGCACGCCGGGGATCTTACGAGCAAGGACCTCGTGCCGCTGGCGCGGAAACTCTCATCGGCGGGCGACGCATTCCCCATCGAGGCCTCCCAGAATCTCCGAGCCCTCTTCGCCACGACCCGGACCAACCTTCGTTCCGTGCTCGATGCCCTTCGGACGGGGGACGCGGAGCCCCTGGTCACCGTTCTGGAGGACGAGCGACGCCTTTCCGAAACACACCGGAAGCTCCACGAGGCCCACCTCGACCGGATGCAAAAAGGGCTTCGGGAGGCCGTGGACACCGACGCCATCTACATGGATGCCGTGGCGACGCTCCGCGCCATCCATCATCATGTCGCGACGATGGCGGAGACCCTGACGCGATCGGGGAATGCGGCACATTCCGAATCGCGTGAATCGTGAGCTTCCCGAACCGCCTTTTTTCTGGTATCATTCATCCCCCATGAGCAAAACCATCGGCGGGTTGTTCGGACGGTCGGTCTTCGGCCCCATCCACGAGCACATGACCAAGGTGCTCGACGGGGCGCGGAAACTCGAGGAGGTCTTTCCCGTCTTCCTCGACGGGAAGGACCGCCTGAAGGTCTCCGCCGTCGTGAAGGAGGTTTCGGAACTCGAATACCAGGCGGATCTCATCAAGGAAGGCATCCGGGAGCGCCTCACCAAAAGCGTTTTCTCCGCGGTCGAGCGCTCGGACATCCTGGCGCTCCTCAAAGACATGGATCATGTGATTGACGGCTGCCAGGACGTGGCCAAACTTTTCGAGATGCGGTTCACCCCCGTTCCGGGGGCCATCGCCCCCCACTTCCGCGCCGTGACCGCCAAGGTGACCGCCACCTGCGCCTCCCTCCACCGGGCGACGGAGATGCTGGCCGCCTCGCCCGAGAACATCCCGGCGGAGACGGTCGAAAAGGTCCTCCGGCACCTCGAGCAGGTGCACAAGGACGAATTCGCCTGCGACAAGCTCCAGGGGGAGCTCGGCAATACCCTGTTCGCCAATGAAAAATCCCTCGATCCCGTGAGCGTCATTTTTCTCATGAACATCAACAAGACCCTCGGGGACGTCGCCAACTCCGCCGAGAACGCGAGCGACGTCCTGCGACGGGTGATTCTGCACTAAAACGCGAAAAATGACAGACACCACGAAAACACGAAACAGAATACTTCCGGTTTTATCCGCTTCGTGTCTTCGCGGTGTGAGGTTGGAATATGATTGAGATCTCCGACATTTCCCAGCGCGCCGGCGGGATCCTCAACCGGACCCTGAAATTCTTCTTCGGGAGCCGGAACGAACGGGTCCTGGACGATCTTGCCCCAACGGTCGCGGCCATCAACGCCCTCGAACCCGCGACGCAGGCGCTCTCCGATGAGGCCATGCGCGCCAAAACGACCGGGTTCCGGGAGCGTCTGGCGAAGGGCGCCGCCCTCGACGATATTCTGGTCGAGGCCTTCGCCGTGGCGCGGGAGGCCGGCCGGCGGCACCTGCGGATGCGCCACTTCGACGTCCAGCTCGTCGGCGGGATGATTCTCCACCAGGGGAAGATCGCCGAGATGGTGACGGGGGAAGGCAAGACCCTCGTCGCCACCCTCCCGGCGTACCTCAACGCCCTCACGGGAAAAGGCGTGCACATCATCACGGTGAATGATTATCTGGCCCGGCGCGACCGCGACTGGATGGGCCCCCTCTTCGAGTCGCTCGGGCTCACCGTGGGCGTCATCCAGTCCGACATGGACAGCGACCAGCGCAAGGTCGCCTACGGAGCCGACATCACCTACGGCACCAACAACGAGTTCGGCTTCGACTACCTCCGCGACAACATGAAGGTCCACCCGGAGGCCCAGTCCCAGCGCGGGCATCACTTCGCCATCGTGGACGAGGTGGACTCCATCCTCATCGACGAGGCCCGGACCCCCCTCATCATCTCGGGGGCCTCCGAGGAATCCACACGGAAATATTACGACGCCGACCGCGTGGCGCGGCGGCTCGTCCCGGGAAAGGACTTCATCATCAAGGAAAAGGACCACACCTGCGCCCTCACGGAGGAGGGTCTGGTCAAGGCCGAGAAGTTCCTCGGGGTGGAGGACTTCTACACCGGCCCGAACATGGAATGGCCCCATCATATTGACCAGGCCCTCCGCGCCCACAACCTCTACAAACGCGACAAGGACTACATCGCCAAGGACGGCGAGGTCATCATCGTGGACGAGTTCACGGGACGCCTCATGCCGGGCCGGCGCTGGAGCGACGGGCTTCACCAGGCCATCGAGGCGAAGGAAAACCTCCGGATCAAGGAGGAAAACCTCACCCTCGCCACGATCACCATCCAGAATTATTTCAAGCTCTACGCGAAACTCGCCGGGATGACCGGGACCGCCATGACCGAGGCGGACGAGTTCTTCAAAATCTACAAACTCGACGTCACGGCCATCCCCCCCAACAAACCCATGCGGCGCGTCTCCTTCCCGGACGTCGTCTACCGGTCGGAACGGGAGAAGTACAACGCCATCCTCGAGGAGATCGTTGACCTGAACGTCTCGGGACGGCCGGTCCTCGTCGGGACCATCAGCATCGAGAAATCCGAGCGCATCTCCGAGATGCTCAAGAACCCCGTCCACGCGGCCCGGATGCTGGACCGCCGGATCGAGCGCCTGCGGGAAATGTTCGACGCGAAGAAGACCAAAATCGCGCCGGCCCTCGCCGACCGGGCGCTCGAACTGCTCCGGGATTCCATGAAGACGGACGCCGCCGCCGTGGAGGCCCTCGCGAAGGAGACCATCGAGGCCCATCCGAAGGACGAGGCCGGCTACCTTCTCCAGGAGATCGCCCGGGCCGCCCGGACGCTCGCCGCCGTCCGGAAGGGCGTCCGCCACGAAGTCCTGAACGCCAAGTACCACGAACGCGAAGCGGTCATCGTCGCCCAGGCCGGCCGCCTCGGGGCCCTCACCATCGCGACGAACATGGCCGGCCGCGGGACCGACATACTCCTGGGGGGGAATCCCGACGCCCTCACGGCGGAGAAACTCCATCAGGAATCGCTCGTCCCCGGCGCCCCGGAATACGAGGCGCGCCGGCGGGAGATCTTCCCACAGATGAAGGCCCTCACCGACGCCGAGCACGACAGGGTCGTGGCGCTGGACGGCCTCCACATCCTCGGGACCGAGCGGCACGAGGCCCGGCGCATCGACAACCAGCTCCGCGGGCGCTCCGGCCGCCAGGGCGACCCCGGCTCCTCCCGGTTCTTCCTCTCCCTCGAGGACGACCTGATGCGCATCTTCGCCTCCGACTGGGTGAAGAATCTCCTCGAGCGGCTGGGAATGACGGAAGGCCAGCAGATCGAGAGCGGCATGGTGACGCGCGGCATCGAACGCGCCCAGAAGCGCGTCGAGGAACACCACTTCGGCACCCGGAAAAGCCTCCTCGAGTACGACGAGGTGATGAACGAGCAGCGGAAAATCATCTACGCCCAGCGGCAGGACATCCTCGAGGGCCGGAACCTCAAGGACTACATCCAACAGATGATCGACGAGGAAATCGCGGGGGCGATGGAAACCCACTGCCCGCCCAAGACCCGTCCGGACGAATGGGACCTCGAGGACCTGGCCGACTGGGCGACGCGCAAATTCGAGACGGCGGTCCGCCGGGAGGAATTCGCCGGAAAGGGCATCGACGCCGTCCGGGCAAAGCTCGCCGCGAAGGCCGACCAGTCCTACGCCGAGCGGGAGGCCGCGTTCACCCCCGAACGCATGCGGGAGCTGGAGCGGTACGTCCTCCTCCAGGTGATTGACACAAAGTGGCGGGACCACCTGACCGCCATGGAGCAGCTCCGGGCGGGGATCGGCTTCCGCGGCTACGCCGGGACCGATCCCAAACTCGCCTACAAAAAGGAGGGCTACGAGCTCTTCCAGGCGATGATTGACGCCATCACCGATGATGCGACGGAACTCCTGTTCAAGATGAAAATGCGCGTCGAGTCGGGCGAGGAACTCCGCCTCCGGGAGAAAACCGGGGTGACCTCACGGCCGGCGGAGCCCACCGGGGAGCGATTCGGCCCGGCGCACGCCCCCCGCGATGAGGCGCCGGCCGGCCCGCCGCCCGCCGACGGAAAACCCTCGCTTCTCCGCGCCGCGGCCCGCGCCGGCCGCAACGATCCCTGCCCCTGCGGAAGCGGCAAGAAATTCAAGAAATGCTGCGGGAAGAACGCCTGATCCCTCGGGGCCGTTTGAAATAACCGATCACGAAACGACTCACGGGAGATCCGGCGCCGGACTGCCGGCGGATTCTCCGGTCGGCGCGTGATGTTTCGTGTGAAATACCAGATCCAGAACGATTTTCAGAACCACCAGGACGACCAGGAGCGGCAACGGTGATTTGAGAAGCATCACGGGCACGGCCCCCGCCAGGATGGTCACGTGCAACACGACAATCCGGCCGTAGGGCGCGTAAAGCAAGTCGGACGCGGTCTTCCGAAAACGCTCCCCACCGGAAACATAATTCTGGACGAACGACACGGCGTGGCTGATTCCCAGCGCCGTCAAGGGGATGACCAGATCCCGCCCGACGAGTTTCACCACGGATGCCACAACGCCGATCAGCAATTGCACAAAGATCAGCGGCCCCCACCACGCGTGTCCGGAAAACGCGAACGGATCCGCTCCTCCCCCCCCGCCCCCGTCCGACCCCGTCAACATCATGACAAACACGCCGTGTACGGCGCAAAATCCCCCGTAGTGAACGATGAAGAAGGGAATGACAAGCAATTTTCTAAGAAGCTCCCCCAGATTTCCGGCCGGGGCAAATGCCATCTTGAGAACGTTGAACCCCCCGATGACAAGGTTCTCCGCCCAGTAGAGTACCACGAGAAAGGCGACGTTCCAGCCGAGCAGGAGAACCCCGACCAATGGTATCAGGTTGGCGGCGACAAGCGCCCACGCCGAGGCGTCCCGCCGGCGCAAGGCGCCCGCCGTCCGCTCCAGGACGCCGGGCCGGGATGACGCCGGATCAACCACGCGAAATCTCCCTCCCCCCCAACCCGGACGATCCGGAACCGAACAGGCCGAACCTTCAATTCCGCTCGTGGTGAGCCTGTCGAACCATGAGCGATGGCTCATCCTTCGACAGGCTCAGGATGAGCGGCTTGATCACTTCGCAACCCATATTTCCTTGCCGTTTCTCACAAGATTTCACAACCAAGAGTCTACTCCTTCTTCAGGATCACCCACTGGGTGGCCTTCCCCTGTTTGACGAAAAGGAGAAGCGCCTCGCCGGAGACGTTCTTCCGGAGGACGCGGTTGAAGTCCGCCAGGGTCTTCACCGGTTCGCGTTCGATCTCGACGATCAGGGATCCGCGCAGGAGACCCGCCTTGGCGGCGGGGCTCAGCGGCTCGACGCTGGTGACCACCACGCCCTTCTCGTCCTTGTCGAACCCCAGTTCCTTCGCCAATTCCGGCGAGATCTCCTGGACCTGGAAGCCCCACGGCGATTCCACCTCCTCCGCCGCGGCCGTCTCCGTCTCGTCGCCCGAGGGCTGTTCCCGGACGACGACGGGAATGACCGTCTCCTTCCCGTCCCGGATGACCTTCACGTCCACCTTCGTCCCGGGCGCCGTCGCGGCCACGCGCTCGCGCAGTTCGTCCGTGTTCTTCACCTTCACCCCGTTGAGCTCGATGATGACGTCTCCGCGCTTGATGCCCGACTCCTCCGCCGGGCCCCCGGGGACGAGGTCGTGGACAAACGCTCCGCGCCGGTCCGGAAGGCCGAATTTCTTCTGGAAATCCTCGTTCACGTCCGCGATGTTGACCCCGAGAAGCCCGCGCGTCACCTTCCCCCGGGTGATGAGGGCACTCATGACATCCTTCACCATGCCGACCGGAATGGCGAAGCCGATCCCCATGTAGCCGCCGGAACGCGTCGCGATGGCGGAGTTCACGCCGACCACCTTCCCGTCCAGATTGATGAGAGGGCCGCCGGAATTTCCGGGATTGATGGCCGCGTCCGTCTGGATGTAATTCTCCTGGGCGTAGGGGTTGTCGATGATGCGGACGCGCTTCCGGCCGAGGGCGCTCACGATGCCCGCGGTGACGGAATGCTGGTACTCGAAGGGGCTGCCGATGGCAACGACCCATTCCCCCACCTCAAGGGCGTCCGGCTCGGCGAACTGCACCGGCGGGTAGCCCGTCGTATCAACCTTCAGGATCGCCAGGTCCGACTTCGGATCGCGGCCCACGACCTCGGCCTTGTGACCCCCGTCATTATCCTCCTCGTCGTGGAATTTCACGCGGATTTTCACGGCGTTCTCGACGACATGGTTGTTGGTGAGGATGTGCCCCTGATCGTCCACGACAAAACCCGATCCGCCGGCGGGAACGGTCGGCTCGCGCTCGGGAGCCTTCCGGAGGCGGGGCGGCGCCTGTTGCGGGCCGCGGAAACGGAAGGGCATGTTGGGAAAGTCCCGGAAGAAATTCTCGGGATCAAAATCCTGCGCATCCCCCATGCCGCCCAGTTTCCGATCCACGCGGATATACACCACGGACGGGATGACGCGCTTGGCGACGGAAGAGATGCCCCGCGAGAAATCCTTGAGCCCCCGGACTTCCGGGGATGCGGGCGCGGGCGCGGCGATCACGCCCCCGGCATCGGCCGAGCCCCCGATCCGCCCCACCTGATGGACGAAAAGCCCCGTGAGAACGATAAACCCGCCCAGCACGAGTCCGCCCACGAATGTTCCGCGCGTCATGACCGTCCCCTTTCCCGTGAACATGATATCCGCCCGCTCCGTGTGGTTAACGCCACCCGCCCCGCACCCCGTCTAAATCTCCAACTCCGCCACCTCCCGGATGCGCCGTTGCCGCGGGATGACGACGATGCCCCCCTCGGAAATGGTGTAGTGTTTGCGGTCCTCCGCGACGTCGAATCCGATCTTCGCCCCGGCCGGGATGATGACGTTCTTGTCCACGATGACACGCTTCAATTTCGCCCCCTCCCCGACCTCCACGTTGTCCATGATGACGGATTCGGAAACCTCGGCGAAACTGTGAACCCGGACGCACCGCCCCACGATGGAATCCCGCACGGTCCCCCCGGAGATGATGCTTTCCTCACAAACCATGGAATTGATGGCCCGCCCCACCCGGTCGCCGCTCTCGTGAACGAACTTGGCCGGGGGGCCGCCGTATTCCATCGTCCGGATGGGCCAGTCGAGGTTGTAAAGATTGAACACAGGCTTCACCGCCCGGAGATCCATGCTGGCCTCCCAGTAGGCGTCAATCGTCCCCACGTCGCGCCAGTAGGTGTTCTTCTCGCCGCGCGGCGTGCCCGGGATCGTGTTCGAGGTGAAATCGTAGGCGTAGATCCGGGCGGCCTGGTGGATGGCCGGAAGGATGTCCTTCCCGAAATCGTGCGACGACTTCGAATCGGAGGCGTCGCTTTTCAGAATATTCAGGAGAAAATCGGCGTTGAAGATGTAATTCCCCATGGAGGCGAGGAAGTGCTTCGAATCCCCCGGCAGGGGGATCGGCGTCTGCGGCTTCTCCTGGAATCCCGTGATGCGCCAGTCCTCGTCCACCACCACCACGCCGAAACGGCTCGACTCCCCGACGGGCACCGGGAGGCTCGCGACGGTGACGTCCGCCTTCTTCTCCTCGTGCATCTGGGCCATCTGGCGGATGTCCATCCGGTAAATGTGATCCCCCCCGAACACGGCCACGAGGTCGGGCTTCGTGTTGCGGATGAGGTGGATATTCTGGTTGATGGCGTCCGCCGTTCCCTTGTACCAGCTTTCACCGGTCCGCATCTGGGCCGGGACGACCGAGATGAACTGATCCCGAAAAAAACTCTTCATCATCCAGGCCTGCTCGAGGTGTTCCACCAGCGATTGCGACTTGAACTGGGTCAGGACGTAAATCGAACAGATGCCGGAGTTGACGAAGTTCGACAGGACATAGTCAATGATGCGGTACTTGCCGCCGAAGGGCACCGCGGGCTTGGCGCGGTCGCGCGTCAGGGGATGAAGCCGCTCCCCCTTGCCGCCCGCCATGATCATCCCGAGAATCTTGCGTCTCATGATCCTTCCCCTCCCCGGTTTCTCCATCCATGATACCCTTGAACCCCGGCCTTCCGCAATAACCAAAACACCGATTTCATTTCATTGAATCGAAAACCCGCCGGGTTAGAATCAACGCCCTCATGGATATCTCCATCACGACCGACTTCGCGAAAGACACCGGGGACCCGTCGCCTTACCTGCGGCAAATCGCCGAGGCGGGATTCACCCACATCCACTGGTGCCACCAATGGAATACCGATTTTCTTTATTCTGAAAGCGAGATCGCGCAGATCGAACGGTGGCTGAACGAATACAAGATCCGGCTTCTCGACCTGCACGCCTCCGCCGGAAAAGAGAAAAACTGGGCGTCGCCGCGCGATTATGAACGGCTCGCGGGCGTTGAACTCGTGAAGAACCGCATTGATATGACCGCGCGGCTGGGCGGACACGCAATCGTCCTTCACGTCCCTCCGGAATCCGATCCGTCGGCCGTGCGTCGTTCGCTTGGTGAAATCCGCCCCCACGCGCGAAATCACAACGTCCGCATCGCATTTGAAAACGGCGACTTCGCCGTCCTCCGTGGCATCCTCTCGGAATACGCGCCCGACTTCGCCGGTCTGTGTTACGACTCCGGTCACGGCAACCTGAAACCGGACGGCCTCGACAACCTCGAATCGCTCGCGGAGCGCCTCGTCGCCATCCATCTTCACGATAACGACGGCGCGAGCGACCAGCATAAAATCCCCTTCACGGGCACGGTGGATTGGAACCGCTTCACCCGGATTCTTTCCCGCTCATCCTACAACCACTGCGTCAGTCTGGAGGTCTCCACGCGCCACGCCGGCATCGCGGGCGAAAAGGAATTCCTCGCGCGCTCCCGCGAGGCCGCGGAACGGCTGACGAACATGCTCCGGAAGGCAAAAAACGATTTTGTCGATGTCTTTCTGGAAAGCGGCAACGTCAAAGAAAACATTCTCATTAGGAGACAAACATGAAAACCATGCACATGGTCTGCAACGCTCATCTGGATCCCGTCTGGCTCTGGGAATGGGAGGAGGGTGTCGCCGCCGCCATCAGCACGTTCCGCACGGCCGCCGACCTCTGTGAAGAGTTCGACACCTTTGTGTTCAACCACAACGAGGCCATCCTCTACCGCTGGGTCGAGGAATATGATCCGTCCCTTTTCAAGCGCATCCGGAAATTGGCCCGGCAGGGAAAATGGCACATCATGGGCGGCTGGCACCTTCAACCCGACTGCAACATGCCGAGCGGCGAATCGTTCGTCCGCCAGATCCTCCAAGGCCGGAAGTATTTCCTCCAGAAATTCGGAATCCGTCCGACCACCGCCATCAATTTCGATCCGTTCGGCCATACCCGCGGACTCGTGCAGATTCTGGCCAGAAGCGGCTTCACGTCCTACCTCTTTTGCCGCCCCGACCAGAACGAATGCCCCCTGGACGGGGACGAATTCATATGGGAAGGCTACGACGGCTCCCGTGTCGTGGCCAGCCGCGCGAGCGCCTTCTATAATTCGGGGCTGGGAGAGGCCCGAAAGAAAGCCGAGGGGTTTCTCTCGAAAAATCCGGGCAAGTCCTGCGCCATTCTCCTCTGGGGCGTCGGCAACCACGGGGGCGGGCCCTCGCGCAAGGATGTCCGCGATCTGAACCGGCTGATCGAATCCCGCGCCGATGTCCGAATCATTCATTCCACCCCGGAGGCCTACTTCCACGAACTCTCCAGACGGAAGGATTTGCCGATCCGCCGCAAGGATCTCAACCCCTTCGCCGTGGGCTGTTACACCAGCATGGCCGAGATCAAGCAGAAACACCGCCAGCTCGAGAACGAGCTTTTCGCCACCGAGAAAATGGCCTCTGCCGCCTGGTGCCAGGGACTCATGGACTATCCCGCCGCCGAATTACAACAGGCGTCCCTCGACCTGGCCACCGCCGAGTTCCATGACATATTGCCCGGCTCCTCCGTTCCACCGGTCGAACAGACTTCCATCCGCCTGATGAATCACGGTCTGGAGATACTCTCCCGCCTGAAGGCGCGGGCGTTTTTTATCCTCTCCGGCGGCCAGCCGCGCGCACGGGGAAAACAGATACCCATCCTGGTCTACAACCCGCACCCCTTCCCGGTGAAGAGCATCGTCGAATGCGAGTTCCAGCCGGCCGACCAGAACTGGCGCGCCGGATTCGTGGACGTCGTGGCGACCCGGCAGGGAAAGGATTTGCCCTCCCAGGTCGAACAGGAGATCAGCAACATTCCGATCGAGTGGCGCAAACGGGTGGTATTTGCCGCCGAGCTGGCGCCTTCGCAAATGAACCGGTTCGATTGCCGGCTCATCGAGCGGCCGGCCAAGCCCAAGGCTCGCGTAAAGGAACGCGAAGGCCGAATCCGCGTGGCGGCCGGCGACCAGGACGTCGTCGTCAATGCGCGCACGGGACTGATTGACCGGTTCCGCGTACGCGGCAGGGACTTCGTCGTTCCCGGAGCCTTCCTGCCGATCGTCATGGCCGACGATGCCGACCCATGGGGCACCCGCTTCAGGAGGCTGGACAAGCAGGCGGGCGCCTTCCGGCTGCTCTCCCGAAAGGACGCGGCCCGATTATCGGGCATTTCCGCGCCCTCCGTGCCCGCCGTCCGCGTGATCGAGGACGGACAGGTACGCACCGTGGTGGAGGCCATGTTCGGCTATGGCGATTCCTACATCTGTCAGCAGTACAAGATATCCAAGGTTCTGCCGCAGATGGAAGTCGAAGTCCGCGTCTTCTGGAACGAGAAAGACCGGATGCTGAAACTCTCGATCCCCACCTCCGATCCGGGCGCCATCTGCAAGGGACAGGTGGCCTATGGGACCGATACGCTCCCCTCCAACGGCGACGAGGCGGTCGCTCAGAAATGGGTCGCCGTCGTATCCGCGCGAAACAACACGGCCCTCTCGGTCCTCAACGAACGCAACTACGGGTTTGACTGCCGGAACGGAAACCTGCGTCTGTCCCTGCTCCGTGGCGCCGCCTACTCGGCCTACCCCATCAACAAACGCGAGCACGTGTTGCAGGACCGGTTCACGCCGCGGATGGACCAGGGTGAACGGCTGTTCCGCTTCCTGGTGGAGGGCTCCCGCGTCGGAGAACGACTGGAAACCGTCGACCGCGAGGCGTTGGTCTACAACGAGAGGCCGATGGCGCTCTCCTTCTTCCCCGACGGCGCCGGGAACCGGCCCAAGCCTTTCGTCCGGCTCAGCGACCGGGCCGTTCAAATCACGGCGACCAAGAAAGCGGAAGACGGCGACGGACTGATCATCCGGCTATACGAACCCACCGGAAAGAAACGATCCACGATGGTTTCGCTTCCGTTCGCCGGCGTTCGAAAGCGTCTCTCGCTGGGAAAATTCTGTATCCAGACATGGCGGGTTGACCGGCGCCGGAAATCGTGGACTCAATTGAATCTGGAAGAGCGGCCGGCGCGGGATTGACTCCGCTCTAAAGGGCTGTTTCAAAACCGTTACCTGGCTCCGGCCGGCTGCAAGCCCGCCATCCGGCGTCGCGCCTCCTCGGCGTATCTCTCCGTTGATACGCGGTCGTCGGCGCTCCTTGGCTGGCGGGCTTTCGCTCGGCCTCAGGCCGACGGTCCCGGTTTTGAAACAGCCCTTAAAACACCAGCGTCCCCAGCCGCGCCACGTCGTTCTGGAATTCGTAGGCCTGGCACCAGATGACGCGGCGGTTGCGCTTGACGGCCGGGTTGGAGAGCAGGTTGAGCCGCCAGACGTCTCCGCGGGAGGGCTTTCCTCCGAGTTCCTCCCAGGGAATGACGATGTCGAACCGCCAGCTGGAATCGGTGTGCCGGAAGTTGCCGTCGATTTTTTTCAGGGGCGACGGTTTTGTGCCGAGGATGGCGCCGTCGGGGAATTCCCGGTATTCGTGGACGGTTCCCCCTTCGCCGCGGAAATAAATGATGTAATGCCGGACGCGCGTACCGGTGTTCCCGGGATCGAGAAGAATCTGCAGGAATCCGGTCTGGTTGCCCGTGCCGCGGTTCTTCTCCCAGGTGGCCTCGCGTTCCTTCCAATCGATGTCGTGCTCGCGCAGGGAAATTTTAAGGCCTTTCTCCGTCGCGGTGGCCCGGCAGTCGCACCGATCCTCCCGGAAGAAATCGCGCCGCCGATAAAATGAAGAAAAATCCTCCCAGCAATTTTCCCCCCAGCGGTAGCATTGGTCGTGGACCATCGGGCGGAAACCTTCGCCCGGGCCGACGGCGTCGTCCGGCGGGCAGTTCATGGCCGGCGGCGTGAGCCAGTCGATCTCCGCGCGGACATACTCCACCCAGGCCATGACGTTGTCTCGGTAAAGGGCGTGTTCCGGACGCGAGAGTATCCGGACGGCCGCCATCGCCGCCTGGAGTGACTGGTCCAAAAGCGCGCGGTTACGCGCGGCCATTTTTTTCCGGACGCTCACGTACGGACGGCAGAGGCGGCGAATTTCGTTGTAGCGTTCGTGCGAACGCAAATAGGAATAAAGCGCTTTGAAAGGGACTTTTTCCTTCGCGAACGGAAGAATCCGCTTGAGGTCGCGCGCGTCTTTTTCCGGCTGGAAGGGGCCGCTCGCGGTGGTGGGGCAAAACTCGTCCGTTTGGCGGAGGCGGATTCCAAGGACGCCTGCCGTTTCGAGCATGAGGGCGCGCGCCTTTTTGAGGTGGCCGAAGAATCGTCCGGCGGTTTTGGCGAAATAACACGAGTAAAGTTCGACGGCGATCAGGATTTCCCGGCGGGCGCGTTCGCCGAAGGCCGAGTTGCGAAGCACCGCCTCGACAAATGCCGCGTCTTCCGCCGCTCCGGCTCCCGCCCGGTAACGCCCGAGCGCGCGGCGCGTCTCACGAAGATGACACGCCATCTCCGCGGCGAGCGCCGCCGGGTTGTGGAGGGGTTTGCGCCGGACGGCGGGATTCACAAAATCGATGACGGCCTGCGTGTTGTTCGGGACGACCTTGATTTTTTTCGTCCGCACCGCCCACGCCCGCCACGCCACGTTGTGCGGGATTTCTCCGATGCGGTTGAGAAACGAAAGCGGGTAGTAGAAAAACGGCTCCTGGTAATGGGAAAACCGCCCGGGATAAAGGTATCCTTCCTGGGGCGAGCCATAGCAGAACTGCCAGTACGGTTTCAAGATGAGCCGGCTGGAGGCCACCGTTGCGGCGAGAATGTCCTCGGCGAGGGTTTCCGCCACGCCGAATCGTTGCGCGGTGCGGGCTATTAGAGCGGCGTCATTCGCGCGATCTCCCCGCACACCGTCCACAACGGCATCGAGGTGGCCGAGGTTCATCCGTCCGAAGGCGTGGAGGGCCGGCGGAAAAACGTCCGTGTCGGGCAGGAACGGCAGGAGAAGCTCGCGCCCCGATTGAAAGGAAATGGAATCGGCGCCCTTCTTCCGGAAGTCCGCAAGGAGCGCCCGGATGTACACCGGATCCGTCCAAAGTTCCCCGTTGATATTTGTGCCGCAATTGTGGCAGGGGCCGATGGAATAAAGAAATTCGACGTCCGGGAGCGCCTTTTTCCACACACGGATGCGCGCGTCGGCCGCCGGATAAACGTAGACGTCGTTCGTGTCGTGGGGTTTGTGCTTGACGTATTTTTTGCCGGGATAGTCGCGGATGACTTTCGCCATGCCCGCCACGTCGGATATTCCCCACAATCGAAAAAGAAGCGCGGGTTTCCGCTTCATCTCCCGCGTGACGGCGAAAAGCGTCCGCTTCAGAAACTCGGCGGCATTTCCGCTCGATTCGAAGTTGAGGAAAAATCCGTCGAGTTCCGGCAGTGTCTCGAACGTCCGCCGGTAGGTGTAACGGCAGTATTCGTCCACCTCCGGGTGGTCGATTCCCGCAAGGCGCGTCCCGCTTTCGCGAAGCCCCAGACCGAGCCGGTCCGACAGTTTCTGCGTGAAGTGGGAAACATAGTGCTGCATGAAGGTGGCCAGACCGTAACGTTTCGCCGTTCCGAAGACGCGCGCGATGGCGGCGCGGTTTCGCTCGCGAATCTCCGCGGGTTTGCCGGTGTCTTCGGAGCGGCCTTCATAATCAAGAAACCACTCGAAGGGATGATAACAACCCGGGTAGATCACAAACGCGTTGAAGTGCCGTTTCACGAGTTCCTGAAAAAACGCTTCGATGAAACGGTCGGTGTACGCCGTGATGGGCGGAAGTCCTTTCGACGGGTTCGCGAAGGGCGTTTCGAACACGGTTTCGTGTTTGTAGATGCGCGTTTTGAACGCGAGGCGTTGCGAGAAATCCGTTTCGGGACCGTTTCCACAGCGCCGTGCGATCTCCAGAAGCGCGCCGATCGAGCCGACGGCGGAGGCGGACGTCACGATGACGCGCTTTTTCTCAAAGACGACGGAAAAGTCGTCGCGCGCCGCATCGGCCGGAGCCCCGAACAAAAGCGGCCGGCCGTCAAGCCGGATGCCCCCCTCGGCGAGGGCGGCGCCGGGGATTTGGCTCGCGGCCCAGCGGACGCCATGGGCGGCTGTTCCAAACCGGGCGGTCCCGTCGGAAGGGGCGGTCATGGGCGCTTCTCCCTCCTTTTTTCAGCGTACCGCCCGGTAGGCCCGCGGCGGGAGATGGCGCCCGCCGATCGAGACGGGTTCCACCGACCGGTTCACCAGAATGGCCACGCCCCGGGATAGCTCGCTGCGCGAGACCAGGCGCTCGGCGTCGAGGTACTGGAAGGAAACCATCTCCTCCTGCCAGGTCCGGGCGTGCAGATTGGCCAGATCCGCCGCGCGGACGCAAAGGTCCCACCCGGCGCCGGTGGTCTCGTCGCGGGAGAAGAACTCCATGCCGTGGACCACCGGCCGGCCGTCGACCAGTTTGAACAGCCGGATCAGCGGCGCCAGCGTCGGCGCGTTGCCGAGCGCGGCGTCGTAAAGGATCTTGTCCTCGCCCCGGCCGTCGTGGTAAGTGTCGGCCTCGTGCCAGACGGAGCCGACGCACTCGCGGTAAACCAGCGCGAACAGCGGGAAGGGCACCGGCCGCCAGCCGGTGCGCGAGTTGGCGATGTGGTGCCCGAAGTTGTTGAGCGAGAGGACATCCGTCACGGGCACGGCCCAGTCCTGACCGGCCTCGCTGGCGATCAGGTGCCCGCGCGCCAGAAAGCGCGCCAGGCACGCCGCTCGCGCGACGCGGTCCTGGGCGCGGGTGCAGGGGTGGCCGGGGTCGTGGCACTCCAGCAGACCGGTCATGGCCGTGGTGTCCAGGGCGTGGGCCGGCGCCGATGCGCACCACTCATCGAAGAGCGCGGCGCGGGCCGCCTCCACCCGGAGCGGGCATAACTCGGCGAGCTTCTGAGTGGCGGTGACCCAGCTCATCCAGCGGGAACCATCCGCCTGCATCAGGAAGTTGCCGCCGTCGAAGTTCTCCAGGCGCACGTCAGCCAACTTGTCGAGCACCCAATTGGTGTGGGGCACGCCGCGCGAGTCGAGGAACTTACGGGTGCCGCTCGCGCTGAGGGGATGTTCCGCGCCGGCCGGTGAAATATCGCGGTCGCGATAGCCGCACATCTCCAGCGGACCGGCCAGCAGTCCGGGAAAGCCGGCCTCGTCCAGGAGCCGCCGGCAAAGTTCGGTCAGGCGCCGGTCGGCGTCTTCGAAGTCGTAGTAGCCGGTGAAGAGATAGGCCGCGCCGGCGAGATTCTTCACCCGCGGCCGCTCGGAGGCCTTCTCCGCGAGCGTCTTCCAGGTCGGCCCGCCCTTGACCGCCGCGCGGTGCAGTTTGGCGAGAGCCGTGCCGTCGGCGGCTTCCAGGAACTCGATGCGCAGAGAACGCCGGTAGCCGATGGCCCCCATCGAAGAGAGCCAGATGGGGTGAACCTCGATCGGACCGCCGGCCGGCTTGGCGATCTCCACGGCGGCGTCGTCGGCGGTCTCGAACGTCAAGAGCCATCCGGATCGGCCGGCGACGAGCCCGACGAAGGGCAGCCCCAGCCCCGGCCCGCAGCGGACCTGCATGGCCAGCGCCTCGCAGGCTTCGCCGGGCTCCGGACTGAAAACGAACCCCTGACAGTAGGGCGCGAAGAGATGCTGGGCGCCCGGCGCGGCCGCCGCCCCGATGCTCCGGGCGGGCCGCAGCGGGCCGGGCCAGGCCATCGGCGCGGGCGTTCCGGGGAGGGCCTCGACGGCGAAGCGAAGCGCGGGCCGGTCGGGGTCCGCCGCCACGGAGAGCGTCGCCGGTCCGGCCGGCGTCCGGACCCGGAGCTCGACGGCCAACGGCCCGCGGGGCTCGACGGAGACGATCCCGGTCCGGCCCGGCGCCCAGCCGGGCGCGTAGCGGCGCGGGTACTCCCACTTGGAGTCTTCGGGGGCGCCGGCGGCGCGCAGATCGCCGAGCAATCGGCACTCCCAGGCGGGCGAGCCGGCCGGCTCGATCCGGAGCGAATCGGCGGCCGGGTCGAGGACGCAACGCAGCGCGGCGGAGCCGAAGGTGACGGGTTTCATGGCCGGGGACGCTCCCGTTGGAATTGGTTGAGTCTAGGGGGCTTTAAGGAACCCTCTTCACGGCGGAGGCGCCTTGCTTCACCGGGCCGACGCGCATTTCGATCGTGTGTTCCCGCGGGTTCCCGCCGCACGGGAAGGCGTAGGAAGTCTGCCCCTTCGGCGCGGTAAAAGATTTCTCCCCGTCGTCCTCTTTCCACCGGTGCGCGATTTCCAATTCGCCGGCATCGAGATTGCTCTCGTCCAGATGCCCGTAAAAACTCATGGCGCACACGCTCGTGTCGCTCGTGACGCGGATAAAGAGATCGTCCGTCGGAACGGGCAACTTGGCCTCCCCGGCCAGACTGTTGTCCCACTGGTTGCGGCCGTTGGTGATATTGATCCGGGTGAGCGGTATCCACCGGACGCCGTTGGTGCTGATGTCAATGGCGGCTTTGCGGAGAGGTTCCTTTGGGAGACCTTCCTTCACCGTCGCGTTGACGTAAAACCACGCGAACTTCCGTCCCGCGGGTGGTTGGTAGCGATAGGTGGCGACGAGCGGTTTCGCGGGGTCTTTCGGCGAAAGGACAATCCATCCTTTCGCGTCGTGGGGTTTCGCCTCCACGTTGTCGGCGGCGAAGCATTGCGCGGCGGGATCGGCGGAGGCGCGGAAATCGGCGATGACCGTCCACGGAACCGTGCGGAGACGATGGGCGTCGAGGCCGCGAACCTCCATGGGGTTGGTGCCTTCCACGAGGCGCGGAAGAGAGAGCGGGGCTGTTTGGAGATAGCCATCGAAGCCGAATCGCGTCAGCCGCGTTTGTTTGCCGAGCGTGATCCGGATGGGCGCGGCATAACGGGCTTCCAAGAGTGCGGTGATGTCGGTCTTTCCGTCCCATTTCCCGTTGGCGGAAACAACGGGAATCCATTTCCCTTCCGAGTCTTGAATTTCGGCGGTGATTGTTCCTTCGCCGGCCAGGTCGAGCCACGCGCCATCGGCGCAGGTGATGCGGTCTCCGGTCCAATCGGGCTTTCCGCAAAAGGGATACGGCGATTGCATCCGGAACACGGCGGAGCCGGGGCCGACAAGGCCGTTCCTGTCCTGGGAGACGCCTTCGCGTTCCCACACTCCGAGCGTGAAGTCGCGGTATTTCGCGCTCAGCGACGGCGTGTAGATCAGGCGGCCGTTGCCGAAGGTGCGAAACGGCTCGTAGCGCTCGCGGGGGGATCCTTTCCATTCCGATGAAAATTTTTCGCGATAGGCCATCCACGATTTCGGGAGATGGTACCGGCCCGCGTTGCCTTGAGATCGGATGAGTGTCTCGCCGGGCCGGAGGTGAAAATCCATCGTGTGTCCGCGAATGTTCCACGGCGGGAAGATTTCCGTCACCTCGTCTCCGGTCGTCGAAAGGTTTTTGTACATGGCGGCGTAGTCTTCGAGCCGGCGGTCGGGGAGGTCGCACGGATTCGATTTGTTCGGATTTTTCAGAATCAATGCTTCGGGATTCCTGGCGAGTTCCGCGGCGCTGGCGATATGCCCTTCCGGCGTGCGGAACCACGTCCACATGTCGACGTCCAGGATGTGCCACCGGTTGTCGAAGAACACCTCGCAGAGCGTGTGGCCCGGCGCGCCGAAGACGTGGGCCGGAAGACCCGCGGACTGGTAGACGTTGTAGAGCGTATTGGCGGTCTGGCCGCAGAGCGCCCAGCCGTAGGCGTTGAGGAGGATGACCGGGTCGATGACGGTTCCGCGGACGCGGGGCTCGCCTTCCGTTTCATCCGGCGCCCAGAAGTGGTATGTGCCGTCGGTGGTGTTTGTGAAATAGTTGTAGAGGGCCAGGACGAGCGCCTCGCCGTGTTTTCCCGCGAACGGCGGCGACGCCAGAATCGTTTCGATCGAATAAAAATCCGGTCGCGTGGTTCCCACGACGCGCGGGGAAAACGTGGGGGGAGACATGGTCGCCTCGTTGGAATGAGTGGGTGAAAACAAAAAACAGGCGAACGGCACCGCGATCGCAACACCAAGGCGTGAGCATCGCAACGTTTTCATGTTCTTCACGAACACCCCATCCCTGCCGGTTCAGTGACGGGACTGCCACGGCCCCCGGACCCGTCGGAGCGTCTTCACGTTCGCATAGATCGCGGCGTATTCCCGGGCGCTCCGGGCCCAGGACCAGTCCTGGGCCATGCCGTTGCGCATCAACTTCTGCCACTCGAGGCGGCGCGGGAACATCGCCAGGGCCTGTTCGAGCGCCGCCCGGAGGGCATCCGCCGCATACGGCTCGAAGAGAAATCCCGTCGAGGTCCCGTCCCGCAGGCCCTGCGACGTGACGGGCTTCACCGTGTCGGCGAGGCCCCCGGTCTTGCGCACCACCGGAATCGTCCCGTATTTCAAACTGTACAATTGATTCAATCCGCACGGCTCGTACCGCGACGGCATGAGGAAAATATCCGCCCCGGCCTCGATCTCGTGGGCCGTGCGGCTGTCGAAGGCGATGATGGCGCTCACCTGGTGCGGACGCTCGTCGGCGAGACGCCGGAACAGGGCCTCGTAGTCCGGATCGCCAGTCCCCAGAATCACCAGTTGAACGTCCTTCGCAAGGATCCAATCCATCACGTCCACGACGATGTCCAGCCCCTTCTGGTCAACCAGGCGCGTGATCATCCCGATGAGCGGCACGTTCCGCGGGGGCAGCCGTCGGATCTTCTGGAGACGCCCCTTGCACACCGCCTTGCCGCCGATGTCGGTCGCGTTGTACTTCACGGGAATGAACGGGTCCGTCGCGGGATTCCATTCCTCCCCGATGCCGTTGACGACGCCGGCGAGATCCGCGTGGCGCTCGACGAGCACCCCCTCGAGGCCGTACCCGAGTTCGGCGGAGCGGATTTCGTGCGCGTAGGTGGGGCTGACCGTGGTGATGACGTCGGCGTAGACAAGCCCCGCCTTGAGAAGGTTGATCCGCCCCCAGAACTCCATCTCCCGCCAGTTGAAATGGGCGGCGTCAATTCCGGTGAGCCCCATCACCTTGGGCGGAAAGTTGCCCTGGTAGGCGAGGTTGTGCGCCGTGAAGACCGTGCCGACCGCACGCAGGTCGGGATCGCCCCGGAATATGGTCGCCAGGAGCGCCGGAACAAGCCCCGTCTGCCAGTCGTTGGCGTGGAGGATGTCGGGCCTGCGGCGCCGGGCGAGCTCCACCACCGCCCGCGAGAAAAAGATGTAGCGGGCCGCGGCATCGGGATACTCGCCGCCCCCTTCCCCGTAGAGGGCGGGCCGGTCGTAGAATTCATCGCACTTCAGAAGCCAGACGGGGACATCGGAGCCGGGGAGGACCGTCTTGTGGAAATCGCCGGTGACCGATCGGCCGCCCATCGGAATGACGACGCGGATCCCGCCGGACGCGACGGCGGCCGCCTTCTCCCGCACAATGCGGTAGAAGGGCATGACCACCTCGACCTCATGCGTGAGGGCGCGGAGCGCCTTCGGCAGGGCCCCCGCGACATCGGCCAACCCCCCGGTCTTGGCCAACGGATGAACCTCGGCGGCGGCGAAAAGGATTTTCATAAATCCCACTTGGACATGAAGATATTTTCCACGCGTTCCAAGTCAAGCACTAAACACGAATCCTGAATTCCTCCGGAAACGGGGAGGATTCCCCCCCGAAGAATTTCTTGACAACCCATCCCCGTCCATGAGAATGAGGTGGCTGCCGGAACCGCCGGGGTTCCGGCCCATCGATCATTCTGTTTGGGAATCACGGCACATGCCCCCCCTCGCCATCGGCGGTGAATCGCGCCCGCTCCGCGTCGCCGTCATCGGTTCCGGCCCCTCCGCGTTCTACGCGGCCGAGGCGGTCCTCAAGGCCCCGAACCTCCACATCCGGGTGGACATGTTCGAACGCCTCCCCGTCCCGTTCGGACTGGTGCGATTCGGCGTGGCCCCGGACCACCAGAACATCAAGGCGGTGACGAGAGTCTACGACAAGATCGCGGCCGACCCGCGCCTCCGATACCACGGAAACGTCGCGTTCGGAAAGGACCTCTCCGTCGGGGATCTCCGCCGCCATTTCGACGCCGTCGTCTTCGCCGTGGGCTCCCCCACCGATCGGAAACTCGGCGTCCCGGGCGAGGACCTCGCGGGCGGTTATCCGGCGACATCCTTCGTGGCCTGGTACAACAGCCATCCGGATTTCGCCAACGAAAAATTCGATCTCTCCTGCGGGCGCGCCTGCGTGGTGGGCATCGGAAACGTCGCCATGGACGTTACACGCATTCTCGTCCGCGATCCCGACGACCTCGCCAAAACCGACATCGCCGACTACGCCGTGGCCGCGCTCAAGGCCGGCCGCGTGAAGGAAGTCCTTCTCCTCGGCCGTCGCGGGCCCGTCCAGTCCGCATTTTCCCCCAGGGAAATCCAGGAGATCGGGGAGCTTTCCGGCGTGGACATCGTCGTGGACCCGAGGGATCTGGAACTCGACCCGGCCTCCGAGGAGGAATTGAAAACGGACCCGAAGGCCCGGCAGATCGTGGACTATCTCCGGAAGAAGGCCGCGGAGGGCGAGGGGAAGAACGAAAAGAAGGTGCGCCTCAAATACCTTTCCTCCCCCGTCGAACTCCTGGGAGGGAATGGCCGCATCTCCGCCATCCGCATCGAGCGCAACACCCTCGTCAGGGACGACACGGGCGGCATCAAGGCGAAAGGCTCCGGGACGGTGGAAACGGTTCCGGTCGGGGCGGTCTTCCGCTCCGTCGGGTATCAGGGCGTCCCCCTTCCCGGCGTGCCGTTCGACGCGAAGAAGGGCGTCATCGCCAACGACGCCGGCCGGGTGGTGGACGCGGCGACCCGGGCGCCGGTGGCCGGGATGTACGTCGCCGGCTGGATCAAACGCGGCCCGACGGGGCTCATCGGGACGAACAAGGCCGACTCCATCGCCACCGTCGAGAACCTCCTCAAGGACGCCGCGGGGAAGACCGCGGAGGCCTCGTCCGACAAGGCCCCGGAGGCCGTGACGGCGCTTCTGGCGTCGCGGAAAGTGCGCGTCGTGAGTTTCGCGGAATGGAAGACCCTCGACAAGGCGGAACTGGACGCCGGGAAGGCGAAGGGCAAGGTCCGGGACAAGTTCTTCCGGGTCCCCGACATGCTCGCGGCCCTCGGGGCCGGCGCGGCGGCAAAGGGATAATGAAACGAACGGATTCCTGAGACGATGTACGTCTTCGCACCGGTTTTTCTCCTTGTGCCGATGGCGGTGGGGATCGTCTTCGCGGCGCTCCTGGCCGTGCGGCTCCTGGCCCCCCGCGCGCCCGATATCGGCGACAAGCGGATGAGCTACGAATGCGGCGAGGTGCCCATCGGGGACGCGCGCGTCCGGTACAACCTCCGGTTCTACACCATCGCCCTGCTGTTTCTGCTGTTCGACGTGGAAATCGCGATGACCCTCCCCGCGGCGGTCGTCTTCCGGCGGGTGGTCGCGGAGGACCGCCCCGCCGGGGCGGTGGCGCTCGCCGCGCTCGTCCTCTTCCTCGGGATTCTCGTCGCGGGGCTGGGATACCTCCTTCGCAAGGGTGACCTCGAATGGATCCGGACCTGGCGGAAATCCGAACATAACCAGCCGGATGGCTCGCCGGCGTCCCCACCCGTGAAAAACAACCCATGAACGCCGCCCTCCAACTCCTCCGCGAACTCGGACTCCCCGGCGGCGCGCCCGTGGTGATCCTGGCCGCCCTCGCCGCGACGGGCCCGGTGGTTCTGGCCGTCCTGACCCTGGCGGGTTTCCAGGTCTACATCGAACGGAAGGTCTGCGCCTTCATGCAAAACCGCATCGGGCCGCTCCACTGCGGCCCGCAGGGACTCCTCCAGTTCACGGCGGACGGGGTGAAACTCCTCCTCAAGGAGGACCTCATGCCGGCGAAGGCGGACGCGTTTCTCTTCCGCCTGGCGCCCTATGTCGTCATGACGGCGGCCCTTCTGCCGCTCGCCGCGATCCCCCTCGCGGCCGCGCTGACCGTCACGGACCTCGACACGGGGGTATTCTTCGTGATGGCCGCCTCCGCGCCCGGGGTCATCGGACTCCTCGTGGCCGGGTGGGCGTCCAACAACAAGTGGTCCCTCATCGGCGGACTCCGCACCGCCGCCCAGGTCGCCAGCTACGGCGTCCCGGCGGGTCTGGCGGTTCTCTCGGTGGCGCTCGTCGCGGGAACGCTGAATCTCCGGAACATCGTGGAGATGCAACGCGGCCATCTTCTCCTGTGGAACATCGGCAATCCCATCCTGCTGGCCGCCTTCCTGCTCTACCTCACCGCCTCCGTCGCCGAGTGCAACCGCACCCCGTTCGACCTGCCGGAGGCGGAGTCGGAGCTCGCGGCGGGTTTTCACACGGAATACTCGGGGCTCCGGTTCGGCTTCTTCTTCGCCGCCGAATACACCATGATGTTCGTGGTGAGCGCGGTGGCCGTGAGCCTCTTCCTCGGCGGGTATCACCTTCCCTTCGGAAACTCCTGGCTCGCCCGTCACGCGGACCTCGCGGGGCGGGCCGTGCTGGCGGGGGCGCACGGGGCCGGCGCGATGGCGCTCCTGGCGGGACTCGCCATCGGATCCTGGGCCGTCGCGCCGACGCGGCTGGGATTCCTGTGGCGGGCGATCGAACGCATCCCCCGGAAGGGCGTCCTCTTCCTCGGGACGGGGGCGGCCGTCGCGCTCGGGGTGTTTTTCATCGCGCCGGCCGCGGGCCCCCGGCTCGTCATGGCGGCCGGGAATGCCGTCGGGACGGTCGCCGGGGAGCGCGCGGGGACCTTCGCCGCGACGCTGATCCGTCTCCCCTTGAGATTCGCTTCCTACGGGGTGCCGGCGGTCCACCTCGCGGTGTTTTTGGGAAAGACCCTGATGCTTCTGTTTGTCATCATGTGGCTCCGTTGGACGTTCCCCCGGATGCGGATTGACCGGATGATGGACCTCTGCTGGAAACGGCTCGTGCCGGCCGGTTTCGCGATTTTCGCCGCCGCGGCCTTCTGGCTCGTGATACGATCCACGCCATGACCGCGCTTTCACTATTATTCTGGCTCCTCTTCATCGCCGTGGCCGCCTCGGGTTTCGCGACGGTGCTGGCCCGGAATCTGCTCTACGCGGCGCTGGGGCTGGCGCTCACCCTCCTCGGAACGGCGGGACTGTTTCTCCTCCTTCATGCGGACTTCCTCGCCGCGGTCCAGGTTCTCGTCTACGTCGGGGGCATCACCGTTTTAATCTTGTTCGCCCTGGTTCTCTCCGCCGACGTCCTGAAGAAACGCGACGCCCCGGACCGGGTGAATTTATTTCTGGGGGCCGTGACCGCGGCGGGGACGTTCTTCTTCCTCGCCCGGGAGGCCGTGCGGGTGGCCCAGCGCCTGCCGGCGGCGGTCGGCGGCTTCCAACCCACGACGGCGCATCTGGGGGAACTCCTTCTGGGCAAGTACGTCCTCCCCTTCGAAATTGCCTCGGTGGTGCTCGTGGTGACGATGGTGGGTGCGGTGATGATATTGCGAAAAGAGTTGGAGGGCTAGAACCGTTCACGAATCGTGAATTGCCATAGCTCGTTGAGGAACACACAAACGGGTCAAACATCCATGATCGATCTGCTCAAAAACGGCGGGAACGAACCCGCGCCCTACCTGGTTCTGGCGGCCCTGCTTTTCAGCCTGGGGATATTCGCGCTCATCACCCGGCGGAACGCCATCGGACTGCTCCTGGGCGTCGAACTCATCCTCAACGCCGCCAGCCTCAACTTCATCACGTTCACCCGGTTCCGGGGAGGTCCGCTGGACGGCCACGTGATTTCGCTTTTTATTATTCTGCTCGCGGCGGCGGAGGCCGTGGTGGCCCTGGCGCTCTTCTTCGCCATTTACCACGTCCGGCGGACGGCGGCCCCCGACGATCTGGACGAGATGAGACACTGAATCATGAAATTGCATTCTGTGACACACGAACATGCCACCTGACACGTTCCTGATCCTGATCAACCTGGCGGTTCTCCTCCTGCCGCTCCTCCTGGCGGTGACGCTTCTGTTCTGGGGCAAACGGCTTCCGCGGGGAGGGGACTGGCTGGCCATCGGAGGGATGGGCGCGGCGCTCGCGCTGGCCCTCGTCAACCTCGCGATCTTTCTGCGGGCCGGGAATCCCGGCGCCGCGGTCTCCGCGCGGATGACCTGGCTGCATCTCGGGGCGTCGGGCGCCCCCATCGTCCTCCCCTTCGGGATCCTCGTGGACAACACCGCGGCGATCATGGCCGCCATCGTGACGGGACTCGGGACGGCGGTCCTCGTTTATTCGATTTTCTACATGCGCGGGGACCGGCTCTATCACCGCTACTTCGCCTACATGTGCTTTTTCCTCTTCGCCATGCTGGGCATCGTGATGGCGGACAACCTGCTGATGATGTTCGTCTTCTGGGAGCTCGTGGGCCTCGGGTCATATTGGCTGATCGGCTTCTGGTCCCACAAGGGCGTCTCGACGGACGTCTCCCCGGCCACCTCCCCCGCCCTGGCCCAGAACAAAGCCTTCATCGTGAATCGCGTCGGGGATTTCGGGTTCCTGACGGGAATCCTGATTCTCTTCTACGTGATGCATGCCGTGCCTGTCGCGAACCCCCTCTCCTTCGATTCCCTCTTCCAGGCCGCCCGGACCGGCGCCTTCGAGCGCGTCTCCGTGAACCTGTTCGGCCATGCCGTAAGCGGGCAGGCGCTCCTCACGCTCGCGGGAATCGCCATTTTCTGCGGGGCCATCGGGAAATCGGCCCAGTTCCCCCTGCACGTCTGGCTTCCCGACGCCATGCAGGGTCCGACGACTGCCAGTTCCATCATCCACGCCGCCACCATGGTCGCCGCGGGGGTTTACCTCACGGCGCGGATGCTTCCGATCTTCACCCCGGAGGCGCGCCTTGTCGTGGCGCTCGTCGGGGGCGTCACGGCGTTGATGGGCGCCTCCATCGCCGCCGTCCAGTGGGACATCAAGGCGGTCCTGGCCTATTCCACCATCAGCCAGCTCGGGTTCATGATGGCGGGGCTCGGGTGCGGGGGGTACACCGCGGGCCTGGCGCACTTGTTCACCCACGCCTTCTTCAAGTGCATGCTCTTTCTCACGGCCGGCTCCGTCATCCACGCCATCCACACCCAGGACCTGTTCACGATGGGCGGCTTGCGCCGGCGGATGCCGCTCACGTATCTCGCGGCGCTGGCCGGGGTGATGGCCATCACGGGAGTCCCCCTCTTCACGGGATCCTGGAGCAAGGATCTCATTCTGGCCTCGGCCTGCGGGCAGGCCCTGGCGCACCCGACGTTCCTCCGCGTGTTGCCGATCGTCCTCCTGTCCGTCGCGGCCGTTCTCACGTCGTATTACATGTTCCGGTTCCTGTTCCTCGCCTTCGCCGGAGAGCCGCGGGAGGAATCCGCCGGGCATGCCCACGAATCCCCTCTCGTCGCGACCGTACCCATGCTCATTCTCGCCGGATTCACCCTGGCGCCGGTGTGGACGGGGATGATCGAGATTCCATTTCTTGGAAAACTGGGCATATTCCCCGAGGGCGCCCGGCACTGGGTGGAGCGCCTCGTCACGGACCGCACCGCGCACGGCACGGGCGCCGAACCGGCCCACCACGCCGCGGTGGCGGTGTCGCTTCTGGCCCTGGCGGCGGGCCTCGCGGCCGCCTGGCGATTCTACGGACGCGGCCCCGCCCCGGCCATCGCCCTGTGGGAACGAAGTCCGGTGCTGCGGATTCTCCATCGCGGCGCGACGAGCCTCTGGGGAATTGACGACCTCTACCGGCGCCTCTTCGTCCGCGGAAGCCTCGCGGCGGCGCGGGGCGCCGCGGACATGGACAACCGCGTTCTGGACCGGATATTTGTGGACGGATGGGCCCGCGCCGGCCGGTTCGCCTCGCGGAAGACCGGCGCCGCGGACGACCGCATTCTGGATCGCGTGGCCGTGGACGGGCTGTTCGGCTGGACGTGGCTTGTCCTTGGAAGCGTGGCGCGCCTTTTCCAGACGGGGCGCGTCCAGCAGTACGCGGGGATGTCGCTCGCCGCGCTCGTGACGACACTCTTGGTTATCGAGGCGGGATGGCGGCTCACCCTTGTTTTTGGAATCGCCCTCGCCGTGACATATGCCATTTGCGTCGTCACAGGGATCGCCGGGGCGCCTCGGGACCGGGAGGGATCGGCCGGGAATTAGTCTCTGAGGAGGATGAATTCATGCACGCGCCCGGTTACGCTCTGACGCTGTTCACGTTCCTGCCCCTCGTCGGGGCGCTGTTTATTCTCTTTGTCCCCAAAAGCCGCGGGGACATCACCAAGACCATCGCGGCGGCGGCGGCCTTCGTGACACTCCTCGTCGCGGGATGGATCGCGATCCACTTCGATCGCTCCACCGCGGCCCCCCAGTTCGTCGAACGGCATTCCTGGATCCGTTCGTTCGCCATCGAGTATTACCTGGGGGTGGACGGCATTTCCATGCCCATGGTGATCCTCTCCGCCCTCGTCTCCTTCGTGGCCATCATCGCCTCCTGGGGAATCAACGACATGCCCCGGGGATACTTTGCGCTGATCCTGCTTTTGGAAACCGGGATGAACGGCGTGTTCGTGTCCCTCGACTTCTTCCTGTTCTACGTCTTCTGGGAGGTGATGCTCCTGCCCATGTATTTCCTCATCGGCATCTGGGGCGGAAAGGAACGCATCTACGCGGCCATCAAGTTCTTCCTCTACACGCTGGCGGGAAGCGTTCTCATCCTCGTCGCGCTCCTCGGGATCTATTTCTGGTCGGACGGGAGCCGATCCCTCGCGCCGGAGGCGAAAAAATTCATCGCGGCGGAGGCCGCAAGCCCCGACGCCCCGGGGGCCGCGGTGAAACCGCTCCAGAAGACATTCGACATTCCCGAACTCTCCCGCCGCCACCGCCTCTTCGACCACGAACGATTCTCGCTCTTCCAGGTAGGCGTGGGGTTCGGAACGGTCATGTTCCTGTTTCTCTATATCGGCTTCGCCATCAAGGTGCCCATATTCCCCTTCCACACATGGCTCCCGTGGGCCCATGTGGAGGCCCCGACGGCCGTCAGCGTCATCCTCGCGGGCGTCCTCCTCAAGATGGGAGTCTACGGCTTCCTTCGGGTCGCGTATCCGATCTTCCCGGAGGCGGCGCTGTGCTTCGCGGTGCCCATCGGGCTTCTCGGCGTCTTCAACATCCTCTACGGCGCGTTCTGCGCCATGGCCCAGACCGATCTGAAGAAGCTGGTGGCCTACTCCTCGGTGAGCCACATGGGATTCTGCATGCTGGGCCTCGCGGCGGGGACGGCCGCCTCCGTGACCGGGTGCGTGTTCCAGATGTTCAGCCACGGTCTGGCGACCTCGATGATGTTCCTCCTGGTGGGCGTGATCTACGACCGCGCCCACCACCGCGAGATCAACGGATTCGGGGGGATCGCCGCGAAGATGCCGGTCTACGCGGGGTTCACGTCGCTGGCGCTTTTCGCCTCGATGGGCCTCCCGGGGCTCTCGGGATTCGTAAGCGAGTTCCTGGTGCTTCTGGGATCCTTCACGGCCCCGGCGGCGTGGCACCGCCTCTCGATCGGACCGGGGGTGTCCTTCCAGACGATGACGATCGTGGCCGCGTTCGGGGTCATCCTGACGGCCGGATACCTCCTGTGGATGTTCCAGAGGATATTCCTCGGGCCCCTGAATTCAAAATACGAAACCCTGGAGGACATCAACGGACGCGAGATTTTCTCGCTCGCGCCTCTGGCCGTGCTGGTGGTGGCCCTCGGGGTCTGGCCCCAGCCGCTCATCAGCCTCATGAACACATCGGTGACGGCCTTCACACGTTTCATGGCCGGCATGCCGTAGGACCGATTTTATGAATATCGCCCTCTTCATTCCGTGCTTCATGGACCGCCTCTTCCCGGAGGCGGGGGTCGCGGCGGTGCGGGTCCTCGAACGCCTCGGCCATGCCGTGGACTTCCGGCCGGAGGCCGTCTGCTGCGGCCAGCCGGCCTTCAATGCCGGCTCGTGGAATCCGGCGCGCGCGGCGGCGCGGCGCGCGATCGCGGCCCTGGCGGGCGCCGAAACCGTGGTGTGTCCATCCGCCTCCTGCACGGCCATGATCCGCAACCGCTACACGGCGCTCTTCGCGGGGGAGCCGGACGCCGCGGCCGCGGCGGCGCTGGGAGCGAAAACATTCGAGTTCTCGGAATTCCTCGTTCGGAAACTCGGCGTCACGGACGTCGGGGCGCGCTTCGCGGCCCGGGTCGCCTGGCACGGCGGATGCCACGGCCGGCGCGAACTGGGGCTGGTCGAGGAGCCCCGGAAACTTCTCGCCGCGGTGAAGTGGCTTGACGTCGTCGAACCCGCCGGCGCGGACATCTGCTGCGGATTCGGCGGGACGTTCTCCGTGAAACATCCCGAAATCTCCTCCGCGATGGGCCTCGCCAAGGCGTCCGCCGTCGAGGCGACCGGCGCCACGTGGCTGGCCAGCGCCGACTCGAGCTGCCTGATGCAGATCGGAGGGATTTTCGCCCGGCGAAAATCCCCGGTTCGCATAATCCACCTCGCGCAGATTCTGGCCTCCACATGAACACCACCGTCACGAGTCATGGGTCATGAAAATCATACCATGAGAACCCCCGCCGCCGAGTTCCGCTCCGCCTCCGCCCGCGCCGCGGCCGACACGACCCGCCGCGCCATCGTCGCGCGCGCAATCGCCACCTACGACGCCAAGGTCGCGGAGCGCAAGGACGGCTACGTGGACTGGGCGCGCGGCCGGGAACGCCTCCGGGACGTGAAGGCCGCCGCGGTGGCGCGCCTGGCGGACCTTCTGGAGGAATTCGAGCGGAACGCGTCCGCCCGCGGGACAATCGTCCACTGGGCGGAGGACGCCGCCGCCGCCCGGCAAATCATTCTCGATATCGCCCGCCGCCGCGGCGTGACGACCGTCGTCAAATCCAAGTCCATGGTCACCGAGGAAATCGCCCTCAACGCCTTCCTCGAGAAAAACGGCGTCACCCCGATCGAGACCGACCTCGGGGAGTTCATCGTCCAGTTGCGCGGTGAAACCCCCTATCATATCGTCACCCCCGTGATGCACCTCACCCGGGAGGAGGTGGACCGCACGTTCCAGGAGAAACTGGGGACGCCGCCCGGCGGCTCTGCCGAGGAACTCGCCATGACCGCGCGGCGCGTGCTCCGGGAAAAATTCATCACGGCGGGGATGGGCATCATCGGCTGTAATTTCATTGTCGCCGACGCCGGGATGGTCTCCATGACGGAAAACGAGGGCAACGGACGGCTTTCGGCGGGAATCCCCCCCGTGCACGTCGCCATCACGGGGATCGAAAAGGTCATCCCGCATCTTTCGGATCTCGCGATTTTCCTTCCGATGCTCGCGGTCGCGGGAACGGGGCAGGAGATCTCGTGCTACAACACCCTCTACGGAGGACCGCGGCGGGCGGACGAGGCGGACGGCCCGGAGGAATTCCACGTCATTCTCCTCGACAACGGCCGGACGCGGCTTCTCGCGGACGCGGCCGCGCGGGAGGCGCTTTTCTGCATCCGGTGCGGGGCGTGCCTCAACGCCTGCCCGGTGTTCCGGACCATCGGCGGCCACGCCTACGCCACCGTTTACATGGGCCCCATCGGGTCGGTCATCACGCCGCATCTCCGGGGATTTCCCGACTGGCGGCACCTCCCGACCGCCTCGACGCTCTGCGGGGCCTGCGCGGAATCCTGCCCGGTGGGGATTGATCTTCCGGGGCTGATTCTCCACAACCGCCGGAAGGGCGGAGTCGGATTCAAGGACCGAGTCACCTTCGCTCTCTGGGGCGGTGCGGTCGGTTCCCCGGGACGGTTCCGCGCCGCGGCCGCGCTGGCCCGCTTCGGACAAAACGCCCTGCGCGCGCTGGGACTCGAGGGAACGTGGCTCGACCCGGCGCGGGCGTGGTCGGGCACACGGAAATGCCCGACCCTTGCGAGACAATCTTTTCGGGCTTGGTGGAAATCACGGAAACACGTACCACGAAATCACGAAGAAGAAAACACGCGCCGCGAAAACACGAAACAGAATTCAGACATCACGGGAACACGGAATGAAGAAACGAATCACCACGGAAACACGGAAGGGACCCGATGAACGCGCGTGAAAACATCATTCAACGAATCCGAAAGGCCTTGGGGCCGGGAACGCCGCCGCCCCTTCCGGCCGCCGCCGGCATCCCCTTCCGGCCGGTGAACGCCTGGGATCTCCGGCCGCGGTTCGAATCGAAATTCGGCGAATTAAAAGGGGAATTCCACCGGGCGGCGAACGCCGCGGCGGGACGGGAGGCCCTGAAACGCATCGTCGCCGCCAATTCATTTCAATCCATCGCCGCCGCGAACCACCCGGACGTCGCGGCGGTGACGGAAGGACTGCCGGGACTGCGCGTCCCCAAAGGCCCCGACGCCGCGGGGGCCGCCCTGGCCGGAACGGATCTCGGCATCACGGCGTGCGATTCGCTTGTCGCCTACACGGGATCCATCGTCCTCACGAGCCGGACCGGGCACGGCCGGGCCCTGTCCATCCTGCCGCCGGCGCATCTGGTGGTGGCGCGAATATCGCAGATCGTCCCCCACCTGGCGGACGCCCTCGCCCGGATTGAAAAACACCACGGCGCAGACAAGCCGTCCATGATTTCCATCATATCCGGTCCCAGCCGCACCTCGGATATCGAGAAGACACTGGTCTTGGGAGCCCATGGACCGAAAAGACTGTTGGTATTGCTCTTGGATGAATGATGCCGTGGGTCGTGAGTCGTGGATCGTGGATCGCAGAAGCACCGTGGACTCGGGAACCGGGATTCGGGGCTCGGGGCTCGCAGAAACACCACCAGAAAGATCGTCGCTCGTATCTCGCAGAACCCCACCGACTCGCCGACTCATTCCCATTTCATCCCCAACCGCCACCGGAGGTCCCCCGGTTCCACGATGCGAACCTCCACACGCAACGGCTGATGCCACAACCGAGGATCCGCCCATTTCCACCCCATTGCCGACAGACGACGGGGAAACACCCGTCCCCCCGTTTCGTAACGGGTGACGAGAC
The DNA here is from genome assembly GCA_043803805.1 of Planctomycetota bacterium. Taxonomy (GTDB): domain Bacteria; phylum Planctomycetota; class JAZDJP01; order JAZDJP01; family JAZDJP01; genus JAZDJP01. The sequence goes on from JAZDJP010000068.1 coordinate 46,302, forward strand.
GGATCTTCTCTCCCCGCCAGCCGGGAAGCGCCCGGGCCCCGTCCACATCCCATCCCATCAACGCCAGACACATCTCCACCGGATGCTCCAGAAGTACCCACCCCCCGCCGCCGGGATATTCCACAATCCGGTTGATATGCACCGTCTCCCCCAGAATCGTCTTCTCCGACCGATAATCCTGCTCGATCCGTTTTTCCAACGGCAATGTCATCATCGCCCACGCCCCGGCCAGCGCCATCACGCCATACCCCGCCCATGCCGCCGCGACCGGCCGCCACCCATGCCGGGTTGATGGTGTACGAGATTCCATGCTCATCCCGACTTCCGATCCCGGCTTGTTTCGCCACAATTCCACGGCCACCACGCCCGCCAGAATCAGCACGAACCAGAAGATTCCCATGCCCTCATGGAGACGCGGGCCGACCGGGCTTCCGACGAGATGCACCCAGAGAAGATGCGTGACGATGCGCAGGGCATTGCACAACAATCCCAGGAGACCCGCCACCACCGGCACAATCGTCCACGCCGGGAGAAAACGCCGGGTGGCCAGACAATACGCCGCTCCCAAAATGGCAAACACCCGCATCGTGGAAAAACCGCTGCACTCCTCCCGGATCATGACGGTTGTGTCTCCCAACACATACATGATCCCGGTCCGATGAAACGGCACCCCGAGCCCCTTCAATAATACGTCCACCAGCGCCATGGACCCTTCACGAAACCAAATCACACCCTCGTACCCGATGGAAGGAAGCAGGATGATCCCCAATATGAATCCGGCCGCCACGGTTTCGGAAATTCGGCGGGAGGCGGCAGACTGCCGCCAGATCAACATGGCAATCATCCCCGACAGGAGCGCCCACGCGGAAAATCCGGCCGCACCCGACCACGCCGACACGCCGGCCGCCCCCCACACCAGCGCCAGCGCCCCCCGGGACCGGGGAATTCCGGGAGGAAATGTGAACAACAAGACCAGGACATATCCGCACCACAGGACCCTGGAAGCGCCCCACGGGGCGAATTGGAGATGGGAACTCGCCAGGTATCGCGTCGCCGCGGGGATAAGCGGGGCAAACAGGGCGATCCCGCACAGAATGCCGAGTCGCCGGCCACTCCCATCATCCGCCAGCGGATTTGTCTCCGCTCGAAACAGATTCATCGTTCACGGGTTTTCCAGGGATGACCGTTGCCGCCGTTTTCGGTGATACAACACGCCGCCGAGAACCAGCGCCATCCCCAGAAGGACCCACTCCCGGGGTTCCGGGACACCGCCGGCGCCGACTTCTCCGAACTGAAACTTTCCACCCTGCTCCACCGATTCCGGGATAAACTTATACCGCCGCTGGAGGTCGGCCGGCATGGCGATGAACGCGGTTTCCGAACAAATGAACTGATGCGCCTTGGAAAGCCGGACGGCCTCCGCCCGCAACCGGTCCCGCCTGGCATCGTCGGCCGGCGACCGGTTCGATTCCGGGATTTCCCGAATCCGGGACGCGAGTTCCTCCACCTCGGGTTTGACCACGAAGGCCCCGACATACCGGTTCCCGGGATTCCCGTCATCCAAACGGGTGTTCCCCGAGATACGAACCACTTGCGAAGAAACCTTGATAGACTTTTCCTTCTCTTCCCTCTTCCCGTCAATCCGTAAATTCAACCGGACATCTCCGACGTGCCGATATCGGCCGCTGATCCAAAATACATCACACGTTCCGGTCTCCGTCACATTCAAATTGGACATCCCACGTCCGGCACGATCCCCCCGGACTCGCTGGATATCTGCATCCCCCTCAACCACAATCCAGGGCATCCGTGGATCCAGGTTGGGGAGTCGCGCCCACAAATCGTTCAACCAATCCATGCCAGGTTCTGCGAGCCCCCCGCCAAAACTTGATATCCCCGCCACGACCCCGGCGACAGGAGGAAAAAAACCGTCCTTTTTCCATCCTTCTCTCATGACGAAATGAGCGATATGGGGCAACGACAGCCACGACTCCGGCAACGCATCCTTTTCACTTCCGGTAATCAGCAGAAAACTGGCATTATCATTTTCCCGGACGATTTTCCCCAACGCCTCCATTTCCTCCGGAGGCAGACGATCGAGGAACAGATACACGAGATGACATTGATCCACACGAATGGCCTTTTCCAGGTGCACCATCACATCCTTGAATTGATACTGTTTCACGTCCTTGTCATTAAATAATTCATCCGATCCCCGGTCGAGTACCTTCTCGAACTGCGCCAAATGCGACGTCATCAGATAACTCGAACCCGTGAGAAAGACAAATGCCCCCATCTTTCCATAGGAACCATGGAACGAATCCTGTTGATTCAGATTGAGCAATGTTAAAAGCGCCGCCTGTTCCTTTTCCCAATGGTAGCGCGAGGCAACAACCATATCGACCGGCGTCCGCCAAACTCCCATGTAGAAACGCCGGGGGTCCGGCATCTCGACGGGAACGGGTTTCGGCATTTTGGTCAGGAGCCGAACCATGAAGAACCGTTCCCCGTCCTGCTGATACGTGACCGGCAGGAGGGATGGCGTGTCCCCCGGGTCCACGGCGTATTTCACAACCACGTCCTTGAGTTCCTCCGACGAAAAACGCTTCCGGAGAAGCCGTTCACAGACACCCGGCGGCGATTCCTGGAATTCGACCGGCTCGGCGGTCCCCGGCGCGACGGAAACGCCATCCCGCGATGCCCCTCCCATCACCGCGTGTGACTCCGCGGCGAACGAGCGAATCGGCAGGACATCCCGAACGAGCACCGACACATCGGTCCGTTGCGACGCGATATTGCCGTGACGCGGGTCGGCGGAACGGGCGATTTGCGCCAGCGGCATGTCGAGGACAAACGCCCCGTCTTTCATCTCCAGCCGGCGGAAAAACACGAGTTCGATCTGCTTGCTTTCCCCCGGCGCGATCGGGAACACGCGCATCTCGAACCGATTATTCCCCCCCTCGCGCACAAGACCGGGGTCGCGCTTCATTTCCGGCGTTTCGTCCCCGGTCACCTCCCGGTAGGCCCTTTCCGCCTCCCGGCGGTCGGCAATGGCCACCGGCAAACGCTCCCCCTTGTCCCAAAGGGAGAACCGGGTGACGATCGTGTCCGGCGACATGGGCATGGACAAGACGTATCCCTCGCTGGCCGTCCCGTGGTTGTGATACACCTGGAGAACCCGCGTGAACGCAACGCCATTTTCGACCGCCACGTCAATCCGGGTGTAAGGGATGGAAAGATTTCCCTTCGCGGGGGTCACGAGCCGGATCTGATCCGACTGAAGCGAAAGGATGTCCTCGTAGAATGTGCCGGGGAGGATCGCCGCATCCGCCTTGAGCGACGCGGGAACTTTTCCCCCCGCACGTTCAACCGGCGCCGCCGGGGCCTTTTCCACCGCCTGCGAAACCGGCGCCGCCGGCTGCGATTTCTCCCGCGCACAACCGCCCATCAGACCGAGGCACAAAGCCAACCCCATCGTCAGGAAAGTACGCATCATATGGTCTCCTTAATCCTTTAGACTCTTAGACTCCCAGATTCGCCGACTCGCCGACTTCCCGCTATTCACTATCCACTATTCACTCCTCAACAGCCACCGTTGCACCGTCCATCCCCGCCAGTCGAGCAGTTTCACGTCCAGTTCCCGCCGCACGTCCGCCTCCCGTTCCGCGGCCAAGCGCCCCACGGGAACATCCTTCAACCGATTCGAGACCCAATGAAGCGCCGGGAGGCTTTCCGGACCGAGTCCGGCGAGGTATTCCACGTCGAGCGCCGGCCCCACGCCCCGGATCTCCCGGCAGTGCCGGACGTTGAACCCGGCGATGACGCCGTCGAAATTGACGAATGCCGACGCGTACAACACCACGCACGCCGTCGCCACATTGACATGAAACAACCAGGCGTTGGAACGTCCGGCGCGGATCCGCCAGATGATCCAAATCAATCCGGCGGCCACCAGGAACATCCACAATCCGGCCGCGACGCGCCACCGTGTCATGCTGTAACTGCCGACATACAACCACAATCGCCACAGGGACGACACGGTCAAAAAGATATTCTGGCCGATCCACCCGAACACCAGCCGGCGGCCGATCGGGTCCCGTTCCGCCGCCCCGCCGGAACGGAATGTCCACAGCACAAACACCGCCGCCAGAAGGGCCGTCGCCACGAGCGGATACGCCCCCCGGTGGGCGTATTCGGCATAGGTCATGCCCTGTGGCAATTCCCGGCCTCCCCACAGGTACACCAGATCAAGCGCGGTCTGGGCGAAAAAAACGACGTTGAACAACGCCAGGCACCTCGTGACATTCCCCGGAACCGATAACCCGGCAAAAAACGCCCGGCCGATTTCCCCCAGGTCAACCACCACATCATCACCACTACGAAAATCAACCGCCGGCGACACCGCCTTCCGCAACGGGACACTTCCCCGGGACGATTTCGCGGACCGTACGCGGAACAATGCCCAACTCCAGATTGCGACAAGCATCCAAAACCCCAGACGTCCCGGTTCGGGCATCTCCAGGAACGATCTCAAACCATTTCGCACCGCCCGCCAACAATCCCAAATCCAACGGGACAGGATGGGATTGCCCATAGCCAGCAACACCACAAATACCAATGTCAGCCCGACAGGGATCGCCCATGTGCGGACAAAACCCCTCCGGCTCCCGACGCCTTTCCGCCGGCGCCACCGGGACGTCATCCGGACATCCCGGAACATCTGAAACCACCCCCGCCGGAAGAACCTCCAGAACCGGACAACCACAACCGCCGGATTCAACGGAATCTGCTCCCGGGTCATCAGGGAAAAGCACACAAGGCCTGCCGCGGCCAAACACGCCTTCAACCACCCCGGTTCCCACGCCAGGGACAACAACAGACCGGCCAATCCCCATGCGACCCAACCGGCGCGCGCATCCCGCAGGCGAGCGCCTCCCCGATACCACACCAGGACCGCCAGCAACATTCCATACCCCGCCACCGTCCAACCGACCGTGTGACCATAGAAAAATACATCGGCGAGGCCTGCCAGCCCCATTACCATTCCCGTCAGAAGAGGCGTCCGTCGTCCCAAAATCATTCCGTAGTCCTCCCGGGAACGGATTCTTTCACCGCGGCCAGTTCACGAATCCACTGGCGGCACAATCCCAAGGGAATGATGCCCACCATGCCGAACGAGCAATCCACGATCCGCCAAAACACCGGGATGCCGCGGACCGCGCCGAAGACGAACGCCGCCGGCACCACCAGCAAACAGGCGATAATCCCGAATTCCACCACCCACGCGTTGCGCACAGGATCCCGCCAGGGTCCGATGAACGCGACGGCAATGACAAGATGCGCGAACGCCAGCCAGTCCGTTCCGTAGGCCATCCACGGATACACCGTATATGTTTGATGCACACCCGCGCGGACCGTTGCGATCCACCAATGAAAACCTCCCGCAGAATAAGCGGACGGTTCTCCCGTCGCGCCGACCATCCCCGAGAGCGCCTGCAATTCCATATTCAGAGGAATGGCCGTGAGGCCGCTGACGATGAGCCCCACAACAAACACCAGTAACCATATGCGAATTCGCCGGATCAATAATTGTTCGCGACTCATGATCGTCCCTCCATCCACCCATCCACCACGGCCCCCACCACCGCGCATTCAAGGCCGAAGGGGATGTAGCCGGCGTAGCCGGGGAGGGGCATTTCGAAAAGTTTCACGCCGTCCCGCTGGACGTACGGCACGGTGTAGATCCATTTCGCCAGACTTCCGCTGTTCCACATCTCCCAGAAGAACCCGCAGACGAGGGCCGCCAGGGCCGCGGAAAGGAGGAATCGCCAGTCGCCCCTCGGAAGATCCGAGAAAATATGACGATCCCCGCGGAATGCCTGCAGGGCCACGATAATCAACAGCGGCGCCGTCCAGAGAATGGAAAACAGCGCGTCCGGCCGGACCCCGATGCCGGCCAGAGCCGCGGCGGCCACGACGAGGGCGAACGCCGCCGCGAGACGCGGACGGGGGAACGACACCGGCGCCCACGCCCGGAACCGCTCCCACACGCCGAACGACAGGAGAAATTCCCGCGTCGAGAGCACCGCCGGGAGCACCGTCGCGAAGGGCAGTGTCGCATACCAGAAATACTCCCACGCGGTGAACGCCCCGCCACCGGTGTAATACCAGTTCTGGACGAATCTATTTAAATATTCAAAGAACCACCAGAACCCGGCGCTTGCCGGGAAGAGCGCTAAAAAATACCGGGGCCGTACCGTCATGAGGCACCGCCCCGTCCGCCACTGCGTGAGCGCGTTCACGACAAGCACGTACGACACCCAGAGCGGGGTAAACGTGTGCGCCTGGAGCGGCGCGAACCAATCGAACCGGGTCCAGGCGAGGAGCCACGAAATGCCGAGGGCGAGAAGGGCGAAACAGCCCCAGAGGGGAAAAGCGTGAGTCGTGAGTCGTGGATCGTGGATCGAAGACTCCCGACTCGCCGACTCGCCGACTCGCCGACTCACTCGTGGCCCGTGACCCGCCGTCGGCGACTCCGAGACTCCCAGACTCCCAGACTCCCAGACTTCTCCCCGCGATCCGTGACCTGCCAACGCGCGGCGAAGGAACGGGATGGCGACGATACCGGCGAAAAGACAGTACCCGATAAAGTGCGGCCATGAAAACGGCGCGTGAGTCACGTACCGCGTCGTCGGCGGAAATTCGAGGTACTGGCCGACGGGTTTCCCGGCCAACCACACCCCGGCCAGCGGCAGGCCGAGGAGCATCACAATCAAAAGAAGCCCGGGCATCAGACGTTTCATGACGGCACCGTCGCATCGTTCCGCGGTTTCGCGACGACGGAGACGGCCCGTCCGACGATCCGCGCGGGAATGACCTGCATCAGAAGTGCCACGACAATCGCCGCCCCCCAGGCCCCCGCCCAGAAGAGCGCCGACGCCAGGACCAGACACCCCGCCCACGCGGCGAGCGCCGCCCGGGCCCGCGCGGGAGAAACATTCTCCAGCGACGTTTTCTTCTTCATCAGAATCCGGACGGCCAGCGCCAGGACCAGACCGCCCGCGATGAAATATCCGGCGGTCAGAATCCAGACCGCCGGCGGCAATCCCCGGGCGGGGACGAGAGGCATCCCCGACGACGGCGGAAATGTCATGTTGAACAGGAATCCCGCCTCGCCGAGATAGGGGGCGCTGGCGGCATCCGACAGTATCCGGGGCACGAGAAGCGTCCCATCGGGAAGGGGCCAGGCGCAGGCGACGGCGTTCGCCGCGAGAATCCGGGCGTGGTCGAACCGCCGGCAGGCGCGGGCCGCACCCCATCCGAAGGCGTTCGTCCCGATCCCGTATCCAAAGAAAATGGGCCCCACGTCAATATCGAACCCCCATTCCCACTTCATATCCTTTGGGTATTCCCGGAGTCCCTCGTTGAAAAATCGTTTCTGCCAGAAATGCCTGTCCTGGGCGTCGTACCACCGTTTCGCGGCGGCCGGGTCGAGTTCGGGCGCGAAGACCAGAATCGCCGAATTGCCTACGCCGCGGGAATGCTCCGCCCGCCCGGACCGGGGGTCGGCCATCCAGCCGGGAAGTTCGCGTTCGTCCTCGATCTTCCGAAAGGCATCGATCGCCCGGCGAACGAAGGCCGACCGGTCCGTCCCCAGCACCGCATCCGCGCGGCGGATGGCCGCCACGGCCCATAACACGTCGCAGGGATAGCACTCGCCGGGATAATCGTTGAGAACGAAATGGGGCGCCCGTTCGAATTCCGCCGCCAGCGTCCGGGCCTGGTCATCGAGGAGCGGCCGGTGACGCCGGTCGCCCGTGAGTTTCTCGTACGAGCCGAGCCCCAGGATGACCATCATCCGGTAAAACACGTTTTCCCGGTGGAGGTAATCGGGACCCCAGAGCTCCCGCACCCAGGCGCCGTGGTTCGGGTCCGCGATGAGCGCCGCCGACGCATCGAGAGCCCCCCGGGCACAGACCGCGGGCGCACCCGCGTATCCCGCCGGGTTCCGCTCAAAGTCCGCCTGGAGATGCTCGGTGGCCAATATATAAAAAACAGAGCCGAACACCGCCCATTCCGTCGCCGGGACGCCCTGCTCGTAGCGGGCGCGGGCCGCGGCGCCGCTGGCGACGCGCTCGCGGGCCCATGCCTCGTAGCGGGGGGCGAGCCGCCGGTGCCAGCTCTTCGCATGCGCGGGAATCCCCCCCGTCGCCGCCGCGGGGTCCGTCGCCACCCGGAAGACGATCACGCCCGGCCCCAGGAAGAACCAGAACGCCGCGAACGCGAGCAGGACGACGTTGGCGATCCGCCAGATTTTCGCGTAACCCATGGCCTCTCCTCCCAACCCGGTATCACCGGAACCAAACAGGACGGAATCCTCAATATCCATTCATGAACGGCCCTGGTATCACGTCCGCGCCTCCCCCCACCGGACCGGCAGGACCGGCAGGTCGGGCGCCGGGGCGCCGGGCGCGAGGGCCGCGGCCGCCTGTTTCAGCACCGCCTCGAGCGCCGCCAGATATGCCAGGAAACTCTCCCGCCCCTTGTCGGAAAGAATCACCGTGGTTCGCGGACGCGCCCCCGCGAAGGCCTTTTCGATGCCGACCACCCCGGCCGCCTCCAGGGCCTTGAGGTGGCGGCTCAAATTCCCGTCCGTGAGGCCGCACTCCTCCTTCAACGCCACAAAGGTGATTCCGTCGGACGACCGGCCGAGCGCCGAGAGAATCGCCAGACGGCTCGGCTCGTGGAAGAGCGGCTCGAGCGCGGCGTAGGGGTTATCGGGTTTTGTATCCACGCGATCCCTCCTGAATGATTATCGAACCGCCATTCCGTCGGGGGACCGGGCTTCAGGTTCATGTCCCCCTCTATCCAGACTCCAGACTCGGCGACTCGCTGACTCGCCGACTCGTCATCATCATCCTATCGGTGAAAGTGCAGTACGATCCCCCCCGCCCACTCCCCGATGAAAAATATGATTCCCATCGGCCAGGGATTCGTGAAGGAAATCCCGGGAATCAGCAGACACGCGGCCCCGCACAGGATGTAAAATAATCCGACCGGCCAGATGAGCCGGGGCAGGACGTGCCGCGAGGCGAGGTTCGCCAGGCCGAACAACGCCATCCACGTCCCGAAAAGGTATTCGTGCCGGCCGTGCAGGATGAATACCAGCGACAGAATCCCGCCCACCAGGAGCGACGGCAGAATGTCCACCGCCGGCCGGAGCCGTTGCAGGTCCCGCCGCACCTCCGGATCGAACAGGAACCACCAGGCGAGCGCGCCGTAGTTGGCCAGCACCGCGACGGCGAACACCGTCCCCCAGCCGATGACATGGGCCTCCGCCGCGCGGGGGAATCCGCCCCGCGCCATCACCGCCGCCCCGGCAAGCGCCACCGAGCCCCCGATGGCCCGGGCGCGGCCGGAGTATCCCTTGAACCGCTGGCGTTCAAGAATCCGGCGGCGCAACTCCTCCACCTGGGCGAGGGCGTGATGGATGTGGTTGGCAATCATAAGCGTCGCTCGTGAATCGTATCCCGTATCAACAAGAGTTCTGAGTGCTGAGTACTGAGTGCTGAGCTGAAGGAATCATACTCGTCGTATCCCGCAACACATCACCGAGAACAATGACTCTCTATTCGTAATCCACAACCTTGATCCCCGACTCTCAGACTCGCCGACTCGCTGACTCCAGGACTTCTTTCGGCATCATACCACATTCCCAAATCCGTTTCTCCACCGCGTCCACGATGTCGGCGGGGGTGGAGGCCCCCGCGGTGAGGCCGGCGGTTTCCACCCCCTCCATTCCTTCCGTGAGAATTTCATCCGGTCCCTCGACGCGATGGACCCGCGGGCAGAGCGCCCGGCAGACCCCGGCCATTTCACGGGTGTTGTTGCTGGCGGGATCCCCCACGACCACCACGGCGTCGGAGATCCGGGCGATCTCCCGGGCGGCCTCCTGCCGCTCCCGGGTCGCCCGACAGACCGTGTCCGCCACGCGCACGAGCGATCGCGGAAAACGCCTCCGGACCGCCGCCGCGACCTCCTCCAGCCGCTCGACCGGGCGGGTGGTCTGGGCCACGACGCCCAAACGGGGATTCTCCACAAGATGCTCCACGTCCTCCACCGAGGCCACCACATCAAATTCCAAAAGATCCTCCGTGAGCGCCCGAACCTCGGCATGCCCGGGAACCCCGACGACAACCGGGTGGAATCCCGCCCGGGCGAAGGCCTTCACGGCATCCTGCGCGCGCCGGACGAGCGGGCAGGTGGCGTCGGCGACGCGATGGCCCGCCGCCGCGGCCCGCGCCCGGAGCCGCGCCGACGCCCCGTGCGCGCTCACGAGCACCGTCCGGGTCCGCACCTCCACCAGGTTCGTCGCGGCATGAACCCCCTGCGCCTCGAGCCACGCGTTCACCGCGCGATTATGGACCAGTTCCCCCAGAACGGTGATTTCTTCGCCCCGCGCCAGATCCCGCGCCAGGGCGATGGCGCGCTGTACGCCGAAACACATCCCCATGATACGAGCCCGAAGGATTCTCATCGTCATCCTTTTCCTTGCAGATAACTTTGCTCCGCAAAGTTATTGCTCATAATAAAAACCCGCGGAACGGGTTGCAATCACACTTCACTTGGAACTTTACACCACTCCAACGATTCTGTCAAGCGGAATCGCCCGGGAAATTCTCCAGATCCGCCACGTCCCGCGGCCGATTCATGGTCTTTTTGTTCCGGACGAGATCCTCCCGGGAGATGAACCAGACCGACACCCCCCTGTCTTCGTCGCGGATTTTTCGAGCGAAGACATCGTCGGCGGACACCCCGTCGAGTTTCATCACAAGATCAATCCGGAGCGGCGGGATGCCCAGCTGGACGGTCTGGCCCTCGGCGGTGAAATCGGCCGGCGTCAGGTCCGCCGAGCCGAAACCGAATTCGTCAATGACCCGGACCAGACGCGCGGCGTTGTCGGGAGAGGGGCGCACGTACACGTCGAGATCCCCCGTGAACCGGGGCACCCCGTGGTACGCGACGGCATACCCCCCCGTGATGACGTACTCAACGCCGTGGGCGTCGAGCAACTGTAAGAACTCCCTGAAGTCGGGCGGGAAGTTCATGGTCCATCTCGTAATGGTTCATCACCATCTCGTTGAGCGCGGCCACGCGCTCCGCGGGCGTTTGCGACCGCCACCAGGCCGCATCACGACCATC
>JAZDJP010000069.1:0-5761 GCA_043803805.1 Planctomycetota bacterium
TCCGCGCGGAGGCCCGCGGCCTTCGAGAGAATCTCCACGGCTTCGGACATCCGTCCCATCCGGAAATACACCCACCCCAGGCTGTCCAGATAGGCGCCGCTGTCGGGCCTGACGTCCACGGCGACCTTCACCAGTTTCTCGGCCTCGGCGAGGGACCGTCCTTCCTCCGCCAAAAGGTACCCGAGGGTGTTGCTGATTTCCGGGTCGCCGGTGTTTTTCTCGATCAACCCCCGCAGGAGAATTTCCGCCCGGTTGTTCCGCCCCGTCTCAAGAAGCGCCAGCGCCAGTTGCAGGCCGGCCGCCTTGTCATCGGGGTCGAGGGCCACGGACTTCTCGAAAGAGGAAACGGCCTCGCCCACGCGCCCCCCCCGCCATCGCATGGATCCCAAAAGAAGATAAATCCGGGACTGGCGCGTCCCCCGTTCGATGGTGGCCACAAGCGCCGCCTCGGCCTCGTCGGAGCGGCCGTCGTGTTCCAGAAGAAAGACTTTCCGGAGAAGCACGGTGAGATACAACGGATCATTGGGGCCGCGGTCGGCCGCCTCACGGATGACCGTCTCGTATTCGGGCATGGCCTCCGCGGACCGCCCGGACTCCTCGAGGGCCGCGCCATAAGCGTAGCGGACATCCAGCGCCTTCCCCCCCGCCTCGAAATAGGCTTTGTAGTGCGCCGCGGCCTCGGCGGGTTTTTTCATCCGCTCACAACAGACGGCCATGCGCATTTCCAGGGACGCCCGACGGTCCCCTCCGGGCAGGAGCGCCTGGTATTCCCGAAGGGCGTCGTCGAATTTCCCGTGCCGGGCGTGAAAATCCGCGAGGTGTTCGCTCCCGAAAACCGGATCACCCTTCTGCAATCCGAGCCGCCGAAACACATCCTCCGCGGCCCGGAAATCCCCCGTGCGCGCGAGGATATCCGCATAAATTTCGTAGCCGGCCTCCCAGGCCGGATCGCGTTTCAAGGCGGTTTCGTACCAGAGTTTCGCCTTGTCCGGCTTCCGGGAACGTTCGTAATGGGCGGCGAGCGACCGCGGCAGGAGCGTGTCGTTCGGATCGAGCGTGGCGGCCTTTTCCAGATCCGCCACCCCTTCATCCACCCGGCCCAGACGAATGAGACACTCCGCCCGGTGGCGGGCGATTTTCGCGGATTTTGGATCGAGTTCCCGCGCCCGGGTGAATTCCGTGACGGCATCCCCCCATGCCTTCACGGCCGCCGTCCGCTCCGGGCTCCCGAGTTCCGGCTCGAAGGGATTGTTCTCGAGCGCCGCATCCAGGCGTTTCCCCTCCTGCTCGCGTTCGACGCCCCGGAAGAAAAACACGTAGGCTTTCGGATTGAGGGCATCGCCGCCGCCGGTCGCGACGGCCGGAGCGGGCGCGGATGCGCCGGAGGATGTCGTGGCCGCGGGCGAACCCGTCCGGCACCCCTCGGCGAGAATCGCCACGCCGGCGAAAACCCCGGCCATGATTCGATGGATGCGCGCCGCGCGGGAGTCCCTCACGGAATCACCTTGTTGAGCGGATACTCGATGATCCCCTCCGCTCCGGCGCGTTTCAGATCCGGGATGAGGGTGCGGGCCACGGATTCCTCCACGATGGTCTCCACGGCGAACCACCCCTTCTCCGAAAGGGACGAGATGGTCGGACGTTTCATGGCCGGGAGTTTTTCGAGCAGGCCGCCGAGGTGTTTCTCGGCGATGTTCATCTTGAGCCCCACACGCTCCCGCGCCGCGAGCGCCCCGGCCAGGAGAAGGGCGATGTTCTCGATCTTCAGCCGCTTCGCCCCATCCCTCCAGGCGGCATGCCCGGCGATGAACTGGGTGGTGCTCTCGATGACGGTGTCCAGGATGCGGAGGTTGTTGGCCCGGAGACTGCTCCCCGTCTCGGTCAGTTCCACGATGGCGTCCACCAGGTAATGGGCCTTGGGCTCCGTGGCGCCCCAGGAGAATTCCACCTCCGCCCTGACCCCGTGCCGGGCGAGGTACCGCCTCGTCACGGCGACAAGTTCCGTCGCCACGCGTTTCCCCTCGAGGTCCCTGACCGCGCGGACCGGGGATGACTCCGACACGGCCAGCACCCACCGGACCGGCGTCGCCCGCTGTTTGGCGTAGACGAGATCGGCCACGACATGCACGTCGGCGCCGCATTCGGTGACCCAGTCGTGCCCGGTGAGGCCCGCGTCGAGGATGCCGTTCTCCACATACCGGGCCATTTCCTGCGCGCGGATGAGGAAACACTCGATGCCGGGATCGTCAATCGAGGGATAATAGGACCGGCTCGACACGGACACCTGGAAACCGGCCTTCCGCATGAGATCGAACGTGGCCTCCTGAAGACTCCCCTTCGGCAGTCCGAGTTTCAGGCGTCCGGGACATTCCTCCCGGACGCGCGCGGATTTCGTCATTTGGGCTTGACCTCCTTCGGCTCCTCCGGCTCCTCGCGGACCCCGTCGAGGTCCTCCTCCAAAAGCGCCACAGCGGCGCGGGCCACCTTCTCGTCGTCCTCCCCGGTGACGGCGATGATGTCGGGCAGCTTCACCGGCGCGAGAATGGGTTTCGGGGGCGCCGCCGGGATGGGCACCACCGGGCTGATCAATTCTTCCATGTTCTTCTCGCAAACCTCCCGAAGTGGGCAGCGGCGGCAGGCCGGATCGTCCACGGTGCAAACCGTCTCCGCGTGAAGCGTGAGGACCTTCGCCATCCACGGGATGATCGGACGGGGAACCATGTTCTCGAAGTCCCGGCGGGCGCCGTTGATGTCATGCCCGGGCTTGAGCAATCCGATCCGGCGCATCACCCGGCGGAGATTGGCATCCGCCGGGAGAAACGGCATCCCCAGACGCTCCAGGAGAATCCAATCCGCGATGCCTCCCTCGAGGCCGTCGAGGCGGCGGATGGCCCACTCAAAATCCGTGCGGTTGAGGGCGCCCAGTTCCTCGAGGTTGAAATCGTTCTGGCGGCGGTACACCGCGTGGAGGAAGCGACGGATCGCGGCCGCCTTGGCGTTGGCCAGATGCCCCCCCTTGAGCGGCACCGCGATTTCGCTGAGCGCGGTCACCCGCAATTCGTTCCAGTCGGGAAATTCGCAGGAAAGGCTCCGGAGAAGCGCGGACGCCCTGGAGCGGGTGTCCCCCTGGGAAAGAATGAGCCACAGGGCATGAGAAAGGATGTCCTTCGGCGCGGACCGGATATCCACCCGTTTGGGATAGGCACGGGTCAACACCTTCAGGACCTTGCGGAAACGAGCGCGCTGTTCGATACGTGTCACGGCATGGCCCTCGGTGGTTGAAAAGTGGATTATAGCGGGCCGGGCACTTCCCATCAAGAGGCGAAAAATCCCCCGTAAAACTACGAATGCAGTTCCCGGGCCAGAATCACCCATTCCTCCACGGAAAGCGCATCGGGGCGCCTCGACGCAAAATCCCTGATCCCGGGGGGGATCGCCGCCGCCGTCAGCCCCCACCGGTCCCGGAGGATCGTGCCCAGCATCTTTCGACGCCCCTGGAACGCCCGGCGGACCGTGTCACGAAACACCGGGTAATCCCGGATGCGCCGGCGGCGCGCCGGGTCGGGCGTCACGCGAATGAGGACGGACGCCACCTCGGGACGGGGCCAGAAAACCGACGCGGGAACATCCCGGACATGCGCCACGACGGCCTGCGCCTGAACGAGAACCGTCGTCACCCCGTATTCCTTCGTGCGCGGAACGGCCAGCAAGCGATCCCCCGCCTCGCGTTGAACCATGACGAACATCTCCCGGAGCGGGATGTCCGCCTCCAGAAGCGCCACGATGGCGGTCGTCGCCACGGAATACGGCAGGTTCGATACCACACGCACGGGCCGGCCGGCCGCCCGCAACATATCCAGAACGCCAGGGGAGATCGCACCCCCTTCGAGAATGGACCCGGCATGCCAGCCCACGGCCGCGCCGGGCAGTTCCTCCCGGGCGATATCGAGAAGTCTCCGATCCGTCTCCACCGCGAGAATCCGATCCGCCCGCTCCGCCAGATGCCGGGTGAGATTCCCGGGGCCGGGGCCGATTTCAAGAATTATTTCCCCGGGAAGAATTCGCGCCTCCCGGGCGATGAAGGCAAGAAGATTTTTATCCAGGAGGAAATTCTGGCCGAGCCGGCGGGAAGGACGGATGCCGGCGGCGATGAGACGACACTTGAGGGAACGATCCCCTTTCGTTTCCGTTTCCAGTTTCCAGTCTCCAGTTTCCACCCGACGATCACCGTCTCCTACATATCATGCCGTTTTCCCGTTCTCACTTCTCCTCCGTCCCTCGAGGCAGGGCGGAGGTCCTTTCAGAGCGCTCACTCCCCAACCCGGCATAGCCGGAACCAACCAGGACGGAATCCTCAAGGCCGCTCATGGTGAGCCTGTCGAACCATGATCACGGCTATAAAATATCACGTTTCCTTAATTCGGCATTCGGGATTCGCCATCCCTGCTTCGCCAAGAGGCTTCGCAGGGCCCTCCGAAGCTTTCGCGAAGGATGGTCGGAATTTCCTCCGCCCTCAGCACTCAGAACTCAGCACTCAGCACTTCTCCTGTCCCGCCGCCAGTCGGATGGCGGCCATCATGGAACCGGGGTTGGCTCGTCCCGTCCCCGCAATGTCGAACGCGGTGCCGTGATCGGGGGAAGTCCGGACGATCGGCAATCCCATCGTCACATTCACCCCGCTGTCGAACGCGAGCAGTTTCACGGGGATAAGCCCCTGATCGTGGTACATGGCGACGACGCCGTCGAAACGTCCTTCCCGCGCCGTGAAAAACAACGTGTCCGCGGGGAAAGGGCCCTCGACCGATATCCCCGCCCGGCGTGCCCGGCGGATGGCCGGAAGAATTTTCCGCGACTCCTCGTTTCCAAACAGGCCCCCTTCCCCCGCATGGGGATTGAGTCCCGCGACGGCGATGCGGGGCCGGCGGACGCGGAACATCCGCCGCAGTCCGTCGTTGAACACACGCAGGGTCGCGAGCACTTTCCCTGTCGTGACGAGAGAGGGCACCCGGGCCAGAGGTTCGTGGATGGTGACGAGGGCGACCCGGAGTCCGCCGCCAATAAACGTCATGACAACTTCACGCGCCCCAAGCCGGGATTTCAGGAATTCGGTATGTCCCGGAAACGCAAATCCCGCGCGGTGCAAGGCCTCTTTCGAGACCGGCGCCGTGACAAGCGCCCGTGCGGCGCCCCGGCGTATGTCCGCGACCGCCGCATCGAGAGCCCGAATGGAAACCGCCCCGCCCGCCCGGGTCGGCCCCCGGCGCGCCGGAAGGACGCCACCTCCGCCGATGTCCGTCATCGGAATGTTTTCGGGGAAGCGGATCCCCGCCCTCCGGCAGGCGGCCCGGAAAAGATCCCGGCTGCCATAGAGACGAAAGGCCCCAAGCCGGCGGATATCCGGCCGGGCCAGGGCCTTCGCCGTGATTTCCGGCCCGATGCCGAACGGATCCCCGAGGGTGATGGCGATGATTTTTTTCACCGTTGACTCCCTGACTCTTAGACTCTCAGACTCCCAGACTCGCTGACTCGCCGACTTCTTCATCCCCCCTGCCCCCACATCCTCCGAAACGCCACGTCCATCGCCAGCACTACGGCCGCCGCAAGAACACACCATGTCCAGACGGCCCGTTCATCCCGTCTGGCGGTCTGCCGGGGGGGAATCGTCCCCCGCGGCCCCCCGCCGGTGCTCCGCGCCGCCGCCAGGATTTCCGCCCCGGCATCGTCCGATGCGGCGAATTCCGGGGGAAAGGGTTCGATGACG
>JAZDJP010000070.1:0-5509 GCA_043803805.1 Planctomycetota bacterium
CGCCCGTTCGCCCCCCCGGAGCGTGCCGAGGGCGGCGTCCACGTTGCGAAGAATCTCCTCCCGGTCGACCGCCTCTATTCCATCTCCGGCGGTTTTCATGGCGGCGGCCCTCCTCTCGTGGAACGCCCGGCGGCGTTCGGCGTCCCGGGCCCGTCGGGCGACGTGGTCGGCCACCCGGTGGAGCCATCCCCCGGCGTCCGGTCGGGAACCCACCGCGGCGGCCTTCCGCGCCAGAACCAGAAACGCCGCGTTGGCCGCATCTTCGGCCAGATCGTCGCGCCCCGCGACGCGCCGGCAGACGCCGTGGACCATCGCTCCGTGACGGCGCACCATCTCGGCGAACGGTTCGCCGGCGCGTGTCCGGGCGAATTCCCGGAGAAGTTCTCCGTCGGTCCTGGCCGTCAAATCGGTCATCCTGCCTCCTCTTCCACGAGTATCTCCCGTCCCGGCGGGCGGCGGTTCGATAATTCCGAAATCAGGATAACAATTTTTCTCGAAAAGAGATATGAGGGAATCGGAAGGGGAGCGCTCGAAAGAGGGAAAAACCGGCCGGACCCGCGAGGGCCCGGCCGGTGAGCAACATCAAAAACCGGGCGGGGTTGTGCCCGCCCGGCTTTAACTTCATCAGTTGATGATGGGCACCTGCCCCGGCTGGGTGACCTCACCGGTCTCAGCATCAATGCTGATCTTCCGGCCCACCGCCGCGCCCCCGGGTGCGATCTCGATCTCCACCGCGCCGGAGGTGACTTTACCGTGCCAGAAAAGCTCCGGCTTGAAAGAACGTTCGAGGGTCGCCGTCACAACATAGCGGCCCGGCGGAAGCGTCTCGATACCGGACCCGGGCTTGGCGATATCTTCAAACTGCCAGTTGTTATCAATGGCGACATTGAATACTTCGTGTTGACCGCCCGCCAGAGAGATCGGCGGCCACTCCGTTCCAACCATATTTCTTTTGGGATGGAATCCGGCCAATCGGGTAACCCCGCCATCCTTGGAGGCAAAAAGCAGTTTCCACTTGGTCACACCGGCGTCGGCGATCTTCATTTCTCGGGTTCCGGTGTTGCGCAAGTGATACTCCAACCCGATGGGCTCTCCCTCGGTGAACGTCGCACCGGAGGGCTTGGCCGCGCCGCATTTGATACAGATACGTTTGACGATTGCACAAGAGCCTCGGCAGAATTTCTCTGTGTCGCCTTTCAAGCATTTGGGACAGGGTTTCGCTATAGAGAGATATATCCGCCCTTTCGCTCCTTCTACTTTTTCCAGACATTCAGAACAAATCCCGCCGCTCCACGTCGTCGTCGTCGGCACAAGCCCGGCTTGCAGACCGTTCACGGTTTCGCCCCAGGCGATGACGTTTGCATCGGTAGGGGCGGGTTTCAAACCCGCCCCTACATCGGCGGATTTCAAATTTTCCCCCGCCACCGCCTTGTACACCGCCGGCGTTCCCACGCCCACCGCCATCGCTCCCACCGTCACCATCGCCGCGAATTTCACCTTCGCCCACAGAATCGCCTTCATCACGCCCTCCGCTAAATGCAGGGGCGCAGAATGCTGCGCCCCTACGACGATCGCCGTTCCACCCGCGGCACCCACGGCCGCAAGCGACGACGCCGAAACCAGGGAGGGGAGAAGCGACGCCGGGACGGCCGCGTGGGCCTCCGCCGCGAGGACGCCGGAGATGGCCGCGAGACCGAGGACCGTCCCCCGCCGGGCCAGGCGTTCCCGCAGGCGTTCCAAGCCCTTGGACGCCCGCCAGGCGAGAGTCCCCTGCGGACAGCCGGCGATGGTTGCCGCCTCCGCCTGGGGCCGGTCCTCGAGATACCGAAGGATCACCGCCTGACGCTCCGCCGCCGGGAGCGCCGCGAGTTCCCGGTCCACGCATTCGAGAAGCGCCTCCCGGTCCGCGTCCGCCATTTCCGCGTCATTCCCCGCGCGCATCATGACGGCCTCCTTCTCGTGCCGTGTCCGCCGGGCCCGATCCCGCAAGGCCCACCGGCAAACATTCCCTGCGATGCCGTACAACCACCCCGCCAAGTCGGCGCCCTTCCGGAACGAGCCGGCCTTCCGGGCAAGCACGACGAAAACGGCCTGGGCGGCGTCCTCGACCTCCGCGTCGGTCCCGAGGAGGCGCCGGCAGGACCGGTACACCATAGGCCCGTGGCGCGTCACGAGTTCCGCGAACGCCCCCCCGTCCCGGCGCGCCGCGTAGGCCATCAGCAATTCGGCATCGGTTCGCACGGCATCGCTCCTTCCCTCCACAGGATATTCGCCCGCGGAGACGATCCTGTTGGGAAATTCTTCAAAAATCCACACCACGGATGACACGGAAATCCATTACCTTCCGAGATTCCGTGATTCCTCCGTGTTTCCGTGGTATTTCCGTTCGTTTTCCGTGTCTCCGTGGTACCGAACAACATCCACAACCCCGGCCAATTTGGATAAATGCCCCCGCCGGTCCAGGAATTCCATGACGGCCGTCCAGCCGTTCCGGCCGCGGCAGATGTCATAACGCCGTCCGTTTTCCGAGATCCATGATTCGCGCGCCCCGCCGGGAAGCCCCAGAGGCTGGCGGGTGAGCATGACGGGGATTTCCCCGGCGACCACCGCCTCCGTTTCGACCTCCGGGAAGCGGGCGGCGAGGCGCGCGCCGGCCGCGGCAACCGCCTCCGGAGAAACCTCGAGCGACCAGGTGACGCGAAGGGCTCCCGTCTCGGCAAGGATCATCGCCGTTTCGACATTCAAACAATTACAGGAAAAATCCGCGACCGCGGGACGTCCGCGCGCGACGGCCTCCCGGAGAATCCCCGGGCTCCCGGCGAGAACGCCGCCGAGATTCTCCGCGACATCCAGCCAGGCGCGGAGCGCTTCCCCGGTTGCGTACACCGGAATTTTCAGGAACACCCGGGAACGGAATTCCGGAGGAATCCCCGAAAGCGCCTTCCGGGCCACTTCCATTTTTCCGTCCGCCAGCCAATTCTCCCCGGAAAGATAAACCACATCGGCCCCGGCGGCGACCGCCCCGGCAATGTCCCCCGGCGACGCCACCGCCACCGCCGTCCGCGCCCGCCGGGCCGGACGGATTCCCGCCTCCGGCGGCCGGTACAATCCCTGCGGCGCGGATTTCCGCCCCGCAAAAATCATTTCCTCGAGTTCCCCGACAAGTTCCCGGCGCAGGGTTTTCAATTCCGAAATCGGCAGGTGAAGTCCGGGCGCCAAGCCCTCAGCGGAAAGCGCCTCCAGCGCGAACCGTGTACCGCCCAGTCCCCCGAGTTTTTCCCGGAGGATTTTCGCGTCCAGCCCCTTCCCCGCCGCGGGGGAAAGCGTGGACGCCGCAAATCCCTCCGCAACGGCCCCCGCCGTCGCGAATGTCGCGCGCAGCCGCTCCCCGGCGGCGCCGGAGACGTCAATCGTCACCGGCATCCCCGCCTCCGGCAGTCCCGAAAGGAGCGGCTGAAGCGCGGCGGTGAACCTCTCGGCGCTGTTCCGCCAGACGGGGGCGCCCTTCGGAATCGGGGGAAGACGGCCCTTCCCGAACCTCACGGCGACGGCCTGGACACCCGTTTCGCCTCCGGCGGGAATCCCGATCACATGAAACCCGGCGGTAAACTCCGGCAGGACCAGCGCATATCCGTCCCCCGCCTCGGCGGGCCGCCGCATCCGGAGATGCAAAATGTTGCGGCGGCGGTCGAACTTTTCGATTGTCCCATCCGGAGCCCGGCCAAACGGATTGGACCGTATCCCCTGCCGCATGTCGTCGCCGATCCGGCCTCGAAGGTAGCCATCGGTGAATCCCCGGTTGAACACCAGCGACGCCTCGGCCTCAAAATGGTCGGGGTCGTAGGATTTCCCCGCCGCGATCGTATCCAGCGCCTGCCGGTAGAGACGCGTCACGGCCGCGACGTACGGGGCGCCCTTCAGGCGTCCTTCGATTTTGAGGGCCGCGACGCCCGCGGAAACGAGTTCCGGCAACACCCGGAACGACGCGAGATCATGCATGCTGAGTTCCAGCCGCGGTTCGGACGCCTCCGCCTCCCGCCCGCCGGACCTCCGGTAGCGCAGCCGGCAGCACTGCTCGCAAACGCCACGATTGCCCGACCGCCCCGACGCGAAGTAACTCATCCAGCATTGGCCCGAAAGCCCCGCGCAAAGCGCGCCGTGGACGAACACCTCGATCCCGACCCCGCACGCGCGGCCGGCCGCGACGCAGGCGCGGATTTCGGCGAGCGACAACTCCCGGGCGAGAATGGCGCGTTTGACGCCGAGATTCGCCGCCGCGCGCACCCCCTCCGGGGAAAGGATGGTCATCTGTGTGCTGGCGTGAACGGGAAGGTCCGGCAGGAGCCGATGGAGCACGGCGGCGAGGCCCGCATCCTGCACGATCACCCCATCGGCCCCGGCCGCGTGGACGAACGCAGCATCATCCACTGCGGGGGCAAGTTCGGCATCCGAAAGAAGTGTGTTGAGGGTGACAAAGACGCGCCGACCGTGGCGGTGGGCATGCGCGACCGCGTCAACAAACGATTGCCGGGTGAAATTCTCCGCCCGGAGGCGGGCGTTGAACCGCCCGAGTCCGAGATACACCGCATCGGCCCCGGCGGCGAGCGCCGCCTGGAACGCCGCCCCGTCGCCCGCGGGCGCGAGAAGTTCCGGAGAAACCCCCATGCCGGGATATTACCCGCGGCCCTCCGGGGCGTCCATCCGAAACCCCGCGCGGCCGGCCCTCCGCCCGGGACGGCGCCGGAGACGGAGGAACGCCGCCGGTTCGTGAGCCGGCGACGATGGGTCATGCCCATTTTCGACGGCGCGAAATTGCTATTCCTCAACAAAAAGGAACGTGTGACGTTACGGGACCGCAAGCCACTGGTCGATCACGCGCGCGGCCTCGGCGTCCCAACCGGCGTAGATACCGCCCATGGCTTTGTGATAGTCGGCGTCGCTCTGGGTTGCGCGCCACGCGCGGAACGCCGTTTTGTCGTTTGCCTTGGCGCGGGCGTCCGCGGCCTCGCAGTCGACGATTTCCCGCAACCGTTTGTCCATGGCTCGCGCGATCTCCGGCCGGATCGCCGCGAGGTCCACGAGTTCTCCGGGATCGTCCCGCAGGTTGAAAAGCTGGGGCGGATAGCCCATGTAGGCGATGTATTTCCAGTCGTCCCGCCTCAGCAGAAATGCGCCCGTGTTCATGCTATCGCCGTGGTACTGGCACAGGACGTCGTTCGGCGTTTGGACGTCTTCGCCGGAGATCTGCGGGAGAAGCGATCGCCCGTCGAGACCTTCCGGATGCGGCAGTTCCGCAAGGTCCATCAGTGTCGGATAGATGTCGACGAGCGAAACAAGGCGGTCGCGGACGCCCGGCCGCACGTTCGGCCCCGTCACGATCATCGGCACGCGGACGGCCGGATCGTAGAGCGTCATCTTCGCGTGCTGTCCGTGTTCAAAGGCCATTTCGCCGTGGTCGCTTATGAAAATGACGCAGGTGGAATCGGCGGCCTTTGTTTTCTCGAGCGTC
>JAZDJP010000071.1:0-24736 GCA_043803805.1 Planctomycetota bacterium
TGCGAACGCATCTGGACAGCGGCGGTCACATGCCACCAGCAGGGCCGACCCCTCTTCGCCTACCTCCACTCCGCCATCCAATCCCACTTCGCCCGTCAACCCGCCCCATCTCTATTGCCCTCGGGGCCGTGAACGGTTACACCATGTCTTCCGCTCATGGTGAGCCCGTCGAACCATGGGCAGGATGTTCCCATGAACTTCGCTGCTTATCCTTCGACAGGCTCAGGATGAGCGGTTTATCCATTTGTGAAATGCTGTAATTAACCCCGGCCGTTTCAAAAACGCTCTCCCGTTCCTCCACCCGATTCCCCTCCGGCAGACAAGAGGCCATTTCCGTCGTGGCCTGTTCAAGAATCCTCACGATCCGATGGAAGAATCTCGCGGCCTGGGCCCCCGCCATGACGCGCCGATCAAAGTTCATCGTCAGCGTGAATGTGGTCCGTATCCCGAGCGCCCCGTCCACAACCACCGGCCGCGGCTTGACCAATCCGAACGAAAAACCCAGAGGCCACGGCCACGTGGCCTGCACGTCGTCCACTCCGTACTTGGCCGGGGAGCTGATGACGAACGCCCCGCCGCGGTATTTGACCCAAAGCCCGGGGAACAACAGGGGCAAACGCACGACCATACGGCTCATCCGGCACGGCAGTTTCGCGATCACGGTTTTGAATTCCCGCCATTGTTTGTTCGTGGTTTCGTCGCACGTCGCGAGGTCCCGCAACCATCCGTTGATCTCGGCCAGGGACGCCTTGTCGGCATTCCGGAACACATCGCAAAAAGCCACCATCGGAGCCCCGGGAATGTCCCGTTCGCAAAGAACGGTCGCGTCGATACCGGCGAAACTCTGCAAACGGCGGATTCCGAAAGGAAGCCGCCACACGCGGCGGTTGGCGTACGGGTGTTCGCGCAACGCCATCGTGATGGATTTCATCAGAATAGCCGTATAGGATGGCTTGAAAGAACCGCGGGAGACTTCCGCGCGCAACCGTTCGACGTCACTTAAATCAACTTGGGAATTAAACGTTACCGTGTTGCCGGGGCGGTTTTCGTATTCCACCAGCGCGCAGACGGTACTGAGAAACTTGTTCTTCGGTTCGATGGTGTAGCCGGCCATGGCGTGCCTCCCGTTTCCTCTTGGATGACGAAGCGCAAATGGCATGCCGACCCGACAGCGTCAAAAAACCTTCATATATCAAAATAATTTCAGCCAACCCCATTGGAAACCTTGAAATGAATAGTATCTGTAGTACTATGTGTTGCCATGAAACCACACCTCTCGCCGCTCGCCAGAGCCATCCTCGACGGGAATTACGCCAGAATCTGCGCCATCACCGGTGATTTTTCTTCGCGGCAGGTATCCGATAGCGAAAAAAAATCTTATTGCGCCATTCGGACGGCCACGGACGCCCTCGCTTACATCCTGCCAACCGACAAAGCGCTCCCCGCTCTCCGGGAAGCCATCAACTCTCCACCGGAGGATCTCGAATTATTCTTCCTCCTTCTCAGCATGAGCGTCAATCTCTCCAACCGTCTTAACCGCATGGGAGACGCGCGACGATTCTCACGCCTGATGAAAGAACTCCTGGACGGCATCCCCCACCCCGAACTCAAGGCCTTCTGGTTGCTGCACGAACACTTCCGACTCCTCGCCTCCTTACATCCCGACCTCCGGACGCCTCTGGATGAAGCCCTCGCGCTTGACATTCCTCGCGACACCGAATTTTGGGGACGCCTCAAATTACGTCGTGCGGAAACATTCCTCATGTCGGAAATGGACTTTCCCGCCGTGGAAAAGGATATTGCGGAAATGGAACCCTTTATCCAACGCCACCCTCGCTTCGCCAATTCTCTTCAGTTTTTAAAAGTCCGCCTGCACCAACGCGCTGGAAACACCGACGAAGCCCTCACTCTGCTTGCGCCATTCTCGTCCACCTCCCATGCACTTCCCGTCAATATGGTTCGTCTCATGTTGCTCTTTGATGCCGGCCGGTGGGAGGAATATGACCGGGAACTCGAAACCCTTGAGAAGTCCCCTGTCCCCAGCTTCCTGCCGGCCCGCATCCCCCTGATGCGGGCATTGAAAGCGCTCGGGAAAGGATTCCCGGAAAGCGCCCGGGATCTTGCCCGTAAAACCATACCTCTCATCAAAACGAGCATCCATCCGCACGTCATTCTTCACGAGGCCATTCAAATACTCGCCTCCGCGGAACTGGCCCTTCGCAACCCCAAAGCCGCGCGGGTTCTTCTCGAAATGATCGATCCCAAAATATTCGATCCCTATGTTCGCGTATACTGGATGCGCCTTTTTCTTCTCGAAGACGACGACGCGCGAGCCGCCGCCGTCCTCAAACGAATCCTCGATATCGGTCGCCATGGCACCGGGATACTCGCCCGCGAACTTCGGGAAGCGCATGAAGTATCCGCGCACCAAATCGAAAAACTCCGTCTCCTTGCCTCTCGGTTGCCTTCTTCACCGCTTCCGCCCACCGTTTCCGTCTCTCCATCAGAATCCATCCCTTTCCCGACGCTCCTCGGCGAAAACACCGCCATACGAAAAGTGAAAACACTCATCCGAAAATACGCGCCTCTCGATACCACCGTTCTTATCACGGGCGAAACCGGCACAGGCAAGGATGTCACCGCACGACTCATCCACGAATCCAGTTCCCGCGCGGGGCATCCTTTTACCGCCGTCAACTGCGCGAGCATCAGCGATTCCCTCATGGAAGCGGAACTCTTCGGCTACGTGAAGGGCGCTTTTACGGGAGCCAGTTCCAACCACGACGGCCTTTTCACAACCACAGGAAAAGGAACGCTTTTCCTTGACGATGTGGAATCCATGCCGGCGCGACTTCAGGCGGGGCTTTTACGCGTCCTGGAATCCGGCGAAATCCGCCCCGTGGGAGGAACGCGCATCCGGAAGACCACGGCGCGGATCGTGGCGGCAACCAACACTCCTCTCGATGGACTCGTCAAAAAAGGAACTTTCCGGGAAGATTTGTTCTATCGGCTGGCGCGATTCGAAATCACTCTGCCGCCGCTACGGGAGAGAAAAGACGATATCCCGCTTCTCGCAAAGCACTTCCTGACCAGAATCTACGCGAGCCACACCGAAGGAGCACCCACAATGGGGGAATCGCTGCTTCACGCGTTCGAAGGGCACGACTGGCGGGGAAACGTGCGGGAACTCGAAAACGAAATCCAGAGAATCGCGATTCTGGCCGGAGACCGACGCGTCCTGGAAGCCGATCTTTTCCGAACCGGATCATCCCCGGCCGGGACGCCTTCCGATCCGGGAAGGCCGCTCATCCGCCCCTCGACGCGGGAGCGGCGAGAGCGTCTCCGCGCGCTCTTCCGGGAACATCCGCATCTCACGTTTCAGGAAGTGGTGGACAATCTCCCCTGCGGCCGTTGCACGGCGTTTTCTGATTTGAAAAATCTCGAAAATGAAAAATTCATCCACCGGGTCCATCGCGCCGACAGCACCCGCGCGCTCTACTACACGCGGACAAAATGAAATTACAACTAATCTTGAGAGGAGAACGGGTCGGGATAGCGCGGCTATCGGGACAGCAATTCCCGGTAGAATGCCGCCGTTTCGGCGACAAAATCGACGGCCAGGAGGCGCCGGGCGGCCTCACGGCCCGAGGCGGCGAGAGGCCCGATGCGGGCGGCATCCCCGAGAGCGGACGCCATGGCCTCTCCGAGCGCGGCCGGGTCGTCCGGAGGAACCAGAAGCCCGTGACGCCCGCCGCCCAAGAGTTCCGGCACCCCGCCCACCCGGGTGGCGACGACCGGCACCCCCGCCGCCATCGCCTCAAGGATGGACTGGCCGAACCCCTCGTAGCGCGAGGGCGAGACGTAAAGATCCAGGTGCGGAAGGATATCCCCCGCATCGGCGCGCATCCCGGCAAATACCACACGACCCGCGATGCCGAGTTCCGCGGCGAGCGCCCGGAGGTTCTCCCGCTCGGGCCCGTTGCCAAGAATCAGGAGCCACGCGCCGAAAACCGCCCCCCCCGCCGCGGCGAACGCCCGGAGGAGGACATCCACTCCCTTTTCCCGCGTCAGACGCCCGGCGCATCCGACCACCGGGGCGTCCGGGGCGATGCCGAATTCCCGACGGAAGGCGTCCGCATCCATTCCCGCCCCGGCGGGCGCGGGGATGGCGTGATATACCACCCGGTAACGGGCGGCATCCCCGAGCCCGAGCCGGACGGAGACCGCCCGCTCGTCATCGGAAAGGGCGACGAATCCGTCGGTGATCCCCGCGAGCCATCGTTCCGCCCGGAGGAAAAAGAACCGCCGGACGGGCCGGTCGGAAACCCCCGGGATCCCGCCGCTCCCCGCGTAGATGTGGCCGTGCGCGGTGTGCACAATGACCCGGATGCCCGCCAGCCGCCCGGCCAGACGCCCCAGCGCCCCCGCCTTGGAGGTGTGGGTGTGAATCACATCGAATTGCTCACGCCGCAGCAATCGATAAAGCCGCCACGCGGCGCCGATGTCCCGCAGAGGCGACACCTCCCGGCCGAGCCCGGGAATCTCCACGCGCCGGAGGCCGGGGGAATCCGCCTCCGCCGCGCATCCCTCCTCGCCCGCGCCCGTGAGTCCGTGAATGAGCGTGACATCGAATCCATGCCGCATCAGCCCCGCCGCCAGATGCAGCACCACCTTGGCGGCGCCGCCCCGGGCGAGCCGTGTCACGACGAGCGCGACGCGCGCGGGCCGGGCCATCATGGCGTCCTCCCGTCGGACGGGACGAGGTCGCGGTAACAAGCCACCCGCACGCCCGGCTCTGACGCGAGCCGCGCCAGAAAATGTCCCGCGGCCGCCGGCGCGCCGTCCGCGGCGGGATTGATGCGCAGATTGAGATATGCCGCGGACGCCAGTCCCTCCGCGAGAATCTCCTCCCCCGATGCGGCATCCCCCGCATCCCCGTCGTGGGACGCCCCCCAGGCCGCGCCGGGATGGCGCGGGCAGGCCGTGGCCGGAAACTCCCAGAGGTTCGCGCGAACGGGATGGTACAGCCCACGGTGGCGATCCGCGACGGCCACCGTCGAGGCCACGCACCGGTACCCGGGCCCGGCGAGAAGATCGTACAGGACCCCGGAGGGAAGATCCATGGCCCCGGCCGGCCGGAAACTCACCGGCACAACCCCGAGCCGGTCGACGATGAGGCGGTGCCCGCGGAGAATCTCCCCCCGGAATATGGCGGGGTTGGCGACGCGCACGGCCACGGCGGACTCAAGCCCCCGGACGGGATGCCCTCCCGCCTCGTTCATCACCTCATGACCGGCCGCGGCGATGTCACGATGTATCTCCGGATATTTTTCGAGCCAGGCCGCGGCCACGGCGAACACGACCGTGAGGCGATGGCGCGCCAGAACCTGCAAAACCTCTCCCACGGGACCGGGCCCCCGCCGGCAGTCGGCGTCCACGGCCACGGTCACGCAGGCCCCCACGCCCCAGGGCCGGAACCCGGGCGAAAGCCCCCGCCCCCGCGGGTCTCCCGCGCCGGGGAGGAATTCGGCCACCATCCGTTTCAATCCGACATGGAACATGGACGCACCGCCGGCGGATATTCCCGCCGGTTCAATTGATTACCAGAATGACGACGCCGAGGGAAGGGGATTTTGGCGGCCGGACACGAATCATCCGACACTGGCGGACTGATAATACCGGTAGTCGCGATCGTGATAGTACTGGTAACGGTAGAGGTAGCGCGGCAGATAGAAATGGGTCCGGTTGAGGATGAATCCCCGGAAGGAAACCCCCGCCTGGGCGACAAGCCCCACGGCGTGCTCGATGGACTCCCGCTGGGTGGTCTCGGCGCCGATGACGAGCACCAGCCCGTCCATCAGGTTCCCCAGGAGGATCGGGTCCGCGGTGGAAAGCAGGGGGCTGGCATCACAGATGATGTAATCAAACATTCCGCGGAGGCGGCGCACAAGTTCCTTCATGCGCTCCTGCTCGAGAAGATAGATGGCGTCGGAGCGGCCGGATCGAACGGGGAGAAGGAAGAGGTTCTCCGCCTCCGTGTAAACGAGGCATTCCTCGAGGCCGCACTTCCCGTCGAGATAATCATCCAGCCCCGGATGGGAGGCGATGCCCGTGATGACGCGGAGACGCGGGCGCCGGAGATCTCCCTCCAGGTACAGGATCCTCCGGTCGCGGTTCCGGGCCATGGCCAGGGCCAGGTTGAAGGACGTGGTGGTCTTTCCCTCCTGATGATGGCAGCTCGTCAGGACAATGGCCCGGACGGCGTCCCGGGACTCGAGGACGGCCAGATTGGCGCGCAGGGCATGGAACTCCTCGGCCATGAGGGGATGCCGCCAGAGCAGGACCGCCCCGGCCCGGAGCGGGATCCGTTCGATGCGGCGGAGGGCCATCGTCCGGGGATCCGGGGTGGCCGTCGCACCCTCAGACGGGGATTCCGGCACGGCATCCGGCGGCATGGCGTCTCCTGGCATGGAACCTACTTCTCCCCGGGCTCTTCATCCCGGCTGTAAACCCCTTGGTAGTAGCGGTAATAGTAATCGTGATAATACTGATACCGGTAGAGGTATCGGGGAAGGTAGAAGTGGACGCGGTTGAGAATGAACCCCAGGATGCGGATCTTCGCCTGCTGGAGAAGTCCGATGGCATGCTCGATGGATTCCCGCTGGGTCGTCTCGGCCTCCACAACGACAATGACCCCGTCCGCCAACCCCCCGAGCGTCATGGGATCCGCCGTGGCCAGCAAGGGGGCCGTATCGTAGATGACGCAGTCGAAGCGTCGATGGAGAAACCGCACGAGATCCCCCATCCGGCTCTGCTCGAGGAGATCCGTGGCATTCGAGCGGCCCGAGCGGGCCGGAATCACGTAGAGATTCTCCGCCTCGGAGAAAAACATCACCTCGTTCAGGGTGCTGCGCCCCTCCAGATAGTCGTCGATCCCCGCGAAGGCCCCGAGCCGGATGAGACTTTTGATCTTGGGCCGGCGAATGTCGGCGTCCACCAGGATCACCCGCCGCTCCGGGTTGCGCGCGAGCATGAGCGCCAGGTTGAGGGAATTCGTCGTCTTCCCCTCGCGGTGATGACAGCTCGTGATGACGAAGGTCTTGATCCCCTCCTGTTCCTGAAGAACATTCAGATTGGCCCGAAGGGCCCGGTACTCCTCGGCCATCATGGACCGATCCCGGAAGACGGCGGCCTCGGGGGTGAATTCGAAACGGGGGATCCGCCGGGGGGAGAGTTCCCCGAGGTCCTCGCGGGGGGCCCGTTCAAGGGGCCCGCTCAAAATCTGCCCCACGATCCGGTTCAATTTGTCGTCGGGCGCTTCCGCCACGGATGTCGTCTCCTACTCGTGCGCGTTCCGGGCGGACTCAAGGGGCGCGAGCATCGCCCCCGGCCCGGTGGAGACGGCGCTCCGGGACGAGCCGGCATGAGTCCCCTCGCGGTTCGGCGCCGGGGCGGGCCGGGACACCATCCTCTGCCCCTCCGGTTCCGCCGGCGGGGCGGTTTCGTTCGTCTTCATCCAGGCGATGGCCATCACGATGCCGGCCATCACGAACCCGGCGAGGACCCACGTCCGCATCTCCCGCCCGCGGCGGAAGACCCGCACCGTCAGCCCCGACCAGAACCCGCGGTCGGGATGGCGCGCCCGCCGCTCGTCCTCCTCGGTGATGCCCTCGACATCCGAAATGGCCCCGAGAACAGGCAGGTCGAAATACCGCTTCAGATCCTCGATGCCCCTCACCGAATGATCGGCATACTCCAGGAAGAAGACCACCGCGGCGCTGGAAAGCCCCGCCACCATGAACCCCATGAGGAAAATGAGCCCCACCTTGGGTTTGATGGGATGCGTCGGGACCTTCGCCTTCTCCACCACTTCGAACCGCTTGTCCCGCTGGGCCAGCTCCGTCCGGACGGTGATCTCCGCGATCTCCTTGCGGTCGCGCAGCATGGACAGCATCCGGAGATTTATGTTATGGTCCATCCGGCGACGGATGAGCCCCAGTTCCTTCTCGGGAAGGGATTTGATCTTCTCTTCATACACGGCGGCCTGGGCCTTCGTCTGGGCATGGCTGGCCTTCAGACCCTGGACCTCGGCCTCCAGGCGCCGAAGCTGTTCCTCGATGTGACGCCGCAGGGGGTTGGCCGCCTCCACCGTGATATCCCGGTACTTGTTCTCGACCGCGGCGAACTGGACCTTCAGTTTCTCCAGGTCGCGGGCCGCCTTCTGGACATACGGGTGGCTCTCCGTGCGGCTCACCCTGAGATCCGAGATCTCCACGCTCTTGGCGGCGATCATGTCGAGGAGCCGCTTGGCCTCCGGGGAATAATCGCGCGTCAAGGATTCGGGGACCATCTGGCGCTCGCCCCGGAGCTGCTTGCGATACACCTCCGCCGTCTCCTCTTTCTCCTTGATGAGGGACTCCATCTCGTTGAGGCGGGTAAAGAGATTTGTGAGCTGGGCCAGCGCCGAATGGGCCGTCTGGGGCTGGGCGTCCGAAAGATCATCGAGGATTTCCTTCGTGCCCCGGGAAAACTCGATCGGGTTCAGCTTGCCGTATTCCTTGAGTTCCGACTCGGTCTCCCGCGTCCGCTTCTCGTACACATCCAGTTCCTTGTCAATGAACGCGGTGGCGTACTCGACCTGCTCATCCTGGAGCAGAACGTATTCGCTGATGAGCATCTCGGTAACGCGATCCACCACCGCCTTGGCGAGCCGGCCGTCCGGGGCGTCGTAGCCCACCCGGATGAAATACCCGCGGGGCAGGATGCTCAAGGAGGCCCGGAACAGCGCGAGGCGGCTGTCGAGAATCCCCTGGTTGCGCACGAGAGGATACCCGTCGGCATCGGTCCGGACCGGGTCCACGGCGCCGGCCCCCAGGGCCGGGACGTCCCGCATGATCTCCCGCCCCTTCTTTTCCGACTTGATCCTCTGCTCCAGGGTGCCCAGCACGGTAGCCACGGACCGGGCGGCGGAATAGTTCGCCAGTAGCGGATCCGTGGCGTTCTTGTCGGTGACCGCGATCTGGTTCTCGGAACGGTAGACCCGCTCCGCGGTGATGACGCATCCGCCGGACGTCCCCAGGCAGACGGCGAAAACGCCCCCGATCCACCAGACCCGGTAGAAAAAGATCCGGAGGTAATCCTGGATTCCCGGTCGCATCACCAATTGCGGCATGACTCGGCTCCTTCGCGGTCCCCCGATGTGGGGCGGCCGCGCCTACGGCACCAGCATTCCGCCGGCCGCCTGACTGGGCTTCAGCCCCTTCCGACGGTCATTCATGTATTCCTGAATGGTATCCAACGTCATGATCCTTCCAGCCGGCCGGATGATCTTGTCCAGCAGGCTGTTGAACTCGCTGTAGTAGGTGGTCGGCACGAACACGATATCCCCCGGCTTCACCTCCAGGTTGTCCCGGAGCCGGCCATGATAGAGGATCGCGTTCGCGTCCACCACGGTGTAGTCGGGTTTTTCGGCGGACGGACGGATGAGATGCACCCGCGTCAGGGCCGCATTTTCCCCCATCCACCCGGACGTGAGGAGGGCGTCCCGGACCGTGACCGTCCGGCGGCCCATCGTGTGCTCGCCCTGGCTCTCCACGGCCCCCATGACGTAGTATTTTCGGCTGACGGCCTTCGTCACGTTCACCAACAGCGCCGGATCCCCCTTGACGTAGGCGCTGATGCGATCCCGGAGGAGCGCCTCGAGCTCCACCTCCGTCATCCCCTCGACGTAGAGCCGCATGCCGATGTCCTTGAGGATGATATGGCCCTCCTCGTTGACCGGGAACTGGCCCGTAAACTCCGGGAACCCCGGCGCGGCGATCTCCACCGCGTCCTCGGCGCCGATCTGATAGGCCTTCGTCCCGATTTCCTCGCCGACGGAATTCCCGCCCGAATCGATGGGAGACGGATTCCGCTCGGTCCGGAACTCCCCCGACTTGTGCTTCCGGCCTTCCGGCGAATAGCATCCCGCGACGAAAACCAGGGACAGGACACATGCGCAATGTGTGTTCATGATGCCATCTCCCACGCTTCCTTCATGCCCTTCCCGGGATCGTCCGTCACGGCTTCCCGTACTCCCGCAGGGCCGCCTCCGCGAAACGCCGGTAGGCCGAATCATCGCCGGCCCGGACCCGGATGATCTCCCAGCACCGCCGGGCCGCCGCCACATCCTTTTTCGCGAGGTGCGTCTGGCTCAAATGCCACCAGAACTCGACGGCATCGGGCCGCAGTTCCACCGCCTTCTCGTAGGCCCGCACGCCCTCATCCAGCCGCCCCAGCCGCACCATCACCGCCCCCAGGTTGTAGCAAATCTCGGCGTCCGATGGAGCGAGCGTCATCGCGCGCTGGTAGACCGCCGCCGCCTCGGCATTGCGGCCGGTCACCACGTAGAGCCCGGCCAGGTCGTTCAAGGCCTCCAGGTAGTCCGGATTCTGCCGAAGCGCCTCCTGGTAGGCCTTTTCGGCCTCGTCCAGCCTTCCCAGAATCCGCGCCAGATTCGCCTTCTCGAAGAAATTCCGGGCCGCCTGGACCGCCTCGGACCCCACGGGGCGCGGCGGCCCGGGCTGTTTCGGTTCCGCGACGGGTTCCGTCGCATGGATCTTGATTTCCAGGGGATTCTTGACGGGATTTTCGTCCGGCGAAATGCGATTCACCTGATCGATGACGTCCCCCATCTCGTCCCGCCGGCCGATCCGAAGCCCCGCCGATCCGTCCGACACGATCTCGGCCAGGCGGCTCTGGAAACGGCCCGCGTCGATCGTGACCGGCACCGCGTCGGAGGTCACGTTGCCGCCGAGATCCGCCGCCTCCACCTTGATCTGGCAATCCCCGTTCATCCCGGGGACCGCCCATGTGAAGACGCCCGTGTTCTCGATCCCGCCGGCCACGAGCGACCACTCCTTCCCGCCGTCGCTGGAAAGGTAAATGCTGACGGGCCGCTCGGCGAAATACTCGTCGTAGGCATCCCACCGGATCTCGACCTCGCGCTCGCCCTGGAGGAATGTCCCGGCGCTGGGCCGGTGGATGGCGACCCGCGGCGGCGTCGCGTCCACAAAGGCCACCATCTCGGGTTTCACGCCGGCCGTTGGCGGGTTTTCCGTCTGGCCCGTGCGGCTCACGGCAATGACGGCGAACCCGTAGAGCCCGTTTTTCGGGGCGACGAACCGGATCGGGGATTTTCCGCTCTCGTAGACGCCGTATCGCTCCCAGGCCTTCCCCTCGTCCACCGTGTACCAGAGTTCGACGTTCCGGATTCCGGAGGCGCCGACGTTCTCCACCTCGTAGTAGATGTCAAACGTGGTGGTGTTGACCCGGCGGGGCGCGGCGGCGGGCTCCTTCGAACCGGTCACGGCCGGGGTCACGACGCCCCCCCCCTCGACCGTCACGCCCTTCCCCAGAACCGCCTCGCCGCGATTGCCGGCCAGGTCCTCGGCCTCGACCTTGATGAGAATGTCCCGGAGGTCGCCCTTGGGCACGTTCCAGAGGTAACTGCCGTCATTGGCCTCGCGCGTGGCGATGCGGGTCCATCGGGGATCCTCGCCCGGATAGGCATAGTAGACGCTGATCGGGAGCGGCGACAGGTTGGGATCGTCCGCCTCCCATCGGATCATGAAGGGACGGCCGGCGCGCACCGTCTCGCCCGGCTGGGGGGAGACGAGCCGCACCGCCGGGGGAACGGAGTCCACCACCACGACGAGGTCCGGCTTCCGGCCCGGCACGGGCGCCGGCTCCTCGTGTCCCACGCGGTCGCGCGCGGCCACGCGGAACCCGTAGATGCCGTCGTCCGCGCACTGGAAATCGAACGGGCTCGCGCCGTCCGCGTCCTCGCCGGCAAAGTGCCATGTGGCGCCGCCGTCCCGGGTGACGTAGAGCTTCACGCGTTCGATGCCCGCCGGCCCCACGTCGGCGGCCGAGTAGGGAATCTGAAATCGCCGGGACGCCGTGAACACCGCCTCGGAGGGTCCGCCCGGCTCCGCGGCCGCGCCTCCCGATGCGACGAACGCCCCTGCGAGAAGCACCGCCGCCGCCCGTCGGATTGCCTTCATGGATCCATCCTGTCAAACGGTTCCGGAAATGAACACGCCACGGCCCGTGGGCGGGACCGTGCACACCCCTAACGTCGTCAAACCCGCCGGGGCGCTTAAGAAGGATTTTTTATTAATATGGAAAGACGTAGGCCCGCCAGATCCCCGTGACCGCCAGGAAGGCGAGCGGGACCGCCGGTTCCAGGAGCTCGACCACCGCCCCGAGGGTGTCCCCCGTCATGCCGCCCACGCGGTCGCGAATCCGGAGCGACACGAGAAACGCCAGAAACGCCATGACCGCCAGAAGCGCGATCCCCACACGGCCCAGAAGCCCGACGCAGAGCGCGGCAGGCACCACGGTGGCCGCGATCACGGCCCACGCGCCCGTCCGCTCCACGACCTCCCGGCCGAGACCGCCCCCGGAACGGGCGTACGACGACATCCCAGCCGCCAGCACCATGCCCCAGCGAGCCAGGACCGGCATGAGGAAGATGAGAAGAATCTTTTCCCGAAGCAGGATCTCCCCCCCGGAAAGCCCCCCGGCGAGCGCCGCGCGCCGCTCCTCGGAAAGCGCGGCATAAAATGGCTGATGTTCCGCCGGCAGGGGCAGGGCCGCCAGGGCCGCCGCCTTGAGAAGAAGCACTCCGGCGATCGCGACCACCCCGTACGTCCCGTGGTGCCGGTCGCGCATGATGGCCAGACGCTCCCCGGGCGAGACCCCGCCGAGAAGCCCGTCGAACGTGTCGGCCAGACCGTCCAGATGCAGCGCCCCCGTGAAGATCACCAGGGCCAGCACCGCCCCGGCATCCGCCAGCGGCGCCCCGAATCCCATGAGCAGCAGGAAATAGATGAAACTCGTCATGACGCCGAGGAACGCCCCGACGACCGGGAACCACGCGACGCTCCGCCCCAGATCCTCCGCCGTCGGGTCCTTGACCTCGACCGGGAACACCGTCAGGAACCGCATGGCGATTTTAAAAAGGCGCATAAAAGTTCCCGAGTTAAAGAGTTCATGAGTTCGCGAGTTCACGAGTCATCCCGGGAGGCTCCGCACGGAGAACTCCCCACCTCGCGAACTCCGGCACGCCTACGGCCACAACCCCCTCGCGGCGAGCGCCTCCTCCACCCGTTTCACGGCGATCATGTGGGCCGCCATGCGAAGGGACACCTTCTCCTTGCGGGACATCTCGTCCACGGCCGCGAAGGCCTTTTCAATGACGTCCCGGAGTTTCAACCCCGCCTCCCGATCGTTCCAGAACAGCCCCTGGAGCCCCTGAACCCATTCGAAATAGGCCGCCACCACGCCGCCGGCGCCGGCCAGGATGTCCGGGATGACGAGCGTCTCCTTCGCATCGAGGACCGCATCCCCTTCCGGAAGGACCGGATGATTGGCCGCCTCCAGGACAATCCGCGCCTTGAGGGTGGAGGCCTCCTCCTTCCCGATCGCGTCCCCGAGCGCCGCCGGGACGAAAACGTCGCAGTCCACCTTGAACAAATCCTTCGGGGGGATCGCCTCCCCCCCGCGGTACCCCTCGACGGTCTTGGCCCGTTCCACGTGCCGGAAGAGTTTTCCCCCGTCGAGGCCTTCCGGGTTGGCCACCGCGCCGCCGATATCGCTGGCGGCCACGATGCGGCAGCCCTCGTCGTCGAGGAGTTTCGCCAGGTTTCCCCCCACGGTCCCGAACCCCTGCACCGCGACGCGTAGCCCCCGGGCCGGGATGCCCAGACGCTTCAGGGCCACGAAGAGGACATGCATGCACCCGCGGGCCGTCGCCTCGCCCCGCCCGATCGTCCCGCCGAGCCCGGCGGGCTTTCCCGTCACCACGCCCGGGGCGAAACCGCCCGGAACCTTGCCGCAGGTGTCCAGAATCCAGGCCATGACGCGGGGGTTCGTGTTGACGTCGGGCGAGAGAATGTCCATCCGGGGACCGATGACCGGGAGGATCTCCACGACGTAGCGACGGGTCATCCGTTCGATCTCGCGCGGGGACATCTGGACCGGGTCGCAGGCAATGCCGCCGGCGGCGCCGCCGAAGGGGATGCCGACGACGGCGCACTTCCACGTCATCCCCATCGCCAGGGCGCGAATCCCATCCAGGGTCACCTCCGGGTGGTAGCGGATGCCGCCGTGGCCGGGCCCGCGGGCCAGGCAATGCTGGACGCGGTAGCCGGCGAAGACCCGGATGTCGCCGTTGTCCAGACGCACGGGGACCGCCGCCGTGAGGCTGCGGGCCGGGGCGCGCAGGATGTCGAGCGTCCCGGCATCCAGACGGATCCGCTCGGCCACGAGCGACAATCGCTCCTGCGCGGCGCGCCAGGACCGCATCCCGCGGTCGGAATTCCCCGGCGCCGGCTTCTCCGGCCATCCGCTGAAGAGGTATTTCTGGTCGGGCATGGCTCGTGAAATTCCCGAATCAAAGAATCGCGTTCCGACCCGTCTCGCGCGTGCTGATGCGCACGGCCTCCTCGACCGGAAGCACAAAAATTTTGCCGGCGTCCGGCCCGCCGGTGTCGGCGTGCTTCCGGATGAGGGCCATGACCGCGTCGAGGCTCTCCTCGTCCACGACAATCTCCACCTTCGTCCGCGTTACGAACTCCACGTCCTTCGAATTCGTCTTCCCCTCCGCGGCGCGCCGCCCGAACCCCTTGACGTCCGTGATGGACATCCCGACGACGCCGGCGCGGATGAGATAATCCTTGAGGTCATCCACCGTGAAGGGCTGGAGGAAGCACTCGATTTTTTTCAGCATAAGAGCCCAACCCGGCATCACCGGAACCAAACAGGACTACATCCTCAGTACCGCCTCAGTACCGCTCATGGCGATCTTGTCGAACCATGAGCGCTGGCTCGTCCTTCGACGGGCTCAGGACGAGCGGTTTGATCACGCGGTGATTATATCCGATTCTCCCGGGAGAAAAAGAATAAGAATTGACATCTCCCGCGGGAACGGCAAAATCCGGGCCGTTTCCCGAGGGGGCGGCCATGCGGCATTTTCAGGTGGCGG
Source organism: Planctomycetota bacterium (assembly GCA_043803805.1). Classification (GTDB taxonomy): domain Bacteria; phylum Planctomycetota; class JAZDJP01; order JAZDJP01; family JAZDJP01; genus JAZDJP01. The sequence continues at coordinate 15,029 of JAZDJP010000071.1, forward strand.
TGATCGGGGCGGGGCCGGGCGGGTACGTCGCGGCCCTGCGGGCGGGCGGGCACGGGGCGTCGGTCGCCCTCGTCGAACCGAGGGAACTCGGCGGCGCCTGCCTCAACCGCGGATGCATCCCCTCGAAAACATTGCTGGAAGGCGCGCGCCGGATGAGCGAGGCGGCCACGGCCCGCCGGTATGGCGTCATGCTCGACAACCTCCGCCTCGACGCGGCCACCCTCTTCAAAAAGAAGGACATGGTGGTCGGGCGCCTCGCGCGCGGAATCAAATCGCTCCTCGACAAAAACAAGGTGACGATCCTGGCCGGGACGGCCCGCTTCGAGGACGCCCGGACGCTCGCCGTGACGGGCCCCGCCGGGGAGGAGAAAATCACCGCGGACGCCATCATCATCGCGACGGGCAGTGAACCCGCCCGGCCCGCCGCGTTTCCCTTCGACGGGAAAACCGTCATCACGAGCGACGAGGCCCTTTTTCTCAATGAGGCCCCCAAACGCCTCCTCATCGTCGGCGGCGGCTACATCGGGGCGGAACTCGCCTGCGTCTTCCAGGAACTGGGCAGCGACGTCCACCTCGTCGAGATGCTGCCGCGGCTCCTCCCCACGATGGACGCGGAACTCTCCACCAACATTGAACGGATCTTCCGAGCCCGCCGCATGAAGATACGGACCGGCGCCACCGTGAAAAACGTCGTGGCGGCGAACGGAGCCGTCACGGCCGAAATCACCGTCGCCGACGCCACCGAAACCATCACCGTGGACCGGGCGCTCGTCTCGGTGGGCCGCGTCCCTGCGACGAAATCCCTGGCGCTCGAGCGGGCGGGCCTCGCGACGGACACGAAGGGGTGTCTCCCGGTGGACGCCCACGGCCGCACCGCCGTGAATCACATTTACGCCATCGGGGACGTGACGGGCGTCCTGCCGCTCGCCCACGTCGCCAGCCGCCAGGGCATTATCGCCGCCGACAACGTCCTGGGCCGGGGCGGCGCCGCCTTCGATCCGGGCATTGTGCCGCTCGCTGTCTTCACCCATCCCGAGATCGCCTCCGTGGGGCTCACGGAGGCCGAGGCCGCCGCGCGCGGGACGATTAAAGTCAGCCGATTCCCCTTCGCCGCCCTGGGCCGAGCCCACGCCGCCGACGACATCGAGGGCTTTGTGAAATTAATCGCGGACACCGGGACGGGAAAACTGCTCGGGGCGCATATTCTGGGGCCGCGGGCGACCGATTTAATTGCGGAAATGGCGCTGGCGCTGAAACTCGGGGCCACCGCGGCGGACATCGCCGACACCGTCCACGCCCACCCGACGTTTCCCGAGGCGATCATGGAGGCGGCGGAAGGAATTGTTGGAAAACCGATTCACGCTTAACCAAAGTGCTGAGTGCTGAGTGCAAGGATGGAAATCATTCGGAGTTGATTGGCGAAGATCGAGTAAAAAACCGCTCATCCTGAGCCCGTCGAAGGATGAGCCGGGATTTTCAGGCGGGCGGCTCATGGTTCGACAGGCTCACCATGAGCGGGATGTAAAAAGTTCAGCATGAGCGGATTGGCATCGGGTTCACGTTGGAGGGAAAAGAAGTTGAAAACCATCCATTTCGCGCTCATTTTGACATTGTGCGGCCTTGCCGTTTCTTGTTCGACGTCAAAATGCCTTCCCTACCGTTACGAAACGGTTTCACGCACCATTGATGACATGTATCCACCACCACACCACAATCCGACCGCGAAACAAGACATTAAGCCACCCGTCACCGATGTCGAACCAGCCATTCCCCCAATCACAACATCACCCCTCACCGATGTCTCGCCATCCGCGGCAATCACAACACGGACAGTTCAATTTCACAATTATTACCGAACCAATAAAGAAATCGACAACTCCGGCGGATCAACATTCACCGTGAAAGAAATCATCCCGGAAAACAATATAAGATCCTGGCCGACAGAACAAATTACAACCATTTCCATCCACCCGCAAAAAAACAAAACAAAAATTTCCGTCAAATCAACTAATGTGCCCGGCCTTTTCCTGAGGCGTCGAGACCTGGATTACGAACTCTCCCGACTCCGTGATATTGAAACGGAACTGAAGCGCCGACACCCGCAAACACCCTAACCACGAGTTCTGAGTGCTGAGTACAAGGATGGAAGTCATTCAGATTTGATTTTCAGAGAGTACCGTTAATGCCTCCTCCTCTTTCCGAACTCAGTTCTCAGCACTCAGCACCCAGCACTCAGCACTTTCCCTTTCTTCTTGTCCGCGATCTCGGGATCCTCCCCTACGAAACCGCCTGGTCGCTTCAAAAGGAGATGGTCGCGGCGCGGCATGCGGAGCCGGATCTGACGGACGCGCTTCTTCTCTGCGAACATCCCGCGGTGGTGACGCTCGGCCGCCGGGGCGGGCCCGCGAGTTTCCGCACCGCGCCGCAAGAACTTGAAAAACTCGGCATCGGCGTCTTCCGCGTCGAGCGCGGCGGCGAGGCCACCGTCCACGCGCCGGGGCAACTCGTGGGATACCCCATCCTCCGCCTCAAGCGCCTGGGCCTCGGAATTCACGACGCCGTCCGGGCCCTCGAGGACGTGCTCCTTCGGACGCTCGCCGATTTCGGACTCACCGGCCAGCGCCGCCCCCGCACCGCCGGGATCTGGGTGAATGACGAGAAAATCGCCTCTCTCGGCATCGCGGTCCGCCGGGGCGTCACGTTCCACGGATTCGCCCTCAACGTCACGACGGATTTATCGTATTTCAATCACATCATCCCCTGCGGGATGCCGGACGCGCGCCTGACCTCGATGGAAAAACGCCTCGGAACCGCTCCGGACGCGGCGGACGTGCGCCGCCGGGTGATCGAACACTTCCGCGCCGTGTTTGGATACGACGCCGCGCCCGCGGAGTCCGGTGACTCGCCGTCTATCAATCTGAATTCTTCGTTTCACGCTTCACGAACCACGAACCACGCATCACGCCTCCGCTTCCCCCCCTGGCTCCGGAAACGCCTCGCCCCCGCCGGCCGGTCCGTCGCGGTGGGCGCGCTTCTGGACGCCCTGCATCTCCACACCGTCTGCCGGGAGGCGCGTTGCCCCAACCAGCAGGAGTGTTTTTCCCGCGGCACCTCCACGTTCCTCATCCTCGGCCCCGATTGCACCCGCGCCTGCCGGTTCTGCGCCGTGGGCCACGGCGCGCCGCGTCCCCCCGACCCGGACGAACCCGCCCGCGTCGCCGAGGCCGTGCGGACGATGGACCTCCGCCACGCCGTCGTGACGAGCGTGACGAGGGACGACCTTTCCGACGGCGGCGCCGCGCACTACGCCGCGACAATCCGCGCCATCCGGGAGGCCGCCCCGTCCGCCCGCGTCGAGGTTCTCACCCCGGACTTCGAGGGATGCCGGGAAAGCATCGAAACTGTTGTCAGGGCGGCGCCGGACGTTTACAATCACAACGTCGAGACGGTGCCCCGTCTGTACGGCGCCGTCCGTCCGCGGGCCGTTTACGCGCGGTCGCTCTCGGTCCTTCGGACGGCGGCGGCGATCGCGCCGGGGCGTTTGACGAAGTCCGGGCTCATGCTGGGGCTCGGGGAGACGACGGACGAGGTTCTCGCGGTGATGCGGGACCTCCGCGGGACCGGTTGCGGAATGCTTACCCTGGGCCAGTACCTCCGTCCGGCGCCGGGCAATCTTCCCGTGGAGCGGTTCGTGCCGCCGGAGGAATTCGACGCGCTTCGGAAGGAGGGCCTCGCGATGGGCTTCCGCCTCGTGGCGGCCGCCCCGTTTGTCCGGAGCTCCTACGAGGCGGAGCGGGCGTTTCAGGCCGCCGTGGACGGCGGCCCCGGTTCGGAGACAATTGGAGGAGAACGGTCATGAAGGTCGAGGTGCTTCTGCCGGAGTTCGAAGACGAGGACATGGAGGAGGCCACCATCTCGCAGTGGTGCTGCGACGAGGGGGAACACGTTGAAAAGGGCGAGGATCTCGTCGAGATCGCCTTCGACGAGAACACCCACACCCTGCCCGCCCCCGTGGCCGGCATCCTGATCGAGATCAAGGCCGACAACGGCGCCGCCGTGAAGGTCGGCGGGACCATCGCCATTCTCGACACCGAGGACGTGGACGACGATCTCGACGACGATGATGAGGAGGACGAAGACGAGGACGATGACGAAAAGAAATAAGGGGCATCTCATCGTCCTGGAGGGAGCCGACCAGAGCGGAAAGTCCACCCAGGCGCGGCTTCTGGCGGCGGCGCTGCGCCGGCGGGGCGTTTCCGTCCTCCGGATGCGGGAGCCGGGGGGAACGGCGCTCGGGGAAAAAATCCGCGATATTCTTCTCAACCCGGCCCATCGCCGGATGACTCCGGCCACCGAGCTTTTTCTCTACATGGCCAGCCGCGCCCAGCTCGTCGCGGAGAAAATCCGCCCCGCCCTCGCCCGGACCGGCATGGTGCTCCTGGACCGTTACCTGTATTCGTCGGCGGCCTACCAGGGGTACGCCGGGGGCATTCCGCCGGCGGAGATTTTCCGGATGGGACGGATCGCCACCGGGGGACTCGCGCCGGACCTCGTGATCCTGCTGGACGTCGCGCCCCGCCAGGGGCTCGCCCGCCGGAAGCGGCGTCCGGACCGGATCGAAAAACGGGGGCTTTCCTTCCAGGCGCTCGTCCGGAATGGCTACCTCACGATGGCGCGCCGGGAGCCGCGGCGCTTCCGCGTCATCCCCTCCGGCTTATCCGTGAAAAAAACCCATCACTTGGTTTTGGATATCGTTTTAAGAAAGTTCAGGAGTTCGTGAGTTGGAAAGCTTATCATGAATTCGATACTCGAAATTCACCATTCGGCGTTTCATCCGTTATTCAACTCCGGAACTCCTGAACTCTCGAACTCATGAACTCTATCATCGGTCACTCCGCCGCCATCGGCTACTTCCGAAACGCGCTCCGCTTGGGGCGTCTGGGGCACGCGACGCTTCTTTCGGGGCCGACGGGCATTGGGAAACACCGCCTCGCCCGGAATGTGGCGAAGGCGCTTCTCTGCGAAACCGGGAAGGAGGCGGCCTGCGACCGTTGCCCGACCTGCCGGCTCGCGGAATCCGGAAATCACCCGGATCTCCACGACCTGGCCCCGGCGGAGGGGGAACGGCACCTCGGCATCGAGGACGTGCGCGTCCTCCAGGACGTCGCCGCGCGCACGGGGTTCGCCGGCCGGCGGCGCGTCATACTCCTGGACCCGGCGGACGCTCTGACCGAGGATGCCGCCAACGCCCTCCTCAAATTGCTGGAGGAACCCCCGCCTCATCTGTATCTGCTTCTGATCACGACCCGGCCGCACCGGCTTCCGGCCACCCTCCGTTCCCGCTGCCAGACGGTGCGCCTGTCGCGTCTGACGACGGCGGAGGTCGCGGCGATCCTCCGAACAGAAACGGAACTGCCGGACGCGGACGCGTCGCTCATCCTCCGTCTGGCCGCCGGGAGCCCGGGGACGGCGCTCCGCCTGGCCCGGGAAAACGCGCCGGCGGCCCTCGCGGAAGTCCGGGAACTCCTGACGAAGGGGAACGAAAAGGTCCTCGCCCCCATGCGGGAGAAACGCAAGGACGAAACCCTCGAGGAACGCCGGGAACGCGTCCGCCCGTTGCTGGATTTGCTATTGGTCGGGATGTTCGACGGCCGGCGATCCCTGGCCGCCGCGGAAGCCATCCTCCTTCACCGGGAATGGCTCGAGGAAAACGCGAACATCTCGCTTCTGGCGGACAACCTGCAGGTCATGTTGAGCAACGGATAGTTGGCTGGACAACATCCGTCCCGGTTCGCGGCCGCCGGGTTCGCGGCTCGGGTGGGGGCGTCGCGGGACGTTCCTCTCCTCTCAGCTGGCAGGGCTTTTTCGGGCGGGAAACGAGTCAGGCAAGGAGCATAGCCCGACAGCGTGTCCACAGCGACACGCCGAGGGCGTAGTGACGCCGCATGACGAAGTTTATCGCTCGAAAAAGCGCGGGCGACGGGGCTCGGCCAAGCGCTCGGGCGACCTCCTGTCGCCCTCCGCTCGGCCCTGGGTGACTCGCTTCCGCTCGCCTCCGGCTCGCTCTTCGCCTTCGGCGCGCTCGTCACCCTTCGAGCCCCCGGTGAGATTGTCAGGAAATCTCCCTCTCCTTCCAGTTGGCGGGGCTTTTTCGGGCGAGAAACGAGTCAGGCAAGGAGCATCGCCCGACAGCGTGTCCACAGCGACACGCCGAGGGCGTAGTGACGCCGCATGACGAAGTTTATCGCTCGAAAAAGCGCGGGCGACGGGGCTCGAATGCGTTCCGACCCCGATGCGTCCCCGTCGGACAATTCCGCGCCACCTTGTGACTGTTGTAATCTCAACGATAGTGCTCCATTGGCATCGAAGGATTGTCAGGCCGCGACACTTCCGGGTCACGTTGCGCCGCCAAAACAGTCAAGCCGGAGTCAAACGGATTCGCCCGAGGTTCCCGCGTTGCCGGCGGATATTGCGGCGCTCGTGAGACTATGGCCCACGATGCCCCCGGCGGCCCGCCAGACGCTCCTGGCGCTGGCCCAGCAGCTCGCCGGGAAGTGATTGGAGGAATGAATCGTGGCAAGGTGCCGGATGAAATCTTGGGGGAATTGGCGAGGTGCGCCAATGGATTCTCGGAAAGACGACGTGCAGGGGGTGCGGAAAAAGCGGAATATGCGGAAAAAGGGGGATGCCATGAAGGAGCCAAAACCATGAGTAACAACCGAAACGATCATTTTCCGGTTCCCCTTGTAATTCAACAAGAAATTCCGTCAATCGCGACCGATGCGAATCGGAAGGACAACCGCCCCGTGACAACCGTAACGTCTGTTACGCCTCGCAAAGGTGGTCCATTGTGTATAGTTTGTAATGATTCCCGGCGTGATGAGTTTGATCGCGGTCTGACGGCCAGCACCCTGACCCAGGCCGAGGTTTCCCGCCTCATTGGATGTTCCCGGACCGCCGTCCATCGGCACGTGCGCCACCATCTTCTGCCGGCGGTCACGCGCCAGGTGAAGGCCGACCCGGAACTGGCCGGCGTGGATTTCGTCGAGGAGTTGAAGAACCTTTTCCGGCGGATGCGCGGCCATCTGGCGCGGGCCGAGGCGGCGGACAACTGGCTGGCGATCCGGGCGTTTCATCAGGAGGCCCGGCATGACCTCGAACTGCTGGGCAAGGCGATGGGGGTGGGGAATGGCCCCCGGGAGAATCCCGAGCGCCCTCCAACCGTTGTCGTACATCTTGCATCAAGGGAGATGTTGAGACAACAGAGGGAATTGCGATTGAAAGGCCCCCCGGGTGATGTTGTCGGCTAAATTGGGGAAGGGGGGTGGGGGCCGGAAAATCGAGGCCTTCATTTCGGGTTACCTCCCCCCAGCCACGGAGACAGATACGATTTTCGGAACAGTCGTAACGACCTTTTTAACAGGAGGGATTTATGTTAATCGAGGCCCAAAGCGTTGCGGAAACGCTCAATGTGATATTCAAGGAGTTCTCGCGGCGACACGATCCCCAAGATGCAACTTGGGAACTGATGTCAAACCCGGAATGGTTGCGCGAGTTGGATGACGAGGCCCTCCACACAATGCACCATTCCATGATGACCGATATTCTGACGGCCTGGCTTGGACAGAATGCCGGAAAGAAGACTGATTGATGTTCGCGGAACGGTGGATGAAGAATGAGAAATACTACATGGCGAAGTTGCCGAGATGGCGGCAAGAATGTTATACGGTTCTAAAACTTGGAGAAATCCGATTCTCGTGCGTGTAAATGCTCCAAAGGTCTTCTTTCTCGCCGGTAGACAAGTAGATCCCTTTGTGGATGCTACACAGATAGCGGACTCTGTCTTCGGTAACGTTGTTCCAACTCGCAATTGCTCTTGTTGATCTGAACTGTTTTCCGGGTTCGTCCGTTGTGTTTTTCTTGAGCCACTCGTATATGCGCTTGGATTCAATGTGGTCGAGATATTTGTTGTGCAGATGCTGTATCAGGTAAACCATAAGGCCCCCGATTGCCCCCCCGGCACCGCCAATTACGATTCCATTCGTTATATTTTCCATCTTGCGTGTTCCTTATGACTTTTTGTGTGGGCATTCTTGTTTCATGCCCGTCTTAATCGATAACATCGCTTCCCGTATTGAATCGTAGGCGAGACTACGGATTGTTTAATCAATTCCTTGATGATGCGAGCGCATGATTTTTTATCAATCGATACCAGATTCGCGATTTCGTCAAATGTTAATCCCGGCGAGAACTTGAGGATATTTCTCAGTTCATCCACAACGAAATCATGCTGTCGTGTTTGAGCGGTCAACGCCCTGGAAACTGCAGATGAGGTCTCACGTTGAAAATTAGTTCCTTCAACACGCCCCCAAAAAGATTTAAATGCGGGCAACAGAACAATGCGGGCATATTTCGACGCAGCCACTCCTTTGTTCGACCAAATAATTTTACCCCACTCTTCTTTGAAAAGCATGTGCCGATCAAAAAGGCGATGATGCGTGGGGCATAAATATAAGATATTGTTGGGTGCGGCTGCACCCCCGAACTCGCGTGGGATGATATGGCAAGAATCTGCCGATCTGTTTTCGCCACATATTTCACATGGCGTATTCTGTTTGAAAAGCCATCCCCCAATTTTTGAGCGGTCATAAAGCCCCTTAACAAAGGGTAAATTCTTGTTTGGGATGATAAAGGTTTTTCGAATTTCGTCAGTTATTCCGATAGTCGTCAAAAAAGAAATATTGGACTCACGACATATCTTGTCAACGTTAGACAATAGTTGCTGAATTTCTGAATTGGTGGGGCCAGGCGGACGCTCTTGAGGGATATTCCCTTTCAACCAATGGCAATTATCGTTTCCCTGCGCAGACTGAACTTTGATAATGGCTTTTAGCCGCTGGTTCTGATGGCGCAGGCGTTCCTCGGTACGACTTGGTTCTCTGGGACTAAACATATTGCCCCCTTCCTCGCAAGCATCCTATCCCACCCCGAGCGTTTTAGCAATTGGATCTGAGCAATTGGATCCCCACTGGACCTCGCGCCACCCTTCGGTTATTTTGCCGTCAAGAAGACCTGGCCGGGGTATAATGCCAGCAGGTTCGATTTCATAAGGAGCGGCATGGAATAAACCGATAAGGGCAGGAAAAATATCGCGCGGATTTGGTTGCTGTCCATCACGAAACTCGCAATTTCGCATCAAAGGACGGCGCTCGATGCGCGCCCCGGAACGGGGGCGTGCTGAAAGCGTTCCTTTGAAGGCATGCGAGTGCCTGTGATGGGGCGCAAGTAAGTGCGCCCCTTTTATTTTCGGTTGAAAAATAGGAGGATTCATGGTGGAAGAGCACGTTCACGGTTTCGAAGGCGCGATTGCCCACGAGGAAGCAAGGAGGGGATCGTTATGACTATGGAACAGCGTCTGGAAAATATGGAACGGCAACTGGGTCGCATGAGGCGATTTAACCGCTGGCTGTTGGTCGTCGTGGGGTTGGCTGTCGGGGGATGGTGGTTGCTTGGCGTTGGTGGTTTGCGTCCCATCATCAGCATCGCGCAGGCGGGGGAGGGTGGCAACAAGGAGATCCGAGCCAATCAATTCATTGTTGAGGACGAGAACGGGAAGACCCGCATCGTGTTGGGCGTGGTCAAGGGCGGGCCGGGTCTGATACTTTTCGACGAGGGCGGAAAACCCCGCGCTACGCTGTTCATTGACAA
>JAZDJP010000072.1:0-45900 GCA_043803805.1 Planctomycetota bacterium
AGACGTGGTTCGTCCCTCGCAGAAACACCGCGGAGTCGGGAACCGGAATCGTGATTCGAGATTCGCAGGAGGAAATCACGGCATTTGGAGGGCTCGCCTCCCGGCGAGCCGAATCATGTACGGCGGCGCAGAAGCGCCGCCATCCAATTCATCGCGCATCGCAGAAAAACCAGGGGATGATTGCTGTGATGTGAAGTTTCATTGCCATTTCTCGACTTCCAGACTCGGCGACTCTCCGACTCGCTGACTCCCAAACCTCCCCAATTCATCATTCATCATTCCGCATTCATCATTGTAATTTTCCTTCCACCCACGCCCGCGCCGCGGCGAGGGCCTCCGGGATCTTCGCGGCATCGCGCCCCCCCGCCTGGGCGGAGACGGGTTTTCCGCCCCCCTTCCCGCCGACGATCGGCGCGATCGTCTTCACAAGATCCCCCGCGGAGAGCCCGCGTTTCACAAGATCGTCCGAGATCGTCGCGAAGAGCCCCACACGGCCCTCCTCCTTCCCGGCCAGAACGATGACCCCCTCCCCGAGCGCACGGCGGAGGTCGTCGGACAATGCCTTGAGCTCCTCCATCCCGGCGTCGAGTTCCGCCAGAATCACCCGGATGCCCTTCACGTCAACCGCCTTCGCGAGGATCTCGTCCATCCCCCCCGCCATCTCCCGGCGGCGCATGTCCGAAATCTCCTTCCGGAGGACCTTGACCTCGTCGAGAAGCTTCTGGACCCGCGCCGGGACCTCCTTCTCGGGAACGTCGAGGGCCGCGGCCACCGTGCGGCACTGCCGCTCCATCGCCAGAAAATAATCCATCGCCGCGGAACCCGCCACCATCTCGATCCGGCGCACACCGGCGGCCACGGAGCCCTCGTACAGGATGCGGACCGGCCCGATGTCCCCCGTGCGGCGGACGTGTGTCCCCCCGCAAAGCTCGCGGCTGAAATCCCCGATCTCGACCATGCGGACGCGGTCGCCGTATTTCTCCCCGAAGAAGGCAAGCGCCCCGCGCGACCGGGCCTCCTCGAGCGTCATCTCATGGGTGACGACCTCCGTGTTTTCGAGGACCCGCGCGTTGACGATGCCCTCGATTTTTTCGAGGGCATCCCCGGCCACGGCGGCGTAGTGGGTGAAATCGAAGCGGAGGCGATCCGGCGAAACCTGGGAGCCGGCCTGTTCGACCTGACTGCCCAGGACGCTCCGCAGGGCGAATTGCAGCAGATGGGTCGCGGTGTGGTGGCGGGCCGTGGCCATGCGCCGGACGGCGTCCACCTCGGCCCGGACCGCGCGGTTCGCCTTGAGACGCCCCTTTTTCACCGTCCCGCGGTGGATGACAACCCCCTCGGTCTTCCGCGTGTCGGCGACATCGAACTCCCCGCCCTCCCAGGTGATTTTTCCGCGGTCGCCGGCCTGGCCGCCCGACTCCCCATAGAACGGCGTGCGGTCGAGAATGACCCCGGCCGGCTCGCCCGCGGCCGCCGCCTCCATCGTCCGCGGGTCCTCCCCCTCCCCACCCGCCAGGACCGCCAGCACCCGGCCGTCCGAACCGAGTTTCCCATAGCCCGTGAATTCAGTGCCGGCGCCGATCCCGGGAATCTCCTTTAGTGATTTCCCGCCAAAGATGTCCTTCGCCATGCCGCTGCCCAGACGCGCCTTCTCCCGCTGACACTCCATCTCCGCCTGAAATCCCTTCTCGTCCACCCCCAGACCCAGCCGCCGGAGTTCCGCGACCGTCATCTCCAGGGGAAACCCGTAGGTGTCGTAGAGCCGGAACGCGTCGGCGCCGGGAAGAAGTTTCTTTCCGTCGGCCTGGAGCGCCCCCACCATCTCACCGAGCACCTGGGTGCCCTGGGCGAGGGTCTCGAGAAACCGCCGCTCCTCCTCCCGGACCGTCTCCCGGACCCGGGGCTCGCGATCCTGAAGTTCCGGATAGGCCTCCTTCATCACATTCGTCACCAGCGGCACCAGCCCGTTCAGAAACGGCTCCGTCGCGCCCAGATGGTTCCCGTCGCGGACGGCCCGGCGCAGGATCCGGCGGATGACGTAACCGCGGCCCTCGTTGGAGGGCAGGATGCCGTCCCCCACCGCGAAAACCACCCCGCGCAGGTGATCGGCGATGCGCCGGATAAGGGCGCCCGTCTCATTCGTGGGAACATACGGGGTCTTCAGCGTCTCGGAGACGCCGGCGATGAGCGGCTTGAATAAATCCGTTTCGAAATTCGTCCGGACCCCCTGGAGGATGGCCGTGATGCGCTCGAGGCCCATCCCCGTGTCGATGTTCTTCCGGGGGAGCGGAACGAGCACCCCGCCCTCCTTGCGTTCGTACTGCATGAAGACAAGATTCCAGATCTCCACGAAACGCCCGCATTCGCACCGCGGGCCGCAGTCCGGAAGCCCGCAGGATTTGTCCCCGCCCCAATCGTAGAAGATCTCCGAACAGGGGCCGCAGGGGCCGTTGGGGCCTTCGGAGGGAGCGCTCGCCGGCCAGAAGTTGTCCGCCTCGCCGTAGCGGAAAATGCGCGCGGCCGGCACCCCGATCTCCTTCTCCCAAATGCGCCAGGCCTCGTCATCGCGCTCGTAGACCGACACCGTGAGTTTCGCCGCCGGCAGGCGCAGGTGTCTGGTGAGGAACTCCCACGCCCAGCCGATCGCCTCCGTCTTGAAATAGTCCCCGAAGGAGAAATTCCCGAGCATCTCAAAGAACGTATGGTGGGATGCGGTCCGCCCCACCTTCTCGATGTCCGGGGTGCGAAAACACTTCTGGCTGGAGGTCGCCCGGATGTAGTCCGATTGTCCCAGCCCCAGGAATCGGTCCTTGAATTGGTTCATCCCGGCGCCGGTGAAAAGGAGCGACGGATCGTTGTGGGGAATCAGGGAGGCGCTGGGGACAACGGTGTGCCCCCGTTCCTTGTAGAACGCCAGAAATGACTTGCGGACGGTGTTCGATGTCATGGGTTCGTGGATCGCGATTCGCGAATCGTGAAAATCTCCAGCCCCTTCGGTTACCCGCCCGAAAGTTTCCCCTTCGGACCTCCGCCGGGAAAAGGCGGAGGGGTATTATAGCAATGGACCGGCGGGAGAAAAGGGCTACTTTGCCGCCATCTCCTTGAGCGTGTCCAGGAGATCCCCCGAGGCCCGGGCGGCCCGGGTGGCGCCGAATTTCTGCTGTATCTCCTTGAGGCGGGAGGCGATCTGAACGAAGGTGGTCTTGTTCCGGCCCACGCAGACGGGGCACTCCGACCGGAAGGACGTGTGGTTGGCGCACGGAACGCACGCCGCGAGGGCGGTCTCCGCCTGATCGAAAGCCTTCCCCGCCACGATTTCGTCCTTCACCTCCTTCGTCTCGGCGAGTTTTCGGGCGGCGTCCACGGCGGGCGTCGTGAGTTCAATCCCCCCGAACCGGTCGGCAAGCCAGGCGAATATCGCGTAGGCCTCGACGGGATTCCGGTCGGCGGCGGCGGTGGCCGCATCCATCCTCTCCTGGAGGCGCTTGTTCAGCGTATCAAGAATGAGTTTCGCGGCCCGCCCCGTCGCGCCCGTCTCCTTCGCCCGGGCGGACACCTGCCGGTAGGCGACGGGGAAATCCTTTCCCCCCGACAGGGGATTCTCGAGGGCGGCGAACGAACCGAGATCCACCCCAGCCAGGAACATCGCCGGGGCCGCGTCGAGCGCCTTCCCGACGGCCCGTTCGAGGCCCGCGCCGGGATACCCCTCCCACGTCACCACCCCCTCGTGACTGATGACGAGCGCGTGGGGAATGGCGGTCACCTCGCACGCATCTCCCGTCCCGTCGTCCATTCCCACGAGATAGGAAATCTTCCGGGTCCCGACGCACTCCTTCACCTTTTCCGGGGTGTCCCCCTGGGCGAGGGCGAGAAGGACCAGCCCCCGGTCGGCGCACGTGCGATGGAGTTCATTCAGTTGGGGAATGCAGGCCTGACTCGCCGCGTCCCAGGTCGCCCAAAACTCGATGACCATCACCCGCCCCTTGAGAGTTTTGAAATCCGGGGGTTTGGCCGACGTCCACTTCTGGGCGCGCAGCGGCGGGGCCTTCTGCCCCACCATCCCGGCCCGGGCGGGCAAGGCCAGAAGACCCAGCACGAGCAAAACTCCAACAATGCGCATCACGGCATCCTCCGGGAAAATCGCGTCCGGTGACCCGACATCCCTCCACGGCCGGCGACCCGCGGCCCATCCCTTCGCACCGGCCGACACGTCGGATTCTAATGACCCCGGCCCGTTCATGCAACAAATCCCCCACGGCATGTGAAGAGTGAATTATGGGAGACACGAATTGAATACATTCCCGCTTGAACGCCCGTCGCCTTCGACTAGAATCCATAATCAATTCGTCCGAACGGTAACGTTCAATCCCTCCCTTGTTAGGAAATACCTATGATCGAAGCGTCCTTTCGCGTTGGGGTTGATGACGTTTGTGCGTTCAGTGAGTATTATGCAAAACATAACCCCGATTCCCGACGAGCCCTCCTATTTGTTAGTCTGCTTATAGTTGGCATCGTTGCATTAATCGGAGGAGCCTTTTTGCTACTTGGACTTGTGCTCGTATTCAGTAATGATGCGATATTCCCTTCGACCGTGATTTTCATGTGCATCCTGGGCCTAGGCATCGGTGCATTTATAGGTTTTGATTTTTATCGCAACGGTCCAAAGATTCATGCGCAAGGAACGCGAAAAGCCTACGTTCGTCAACCCCATTCCACGCAACTCGGCAACAAAACGCTAACCATCAACGACAGCGGCATTGTGATTGCCGGTGAACATGGACGCTCCGAAATGACTTGGCGTAGCATAGCCAGAATTGAAGAAACTGCTGCACACATCTTTTTACTTGTCGGTCCGTTTCATGCCATTATCATTCCGAAAGCCTCGCTTGTGGGTACAAGTCCTGAAGTAGTAATTCAAGCTATCAAACCTCACATGCCCAATATCACCTAATCTGCGCTTACAACTTATCTTCCAAAGCATGATTGTTCGACTCCCGATATTTCCATCCCCCATTCTGCGTTCCCGTGGTGATTCCGTGATTCGTGTTTTCGTGATGTGTTTTTTTCTGCGATTCGCGATTTTCCCTCTTCGACTCGGCGACTCCCCGACTCGCGGACTCGCCGACTTCTTCCCCCAGTTTCAAGTTGCCAGTTTCCGCTTGCGGCCTGACAATGATTCACCCTTTACAGGCCCTTGCCGGCCACCTCCGCGGCCAGGCGGTACGCGGCTTCCGCGCGCGCCGGCCAGAGCGGAATGGCCGTAAACTGGTCCCCCGTGGAGTGGGTCATCTTGCAGAGCGCCGCGCGCGAGGCGACGAGCTTCCGGCACCTCTCGGCCAGATCGCCGCCCACCGTATTGGCGGCCAGGGCGTCCTCGATGAACCGGCGCGCCTCGGTCTCCTGGAGCCCCTCGCGCAGGGCCTCGATCTTCGGCGTGGAGACGGCCCCGCTCTTCCCGGGGAAGGACAGGTAATGCACCTGCGGGCCGCGTTGGGCGGCCGAAGCCCCCGGCCAACGGCTGAAAAGCGAGCCGTCCGTGGAGTAGTTGCCCCCTACGCTGCCCTTCACCGGCCAGTAGTCCAGGCATGTCCGTCCGGCGCCGCTGTCGCCCAAGAGGTAGGCCCGCTCGGCCATGGTCCGCATGGAGATCGCCGGCTGGCCGGGGTCGCTTATCCGCTCCATCATGATGCTGATCAGCCCCTTGCCGTCGTTGGGGAACTTGGGCAGAGGGCTGGGCACGGGCAGGGGATAGAGGATGTACATCCACTCCACGTACCGATGTGTGGGGAACTCGTTGGGCCGTGCGCGGTTGTGCTTGGCGATGTGCCAGCCGGCGCCGGGGGCGATCTCCTTGAAGAAGGCGACCACGTCCTTGTGGATGCCCCCGCAGTGGCCGACACCGAAGACCAGAGTCCCCGACAGCCCCTTCTTCTTGAGCCTCTCCTGGAGCTGGTCCACCAGAGGTTTCCACTGCTTCCTGGACTCCTCCGTCCCGTACAGCGGCATCTCGACCATCTCGCGCTTCTTGGCGGCCGGGTCCACCACCGTCACCGACACCGCCCGCTTGGTCGGGTCCGCCACGCCCCAGCCGCCCCCGAAGTACACCTGGCAGGCCACGATCTTGATCGTGCAGTATTTCATGAGCAGATCGAGATAGCGGTCGAAGGCCGAGAAGTCGTAGTCGTAGGAGCCGTCGGCCTTCCTGATCCATGTGACCATGCTCTCGTCGTTGCCGAACTCCGTCCGGCAGACCAGGGGCACGCATGCGAAATTGTTGCCGAGGTGACCCAATAGCTCGGCGGACTTCTCCAGACGTTTCCAGTGTTCCTCGGACCAGACGGGAACATCGTACTGCAGAGCCACCGAGTCCGGCGACTCGTAGATGGACATGAAGCTCCGGAAGGCGGTGGGGTCGGGCAGAGTCCAGCCAACGACATCGATCTCCACGGGGACCTTGACGGCCGCGACACCGGCCGCCGAGAGCTCCAGAGTCCCCTGGTACTTGCCCGCGGCGGCGCCCTTGGGCACCTGCACGGTGACCCACACCGGCTGGACGACGCCCTTGCCCGGGCCGGGCTCGACCCTGGCCGGCGGCTCCTTCTCCAGGCCGATGAAGATCGAGGGATTGCCGTAGCCCTGGCCCAGATGCGAGATCTGGGCGTAGCGCACCCGGATGTTCGCGGCCGGTATCGTGCCGGCGCCCTTGAGGTCGGTCACGACGGCCTTGAGTCCGTCAAGGGGCGCATCCGAGCCGGCCACGACCAGACCGGAGTAGAAGCCGTTGGCGGCGCCGACCAACGTGATTGGCCCGACCGGCTCGTTGGGATCGGCGTAGTCGGCGTCGTTGAACTGCCGGTGCATGTCCTGGTTCCAGACCCGGAATCCCTTGGGCCGGGACAAGTTCGGCTCGATGGCTCCCGGGGCGGCGTCGGCCGCCAGGCGCAGGGCGTTCAGGCCGATGTGCGGCCAGCAGGCCGGATAATCCCCCTTGTAGAACTGCAGGGCCTCCGGCCGGTGGGCGGCCGCGTGGACCTCCACCGCCAGGACGTTCACCCCCTTGCGCAGGCCCTGGACCGGCAGGGCGATCGGCTTGACCTCCCGCGCGGCGCGTTTGGCCATCCTGTCGACGAGATCCGTCTCGCCCGCCTTGATCCGCCCGTCCGCGCCGGCCTGGAATGGGATGATCTTGCCTTTGGAGTCAACGTAGGCATCCAAAGGATAGGGGTCGGCCGGCGTGTCGAGCTTGACGTCCCCCGCGGGCATGTCCTGGCGGAAGACCTCCTTGCCGTTGAGGTAGACGACCACGCCGCCGGCGTACTTCATGGTCAGGGCGATCTTCTTGACGGCGGCCGGGTCGGCCACCGCGAACCGGCCGCGGACACAGATGAGCCGGCGCCAGTTGAGGCCCCAGATGCCGGCGTGCCCCTGGTGGCCGCCGGGGAAGGGGCCGGCCGCACGCAGCCAGGAGGAGTCGTCGAAATCCGGTTTGGACCAGTCGGCCGGCGGAGACGGGGTCTCGTCGTCGCCGCCGACGGTCTTGGAAGCGGTCGCGGCCGGCTCGGCGGCCTTGAGCAGGTCCAGGGGGATGACGCCGGGCCCGCGCGCGCCGAAGAAGCGCCAGCAACCCGTGGCGTCCAGGATGGCCTGCGCGCCCTCGGCCGCGGCAATCTCCGCCGGCTCCCCGGCCACGGCCAAAGGCTTGGTCCAAAAGCCTCCGCCCATCCCCGCGCCAACCACCGCCACAACGACCGCCACCACCACATTCACCTTCGCCCACATCATCGTTCTCATCGTTGCCTCCGTTGTGTTCGACACCCCATCCGACACCGCCACATCCCCGATGAATCTCACATCTTGTTCGATCAGACGCCCCATCCCGCCGAATCCTCCAGCATCCGCCGCGCCGCGCGTTCCGATTCGCACCGCGTGAGAAGGAGCGTCCCGGCCTGGCCGAACTCCCTGACGAAGGGCGCCGCCTGCTCCGGCGGGACCGACAGCACCATGGCCGCCTTGCCCGCCGCGTAGACCGGGCGCCAGACGGAATCCCACCAGGCGGGGTCGGCCGCGGCGGGTTGTCCCGCCCCGGGCGTCCACTGGATGGCCGTGAGGTTCCGGACCCGGAGGAGCGCGGGGAGGTGGCGGACGGCATTGGGTCCGTCCAGGTGATACACCGAGAAATCCACCCGGGCGCACTGGCGTTCAAGATGCGGGACGACGAATTCCGCGAACATGCCGGGGGAGATCATCGCGGAGAAATCACACTGGGTCTTGAGGGTGCGCCCCGGCCCCCAGCCGTTGAACGCCATGTAGGCGTTGCCTCCGACACCGTCTCGGATGAGTTCCGCGAGCGGCTCGAACGCCCGGAAGTACAGGTCATCCAAATCGTCCAGGAGCCGGTGGATCTCCCCCGGGCAATCCAGAAGATGCACGAGCAGCTCCTCGGTGCCCAGCAGTTCCGACAGGATGTCCACCCCCTCGATGATGTCGGGCATGGCCACCAGGCACTTGCCGCGGGCGCGCGCGAGGTGACGGCGGGTGGCATCGAGCGTCCAGCGCCAATAGGAATTCTCCGGGTCGAACGAAAGCCGGGCGGCGGCCGGGTCCGTAAAAATGGGATTGTACCAGACGGTGTCCCGAGTGAACTTCGGCTGGCTGCCGAGAAACAAATTCAGCGCCCCTGGCCCGAGCCCCGCGGTGACCCAGGGAAACGCGACGCCGCCGTAGAACGTGGCGGCCATACTCCGCTCCGCGCCGGCGAATTCCCAGGCGTCGTCCATCCAGAAGCCGCGGGGATCCGCCGGGTCCGGCGGCACGGCCGGCGCCGGAAGCGGCTTTTCGCGGGGCGCGGTGACCCCGAGCGCCCAGTGGCCGCGCACCTGGCGCTTCCACCACCCGGCGAGCCATTCGCGGGTCTCGGGCCAGTCGGGCTTATAAAGCATCGCATCGTCTCCAGTTTTCCGGACGGGCCGCGCCTCACGTATGTGCGACTCCCGACTTCCCATCGGTCCGCAATCCCTTTTCTTCGACTCGGTGACTCTCCGACTCGCGGACTTCTTCCAACGGTCCCAGTTTCCGGTTTTTCAGCGATACGCGCTCTCTTGTTTTTGACTCGGCGACTCCCCGACTCGCTGACTCGCCGACTTCTTGCAACAGTTTCCGGTTTCCGGCGAGCCCCGAATCCCGATTCCCGGTTCTTCTGCGATTCACGAACCACGACTCACGCCCGTGCCGCCCTCGCTTTCTTCTCATCCTCCACCTTGACGTGGATGGATGCGAGGATGGCTTTTTCGATCTCGGCGGCGATTTTCGAGTTCTCCCGGAGGAAATTCCGGGCGCTTTCCCGTCCCTGCCCGAGGCGCGTCTCGCCAAAATTGAGCCACGTCCCGCTTTTGGCGACGACCCCCTGCTCCACCCCGAGATCGAGGAGATCCCCCGCCCGCGAGATGCCCTGGTTGAACAAAATGTCAAACTCGGCCTTCCGGAACGGCGGAGCCACCTTATTCTTCACCACGGTGGCGCGGGTGCGATTGCCGATGGTCTCTTCCCCTTCTTTAATGGACCCGATCCGCCGGACGTCAATCCGCACCGACGCGTAGAATTTCAGCGCCCGCCCCCCCGGCGTCGTCTCGGGATTTCCGAAGAAGACGCCGATCTTCTCGCGGATCTGGTTGATGAAAATCATGCTCGTCTTGGACTTGGCGATCACCGCGGTGAGTTTCCGGAGCGCCTGGGACATGAGCCGCGCCTGGGAGCCGACCGTGGCCTGGCCCATCTCCCCCTCGAGTTCCGCCTTGGGGACGAGCGCCGCCACGGAATCCACCACGATCACATCCACCGCGTTGGACCGGACCAGGAGTTCCGCGATCTCCAGCGCCTGCTCGCCGGTGTCGGGCTGGGAGACCAGCAGATTATCCAGATTCACCCCGAGCCGCCTCGCGTAGCCGGGGTCGAGGGCGTGCTCGGCGTCCACGAAGGCGGCGACGCCGCCGGCCTTCTGGGCGTTGGCGACCACATGAAGGGACAGCGTGGTTTTGCCGGAGGACTCGGGTCCGAAAATCTCGATCACCCGCCCCCGCGGAATGCCCCCCACTCCGAGCGCCATGTCGAGGGAGACCGACCCCGTCGAGACGCTGGGCACGTCCACGCGGACGTCCGCCCCGAGGCGCATGATGGAGCCCTTGCCGTATTGCTTCTCGATCTGGGCCAGAGCCCGCCCGAGGGCCTGACGGCGCTCGTCCGTGACCCGCTCCACGTCCTTCGCCAGTTCTTTTTCCGCCATGGTCCGCCCCCCATTAGATTCCGTTGATCCCATTCTAACCAACCAGATTTCTCCCAGTCCATTGTATCCGAACCCCCTTTCCCCGCAACAGGGTCATCCGGAATCCCGCCGTCCTTTTCCATTGACCATTGCACATCCCGATTGTACACTCATCGTGTACAACTCACCCGAACAGGAAGATTCCCATGCTGAAACAGGTGGATACCAGCACCCTCCGCGATCATCTCCGCGACGTTCTGGAAGACGTTTCTCAAACCCGGGATTACGTGCTCATCACCCGGCGTTCCAAACCCGTGAGCGCCATGGTGAATCTGGATTTCTTCGAGGATCTTCTGGCCCTGTCCATCCCGGACTACCTCAAGGGCGTCCGCGAGGCCCGCGAGGATTACCGCAAGGGGCGGGTGGCCGCCCACCGGGACGTGTTCGGCAAACTCGGATGACGTTCGAATTGGTGTACACCCGACGGGCCGTCCGGGACATCCAGGCCCTGGACCCCCTCGTCCGGAAGCGCCTGGGGCGTAAACTCTTGGAATTGCGGAAGGATCCCGCCGCCCGGTCGCGCAAATTGTCCGATCCGCGTCTGGGCATGTACCGGTTCCGGATCGGCGACTATCGCGTCATTTTCGATATCACCGACAGTCAAATCGTGATCCTGCGCGTGGGGCATCGCCGGGAAATCTACCGTTGACGAATCCGCCGTCTCATCCGGTGCATATAGGTCCGGAACCCAAGCGCCCCCCAAAACCCGCAGGCCGCGCGGTTGGCGGTCGCCACCATGAGTTCCATCTCCGGGAGGCGGCGCTCCCGGAACCAATTTTCCGCTGCGCGGACAAGCGCCCGCCCGACCCCATGGCGTCGGCATCGGGCCGCCACCCCCATGCTCATCAGGAATCCGTGGCGACGATGACTCAATACCGGCGGTTTCATCGCCTCGGAGACCGTGAGGAATCCGATCACCCGTCCGCCGCCGGTCACGGCAACAAAGACCCGCGATTTCCGAGACCGCATCAATTGACGAAGATGCGAGGCGAACTTCGCGCGCGCCCCCGATGCTGTGGCATACGCCGGATCGAGACGGGCATGAAACGCCTGGAATTCGGCCCATCGCGCAAGAATCGCGTTTGTGTCCGTCTGCGTCGCCCGCCTGATGATCAATTGCTCATGGCTCATGGGTTCAACAACCCGATCTTCCACCCCGTCCCGTCCCGCATGTAAAGGACGCGGT
The DNA here is from genome assembly GCA_043803805.1 of Planctomycetota bacterium. Lineage (GTDB taxonomy): Bacteria > Planctomycetota > JAZDJP01 > JAZDJP01 > JAZDJP01 > JAZDJP01. The sequence continues at coordinate 11,505 of JAZDJP010000072.1, forward strand.
CGTGAAGGCGGTCCGGGCGGCCGAACCAAAATTCGATCCGTTCCGGAACGAGCCGGAACCCCGACCAGAACGGCGGCCGGGGCACCGCCGACCCCAGGTGTTTCCGCCGGATCTCCCGCACCGCCCCCACGAGTTCCTCCCGGGAGGACAGCGGCTCGCTCTGCCTCGACGCCCACGCCCCGATCTGGCTTCCCCGGGGACGCGAGGCGAAGTACGCATCGGCCTCGGCCGGAGACACTTTCTCCAGAATCCCCTCGGCACGGACCTGCTCCTCGAAAAGCGGCCACCAGAAACCGATGGCCGCGCGGGGATTCGCCGCGATCTCGCGGCCCTTGCGGCTCCGCTCATTTGTGTAGAACACGAAGCCGCGGGCATCCGCGCCCTTGAGAAGCATCATCCGCACCGACGGCTTTCCGTCCGGGGTCGCCAACGCCACAATCAGGGCGTTCGACATCGGCACCCCCGCCGCCTCCACCCGCGCGAGCGCCGCCCGGAACCGCTCCATCGGGTCCTTATCCGCCAGAAGATCCCTTGTCATCATCATCCTCCACCGTTGCCGATTCCCCGAGGGGGTACCGGCCCGCCACGCGGTATACCGGGCCGTCCGATAATAATTCGCTCGTCATCAACGCCACGTGATCCACCGTCATCGTCCCGAGGGCGCGGTCCCGCCATTTCCAGATGAGTTCCCCGAGGTCCCGGAAATCGGCGCTCCCGCCGCGCACCCGCCCGATGGTCCAGTGGGGCCGGAAGGGTTTTTCGTCGCGGGGGAACCCCAGATCCGCCATGGCGCGTTCCACCTTCCCGGCCATCGTCCGCATGACCGCGGCGTCGGCCTCCTCCACCCCGGCCATCCACACCACGCGCGGCTTGGCCGTGTTCGGAAACGCCCCCATCCCCCGCACCGTGACGTCGAACGGCGGGATGCCGGCGAGCGCCTCCTGGAGCGCCTGCCCGGTCTCAGGAAACCGGTTCACATCCGTCTCGCCAAGGAATTTCAGAGTAAGGTGGAAATTCTCCATGGAGACCCACCGCACCACCCCGGAACTCCCCTTAAGCTCCCGGAGAAACCGGCCGTATCCCCTCCGGACGTCGTCCGACGGCAGAACGGCGAGAAAGGCGCGCATCAGCATGGTGGAATCACCATCCCCCCACCGCGCGGCGGAAATCCCCGGCCCGCCGGGCGATATCGGCGCGCGTGAGGCGCGCCAGGCGCGACAGACCGAATCCCTCCACCGTGAACGAGGCCGTCACCGTCGCGGCAACGAGGGCCTTCCGGAACCCGGCGAACGACAAATCCCCCGTCCGCGCGAGATGCCCCATCATGCCGCCCGCGAAACTGTCGCCGGCGCCGGTGGGATCCACGACGCGTTCGGTCGGGAAACTCGGCAACGCCCCCACCGCGCGGCCGTGGAACAGAAGGCACCCGTGTTCGCCTTTTTTGACGACCACCACGCGCGGGCCCATTTTCTGGACGCGCCGGCCCGCCGCGACGAGGTTCGCCGTGCCGGCGAGCATCCGCGCCTCGCCGTCGTTCAGCACCAGGCCGTCCACCTCCCGGAGAAGCGCGCGTAGCGCCGGCCGGTGGTGTTCGATCCAGAGATTCATGGTGTCGGCGATGATTAATTTGGGAGCGCGGACCTGCCGGAGGACCTCCCTCTGAAGGACGGGGCTGCCGTTGGCGAGAAACACGTAGCCGCTGTCCCGGAACGATCCCGGAAGACACGGGCGGAACGTCCCGAAGACATTCAACGCGACGTCGAGGGTCTTCGCCTCGTTCATGGCGCCCTCGTACCGCCCCTTCCAGCGGAACGTCCGGCCCTTCTCGACGACGAGCCCGCCGAGATCCACCCCGCGACGGGCCAGGAACGCCAGACGCGATTTCGGGAAATCCTCCCCCACCACGCCCACGAGTCGCACCGGCGCCGCGAGCGACGCCGCGGCCGAGAAATACACCGCCGAGCCGCCCAGGATGTCCGCCTGGCGCCCGTGCGGCGTTTCGATGGAATCGAACGCGATGGACCCGACGACGACGATTGCCTTCCGGCCGGATGCGCCCATGGAAAATCCTCCGCGAAAAGCGGGATGATACCCGCGCCGCCCCGCTTATGCAAGGAAGGGGACAGGACGGGGAGAAGTCGGCGAGTCCGCGAGTCGGGGAGTCGCCGAATCGAAGAAAGAGATCATCGCACGTATCGTGAAGGATGTTCCGGGGTGACGCCAGAGCAGTTCACGAATTGATACACCCGCTCATCCTGAGCCTGTCGAAGGATGCGCCCGTGCTCATGGGTCGACGGACTCACCATGACAGGCATCCTCGTTGAAACTGATGTCCAGACACCAGCGCATCTCGTTTTCCACCCGCCAATGATTTCGAACCAGTTGCGCCATCGGAAAGGCGTCGTTGGAAAAGGAAATCCTGAAATTCCGGGAGCAACGCCACATCCATAATCATTTTCCCCAATTCCAGAATTCCGATAACGATCCGGAAAAAAACAGAGGGGGAGGGATCGACACGCATGGTATAATCGCTTCTGGGACAAGCCCGTGCACCGGATTCTGCTACGCCTTCGGCTTCGCAGAACCGGGGACCGGCAACGTTATGAGGAAGACAAATGATGCCTTGCTCCAGTTATTTGATTTGCAACGCCTTACTGGGAAAGGGGTTGTGATACTCGCCAGCATGAAACCGTCTTCAAACGTTATTTTGACACAATGCAGCATTGTAACCTTCTCGGAAACATGAAGTTGGGACGATTTTGACTGGAGCAAGGTATAAATGATTAAGCAAAAACCAATAATACCGTCTATTCTATTTGCCTTATTCTTATCGTTCGTGAGTTTCTCAAGCGGTAATACTTCTGATACAAATTATTCCGATTCAATAATCTTTGGCGGACTAAAACGGACCTATCTCATCCATATTCCATCTTCGCATGATAAAACTAAATCAACGCCGCTTTTAATTGCGTTACACGGAGGAGGAGGAACGGGTAAGAATATGGTAAAACTTACGCTTGGCGGTTTTGATAAGTTGTCAGACAAAAAAGGTTTTGTTGTGGTCTATCCGGATGGGATTGAAAAGCAATGGAACGATGGAAGAAGTGGAGAAGAAACAGGATATCGCGCGCACAAAGAAAACATAGATGATGTTGGTTTTATCTCAGCCTTGATTGACACCCTTATAAAAAAACTGAATATAGATCCAAAACGTGTTTACGTGACAGGGATGTCAAATGGCGCAATAATGTCTTACCGTCTTGCCTGCGAGTTGATTGAAAAGATAGCCGCGATCGCTCCGGTTACGGGGAATATCCCGCAATACTTATATCCGTCTTGTTCGCCTTCAAGGCCAATTTCAGTTCTAGCCATCAACAATGTAAATGATCCTCTCATGCCCTTCGCAGGCGGGAATATTACCGGACCATTTGGATTTAAGAAACTGGGGAAAGTATTATCAACATCTGAAACTATCCGGTTTTGGGTAACTCATAATAACTGTTCATTATCACCAGTCATTACTTATGAACCGGACAAAGACCCGAAAGATGGCACACGGGCACGAAAAGAAGTATATAGGAATGGCAAAGATGGAACTGAGGTAATTCTTTATGCCATTGAAGGCGGAGGACACACATGGCCAAGCGGTTATCAGTACCTGAATGAAAGAATTATTGGCAAGACAAGCAAAGACATGAATGCGAATGAAGTCATTTGGGATTTTTTTGAAAAACATCCGGCGCAGTAATTTTTTCTGCAACAGCGAATAACAGGGACTTCCGACTTCCGGGGACACTCACAGGACTTCCGGGGGACTTCCGGGGGACTTCCGGGGGGACTTCCGGGGGGGGACTTCCGGGGACACTCACCATTTTCCATGGGCTCACTCACTTCTTTTTCCTCGGCCGCCCCGGCTGGCCACGCGTCAAGACGCGGCCCAGCGCTTTCTCCATCCTTCCCACGAATGTCGAATCCCCGGCGGGACGGCCCGACATCGTCTCCTCCCGCAATCGCCTCATCGCCCCTTCATCATCCGTCATTCTCAAATGCCTCCGCCAATCATCCGCCATCCCTGCCGTCCATTCCATCGACTTCACCAGAGGATCCTCCTTGCGCAACCCCGCATGAAAACCCGCGCTCGACCAGGGGTATTCCTCCGCCTTCTTCACCAACTTCGCCCGCACGGGATTTCGTTCCACATATCGCACCGCATGCCATGCGTGCGCCTCATCCAGGGGGCTTGAGGCGAAGCGCCCCTGCCAGAGAAATCCACGCCATCCCTTCCGGAAATTCACCCGGCGCGTGTATTGCGTATGCACCCGGCCGAAACAGAGCGCCAGGGAATTCTCCGTCTTCGGCACCACCACCCCGTGCATATGATTCGGCATGAGGCACCAGGCCCAGACGATCACGCCAAACCGATCGGCCGCTTCACCCAACCCGATCAGATAGTGCCGATAATCATCTTCTGAAAAGAACACCTTCTGGCGGCGTGTGCCGCGCTGGGTGATATGATGGGGAATTCCGGGAATGACCACCCGGGCAAGCCGTGCCATGGAGTACATTCTCCTTTCCGAAACCGTTCATGTCAAGATTATTAGTGAGTGTCCCCGGAATTCCCCGCCCCGGAATTCCCCGGACAAAGGAGGTGAAACTATGGCTGCTGGATAAGTCGGCGGGTATAATGGCGGCGGCTCGGGAAGTCGGTCATGTCGTCAGTGCGGCGACGGCATGGCGCCGGACGGTCCGGATGTGGCTCGAAACCAACGGACATATCGTCGTGACGCCGCGTGTTAAAGTGTCACCCTATTTCTTCGCAAAAAACTCTCATAATTAGGTGGGCGGCACACTGGTCGGATCGGGTCTGTACCTGCCGGCCGACGTCGACTGGCTGCCGGAGGTGGTCTGCCTCCTCGATCAACTCATCCGCTACTCGGCGCGCAAGGACGCCGTCTCCAAGGTCTCGATCACGACGGAGGAACTGGCCAAGGCCATCGGTGGTAAATAGTGGAGGACTCACCATGCGCATGGGAACCTGGTACTGGCTGAACGTGGGCACACCGGAACTCTGGCCGGAGGACTTCGCCCGCATCCGGGAAGCCGGCTGCCACTACGTGGCCATGGGCTACGGTTGCGACCAGACCGAGTTGGCGCGCCGGACGGACCAGACCCGCCGGGCTCTGGACGCCGCCGCCGAGGCCGGGCTGGGCGCGTACCTTCTTTTCTGGTCGGTCGGCATCATGGGCATCGAGGCTAATCCCGATTTCGTACCGGTGCAGGCCGATGGGCAGGCCGCCCGGCGCCGCTGCAACGTCTTCCATCCGGGCTGGCGCCGGGAGCGGCTCCTCCCCTACGTCACCGCGGTGGCCGAGACCTACGGCAACCACCCCGCCCTGCTCGGCTTCTACGTGGACGACGCCTTCGGCTGCTACGGGGACTACCTCTACGGCTACAGCCGGCACGAGCGCGCCGCCTTCCGCGACTGGCTGAAGGAGCGCTATCGCTCGGTCGGACACCTCAACGGCGTGTGGGGCACCGGCCACCGGGATTGGGAAGACATCGACCTGCCCCGCGGAGTGATGCCCAACGTGGCCGCCTGGATGGACTTCACCGCCGCGCGCGGCCAGTGGCTGGACGAGTGGGCCCGGGAACTGACCGGCGCGATGCGCACGGCCGCGCCGCGGGCCAGGCTCGTCCTGGGCGAGAGCGCCGGCGGGGTGCTGCGTGCCCCGGCCGGCTGCGGGGCGGATTGGCCCGCGCTGGCCGCGCACTTTGACACCTTCATGATCTACCTCACCTATGATTTCGAACAGTTGAAGCCGGACGACTGGCGCGCGGTGGTCCGCCGCACCGTCGAGACCGGCCGGCGCATCGCCGCATCACGGGAACTCATCGTCTGCTCATGGGTCACCCACCCCGAGCGGTTCACCCCCATGCCGCGGGAAGTCCTGGAGGCCACCGTGGCCGAGGCAGCCGAGGGCGGCGCCGACGCGTTCGAGTACTATGCCTGGCGGACCGCCGACTGGCGCCACTTGCCGCCCCCGCCATACGTGAATCTCCCCAACTGGCCGGTGTACCTCGCCGACCAGGGCGAACTCCGGGAAGCGGTGAGTCAGATCAACCATCGGCTGTGCGGGAACCGGCCCGGAACGGGTGCATAGGTCGCTCCCGCGCCACCACACCCTGTATCCCCGGCGCGGCGGGAGCCGCGCCCTCCAACTCGCGGGATTCGGGAACCGCTGGAAGAAGTCGGCGAGTCCGCGAGTCAGGGGGTCGCCGAGTCGAAGAACGAGGATTGTGAACCGCGACGTATTCTCGCTCATGGTTCGACAAGCTCACCATGAGCGGAGGTTCATCGAAGCGTTATCGGTCATAATCGCTCAACAGGGCTTGACCAACCGCCCCCCAATCCTACAATATGTCCATTGATGTCCATCCCGGGGAAGCGTTGGGACACCCCGGAACCCAGAAAGAAACCGATGCAATTAACCGTCCGCGACGTCGCCTCCCTTCTCAATGTTTCCGAGAAAAGCATCTACCGCTGGATCCGGGAAGGGAACATCCCCGCCTACAAGATGAATGAGCAGTACCGGTTCCACCGGGCCGAATTGCTGGAATGGGCCACGGCGCGGAAGATCGGCGTCTCCGCGGATATTTTCCAGGAGAAGGACGAATCCGCCGCGCCGATGCCCGGCCTCGGGGAGGCCCTCCAGGCCGGCGGTGTCGCCTACCGCCTCGTCGGGCCGGACAAGGAATCCGTCCTCCGTGCGGTGGTCGAGGCGATGCGTCTCCCCGAGGAGGTCAACCGCGAACAGCTTTTCCGCGTCCTCGTCGCCCGCGAGGCCCTCGCCTCCACCGGCATCGGCGACGGCATCGCCATCCCCCACGTCCGAAATCCCATCGTCCTCCACGTGCCGCGCCCGACCGTCACGCTCTGCTTCCTGGAGAAACCCGTGGATTTCGGCGCCTTGGACGGCAAACCGGTGCATTGCCTGTTTACCCTCGTCAGCCCGACGGTCCGCGCCCACCTCCACCTCCTGTCGCGGCTCACATTCGCCCTGCGCGATTCCGGATTCCAGGCCGTCATCGCCCGGCAGGCGCTCCGCGACGAGATTTTCACGGAACTGGGCCGGGTGGAGAATCATTTGAACACGCCCGACCCCGCCCCGCACGATTGACCGCCCATGACGATCCTCCTTCCGGCTCTGGGTGTGATGATCCTCGGCGGGCTCGCGGCGCTCGCGGCCCGCCGTTCGGGGCGGACGGCCACCGCGTTCGGCGCCGGGAGCGCGGTCGCCGGCGGAATCCTGGGGCTCGCGCCGGCCGTGTCCGCGGCGCTGGGCGCGCCCGTCGAAACGCTCCGACTCCCCTGGGGAATGCCCGGCGGGGAATTCCACGTGGCGCTCGATGCCCTGTCCGGATTCTTCCTCGTCCCGACGCTTCTCTTGACGGCGCTCGCCGCGATCTACGGCGCCGCCTATCTCGCCCCCCACCGCGAGGGGAAATCCCTCGGAAGTTCCTGGTTTTGCTTCAATCTGCTCACGGCGAGCATGGCGCTGGTCCTCACCGCCCGGAACGGCATCCTCTTTCTCGTCGCGTGGGAAGTCATGGCCCTGGCGTCGTTTTTTCTGGTGACGTTTGAACACGAGAAACCCGGGGTCCGCCGGGCCGGATGGACGTACCTCGTCGCCACCCATCTGGGGACGGCCGTGCTCCTGGTCATGTTTGTCATCATGGCCGATGCCGCGGGCTCCTTCGATTTCGACGCGTGGACCGGCGTCGCGGGCCGCACCGCGATGTCCGCCGGAGGACTCTTCGTCCTGGCCATCATCGGATTCGGGACCAAGGCCGGCTTTATGCCGCTCCACGTCTGGCTCCCGGAGGCCCACCCGGCCGCGCCCAGCCACGTCTCCGCCGTGATGTCCGGGGTGATGATCAAAACGGGCATCTACGGGATCCTCCGCGCCCTCGCCTTCCTCGGTCCGCCGCCGATGTGGTGGGGCTGGACGCTCGTGGGCATCGGCGTCACTTCCGGCGTACTCGGTGTGCTTTTCGCCCTGGCCCAGCATGACCTCAAGCGGCTCCTGGCCTATCACAGCGTCGAGAACATCGGCATCATCGCGCTGGGGTTGGGGCTGGGACTCGTCGGGGTGAGCGCCGGAATGCCGGCGCTGGCGGTGCTCGGGTTCGCCGGCGGCCTTCTCCACGTCCTCAATCACGCCCTGTTTAAAGGACTGTTGTTTCTGGGGGCCGGATCGGTCCTCCACGCCACCGGCACCCGGGACATGGATCACCTGGGCGGATTGATGAAACGGATGCCGTGGACGGGGATGACGTTCCTCGTGGGCGCCGCGGCCATCGCGGGGCTTCCACCGCTCAACGGATTCGTGAGTGAATTCCTTATTTATCTCGGCGCGTACCGGTCCGCCGTCGGCGGAAGCGCCCCCGCGGCGCTGGTCCCGGGGATTCTCGTCATCGGCGGACTCGCCCTCATCGGAGGACTCGCCGCGGCATGCTTCACCAAGGCCTTCGGGATCGTGTTTCTGGGCGAGCCGCGCAGCGATCCCGCCGTGCACGCCCGTGAATGCCCCCTCGCCATGAAACTCCCCATGCTCACGCTCGCCGCGGGGTGTGTCCTCGTGGGACTCTTCCCGGCGCCGGTGGTGAACGCCCTGCTCCCGGTGATCACCTCCCTTGTCGGGGAACCCGCGCCGCGGGTCGCCGCCGCGCTGAATCTGGCGAACGGTCCACTGGTCATGATCACGGGAATCGCGTTTCTCTTCCTGGCGCTCACCGCCGGCCTCATCCTGTTTCGCCGGTGGCTCCTTTCCGACCGGCCCGTGGAGAACTCCGTCACCTGGGATTGCGGCTACGCCCGACCCACCGCGCGAATGCAGTATACGGCCTCTTCCTACGCCCAGCCCTTCACGGCGCTTTTCCGGATGTTCCTGCGCACCCGCCGCCGGGCGGTCCCGCCGGAGGGGTTCTTCCCGAAGAGGGCGTCTCTGGCCACCCACACTCCGGACGTCTCCCGCGAAGGCCTGTTCCGGCCGGTCTTCGCCGCGACGGAGGACGCCCTGGGGCGTCTGCGGGGGTTGCAGCACGGCCGCATCCAGAGTTATGTCCTTTACATCGTGATCACGCTCCTGGCATTGCTCGCCTGGAAGATGGAGTAGCCCGTGGACCCGATCCGCCTCATCCCCCCCGCCGCCGGGTTGTTGCTTGCGCCGCTCCTCTTCGGCATCATCAATCGGACCAAGGCCTTCTTCGCCGGCAGGCGCGGCCCGCCGCTTCTGCAACTCTACCACGACATCGCCAAACTTCTCGGGAAGGGCGCGACCTACAGCCGGACGACCACGATGGTCTTCCGCGCCGGGCCGGTGGTCGCCCTCGCGGCCACCGCCACGGGACTCTCCCTGGTCCCGATGGGCGGCCTCCCGGCGCCGATGGAATTCGCGGGGGATTGGATTCTCCTGGCCTATCTCCTGTGCCTGGCGCGTTTCTTCACGGTGATCGCGGCGCTCGACACCGGATCGAGTTTCGAGGGCATGGGCGCGAGCCGCGAGGTGCTCTTCTCGGCGCTCGCCGAACCGGCGCTGTTTCTGGGGCTGGCCGCGGTGATCCACAAGACCGGTGGGGCGACGCTTTCGGGAACGGTCGCGTCGGTCTCCACCGGGACGTGGCTGGAGGAGGGGCCGGCGCTGGCGCTCGTGGCCGCGGCGCTGGGCGTGGTGCTCCTGGCCGAGAACGCCCGCATCCCGGTGGACGACCCGAACACCCACCTGGAACTCACCATGATCCACGAGGTGATGGTCCTCGACCACGGCGGGCCGGATCTCGCCTTCATCCAGTACGGCGCGGCGCTGAAATTCTGGATCTTCGGGGCGCTTCTGGCGGGGCTGACCGTGCCGGTGCGCGGCGGGAATCCCCTGGCCGGCGCCGGGGCATTCCTCGGCGGGATGATTCTCCTTTCCGTGATCACGGGCGTGATCGAATCCTCCCTGGCGCGGCTCCGCCTGCGGCGGGTTCCTCATTTGTTGGTTGGCGCGACGGCGCTCGCCGCGCTGGCCCTTGTCCTGGTGACGCGATGACCAACGCCGCCGCGGTGGAAGCCATCCTCGTGCTGATTATCATTACCGATCTCCTGCTTCTCGGGTCGGAACGCTTCCGGACATGCATCCGCATCGCGGCCCTCCAGGGCGTCGTGACGGGCCTCCTGCCGGTGCTCCTCCACGGGGCCGAAACCCCGGTGCGGGCCGGACTTCTCGCGGCGGCCGGCATGGGCCTGAAGGGCGTGGTGTTCCCCTGGCTGCTTTTGCGTATTTTGCGCGAGTCCGGGGCGCGCCGGGAGGAAAAGCCCTTCGTGGGCTACACGCTTTCCGTCATGGCGGGCGTGGGGGCGTTCCTCTTCTCCCGGTGGGTCGCCGGGCATCTCACCCTCCCGGCCCCCGCGGCGGCGGCCGGATCGCTCATCATCCCGGCGGGGCTCGGAACGCTTCTCATCGGCCTGTTTATTATCGTCAGCCGCCGCAACGCCGTGAGCCAGGTGCTGGGCTATATCGTCATCGAGAACGGCATTTACACGTTCGGCGTGGCGCTCGTGGGCGAGGTGCCCATGCTGGTGGAGCTCGGCGTGCTCATGGACGCCTTCGTGGCCGTGTTCATCATGGGCATCGCCGCCCACCACATCAGCCGCGAGTTCGACCACACTGACGTGGACCGGCTGGACCGGCTGAAAGGGTGACGCGCATGACCCCGGACGGAATTCTCTGGGCGCTCCCGGCCGTTCCCGCGGCGATGGCCGCGGTGTGCCTCCGCCTGGGCGCCGCCCGGCGGGTGCTCGCCGCGGTGGCGCTCGGCGGGGCCGGCTGGGCCGCGCTCGCGATCGCGGCGGCGTTCGCGGTCGTCCGTGGCGGGCCCGTCTCCGCGGCCGGCGCGTGGCTGTACCTCGATGCCCTGTCCGCCTGGCACCTCATGATCCTGGGCATCGTCTTCGGCGCGAGTTCCCTCTTCTCCCGGGGCTATTTCGAAACGGAACTCGCCGCGGGACGCCTGTCCGACCGCGCCGCCCGGCGCTTCGGAACGCTCTGGTTCGGGTCGGCCGCGGCGATGACGGGGGTGCTCCTCTCCAACAACCTCGGCCTCATGTGGGTGGGCATCGAGGCCACCACGCTCCTCACCGCCTTCCTCATCACCCTTCACGTGACGCCGCTGTCGCTGGAGGCCATGTGGAAGTACCTCGTGGTCTGCTCGGTGGGCGTGGCCTTTGCGTTCATGGGAACGCTCCTCGTGGGCGCGTCGGCCCGGAACCTGGGGCTGGACCCGTCCGAGATGCTCCTCTGGACGCGCCTGAACGCGTCCGCCGCGGGGCTGGCCCCGGCGACCATGAAACTCGCCTTCATTTTTTTAATGGTCGGCTACGGGACCAAGGCGGGGCTGGCGCCGATGCACAACTGGCTGCCCGACGCCCACAGCCAGGCCCCGGCACCGGTGTCGGCGCTCTTCTCCGGATTCATGCTCAACAGCGCGCTCTATTGCATCATGCGTCATCTTCCACTGGTGGAACAGGCCACCGGGAACGCCGGCTGGGGACGGGAACTCCTGGCGCTCTTCGGGATCGTCTCCATCCTCGTGGCGGCGGCCTTCATCATCTTCCAGCGGGACGGCAAACGTCTGCTGGCGTACCACAGCGTCGAGCACATGGGGATCATCGCCCTCGGCCTCGGCCTCGGGGGCATCGGCACGTTTGCGGCGCTCTGGCACACGTTGAACCACGCGGTCTGCAAAACGCTGGCCTTTTTCTCCATCGGCCGGCTCGGACAGATGTACGGCACGCACGACCTGCATCGGATGGCGGGCGCGATGCGCCGCGCGCCGCTGTGGGGCATCGGCTTTTTCGGCGGCGTGCTCGCGCTCATCGGCGTGGCCCCGTTCGCCATCTTCATGAGCGAGTTCCAGGTTCTGCGCGCGGCGGTGGCGGCCCACGCGTTCATCCGCGCGACATTGTTCCTGACTGGAACGGCCATCGTCTTCATCGCGGCGCTTCGCCACGCGATCGTGCCGGCATGGGGCGATGAAACCGCCCCGCCGACCGGCCATGCGCCATCCGGCCTTGCCGATAAAATCATCATCATCGGCGGCCTGGCGTTCCTGCTCCTCCTCGGGCTCTGGCTGCCGGGGCCGCTCCGGGCCTGGATGGAAACGGCCGCGGGCATCATCGGAGGCCGGCCGTGACCGTTATGCATATTCCCAACGGCGGATCCGTCCCGCGCGCCGACGTGCCCGTGCTTTCCTTCCGCGAATTCCGCGAATCCGTCATTCTCGCCGTGGAGCGCGGCGCGCGCGTCGCCGCGTTCTTCGGGACGCCCGCGGACGCCGATGCCATCCGCCTCACCGCGGTGGTCGCCCACGCGGACGCCGGGGATTTCTCCGTCGTCGCCACCGATGTCGCCGGGCGCTACCCGTCGCTCACCCCCGACTGCCCGCAGGTTCATCTCTTCGAGCGCGACATCCAGGAACAGTGGGGAATCCGGCCGGAAGGCCATCCCTGGCCGAAGCCCGTCTGCTTCGCCCCTCCCCGCCGCGGGAGCACCCCCACTGAGCCGATCCTTCCCGGCGTCACGGATTATTTCCGGGTCGAGGGAGAGGAAATCCACGAGGTCGCCGTCGGCCCGGTCCACGCCGGGGTCATCGAACCGGGGCATTTCCGGTTCCAATGTCACGGGGAGCGCGTCCTCCATCTTGAGATTTCGCTCGGCTACCAGCACCGCGGCATCGAACGGGCGCTCACCGGGGGCCCGGGACCGCGATCCATTCATTACATGGAAACTCTGGCCGGCGACACCACCATCGGCCACGTCACCGCGTATTGTCAAATCATGGAGGCGCTGGGCGGCGGAGCCGTTCCGGCCCGCGCGGAGGCCCTCCGCGGCGCGGCGCTGGAACTCGAACGGCTGGCCAACCACACCGGGGACCTCGGGGCGCTCGCCGGCGACGTGGGATTCCTCCCCACGCTTTCCTTCTGCGGACGTCTGCGAGGGGATTTCCTTAACCTGACCGCGATGCTCTGCGGCAGCCGTTTCGGGCGGGGGCTGGTCCGGCCGGGTAGCGTTCTTTTCGATCTCGACGAAGCCCGGGTGGGGAAACTCCTCGACCGCCTCGGGGAAACGGCCCGGGACGTGGCCGGCGCGGCGGAACTCCTCTGGAACACACCCTCGGTGCTGGCCCGGTTCGAGGACACCGGCGCGGTATCGCGTGAAACCGCCGAGGCGCTGGGGCTGGTCGGCGTGGCCGCGCGGGCAAGCGGCCTGGAGCGCGACGCGCGGTTCGATTTCCCCGCCGGCATTTACCGGACGGCCCAGATCCCGGTCTCCTCCTGGCAAAGCGGCGACGTCTTCGCCCGCGCCTGGGTCCGGTGGCTGGAAATCCAACGATCGGTCGAATTCCTCCGGGAACAGCTCCGGGCTCTGCCGGAAGGACCGGTGACAGCGCCGTGCGGCCCCGCGGCACCCGACCGGATTGCCCTGGCCATGGTCGAGGGCTGGCGCGGGGAAATCTGCCACGTGGCCCTGACCGGCGCCGACGGCCGGTTCGAACGGTACGCGGTGGTGGACCCCTCCTTTCACAACTGGACGGGGCTGGCGATGGCGCTGCGGAACGAGGAGATTTCGGACTTCCCGCTCTGCAACAAGAGTTTCAATTTATCTTACGCGGGACACGACCGGTGAGGATGCCATGCTGAACGCGCTGTCCGCGAGAATCGCCCAGGGATACCGGACGATGGGCTACCCCGCCGCCGCCCCGGTCCTGCCGGAACGTTTCCGCGGCCGGCCGGAGTGGACGACTCCCGACCCGGCGGCCCTCCGGGCCTCGGCGGCCGCCTGCCCCACGGGAGCCATCCTCGCGGACGGCGGAACGCCGGCGCTCGACATGGGCCGGTGCCTCTTCTGCGCCGACTGCCCCGGGGCGCGCGCGGACGGCGGATTCCGGTTCGGCCGGGAACATCGCCTCGCCGCCTGGGCGCGGGAGGATCTGATCGTCCGGGATCCGCAGCCACCTCCGAAAGGACCTCCCGCCGACGGACGCCTGGCGCTCTTCCGGCGGTCGCTCAAACTCCGCCAAGTCTCCGCCGGCAGTTGCAACGCCTGCGAGGCGGACATCAATGTCCTCGGCACCATCGCATTCGATCTGGGACGTTTCGGCATCCAGATCGTGGCCTCCCCCCGGCACGCCGACGGACTCCTCGTCACCGGGCCGGTGACGGAAAACATGAAGATGGCGTTGGAGAAAACCTACCGGGCCGTCCCGCCGCCGCGCATTGTGATCGCCGCGGGGGCCTGCGCCATTTCGGGCGGGCCGTTTTCCGGCCACGCCGAGGTCCATAACGGCGCGGCAAGCGTCGTCCCGGTGGATCTCTGGATTCCGGGATGCCCGCCCCACCCGCTTACCATCCTGGATGGATTGCTGCGCCTCGCTCATGGTTCGACCGGCTCACCATGAGCGGGATTTCATCGAAGTGTCAAATGATTTACATCACCCTTCCCACCGCCTCCACCACCGGCGCCAGTTCCCGCATCAGCCGGGCGAAACCGGCCGGGTCGAGCGATTGCTGACCGTCGGAGAGCGCGTGTTTCGGATCGCGATGGACCTCGATGAGAAGCCCGTCCGCTCCCGCCGCCGCCGCGGCTTTCGCCATGGGAATGACGAGGTCGCGCTCCCCCGTCCCGTGCGACGGGTCCACGAGGACGGGAAGGTGGCTCTTTTGTTTGATATAGGGCACCGCGGCGATGTCCAGAGTGTTGCGCGTCGCCGTCTCGAACGTGCGGATGCCCCGTTCGCAGAGGATGACGTTCGGATTTCCCGCCGCGAGGATGTATTCCGCCGCAAGGAGCAAGTCCTCCACCTTCGCCGACATGCCGCGTTTTAAAATCACGGGTTTCCGGCGCCGGCCGAGCGCCGCGAGCAGCCGGAAGTTCTGCATGTTCCGCGCCCCCACCTGGAAGGCGTCGGCGTGGCGGGCGACGGCCGGGACGTCCGTCCCCTCCACCACCTCGGTGACCGCCGGGAGCCCCGTGCGCCGGGCAACATCCCTCAAAATGCGAAGCCCCGGCACCCCGAGCCCCTGGAAGGCATAAGGACTGGTGCGCGGCTTGAACGCCCCGCCCCGCAGGATCGCGGCCCCGGCAGCTTTCACGACGCGCGCGGTCTCCATCAATTGAATCCGGCTTTCGATGGCGCACGGCCCGGCGATCACCACGAACCGCCGGCCGCCGACCGGGACGCCGCCGATTTTCATGATCGTGTCGGCGGGATGGAGTTCGCGACTCACTAATTTATACGGGGCAAGCACCGGGTCCACCCGCTCCACCGCCGGATGGCTTTCGAAGTGGAGTTTGGCGAGGACGCGTTCGTCCCCGAGGGCCCCGAGCACCACGCGCTCGGTGCCGGGCATGTACAGCGGCTTCAACCCTTGTTTTTTAATCTGCCGGAGAATTTCGTCCGCGTCGCGCTTCGCCGCGCCGGGCTTCAGGATGATGAGCATGAGAATTCTGGGGACATAAAACTTATCTTGACCTGCGAACCTTCGGCCCCGGCTTTCCCGGCCGCAGAATCCGTCCGGTCTTCCGCTCCATTTTCTTCACGAATGCCCCGTCCCCCGCCGGCCGGCCGGTCCGGGTTTTCCGCCGAATCCACGCCTCGCCCTCCCCGTCCGTCCGCGCCAGAAGCGCCGGCCAATCCTCCACCAGTCCCATCAGCATCCGATCCCGGACCAGAGGATCCGTTTGCGCCCGGCCGCAATGGAATCGCGCGCTGCTCCACGCGTAGTCCTCCGGGTGCGCCGCCAGCCCCGCCCGCACCGGGTTCATGTCCACGTACCGCCCCGCCGCCACCAGATGACGCTTATCCAGCACGCACGACCCGAACCGTCCCTGGAACAAATATCCGCGGCATCCCGTGCGAACGTTGATGTCCCGGGTGTACCGCCGATGGGCCTCGCCGACGCCCCGCGCCAGCGACATTTCATCCTCCGGCACCACGATAAGATGAACGTGATTGGGCATGAGGCACCACCCCAGGAATTCCAGTCCCGCCCGCGCCCCCTGTTCCTGCAGGTGCCGGAGATACAATTCCTGATCCTCCGGGCCGGTGAAGATGGGAAGCGACCTCACCCCGCGTTGCGTGACATGATGCGGATGCCCCGGGACCACCACACGTGAGATGCGCGCCATGCCTCAACGGTAGCCGAAAAGTTGGGCAAGTCAATAGTAATAAGTATTATGTCCCCATAAATTCTCTGCTATAATGGCGCACCATGACAATCTCCCTCGAATCCCCCTGCCATGACGGGTCCGGAACGATGTGGCTCCGGGGGAACCTCCACACCCACACCACCCGGTCGGACGGTGGGCTCGATCCGCAGGCCACGATCCGGCGCTATGCCGGCCAGGGGTATGACTTCCTGGCCCTCTCCGACCACGACACCCTGGCGGATTACACGCGCCTCGACCCCTGCGGGATGATCCTCATTCCCGCCAACGAGATCAGCCATCCCGGCGGCCACCTCCTGGACATCAACGCGAAGATCGGCATCCCCCCGGACACCAACCACCAGGCCTGCATCGATCGCATCAACCGGGAAAGCGGCTTTGCGATCCTCTGCCACCCCAACTGGCTGGAACGTTTCAATCATTACACGTTCGAGCAACTCCTGGACCTGAACGGCTACGCCGGGATCGAGATCTTTAACGGCGTGTGCCTCTACCACCCCGGAAGCCCCCGCGCCGTGGAAAAGTGGGATCGGCTGATCGCCGCGGGGCGGACGGTCTGGGGCTATGCCAACGACGACTGCCACCAACCCGACCGCATGGCGCTGGGATGGAATGTCGTGCGCGTCCGGGAACGGACGGCCGCGGCGGTCGTGGAGGCCCTGCGCACGGGGAATTTCCACGCCTCGACGGGGGTGATCATCGAATCCCTCCGGTGCGAAGGGGCCGTTCTTTGCGCTCGCGCGTCCAACGCGGAGGCCATGGCGGTCTTCGGCAACAACGGCCGCCGGCTGGCCTTCGTCCCCGGGAACGAACTTCGCTTCGACGCCTCCGACATCACGGACGATCCCATCCGGATCGAAGGCTACGGATGGGCGAACACGATGGCCTGGACCCAGCCGATCGCCGTACGCGGCGGTCCGGGCGACAAGGTCCGGCGCCTCGCGATGGAGGAATCGCCCGCGATCCGGGCGCTCCGGGCGGACCGGCCCGTGCGAATCTCGGGACGGTTGGACGACCCGCTCTGGGAGAAGGCGGAGGCGTCGAAGCGTTTCGTGAATTACGCCATCGGCACCGATGCCGGGATCCTCACGGAATTCCGCGTCATCCTCGCCCCGGACGCGGTGGTCGTCGGCGTCCGTTGCCAGGAGACGCTTCTCCATGCCCTTCGCACGGCCGTCACCGGGGACAACGATCCGAAACTCTGGCTCGACGATTCCATCGAACTGTTTTTCGACATCGCGGGCGACGGGAAACAGGTCCTCCGCGTCGTAACCAACGCGGCCGGGAAGACGTCCGCCGGCTGGAGCGCCCCCGGGGGCGCTCCGGTCCGCCCCACCGCGGCCGCGGGGCGCATCCCCGGCGGATGGGCCGTCGAGGTCGCGGTGCCGCTCGCCGGACTCGCCGGCGTCCCCCCCGCGGGAGCGCACTGGGGTTTCCACGTCTGCCGCAACCGCCACGCCGGGCCCGGGACGTTCATCTGGGCGTGGATCGGCACATCCAACCACAACGCGGCGCGATACGGAAGATTGGAGTTTTAATCGAACGGGGTGTTCCGAATTCGACAATCGGAATTCGAAATTTCATCCTGCCCAGCACTCAGCACTCCGTACTCAGCACTTCCCTGGGCGGCCCCCGCCCGCCGCTGCCGCATGAGACGGGCAGGCGAATGGCGGCCTACGGATTCTTCCGGCCGCACGCGTCCCGGATCTCCCCCAGAAATGTCGTCATGTCCTCCCGGGCGCGCGCGGTGACGTCGTGGGATTTCTCCGCCGGCAGGCCGAAGTCGGTGACCACCGCGGTGCGGTTGATGAGCCACGTCCCCGCCGGGGTTTCCACCCGGCGGAATTCGAGGCGATTCACAAGCGGCGCCCGGGTGCGGCCCCGGAAAATGATACGCGCGGCGAGGCGGTTATTCAACTTGGTAAAGACGAGGACATCGTTGGCGCTCCGTTCCGCGAAGCCGTCGGCCGTCATCCGCACCCGAAGCACCTCCGCGACATGCGCCGACGGAATCCCCGGCAGGAACATCTCGATGCCGGCGGGCCGCGCCACCTCCGCGGGAGGCGGCGCGGCCTCATGCCGGGCGGGAGCGCAGGAGAGAGCCGCCAGAAACATCAAGCGGCATCCCCACCAAAGAACACATGGGAAATGCCCCCATTGATGATGTTTTGAAATGAATTGAACCTCGTGCTTCGTGAAAACCCGAAGGATCTCCCGGAAATCAGCGACTGACGAAGGCACGCCGCAACTCCTGAATGGCGTTCACGTGATTCTGAAGCACCTGCAGACGTTCCGCCGGGGTGAGGGACAGCGTCCAGCGAACGAGCGTCATGTCCACATCGTCCCCGGCGCGCCGCCGGTCCCGGTGGCGCCGTGACGCGTTTGATCGCAATGTTTTCCCCTTGCGCATGAAATCATCCTACGCCGCAACCGGACGGAAGGCAAGAATCGAGTTGGCGAGTTCAAGAGTTCGGAAGTTCATGAGTTCATCGCCCACGAATCAAACCGTGCGACAAATCACCTCTCCGTATTCGCCCCCGAAACCACATGCGCCCCGCCTGCCTCGTCGTACCGGATGTACTCCACTTTCCCGTCACGTTCACGAAGCGTGTAGTTCATCGGCGAATCATCCTCGCGGATGGGGAGACCGGTGTACGGATTGGATTCGTCCTCCATGGTGGCCGCCACGGCGGCGCGGGCCGACGGAAGGTCTTGCGCCGATTCAAGAACCTTGTCCGCCGCCATGTCATGCCATGACCATATCACGCGCCACGAGGACCGGCTGACCCGATCTTCCGAAATCTTCGGAAGTGTGATGAAAATCACCCCCCACACCACCCCTCCCACAAGCACAACCGTACCGATAAGCCACGTGAATCGCCTCTGCGAAAGCCACACCGGAACCTTTTCGGACCGGTAAAGCCCCACCAAAATCACAACCGCCAACATGGCGATTGGGGCCACCACATCCCCGGCCACGCGAAGCGCCGCACCTCGCGAAAACAGGGTCCGCCGGGCTTCCTGAAACAATCCCCATCGAATCACCACATCATTCCGCATCGCCGCGGCATCGAGTGTCGCGGTGAGCTTCGTCACCACCGGCGCAAACGAGGCGCCTTCTCCCCTCACAAACCGCCGAAGTCCGGGATGTACCACGCTCACCGGTTCCAAAGACCAGCCGCCGTACACATCTTCCAACTCCTTTTCCGATGGGAATGCCACCTTGCCACACCGTTCCACGGCAAATCCGTCCGCCATCGCCCGGCCGGGACCGAACACATAGAGCGCAATTCCGAGCGACCCGTTCCCGACGCCGGTGAGACGGAGTGGATACACCGCCTCTTTGGCCGGGAATTCGAACGACAACGGGTGGGTGCGCAGAAGTTTTCCGCCGCTTTCATCCCGTCGGAGTTTCGACGCGACAAAACACCAGCCGTCGGCGATATAATCGGCAATCACATTCCCCGCTCCCGGCGACGTCTTAAACCCATTCCCGGAAAGCCATTCCAACAATCCTTTCGAATCCCTGGCGGAGATCGTCACCGTATCGTAAGCGCCCACGTTTTGCCGGGCATGGATGGTGACACCTTGATTGGTCACCACAAGAGCCGAGGAAGATCCCAACCAATTGGGTATGGCAACCGCGAGCACCACGACGTACAGGAAAAACAAAACGAGAAAACGAACCAGGAACTTTCTTCGTGGTTTCAACGGTCCGGCAAGAAGAACGACCAACATTAACCCAATACACCACACCGTTTTGGACGAAGAATCCGCAACAACGCGAGGCCGGGAAATCACGCGCAACGTCGGGAAAAGACCCGTCGTCGCCGCCTCCACATTCGGGACGGCCGGGAGAGGCACCACCCAGGCAAAATCGCCCGTTTCCGCGGGATTCTCGAAGGCGGTATTGATGACAAGCCGCTCCGTTTTCCCGTCAAAGACGATAAGCGCTTCCTGTTCCGGGATTTCCACGTGAGCAACAGCCGTATGAAACATCTTGCCATCGGCGAGGAGTGTGGCCGGAAGGAAACCCGCCAGAATAAAAAATCCGATGAGAAACCGCCGGCAATCCTCAAGGAATGTCATGCCGACCCTTTTCGCCGGAATTGACGGGATGAAGCCGTTTCCACCGCTCGGCATAGAGGAAAAATACGCCGGGGCCGAACGACAGCAGCATGACGGGAAGTCCCACGGCAATCCCCAGGAACGTGCCGCAACCCGCACAGCAGTATTCCCGGTGGCGGGCGACCACGTGCATGGGCACCGCCACGAGCAACGCCAACATACTGCCGCGGGAAAGCCAGGAGCGGCAACGCCCCACGGCCTCGCCGGGGGACAAATCCGCGGCGCGCCGGTGGAAAATCACCGCCCAGAAAATCCAGATTCCGACGGCCGCGACCGCTACGCACGTAAAAGACCATCCCTTCGGGGAGAAAGGATCCCGTTCTACGATCTCCGAAATGCCCAGAACCATCGCCAAAAGCAGGCACGCGAGGAGAAACCCGGACGTCACCACGGGAATCCACAACGCCCGCCGGGAGACGGGCCGGCTTCGCGCAATCCGGAGAGGAACAAAGAGAAGCGCCGATTCCGCCAACAGGAAAATTCCGATCACCAACCAATACTGCCATGACGCATACATCTCGAGATAATCCATGCCCGAAGAATCGTTTTTATACGCGAGGCAAACATAAATCACCGGAACGGTGATAACGGCCAGCAACAACGCATAAAGAACCACCAGGATGATGGCGATTCGAAACATGGCGGGATTATACCCCCGGCCGGCCCCGACGGATAGAGCCGTTCACGAATGAATAAGTCCACTCATCCTGAGCCTGTCGAAGGATGAGCCAAATTCCTCGCTCATGGTTCGACAAGCTCACCATGAGCGGGATTTTATCCT
The DNA here is from genome assembly GCA_043803805.1 of Planctomycetota bacterium. Lineage (GTDB taxonomy): Bacteria > Planctomycetota > JAZDJP01 > JAZDJP01 > JAZDJP01 > JAZDJP01. The sequence goes on from JAZDJP010000072.1 coordinate 32,682, forward strand.
TTCATGAATCATCCGGATTCCGGCTGATTGCTGACCGCTTCCATGCTGATGGCTGAATACTCCTCGCCCAACGCCCACAGCGCATAAAAAACCCCCGGGACACCGTTCGGCATCCCGGGGGGAACGAATGATCCATGACTCGGGCCGCGTCTATTTCTTCTTCGCATCCTCGCTCAAATCCTTGTGGATCGCCTCGGCGGCGCGTTTGCCCGCGCCCGCGGCGAGGATGACCGTCGCGGCGCCCGTCACGGCGTCGCCGCCCGCGTAGACGCGTTTGCGCGTCGTCTCGCCGGTCTCCGCGCTCACCTCGAGACACCCCTTCTTGTTGGTCTTCAGCCCCGTCGTCGTCTTGACGAGAATGGGATTCGGGGACGTGCCGATGGCCAGAACCACGTTGTCCATCGGGAGGACGAATTCCGTCCCGGGAATCGGAATCGGCCGCGCCCGGCCCGAGGCGTCCGGTTCGCCGAGCTTCATCTTCTGGCACTTGAGCCCCGTCACCCAGCCGTCCGGGCCGCCCAGCACCTCGAGGGGATTCGTCAGCCAGTGGAACTTCACCCCCTCCTCGATGGCGTGATGGTACTCCTCGACCCGCGCGGTCATCTCCTTGTCGCTCCGCCGGTAGACGATGATCCCCTCCTTCGCCCCCATCCGCAGCGACGAGCGCGCCGCGTCCATGGCGGTGTTTCCCGCGCCGATGACGGCGACGCGCTTGCCGACCTTGAGCGGCGTGTCCGCATCCGGGAACTGGTAGGCCCGCATGAGGTTGATGCGCGTCAGGAATTCATTCGCCGAGTAGACACCGTTGAAGTTCTCGCCCGGGATGCCCAGGAACTGCGGGAGCCCCGCGCCGGTCCCGATGAAGACGGCCGAATACCCCAACTTATCAAAGAGGTCGTCCAATTTCAACGTCCGGCCGATGATGACGTTCGTGATGATCTCGACGCCGGACTTCTTCAGGACATCAATCTCCCAGTCGAGGATCACCTTCGGGAGCCGGAACTCCGGGATGCCGTAGCGGAGCACACCGCCCGCCGCGTGGAGCCCCTCGTAGATGGTCACCGGATACCCCTGCCGCGCGAGTTCCCCCGCGCACACGAGTCCCGCCGGCCCGGCGCCGATGATGGCGACCTTCTGGCTCTTCTTCGCGCCCTTCTGAACCACCGCGGGCTTCTGGGACCGCTCCCAGTCCGCGACGAATCGTTCGAGATGGCCGATGGCGACCGAATTGAAACGCTTCACCATGTGGCACAATTTCTCGCACTGGTCCTCCTGCGGGCAGACGCGCCCGCAGATGGCCGGAAGCGGATTCGCCTCCCGGAGCAGACGCGCCGCCTCGGGGAGATTCCCCGACGCGACGGCGTGCATGAATTCCGGGATGGGGATGCCGACCGGGCATCCCTCGACGCAAACGGGGTCCTGGCATCGGAGACACCGCTCCGCCTCGAAGACGGCGTGCTCCAGGCCGTATCCCTGGTTCACTTCCTTGAAATCCTTCGCCCGCTCGGAGGCCTTCCGCTCGGGCATCGGGGTCTTGTCCGCTCGTTTAACGGGCATGGCACGCTCCTTCCGCCGCCTGGCGATCCGCGGCCTGTTTCTGCTCGGGGACGTACATCTTGTTCCGGCGCATGGCCTCGTCGAAATCCACCTTGTGCGCGTCGAAGCACGGGCCGTCCACGCAGGCGAACTTGACCTCGCCCCCCACCTTCACCCGGCACCCCCCGCACATCCCGGTGCCGTCCACCATCAGGGGATCCATGGACACCTGGGTCGGAATGCCGGGCTTGCGTGTGCAGTCCGCGACCGCCCGCATCATGACCATCGGGCCGATGGCGACCACGAAATCGGGCTTCCCGGGTCCCTGGCCGTCAATCAACTGCTGGAGACGGCCGGTCACGAGGCCCTTGAATCCGACGGAGCCGTCATCCGTGCACAGCTCCAGGTTGTCGCAGGCGCCCTTGAGCTCGTCCGCCAGGATGAGCAGTCCCTTCTCCCGGGCTCCGAGGACCACCGTGGTCTTCATCCCCGGCCGGCCCTTGAGATCCTTCATGAAGCACAACAGCGCCGCCGCGCCGAACCCGCCGCCCACCCCGCACACGTGCCCCTTGTCGGGAGCCGCGATCGGGCAACCCAGAGGCCCGACCATGTCGAGGATGGTATCGCCGGATTCCAGCGCCCCCAGGCGCCGCGTGGTCGCCCCCACCTCCTGCACGACGATGGTGAGTGTCCCCCGCTTCCGATCGTAATCGGCGATGGTGAGGGGTATCCGTTCGCCGCCCTCCCGCACGCGCAGGATGACGAACTGCCCGGGTTTGGTGGCCGCCGCGATGAGCGGAGCCTCCACCCGGAACATCTTCGTGACCGGAGTCAATACGCGTTTATCCAGGATTTTGACCATGGTTTACAGCTCCGGATGTGCGTGCATCGCCTTCAGCCGCCGCCACCGGCGGTCCGTTTCCGCCTCGACCTCCTTGAGGTACGGGGCGTTCTTCGGCGAGAGGAGATGCTTGGTTTTCCCCATCATCTTCAGCCAGTCCGTGACGGGTTTGCGGCGCCCCATGGCATCGGGGTCGTATGTGATGGTGGTCTTGCCCTTCTCCACCTCGTAAAGGGGATAGAAGCAGGAATCCGAGGCGGCCTGAAGGACCGCCTGGGCGGCGTCGTCCGCCGTGCGCCAGTTCAAGGGGCAGAACGACAGCACCTTCCCGAACACCAGACCCTGACGCTTGGCGTACCACTGGGCCTTCGCGGCCTTCCGCATCAAATCCTCGGGATACCCCTCGCTCGCCTCAAAGACGTACGGCAGGTGGCACGCCGCGAAGAGTTGAACGGTGTCCTTGTGGTGGTACAGTTTCCCGGACAGGAACTTCCCGACCTCGCTCGTCGAGGTCCGATGGCCCATCGGCGTCTCGTAGGAAAGCTGCGCGCCGGTGTTCATGTACCCCTGATTGTCGTACTCGATGATCATCATGCGATGGCCCCGGTGGGCGGCCCCGAGCGCCTCGCCCATTCCGATGTCCATCCCGCCGTCGCCGCTGACCATGACGAACGTGATGTCCTTCGAACCCGGCAATTCCCCGCGGCGGACGCGCTCGTGGTACATCTCGACGAGCCCCGAAAGCGTCGCCCCGCCGTTCTGGAACAGATTGTGGACATACGTCACCCGGTGGGCCGTCGTCGGGTAGCAGGTCGTCACGACCATCGCGCAACCCGTCTGGAAGAGCACCACGACATCCCCCTCCAGCACCCGGTAGATCTGGTGCAACGTCGGGAAGATGCCGCACCCCGGGCAGGCCCCGTGGCCGGGGGCGACGCGGCTGGGCACCGCGGTCATCGCCCAGAGCGGCGCGAGGTCCACCTTGAGCCGGCCCGTCACCGGGTCCCGCTCGACCTTCGCCATCCCGCGGGACACCTCCTCCGTCCGGATGGGCGGCAGGCCCACCTGGGGGTTGCGTTCCTTCCGTCCCGCGAAGGCACCGTGGTAAGCGAAGGGAACCCTGACCTTTTTGGCCTTCATCGCCGCCACCGCCTCGCCAAAGAAGTGGCGGGCGTCTTCCATCACGAAATCCTTGCCCCCGAGGCCGTAGACGCGGCTGGCGACAAGGGTCTTGTTGTCGGGATCGTCCTTCAAGGCCGCCCGGACCTCCAGCGCGATGTTCCCGCCGCCGGCCCCGTAGGAGTCGGCGCGATCGCCGACCACCACGGCCTTCGCCTTTTTCAGATACCGGCGGAAATCGTCGCTCGGGAACGGCCGGAGCACGTTCGGAGAGAGCACCCCCGCCTTGATCCCCCTGGCGCGCATGGCGTCGGCGGCCTCCTTGGCGGTCTCCGCCGCGGAATTCATGAGGACGAGCGCCACGTCCGCGTCCTCCATGCGGTAGTCGTCCAGCATGCGGTAGTCCCGACCCGTCAGCGCCGCGAACTCCTTGAAGACCCGCGGGATGACCTTCCGCGCGGCCTCCATGGCCTCGTGCTGCTGGACCTTGTTGTTGATGAGATCCAGGTCGTTCATGTACGGGCCGAACGTCACGGGCTTGGACGGATCGATCGCCGTGTGGGGGGCGCTCGGCTCCCCGAGGAAATTCTTCACCACCTCCGGATCATCGAAGAGCACGAGCCGCCGTTTCTGATGGCTCGTGAAAAATCCATCATACACGACGATGACCGGGAGCCGGACGTCGGCGTGCTCGCCGATCTTCACCGCGCAGAAATTCATGTCGTAGACCGACTGGGGATCCCGCGCCGTGAGGATGATCCATCCCGTGTTCAGCGCGTAGTAGATGTCCGAGTGGTCCCCGCGGATGTCCAGCGGCCCCGACACCGACCGCGCCGCGATGTTCAAGACCATCGGCATGCGCGTGCCGGACTGGACGGGGAGCTGTTCCAGGGAGTAGAGAAGCCCCTGGGAGCTGGTGGTATTCATCACCCGGCCGCCCCCGAGGGCCGCGCCGTAGCAGATGCCCGCCGCGCCGTGCTCGCCGTCGCCGGCGATCATGACGATGTCGTGCTCGCCATCCGCCTTCATCCTAGACAGATTCTCCGCAACCTCCGTCGAGGGGGTGATCGGGAAATAACCCATGACGTGGAACCGGATGTCCCGCCCGGCGAACGCCGCGGCCTCGTTGCCGCTGGCGAAATCGATCTTCTGCCGCGCCGAGCCGGCGACCGGGCGCGCCGCCTTTTCCATGACTGCGTCTTTTGCCATTGATCGCTCCTAAGGAATGAGTCCCGGGAACAGGGGCTTGCGGAGTTTGTCCGCCAGGCCCGGCGTCTCGGGTTGTTTCGAAAGCGCCCCCGTCGGGCAGGACTCCACGCACCGCATGCATCCCTTGCAGTAGCGGTAATCCACGCCAACGAGTTTCGTCTTCACCGGCATCCCGCCGTTCTCGGCGCCCTCCGCCTCCCACACCAGGCACAGGTCCGGGCACACGAGATCACACACGCCGCAGTGGATGCAATGCTCCGAATCGAGAACCGGCATGAATCCCGTCCGGGACATCGCCGTGGTGTTCCACGCGGTGTTCCCCGCGACCGGAACCATCCCCCCCAGGGGCGCCGTATCGTACCCGTAGAACGGCTCCGACAGGGTGACGGGCACCGCGCCATCGGCCCTGCCCACGCCCTCCACCACCTCGAACTCCGATCCGCCGCGGGTGAAGGCCTTCTCGTTCGAGGCGACGGCCTCGGGGTGCTTGCCCGCGAACTCCTCGGAAAGCATCTCCAAAAGTTCCTTCCCCTTGAGGAACGGGAAGATGGCCGAGAGCGTCCCCAAAAGCACCGCGTTCGGACGCGACTTCGTCTCGATCGCGATTTTGAGGGCGTCGAGCCGGACCAGCTTGGCCGTCTTCGGAAGACGCTCAAGCGTCTTCGGCAGCGGCCCGGCCGGCGCGTTCAGAATCAGCGTGCCGTCCTTCTTCAGCCCCGAGAGGGTGGCCGGATTCGCCAGAAGCGCCGGGTGGAACATCACGATCACGTCCGGCCGGTCGATCGGCGCGCTCGTCCGGATGGGCCGGTCCCCGGGTCCCACCCGCACGTTCGACTTGACGGGCGACCCCTTCTTCTCCGATCCATAGGAGGAGAAGTGGGCCGCGTTGTATCCCATCCGCATCACCGCCGCGCCGGCGAGGATCTGCCCCGCCGCGTGGGCGCCGAGTCCGCCGATGGACTCGAAACGGATCTCGAAAAACCCGTTTTTGAACGGGCCCTCCTCCGCCGCGCACCCGCGGGCGCAATCGGCCGCCGCGGGCTTCGCGGCGCGGGCGGGTTTCCCCGTCCGCGACTTCACGGTCTTTTTGGTCACACGAGCCATGGTTCCATCCGATGAAAGGTGTCCCCTGATTCGCCGGCGGGGTCCACGTGCACAACGGCCCCGTCCAGCTCTCCTGCCGCGTGCCGGAGGGCCTGCGCGACGCGCTTGGCGACGTCGTGCCCCTCCTCCACCGACAGGCCCGGGTTGACGGCCACGTTCACTTCCGCATGAAGACGGCGGCCCGTCCACCGGGCCCTCACCTCCGCCACCGCCTCCACCCCGGGCACCCCGGCGGCCGCCTCCCGAAGGCAGGCCACGAGGTCCGGATCCACCCGATCGGTCAGGCGCGCCATCACGTCCCGCGACGCAACCGCCACGCCGGAGATCGCCGCGGCGGCCGCCGCGAGTCCGGCCGCGCCATCCGCCCATCCCATCCCCCGCCACACGCCCGCCGCTCCGGCGAGGATGGCGAGGCTGATCACTCCGTCCACACCCGACCGGCGCCCCTTCGCCGCGAGGATCGCGCTTCCCATCTCGCGTCCGATGCGGATCCGGAGGACGGCGGCGCCCGCGTGGGCCGCCAGGCCCGCCGCCACCGCCACCGCCACGACCGCGGCATGCCGGGCATCAAGGGGATGCCCCAGCCGCCACACCGCCACCCCACCGGCCGCCGCCGCGAGCAGAACCAGCGCCAGCGCCACGCCCGCGACCGCCACCTCCTCCGCGCGTCCCCGGCCGGACGGGTACCGCCCGTCCGCCGGCCGGCCGCGAAGGCGTCGCGCCCGAAGGGCCGGAAGACCTTCCGCGGCGCACGCGGCATTCCTCACCCCGTCGGCGAGCAGTGCCGCGCTGCCCGTGAACACCCCCCCGGCGAATTCCACCAGGGCCGCCGCACCCAATCCGGCCGCGGCCGCCGTCTCCGCAAGCACCCCCCAGCGGCTGGCGAGAACGAGGTCTTCCGCCCCCGCGCCGCCCCGGGATCGCCGGCCGGCCGCATACACCGCGCCGGCGGCGCCCGCCGATTCTTTCGCCACACCCCCTCCCGGACAAAACCCTAAATGCTTCATTCGGGACGGCGATGCATCCCCTCCGGCTACGTTTATTATTTCACAGCTCCTAAATAGAAGACTCGTCCTTCAACTTCAGGTAAATCTGATGCCCTTCCTTCCCGAAGAGGATCTTCCCTTCGCGGGCAAGCCACCCAATGGCATACGCCGCAAGATCCGGCGTCAACTTCGCCTTCCGGGCGATCTGGACCGGGGTGAGCGCCCCGCGTTCCTCGTGCAGGATGAACCACACGCTCCCCGCCGCCGCGCCGATCCGTTGCTCCATGACGTCCTCCTCATTCGGTCATTCACGTCGAAGCGAACCGATGCTATTATAACACGGGGAATGGGTCAAAGGAGAAATTTTTCGAAAATGGAACAATCCTGTCAGGCCATTCTCACTTTTCTTTGTCACGCCACAAAGAAAAGTGACAAAAGAAAAGGCGCCCCCGGACACGCCGACCACTCCGCGAATCCTCGTCGCTTCCGTCGTTCCGGAATCTCGCCCAACTCGCCCATGCCACGACGGCGCTCGAACAGGCCGAGATTAATTCCCGGAACGCCGTCACTCCTCGGCGGCGTGTCAGGGAGGTGGAGGAAAAGACAGAAATTCGTTCGAGAAACATCCCGAGCCGCGACCCACGGGGCGACGCATGCGTCATCCTGCTTCGGGAATGCGAAAAGCGCCCCGTCAGCCCCATTTCGATTGCTTGCCGGTCAAGGTCTCGAACGTCAAGGATCACGCACGAGATATGGCGCAGAACGAAGCGGCATGCTATTCCTTGTTGCGCGCACCCTTTTGTTGGGCCAGTATCTTGGTCTTTGTTCGCGTAAGGTATTCGGCCACAGCCTCGCGGACGGTAGGTTCATCGACAGAAGGTGGTTGGAGTTGAATGGCCCACGGCCTGCCGGGATGGATAACGTCCCATGGAGATCTCTGTTGCTGGTGCCGACCGCTTCCGGGGTCGTGATTTCCGAAACCATCAACCTTGCGGTTCCAAAGAGGCGAGAACATCTCGACCAATAGGGACTCCGCCAAAGGAATCCAGATGTCATCCACTACCAAGAAGCGACATCGAAAATCCGCAAGATTCAGGTTCTGCGCTTGTTCTATGGAAGCGGCATGTTCCGCAAGGCGGTTGAACAGTACCTGACCGGGTTCCGCTCCAAGCCCATATCCTCCCTTGCGTGCGCCCGCAGGAACGGCCTTGCCCACATAGATCGGCCAGCGATAGAGGTTGCCCTGATTTTGCTCAGCGACATCCCTATAAAGGGGGAAGTTGCCTTGATAGTAGATGGCGTAAACACCCGCGCCAATGAAAGGATCGCTTGGCGGCATGGGGCCGACCGGTTGCTGGAGCATGGCCTCGGCCACACTCTCGCCGAGATTGGTTTTGTCCAGAGGATTGAACGGGGGAATTCGACGCGATTGTTTTGTTGACATTCGGTTTCCTCAAGCAACCTGTTCCATTACGCTCTCGCCCACGGCGACAGCAAGAGTGACCGGTACGGCATTTCCAATCTGTCGCATCGCCTCTGTCCATGATCCGCTGAAAACATAGTTGTCGGGAAACGTTTGTACCCGTGCGCTCTCGCGCACGGTGTAGTAGCGACACGTTCCGTCTGAAAGAACCATCATGTTCTCCCCACCAGGCACGCCATGATCTCCTGCCTTCAACGCCTTCGATGGTTCATCCAAGAGACTCCCCGTGTGACCAGGATATGAACGCGCGCCGTCTCTGAATTCATGATTTGGGACAGTGTACCTTTTTTCTTTCGGGTCTGGCAATCCGGCGAGGGCGTCCCGCACCGTCCGGCAACGTTGACGAGTTGGAGGGAAGAGAGCGAAATCCGAGGCAAGTCGTTGAACGCGCGGGCGCAAGCGGGCCGGGACGGGTGGTCTGGCTCTTTTCGGGACTTCGTGTTCATCCCAATAGGAACCCGTCACCCACTGTTCCCAAAGGAGACGGTCAATAGAATGCGTCGGTTCCGGAAAAGACCATTCCTTGCCCAGGTCCGAGCGAAAACCGACAATGAAGACTCTATGTCGATGTTGGGGAACGCCGTAGTCGGCTGCGTCAAGAAGTCGGTACACCACCTTGTACGAGAGATCCATCGCCTTCCCCCCTGTATGCACACGTTCCAAGCGTGAAAGGTGGGATTGCCAGTTTTCGTCCTTCTTCCTGACGATCAACGGATACGACAACTGCAAGACAACGTAGTGAAAGTAACTCGCGAAACTCTGCCGCAGCAGACCCTTGACGTTCTCAAAAAGGAAGCACTGCGGGCGGAGTTCCCGCACGGCCCGGACCGCTTCCGGGAACATGTCACGGCGGTCCTGATACGCCCGATGTTTGCCGCCGAGAGAGAATGGCTGGCAAGGCGGTCCGCCAGCCACCATGTCAACGTCTTTCGCCAACGCCGCATAACTGATTCCGCGCACATCCTGCGCAAACAACCGCCAATCTTTAGCTAGGGGATGACCGAGGGATTCGTTCAGGTGGATCGTTGAGCATGCGTGCTCGTTAAACTCAATCAGCGCCTCGTGATGCCAACCGGTCTTTTCAAGACCAAGGGCAAGTCCTCCTGCGCCCGTGAAGAGTTCAACCGATTTCAACTGCCGCATGTTCACACCTCCAAAAACTGTCTGATCCGTTCCTTCAACTGTGCGGTGCGGTTGAGTTGGCACTCCCATACAACCAGACATCGCCATCCCTGTCGGCGCAACGCCCGCCGAACTATAACGTCGCGCTCCTTATTTCGCACCAGTTTCGGCACCCAGAAACGGCACCTTGTCTTAGGCATACGGTACTGACGGCAACCGTGCTGATGCCAGAAACACCCGTGTACGAAGATTACCTTACACCGGGGGGTGAAGACAAGATCGGGATTGCCCGGCAGGTCCCTTCCGTGGAGGCGGTAGCGGTAACCCATGCCGTGAACAAGGCGACGGACAATCATCTCCGGTTCGGTATCGGCATTCCGCACACGGGACATGCGCTCACTCCGTTCGTCTCGCGTCAATGGGTCATATCGCGGCATGACGTCTTCTCGTCTCCGGTCCAACCCAAGGGGTGCACATCGCGCCACGGTGACGTGCGAACCTTCCCTCACGAATGCTATTGGTTACGCCAAGTTCTGTCAATATGATTTCAACGTTCTTTCACTCCATCGAAACGCAATCAACATATTGCCATTTATTGGGTTACGCTCAATATTGGCCGTTACCCCTCCCCGTTCTTCACCAAAATGACGGGGAGGGGTCCCGGGGGGTGGGGTCCTGCTTCCTGTATTATTTTATATATCCCAGGACGTGATGAATGGGAGTTGGGAACGGCGGCGAGGGGAGCGGCGTGCGCGGGCCTCTGTCGCGACCTGGAGCCAGGGAGGGCGGGAAGGCCGCGACAGTGGAGCGACAAGCGAGCCGGATGCGAGCGCGGAGCGTCCCGCGGCAGCCGCTCCCCGAGTCGCCACCCGGGGAGTTACTTCTTGCTCATCCTTCGACAGGCTCAGGATGAGCGGGTTTGGCGATGACGGGCGGCGAGGGGGGCGGTGAACCGGGGTGAACGTAATCCAACCGGTCCGGCGGCGGCGCAGAAGCGCCGCCCTCCACAAATCGTGTCCAGCGGCGCATCCGCGGGAATGGCGGCGAGGGTGGGGAGCGGCGCGGGCCTTGATCGAGGGGCGTAGGCACGATGCCGGGAGCCCCGAGATCACGGAGTGACGAGACGACAGGAGGTCGTCGAGGAACGTCCCGCGACGCCCCCACCCGAGCCGCAACCCGGGGAGTTACTTCTTGATCATCCTTCGACAGGCTCAGGATGAGCGGGTTTGGCGATGACTGGCGACGAGAGAACGGGGGGCCGAGGGTCGCGGAGGGAGCGGGCGTAGATGACGTCCCGCGAACCCGCGACCCGAGGCCACGTTACTGCACCGTAGCGCATCTGCGGAAAAGGCGGCGAGGCTCGACTGACGGCCCGTTTAAATTTTCAGTTTTTTCCGAACGGACGCAATGAGAAGGGAGGGCGATTTCGCTTCGGATGCCTTCGCCGCGCGCAACACCTTGAGATCCGCATAATCGTCGAGCGCCTCCCGAACCCGGAGAAACTCCTCGTACGGAAGGACCGCGAACGCCTTTTTTCCGTTCCGCTCCAGAATGCTGGGATGCAACGCAATCATGGAAGTCTCCTCTTGATCTAACGATACGCCTCGCGCCGGTGGACGATTCGATAAACAACAACATGCCGGCCCTGATCGATCTCGAACAAGATGCGGTACGATCCCACGCGCAAACGATATTCCGGGGTGAAATTTGTCAACTTCTTCACATCCCCGGCCAATCCCACTGACAATTTCTCCATGGCATCCGCCACCCGCGTGGCGTCCGATCGTTGCAGACGCTTCAAATCCCGGACCGCCTGCGGCTTCAATTCCACCGTGTAATTCACAACGTCATCCTACCGTGGCGACCATGAAATTGCAACCGGCATGGCGTGAGCCCCGTTGTGGCGTGGCAACGCCACTCACGGGGAGGCCGGGAGCCCCGAGATCACAGAGTGACAAGACGACAGGATGTCGGCGAGGCGCGTTCCGGAGAACCGTTCCCCGAGTCGCCACCCAGGGACCTTCTCACGTTTCTTTGTCCCGTCACTCGGGATGAAACGTCACAAAGGTTACTCGCTTTTCTGTTTTTCGGTCGTCCCGGTTTTGCCGAGTTGCTTGCACTGCTTGGCCGCGATCGTCTTGATGCTTTCCACCACCGGCAATTCCTCGGGCATCGTGCCCCCGAGATCCTTGATCGTCTGGCGCACCTTCGCCCCCACTTCACGATGCGTCCGGTTCGCGGCGTCCTTCCCCTTCACCTCGTCCCGCCGCAGTTTCTCCTCCGCCTGGGTGGCCCGGAACAGGTTCGCCGCCAATTCCGTACTGCCCATGTGATCCAGGATCTTCTGGCTCTTTTTCAAACCTTTCCGGCGGTGAATGTCGTCCTGCCTCAATCCGCCATAAAGCCCCATGTACCCGTGATTTTGAAAGATGGCGTAGTCCACGGGTTCGATGACGCCGGCGCCCCGGGCCGCGTCGGCCAGTTGGGCGTTGTGACGGCGCATTTCATCGCGCAGAAGAAGCCGCCGATCCGCCTCGACACGCTCGTCCGTCAATTCCTGCCGCCGCGTCTGGATGGCGAAATAAGTCTGCCCCTGGGCAACGATCTCCTTGCCCGGATCGGCATTCTGAATGGTCAGGTAACAGGCGTAACGCGACAGAAGGATGGTCTTGACCGGTCGTTCCGCGCCGCTCCCAATGGCGACCATATCGGTGACGTCAACGAAATGGTCTTCGAGGCGATGCCCGCTGTTGAAACAGGCCATTTTGGCCTTTGCGATGACCCCCTCAAAATTGCGGTAATCGCCGTAACCCAATACTTCAGAAAAGTCGCGGCTGGACCAAAACTCCATGCCCGCGTCATTCGTGCGTTTGATCCGCTCGAACGGCGACGCAGGACCGCCGGTTGCCGCAATTTCCTTCACCATTATTTCCTCCCTCCGTTCTTTCCCACGTTCTCACGGGATGTTATCACCTTCTCCCGACTGTGGCAACACATCCATCACGGGTTTTACCCCTCCCCGTTCTTCACCAAAATGACGGGGAGGGGTCCGGCTTTCTGTATTATTTTATATACCCCAGGACGTGATGGATGGGGGTTGGGAATGGCGGCGAGGGGGGCGGTGAACCGGGCGTCGCGGGCGCGCCGGAGGCAGGGAGGCCGGGAGGCGCGAACGCGTCGAGCGCCGAGACGACAGGATGTCGGCGAGGCGCGTCCCGGAGAACCGCTCCTCGAGTCGCCACCCGAGGAGTTTACTTCTTGCTCATCCTTCGACCCCGTGGCGTGGACGCACGGGGCAGGCAGGCTCAGGATGAGCGGGTTTGGCAATGACTGGCGGCGAGAGAACGGGGGACCGAGGGTCGCGGAGGGAGCGGGCGTAGATGACGTCCCGCGAACCCGCCACCCGAGGCCTGCTTTGCCGCGTGTATCTTGCCGAAGGAGAAAGTTCGCGTGACGATTACGGTTGGAGGGCCACGCCGAGGACGGAGTTGCCCCCCGTCCGGAGCGTCGTGGGATTGTCGAGGTTGACCGCCTTCAAGTCCTTCAGGACCACCCGGGCGCCGCTGCCCTCGAAGGCGATGAAGACATACCCGGCCGGCATGTCGCGGTCGCTGGTCTTCCCCTTGGAACGGCCATCGGCCAGAAGCTCAATCTGGTTCCCCCGCGCCACCATGGCGAACTCATGGGCCCCTTCGGGCGCGAACAGCGTGTACACCGTGGGTCCCGTGTTGGGCGTTTTAAAGAATGTCTTGCGCATCGCGGTATCCATGCCGCCGGAGAACAGGAACGGCATGTCCTTCCACCCCTGGAAATCAGGGC
>JAZDJP010000073.1:0-10150 GCA_043803805.1 Planctomycetota bacterium
CCAGCCCGGGAAACTCGGGGACATTGCGACGAAACTGGGGAAGGGCAACATTAACATTGAATACGCCTACGGGACCACCATCGCGGCCAACGGCGACGCCCTGGTCATCTTCCGCGTCTCCGACGTGAGGAAGGCGCTGGATCTTGTCACGAAACAGGCGGCGGCGCGCTGAGTCCCCGCGATTTTCGATGGAGAGGTGGCAGAGCGGTCGAATGCGGCGGCTTGCTAAGCCGCTAACTGGGGCAACCTGGTTCTGGGGTTCAAATCCCCACCTCTCCGATTTAAACGCCGGGAAGCGTCGCGATACGGCGTCGCTACGCGCTCGGCGTGTCGCGGTGCAGACACGCTGTCGCGCTATGCTCCTTGTCTCGCTCGCTTCCCGGCGTTTAAATTGCACGATCATAGCATGCGCCGGTAGAGCGCGAACCGGTGGCGGACCCGTTCGACGGCAGCCGTCCGCCCCTCGCCGAAGATCTCCGGATGGCGGGCAATCGCTTCCATGAAGCGGATTTCGCCGGCGAGATCGTCCAGCCGGATGGTTTCGGCGGCGGGGCCCCGGGGGCCCTGGTTATGGTAGTTCCGCAGGGCTACGCAGAGTCCCCCGGCGGAGTAGCCGGCCAGACGAAACGGGGTGGCCTCGCAGGTCCCCCCGTCCATGATCCGGTGCTGAAACCGGAAGGCCGGGGCCGCGGCCGCCAGGCGCCGGGCCAGGCGCATCAGCCCCTGGGTGATATCGGGGGTAAACACGGCGGCGAAGTCCCCCACCCGGAGGATGACGCCGCCGCCCTGGCGCGCCCCCGGGAGTTCCCGGCTGGTCTCCAACGAAATCACGGGGATGCGGCGGGGAAGGATTTTTTCGCGGATCAGGGCGCTGGCCCCGACGAAGCCGACCTCCTCGGCCCGGGTGAAGATGCCGATGACGCGGGCGGGGATCCTTCGGGTCGCGAGACGGTCGAGCAGCGCGAGGATCGCCACGCATCCCCCCAGGTCGTCAAGGGCCCGTCCGATGATGCAATTTCCCCGGATGCGGACGGCGGGAAGATCCCAGAGTCCGAAATCCCCTGGCGCGACCGGGGCGTCGGTCGCGAGCGTCAGGCGAAGGGCCCCCGGCCGTTTTTCCGGGACGGGCGCGGCCGACATGATGGTCCCGCGCACCTCGCCGAACGGGGTGAAGATACGGACGCGTATCCCCCGGAGACGCTCCCGGGGGCCGCCGCCCAGCCAAAGGGCCTCCGCCCGCCGTCCCCGCGCCGCGGTGATTTCAAGGCCCGGGTGATCCATGTGGGCGGCGAAGGCGACCGGTCTGGCCCGGCCGCGCCGGTACGTGACGAGGAGATTTCCGGCCCGGTCCTCCGTGAGGGCGATCTTCCGTTCCGCGGCGAAGGCGCCGATAAAGGCCTTGACGCGCTCCTCGTGAAACGGGGCGGTGGGGATGGCCAGCACCTCGCGGACGAGGCGTTTGAGCGGCAGGGGCGTTTTCACGGAATGACCTCCGGGGGATCGGGGATTGTGATTGTTCGGATTCCCGGTAATATAAGGCATGGCGGAGGCAAATTCAAAGGAGAGGTTTCCCGGATGGCGTTTCTGCGAATCCCGAATCCCGGATTTCCGGATCACGTCATGAGCATTTCCCGTCGTGCCACGAAATCCGTCCGCGCCGGCGCCGTCACGATCGGCGGGGGCAACCCGGTTGTCGTCCAGAGCATGTGCGCGACGAAGACTCACGATGCCGTCGCGACGGCGCGTCTGGCCGAGATGCTCCGCGAGGCCGGGGCCGGGCTTGTCCGCGTCGCGGTGGACAGCGATCGCGAGGCCGCCGCCCTTCCCGACATCCGCCGCCGGACCTCGGCCAATCTGGTCGTGGATCTCCAGGAAAACTATCGCATGGCGGAGAAGGTGGCGCCCTACGTGGACAAACTCCGTTACAATCCCGGCCACCTGCACCATCACGAGAAGGAGAAGCCCGTCCGGGAAAAGGTTTCCTACCTGGTGGGCGTCGCGCGGAAACACGACCTGGCGATCCGCATCGGGGTGAACTGCGGCTCCGTGGACCCGGAGATCCTGCGGCGGTTCGGGAAGGATCACATCGGGGCGACGGTCGAAAGCGCCCTCCAGCACTGCGGGTATATGGATGAACTCGGCTTCGACCGGTACGTCGTCTCCATCAAGGATTCGGACCCGGCGAAGGTGGTCGAGGCGAATCGCCGGTTCGCCGCGGCCCGGCCGGGGGTGCCGCTACACCTGGGGGTCACGGAGGCGGGGCTGCCCCCGGAGGGCATCGGGAAGACGCGGGAGGCGTTCGAGCCGCTGCTCGCGGAGGGCATCGGGGACACCCTGCGGGTGAGCCTCACCCTTCCGGCGGAGCGGAAGACGGAGGAGGTGCGGGCCGGCCTCGCGATTCTCGCCGATGTCGCCGCGGGACGCTTCCGCGCGGGGGAGCATCGGAGGGCGGACCGCATCAACATCATCTCCTGCCCCAGTTGCTCCCGTGTCGAGAACGCCCGGTTCGTGGATCTTGCGGAAAAGATACGTGACATCACGGCGGATCTCCGGGCTCCCGGCGTGACGGTGGCCGTGATGGGTTGCCGCGTCAACGGCCCCGGCGAGACCGACGACGCGGATCTCGGATTGTGGTGCGGGCCGACGCACGTGAATTTGAAACGCGGGGGGACCCCGCTCGGCGCGTTTCCCTACGACGACATTCTTCCGCGGTTCCGCGCGGAATTGGCGGCGATCCTGGCCGGCCCCAAAACCGTTTCGTCCTGAACGGGCCTGCGACAAGGTGGGCGGGGCGCCGGCGGTGCTGATGCGCTTGGACCTCGCGACGGCGGAGACGGCGAGCAAAGGCCGCGCGGGACACGCGGGAATTTTCCCGCGTATGCGCCCGGCCGCCGACGCCCCGGAGGTCGTCCGGGTCCTGGCGGACATGATCCGCCCCATGACGAGGGAGGAACGCGATTACTTCCTGCAAGCGAAAATCGGGAATCGCGGAGGCCGGACATGCTGAATTCGTAAACCACGAATCGCGCGTCACGGAAGTCGGTGAGTCAGAGAGTCTTGAGTCTCAGAGTTTCAAATCCGGATAACATCCCTTGAGGTAGATCCGGGCGGAGGCGCTCATCCGGTCGAGGAGGTCCGTTTTTTCCCGGAAAAAATACCGGAGATCCCCCGGGGGCATCGGCGTCCGCTCCTTTCGGAGCCAGGCGAGGATGTCCGGGATGTCGGGGTTTTCGACGAAGAACCGGTACAGGTTCTGGGCGCTCGGGTGATCGGTGAAGCGTTTCCGGATGGTCTCCTCTGCCGTGAGAAGGTCCAGGCGCAGGGGCACCGCCTCCGCCCCGGCGACGGAGGCGTAGCGCCGGGTCTCCCCGACGTATTCGAATCGCAGGAGCCGGCGGTAGTACTTCTGATGGCGGGGATTCACCGTGATGACAAGGTCCGTGCATCCTTCGAGGCGGCGCGCGGTGAGGTAGGCGAGTTTGAACAGGTGCAGAAGCATCTCCATCCCCAGCCGTTCGTCGGTGTCGTCGAGCCCCGCCACGAGTTTGGCGATCTCGGCGGGCTTCCGGCCCGAGGCGCGCAGGACATCCAGGTCCGCCCGGTAGAGATCGTCCATCGGAAGCCCCAGGGGGCTGTCGGGCACCAAGGTGAGCGTCGCCGCCGTCTGACCGGTGGCGGCCTGGATGGCGAGGTAGGTGGTCGTTTCGGGAAGCGCGTCCTGGGGGATGATGCGCATCCCCGGGCCGCCGGGGGCCATGTAGCCCTTGCGGACGTAAAACTCCTGAACGAGCCGCCAGGCGGCCTCCCGCAACTCCCGGGTGTTCGCCGCCAGGCCCTGCCATTCCCGGTTTTCGCCGAAGATGAACGAGAAGATCTCCGCATCGGGCCGGCGGGCATCCCGTTGGATCTGCCGGTAAATGCCGGACTGGCGGCTGGACGGGGGTTCGGTCATGGAGGGCTCCCGGGCGCGGCATTATACCCGCGCGGTTTAAAATAGGGATTCCCAAATTCCCGGGACGGAGTAAGATTTCCCATGGCAGGATCGGAGAACCCGCGATGGACCGGCCGGAATCAAAACCGATGCACCCCGTGATCGCCGCGTTCGTCGGTTCGGATCGAACCCTGAAGGATATCCTTCACGAAGCCTCCGAGTCCCGGGACCGCATGGTCCAGGCCATGGTCGCCCTCCGGAATTTCCTGTCGGGGGAATGCCCCTGGGAGGAGGCCCTGGCCGTTGCCGAGCGGGTCCGGATTGCCGATCACGACCCGTGCCTGGCCATCCTGTTCCTGGGGCTTTGGGCGGGGGCCTCGCGGCGGATCGGGCGGAACGGGGAGGTGGTGGCCCTGGTGGGCCTCCAGCGGTCGTTGTTCCATGACGGGATGCCTCCCGAAATCCATGTCGCCGTGCTCAATTCGGAAGCCTTCCGGTGCGCCGCCCTGGGCGACCGGATCGGAGAGGCTCGCATCACGGAGGATTTGTCTCGTTCCCTTCCCCGCGAATCCCCGCGGTACCCGGTTGTATTCATGGGATGTGCAACGGCGCTCGCGTCCCGCTGGCGGGCGTTTACCATCGAGGGGGAACTGGGGCGGATCGCCGCCATGAGCCCGCGCTACCGCAGCCTCACCGGGTTGGTTCATCTGATCCAATATGCCGAGACGGGGCGGATTCAGGAGGCGCGCGGCGCCATCGTTGAAGTTGGTTTGGATCCCGAGATGGTCCGGTTTCACGCGCGCCAGTTGAGCGGTAACCGGATCGTTCTCGATCTCATGGAATCCGGGGGCGGGGCTACCGGGAGGGATGCGGCGGGTGGAGACGACGCCGGGGCGGTCACCCGGCTTCTGCTTGCCCGCCGGACCGTGGAGGCTCTGGAGACCGCCCGGCGGAAGGCCCTTGAAGAACCCGGGCGGGTGGTGAACGATTCCGATTTCTTCGCCTTCGATCTCATCCGGGCGGAACTCGCCGCCGGAAGGGGGGAGGCCGCCCGGCGGCTCATCGCCGTCCGCCGGAACCACGGGAACGTGCATCTCTTGGACGAGTTTTTCGTGGCCCGGACGGAACTCCTGGCCGGTCGCGGGGATCGGGCCCGGCGGCTCTTTGCCGCGGCGTGGACCATGCTGGAAAAATACCGGGCGCTCGGCCGCCTCACGTTTGAATTGCGCCTGGCGTGCGAAATCCCCGCCGGCGCCGGGTTCCCCGCGGGGCCGTATCCGTCCGCCGGAGGGTCTGCCGAGGAGATCCCCGTCACCGCTTCCGAACCCGGGCGTCGGGGAATTAACCGTCTCATCGGGATAAGTCCGGCCATTGCCGGGGTCCGTGAACTGGTCGGGGAACTGGCCCGGGCGAACGCTCCGCTCCTTGTTCGGGGGGAGGTCGGGACGGGCAAACGCCTCATCGGGCGGATTCTTCACGAGGCGGGCCCCCGCGCCGAGGCCCCGTTCATCGTTCAGGAGTGCGCCGGGATCGCGGAGGGGATTCTCTCGGCCGAACTCTTCGGTTATGTCGCGGAGGCCGTTCCGGAGACGATCCGGGCGTACGCCGGGGTGTTCGAGCGCGCCGGGGATGGCATGGTGATGTTGTATGAAATCGAACACCTCCCGGCCGGACTCCAGATGCGGTTTCTGGAGGTTCTTGAGAGCGGGGAAATCCCGTCCGTTGGGAATGCGCCGCCCGTGCGGATCGGATGCCGGGTGGTTGTCACGACGGTCGCGGATATCGCGGCGCTCGCCGCGGCGGGGCGTTTCCGGCCGGAACTTGCCCGGCGGCTGTCCCGCTTTTCGATTGCGATTCCGCCCCTGCGGGAGCGGCGGGAGGACATCGTGGCGCTCGCGGAAGAATTTCTCTCCGGGGGCCGCGCCGACGGGCGGCGTGTGGAGATCGCGCCTCGTCTGGCGGAGGACTTGGCCGGGCGGGACTGGCCGGGGAACGCGGAGGAACTCCGGGACGTGATGGAACGTATGCGTCTGGCGGATTCCGAAAAACCCGCGTACGACGTCGCGGATATCGAACGGGTGCTGAAGAACCGCGGCGGGACCGGCTCATCCCCGGAGGCGCGGGTGCGCGGATGACTGTCCGGAATTCCGGAGGTTGACCTTCCCGTGCGGCGTTGGTAGGATGCGTCCCGGATTTCCATTTTTCCCGGGGAGGATTGCCATGGCTAGACCCGTCACTCTCTTCACCGGTCAGTGGGCCGATCTGCCGCTTGAGACGCTCTGCGTCAAGGCGAAGGGCTTCGGTTACGACGGTCTCGAACTCGCCTGCTGGGGGGATCACTTCGACGTCGCCGCCGCGGTCGCCGACAAGGGCTACTGCGCCGCGAAGCGCAAACTTCTCGGCGCGCACGGCCTGAACGTCCACGCCATCTCGGCCCATCTCGTGGGGCAGGCGGTGTGCGATTGTGTTGACGGGCGGCACGCGTCCATCCTTCCTCCCCGCGTCTGGGGCGACGGGAGGCCCGAGGGCGTTCGGAAACGCGCCGCGGCGGAGATGGTGGCGACGGCGAAGGCCGCGAAGGCGCTTGGCGTCGGTGTCGTAAACGGATTCACGGGAAGTCCCATCTGGCATTTGTTGTACGCCTTCCCGCCGGTGCCGCCCGCAACGATCGACGGCGGCTTCCGGGAGTTCGGGAAACGCTGGACGCCCATCCTCGACGAGTTCAAAAAGGCCGGGGTGCGGTTCGCCCTCGAGGTCCATCCGACGGAAATCGCCTTCGACATCGTCACGGCGGAGCGCGCGCTGGAGGCGGTGAAGGGGCATCCCGCCTTTGGTTTTAATTTTGACCCGAGCCACCTCGGCTATCAGGGGGTGGATTACGTGGCGTTCCTCGAGCGGTTTCGCGACCGCATCTTCCACACCCACATGAAGGACGTCTCCTGGTCGAAGACGCCATGCCTGTCGGGGGTGTTCGGCGGACATCTTGCCTTTGGGGATCGCCGGAGGTTCTGGGAATTCCGGTCCCTCGGACGCGGGTCCATCAATTTCGAAGCCGTCATCCGCGCGCTCAACGCCATCGGCTACGCCGGGCCGCTGTCCGTCGAGTGGGAGGACAGCGGCATGGACCGCGAGCACGGGGCGCGGGAGGCGTGCGCCTTCGTGAAACGCCTCGACTTCCCGGCCTCCGGCGTGGCCTTCGACGCGGCGTTTGAGAAGAAGGTTCAGTAATTGGCGGGAATCGTGTAGCGTCATGCGCAGTCTCCAGGCCCGGATCATTCTTTTCTCGGTGCTTCTCGTCCTTGCCGTGTCCGCGGCGGCGGCCGCGTCGGCGGTGCGGGCCATCGCCCGCGTCACGGCCGAACGCCTGGCCGCGCGCTCGCGCGACGTCGCCCGGCTTGTGAACCGCGTCGGATTCCCCCTGAACGAACGCTCCCTCCTCAAAATGAAGGAGGCCGTGGGGGCGGATCTCGTCGTGGGGGATGAGCGGGGCCGTCTTCTCATCACCACACTGGCCGGTCCCGCGGGCGCGGCGGGGGGGCGGTTCCTGGCCGAAGGGGCCGCCGCCCCGGAGGGGTTCTTCCGTGACGCCGATTTCGGCGGGATCCCCGGCCGGTTCATCTTCACGGAGCCCCAGGGGCCCCGCACGTTCGCGGTGGTGTGGCCGCTCTCCGAGGCGCGGGAGGCCGAGCGGCGCGCCCTTCGGCCGGTTCTCGCGACGGCGCTGGTTCTGGCGCTGGCGGGGGCCCTGGCCGCGGCGCTTCTGGCGCGGACCCTCACCCGTCCCCTGCGGGATCTCGTCACCGAGACGCAGCGCGTGGCGAAGGGTGATTTCGACACGCCGCCCCCCGTGGCGGGGCCCGCGGAAGTCCGGGCGCTGGCGGCCGCCTTCGGCGCCATGACGACGGGGCTCCGTCGCTACCGGGAGGACCTTCTCCGGGCGGAGCGACTCGAGGTGCTCGGGAAAATGTCGGCGGGGATGGCCCACGAAATCCGGAACCCCCTTTCCGCCATCCGGATGATGCTCCAGGTTGTCGAGCGCGATCCCCGCGCGGCGGTCTTCGCGGAGGAACTGCGGCGCATGGCGGCGGAGGTGGCGCGTCTGGAGAATTCCGTCCAGGATGTCCTCGCCTTCGCGGGGCCGCTCGTCCTGAAAAAATCCCCGGCGGACCTGAACGCCATCGTGCGGGAGACGGAGGTCTTCCTCCGCCCCCTGGCGGATCACCAGGGAGTGAAGTTCCGGACGAGACTGGCCGGGCGTCTGCCGAAGGCTCCGCTCGACGCGGATCGCATCAAGCAGGTGATATTGAACCTGGGGCAGAACGCCCTCCAGGCGGCGTCGGGCCGGGGCGAGGTGCGTCTGGAGACGCTGGCCGGGGCGGGCGGAGGGGTGTCTCTGACGGTTTCCGACACGGGGAATGGCATCCCGGCGGAGGCGCGGGATCGCGTCTTCGAGCCCTTCTTTACGACGAAAGGCGGGGGAACGGGATTGGGACTCGCGGTGACCCGGCGCATCGTCGAGGCCCACGGCGGGATCATCCGGTTTGAAACGGGAAATGCGGGGACGATGTTCACCGTGGAATTGCCGATAAACGGATAGGGAGAAACCTCGTGGGCTACAATCCTTTGCGGAACCGGCGGCGAAACTTTTCCATGTTCGGCGGCCTGATGCTGATTGGGGTTTTGGCGGTCACCGGAAGCGCCCGGGGTGAAACGAGTCTGATCTCGGCGGTCCTCTTCCTGTTGGGCGTGGGGATGGCGGGTGTCGCGGTGATGGGGCGGCTCTGGTGTTCGTTGTATATTTCCGGTTATAAAAACGAAACGCTCATCACCCTGGGGCCCTATTCCATCTGCCGCAATCCCCTCTATTTTTTCAGTCTGATCGGCGCGGTGGGGGTGGGGTTCGCCACGGAAACCCTCACCCTCCCGGCGGTCATCCTCGTCGGGTTCGCCCTGTATTATCCGTTTGTCATCCGCCGGGAGGAGCGTCTGCTCCGCGAGCGGCACGGGGAGTCCTACGCGGCCTACTGCCGGGAGGTTCCCCGGTTTTTCCCCGCCGTTTCGCGGTTGCGGGAGCCGGAGACCCATGTGGTGATTCCGGCGGTGATGAAGCGGCGCCTGTGGGATTCGTTCTGGTTCATCGGGGCGCTGGGGATCCTGGAGTTGATGGAAGGATTGCACGAAGGCGGGTTTCTGCCGGTGTGGTTCCGGTTGTACTGAAGGTCATTGACAATCACGGTCAACGGGATTTCCTGAACGGGAAGGTCATCCCGCATTCCGGAACGCCTCCCTCATCACCCGGGCCAGATCCTCGACGCCCCGCGCCCGGCGGGCCGCCATGCGGATATCCGGAAAATCCGGCAGGTCCTTCGCGTAATACAGCGCCAGGCGGACGAGACGCGCCGAGATCCGGCGCGTGCCGAGAAACTTCGCCTCCGCATCCAGGTGGCGCAGGAGGATTTTCAGGTGTTCCTCCCGGGACGGGATCGCGGGCGCCGGCGCCCCCGCGAGCAGCGCCTTCGCCTCCCGGAAAATCCATGGATTCCCGAGCGCCCCGCGGGCGATGGACACGGCGGCGCACCCGGTTTCCGCCAGCATCCGCGCGGCGTCCGCCGCAACGCGAATCCCGCCATTCCCGATGACGGGGATGCGGCAGGCCTCCCTGGCGCGTTTGATCGCGGACCAGTCCGCGGGGCCGCGGTAGGCCTGGAGGATCGTTCGGGCGTGGAGCGTGACGGCCGCGGCGCCACCGCGTTCCGCGGCGGCCGCGAGGGATGCGGCGTCGTCGGCGGATTCCCATCCGGCGCGGAGTTTCGCGGTGACGGGAATCGTCACCGCCGCCGTGACGGTCTCCAGAAGTTCCGTGACCGCGCGGGGGTTCCGCAGGTACGACCCGCCCCATTCCCGGGCGAGGACGCGGCGGATGGGACAGCCGAAATTGATGTCCACGAAGGCGAATTCGAGGGATTCCACGATTTTGGCCGCGGCGGCCGTGGCGTCGGGATCCCCGGCGAGGAGTTGCCCGCCGGCGGGGCGTTCGGCCGGAACAGTCGCGAGCATCCGCCGGGCCCGCGTGTCGCCCGCCACGAGCCGGTCGGGTTCAACCATTTCGGTGACGACGAGATCCGCGCCGAATTCCCTGGCCAGGAGCCGGAACGGGAGCGACGTGTGCTCCTCCATCGAGGCGAGCGCCAGGGGGCCCCGCACCGCGACGGAACCGAT
>JAZDJP010000074.1:0-4614 GCA_043803805.1 Planctomycetota bacterium
ATGTGAGTGTTGACATCGCTGGCCAGCTCGATGAAACGGGCGTTGTAGTTGAACAGCTTCAGCTTCCAGGAGAGGTAGAGCGGGTCGATCGGTATGCAGTGCCCTCCCAGTCCCGGTCCGGGATAGAATGGCATGAAGCCGAACGGCTTGGAGCCCGCGGCGTCAATCACCTCCCAGACATCGATGCCGAGCTTGTCGCAGATGATTGCGATTTCGTTCACCAGGCCGATGTTGACCGCGCGAAATGTGTTCTCGAGCAGCTTGACCATCTCGGCGCTCCTGGTCGAGCTGACCGATATCACCCGGTCCACCACGTTCTCGTAGAGCAGTCGGGCCAGGGCCGTGCACTCCGGCGTCACGCCCCCGATGATCTTGGGCGTGTTCCTGGTGTGGAAGGTCGGGTTCCCGGGATCGATTCGCTCCGGAGAGAAGGCCAGGAAAAAGTCCTTGCCGACGCGCAACCCGCTGCTCCCGAACTCCGTGAGCAGGATCTCGTCGGTGGTGCCGGGGTAGGTGGTGCTTTCCAGGACGACAAGCTGGCCCTTCCGGAGGCGCCGGGCGATTGTCCGGGTGGTGTTCACGATGTAGGACATGTCCGGGTCCTTCATTTCCGTCAGCGGCGTCGGGACGCAGATGATGATGGCGTCCTGGGATTTCAGTTTCCGGAAGTCGCTCGTCGGATGGAAGCGTTTCTTGGAGAGGAGATCCGCGATGAGGGTGTCGGGGATGTGCTTGATGTAACTTTTCCCGGCGAGGAGTTTCCGGATCTTCCCCTCGTCGATGTCGAAGCCGGTCACGGAGAACCCGCCGGCGCAGAACTCCCGCGCGAGGGGCAGTCCCACATAGCCCATCCCGATGATGCCGACGTTGGCCCGTTTGGCCGTGATGTTGCGCTCCAGGGCGTCAACCATTTGATCTTCTCCTGTCATGTCAGAAAACAAGACCCGGTAAGGATAGCGACAGGAAGGGGGGGCGGCAATCAGAAAGTGGCGGGGGCGTGGGTCGCAAATCGCAGAAAAGATCCGGTTTTTCCGCGGACCACGATTCACGATTCGCGATTCGCGGTATTTTCCGGCGGGAATCCCCGGAACAGTTTCCGGTCGAACGTGTTGTTCCAGGCCGTCCAGTGCTCGTCGGGCCCGGAGGGGGTGTCCACCGCGGTCTTGAAGGAGTTCAGTTTGGCGTCGAGGTTTTCAATCGTATGGACGACGAGGGCCTCCGCCGTCACCGGCAGGCGCGGCGACCCCCACTCGTGGGAGCCGTGGTGACTCAGGATGATGTGAATGAGGAGGGTTTCCAGATTCTTCGGGAAGTTCCCCAGGGCGCGGATTTTCTCCCGCGTCATCTCGGCGCCGATTTCGATGTGTCCGAGGAGTTCCCCCGTGTCGGTGTAGGCGATGGCGCGGTCGCAGGCGAGTTCCGCCATTTTCCCGATGTCGTGGAGGAAGAGCCCCGTGAGGACAAGGTCCCGGTCGACCCACGGGTAGTGTCCGGCGACGAGCGCCCCCGATTCGAGGGAGGACACCGTGTGATCGAGGAGCCCGCCAAGGCAGGCGTGGTGCTGCTTCATGGCGGCCGGGGCGCGCCGGAACCGCGCCACGAAATCCGCGTCGTCCAGGAACGCGGCGGCCAGGCGCGAGAGGTGGGGATTTTTCACCGTCGCGAGAATCTTCGCCAGGCGTTCGAGCAGCGCCTCCGGGTCTTCGGGGGAGGCCGGGAGGTAATCTTCGATCCGCGCATCGGCGTCGGGGACGGCGACGCAGACGGAGGCGTCGATCTGGGGCTTGTTGTTGAAGGCCTTGACGCGGCCCTTCACGCGCAGAAAACCCTGCGCCCGAACGGTGTCGGCGACCCCGGCCGGCACCCGCCAGAACTTCAGCGGGATGACGCCGGTCTTGTCCTGGACCTCGAGGTCGAGGTAGGCGTTCCCGTTTTTGTCGGTCTTCACGTCCTTCCGGGCGACGAGGAACACCGTGTCCACGTTGTCGCCATCGGCAAGATCGCGGACGAACGGGCGCTCGGACGTTTTGCGGGGGGCGGGCATGGAAGGGGGCTCCTTCACGGACGCGGTAAAATATCGCGGATTACTCTAATCGGAAACGGGGTGAGGTGTCAATGCCTAACTCGACAACTCGCCAGCGATCAACCAAACCACACCCGATTTCCGGCTGAAATCTGATTGCTAAACGCCCTCCCTTATTGCGAACCTGTCAACGTTCAGTTATAAGTGATTCCACCTCATGCCCCCCCGGAAAGCCCTCATCATCGTCCACGACCCCTTCCCCTGGGCCCCGCGGGCCAAATTCGGCGCCCGGGCGCTGAAGGAATCCGGCTGGGACGTGCGGGTATTGTGCCTCTCCGAATCCGGCAAACCCCTCCGCGAAATCTGGGAAGGCATTCCCGTCCGCAGGATTCCCGTCCGGCGGAACCGGGAGAGACGCCTCGCCGGGTATCTCCTCGAATACATCCTTTTCTTCATGGCGGCGTTTTTCTGGTCATTGTACCGGCTTTTCCGCGGGCATCCGGCCCTCGTGCATGTCGTGACCCCGCCGGACCCCCTGGTCTTCGCGACACTTCCCCTCCGCCTGGCCGGAGTTCCCGTTTTAATGGATATCCGCGACCGCACCCCCGATTTGTTTGGAAGCAAATTCGGGGAGGGACGGCCGCGTCTCCAGACGATCCTCCGGGGCGTCGAACGGGTCTGCATGCGGTTTTCCAGCCGCGTCCTCACCGTCCACGGGGAATACCGCCGCCAGCTCGCCGCGAACGGCGTCCCGGAGGGGAAAATCAGCGTGGTCCTCAACTGCCCCGACGAAACGGTCTTCCGGCCGGGAACCGCCCCGGCGCCCGCGGCAGGCAACCGTTTCCGGGTGACCTATCACGGGCTGCTCGCCCGGCGGTACGGCGTGGATGTGCTCGTGGAGGCCGCGGCGATCCTCCGGGGAAAAATCCCGAATCTGCTCGTCGAGATCTACGGCGACGGGGACCTGCGTCCCGACCTCGAACGACGAATCGCCGAATGCGCCCTCGGGGAAACCGTCCAACTCCGGGGCTTCTTTCCGGTGACGGAGATTCCACGTCTGATCGGAAATGCCGACATCTCGGCGGCCCCCAACCGGCTCGACCCGTTCATGGCCTCGGTGGTGAACACGAAAGTCATCGAGGCGGCAACGCTCGGCCTGGCCGTGGTGGCGTCGCGCACCCCGGCGCTCCGGGAATATTTTTCGGACGATTCGATCGAATACTGCGAACCGGGCGAACCGGCCTCTCTCGCCGGCGCCATCGAACGACTGTACCGCGACCCGGCGCGACGGCGGAGCCTGGGCATGGCCGCCGCCCGGGAGGCGGCCCCCTTCCGGGAATCCGTTCAAAAAACGGAATATCTGCAATGTGTGGAAATGTTAAAAAGTTCGTGAGTTCAAGAGTTCGAGAGTTCACCCCCCCCCTCTCGCTCCAACTCTTGACTCCAAGACTCTGGAACTCTTAGACTCTTAGACTCCCAGACTCTCCGACTCGCTGACTCGCCGACTCTCCAGACTTCTTAATTATGACGCCTTCTCAACGCGGTGAATGGCGTCGCCCTTCTTGAGATACTCCGCGCCGCAGGTCCGACAGTGGAGTTTCCCCTTGTCCGGCAGGCGGATGCCGCAACCGCACATCCACCCCGTGATCCGCCCGGGCACCCCCGTGACGAGCGCGTAGGCCGGCACGTCTTTGGTCACCACCGCCCCGGCGCCGATGAACGCGAATTCGCCGATGGTGTGTCCGCACACGACGGTGGCGTTTGCGCCGATGGATGCCCCCTTCTTCACCAGGGTCTCCTTGTATTCGTCCCTGCGGATGACGTGGCTCCGGGGATTGATGACATTGGTGAACACCATGCAGGGGCCGCAGAACACGTCGTCCTCCAGGACCACCCCGTCGTAAATGGGAACGTTGTTCTGGACCTTGACGTTGTTGCCGATGCGGACCTTGGAGGCGACATAGCAATTCTGGCCGAAGATGCAGCGTTCCCCGATGACGGCGCCGGGCATGACGTGGCAGAAATGCCAGATCTTGGATCCCTTCCCGATCACCGCCCCCTCATCCACAATGGCCGAGGGGTGCGCGAAATATCCCTTGTCTGACATGGAATCCTCCTGGATTACCCAAAGATACAATGGGGCAATCTACCGTGCAACCGCGCCAATGTCCAGGAGATATCTGACTGATGGATCTGAACATCCGGCGCTCGATTTGAGAGCATTCCCAAAGATACAACGGAAATACATATGCTGTCCCCGGAATACCCCGGGGGGCGACCTTCGAGCGAGACGCCTGGCTACATTCGCGTGGAGTTTCAACCCACGCCCCCCGCGCGGGGGGCGACCCCCGGCGTCACCCCCATCGCCACCGCCGCCTTGTTTCAACCCACGCCCCCCGCGCGGGGGGCGACGCGTTCCGCGCACGGTACGCGGTGATGGGGGGGTTTCAACCCACGCCCCCCGCGCGGGGGGCGACCGAGTCCGAACGTGTCAATCCGCTTGGAGATTTTGTTTCAACCCACGCCCCCCGCGCGGGGGGCGACACGTGATATTTATTTCGTCCGCCACGCTGGGCGTTTCAACCCACGCC
>JAZDJP010000075.1:0-5307 GCA_043803805.1 Planctomycetota bacterium
GTGGACGCCGTCGTCGTCGCGGGCATCACGGAATACCATCCCTACCGGCCGCCGCGTCTGGGGCTGGCCATCCAGATCTACCCGACCAAAATGGAAAAGCGGTCCTATCTCGACATCTCGAAACTTTCCCAGGCGGGAAAACCCTTCGCGATCTCGACCGACAGAACCAAGCACCCCATCGTTGCGCGCGTGGCGGTGTACGATTCGAGCGAGAAGGATGTTCTTGACCAACTCCACCGCTACGCCGCCCGGCACGACACCTCGCGGGGGCTGGGGGTGGAGACGTACCTCAGGCTCATGGATGAATATGTCCGCTTCGCTTTCAACGTCGCCCTCCGGGAGATCGTGAACGCGGAGGCGGCGCGGACGAAACCCAAAAAGACCGTTGAACCTCCGTCCGACGACCCCGCGCCCCGCCACGGAGCGCCCAACGACCCCGCGCCGGACCTTCCCCGCCGCCGCAATTAGGGCAATTCACGTCTGTCATGACCGATTCTTTCTCACAGGGGCATCAACGCCGGCCGCGCTACCGCGGCACCCATCCGCAGCGGTTCATGGAACGTTACAAGGAACGCGACCCGGCGCGCTATCCCGACATGGAGGCCCACATCCGCGCCCAGGGGCGCACCCCGGCCGGCGGCCACGTCCCGGTGCTTCTCGACGCGGTGATGGCGGCGCTCGACCCGAAGCCCGGCGAGACGGTGGCGGATGTCACCATCGGGTACGGTGGGCATGCGGCGGAATTTTTAAAACGTATCGGCCCCGGGGGGCGTCTTCTGGGGATGGATCGTGACGGCGTGGAACTGGAGAAGGCCGGGAGTCGCCTGGAGGCCTTCGTCGCGTCGGTCACGCTCGCTCACGGGAATTTCGCCGGATTGGGCCGTGCGGCGGCGCGCGCGGGTTTCCCGGTTCTGGATATTCTTTTTGCCGACCTCGGGGTTTCGAGCATGCAACTCGACGATCCGGCGCGCGGATTCAGCCACAAACACGACGGTCCCCTTGACATGCGGATGGATCCCGCCGGCCGGCATACCGCGGCGGATGTTCTGGCGGCGATCTCCGAGGTGGATCTCGCCGCGGCCCTGCGTGACCTGGCCGACGAACCCGATGCCGCGCGCATCGCACGGGCCATCGTTGTCGCCTGGTCGGCGCGGCCGATCCTGCGGACGACAGAACTGGCCGCCCTCGTGTGCGCCGAAAAAGGGGTTTCCGGACGGCCGGGGGGTGATTTCGCGCGCGGGGCGCATCCGGCGGCGCGGACATTCCAGACTCTGCGGATGCTTGTCAATCGTGAAGGAGAAAACCTGGCCGCGTTGCTTCGCGACGCGAATTATTTATTGGCCCCCGGCGGGCGGATCGGCATCATTTCCTTCCATAGCGGGGAGGATCGGCGGGTGAAACGCGCGTTTCTCGATGGACTCGCCGCGGGGGTGTACCGGATGGTGGCCGAATCACCCGTGCGGGCCGGGCCGGAGGAGGTGCGGTCGAATCCCCGCGCCCGCCCCGCGAAATTCCGCTGGGCGGTGCGGACTTCGTCGCCGGGGGACGCTCGCCCGTAGCGGTCGGACACAGGGTGGCATAATTGGAAACGGAGATGAAATCATATGAAGACTTTGTTCCACAAGCGGCTTGGTAGAGCGATTGACTTGACTCGGGTGGGGGTGTTTGTCGTCATTGTTTCATTGGTTTGTGCAGGTTGCTTTGCCCGTTCCCGTGGACTGATCAAATCCGTCAACCCTTTGCAGGAACCGTTGCCGAAGCCGGTCGCCGATATGGGAATAAAAAAAGGCATGCATTTTCACGAGGTCGAAAAAAAACTTGCGGAAAATCGGATTTTAGTCCGGTTTACCGGAAATGCGATTTGGCCGCACAATCCTCACTTTGAGTGCCTGGGGCAAATCTACATCATCCGGGAAACGTCGGATTTGAAAGGCGCGAAAGGGGACACGGTATATGCCATCGAAATCCCCGATGCCGAAATGACGGATTATCTGAGAAAGAACGGACGCCCGGAATCTGGACTGCCAAAGTAGTTCCCCGTGGATGAATGGTTTTTCTGCACTCCGGGAAATGCGAAGCATTGGATCACGTGTTGCGATCTGTTGATGTTCAGACTTCGGGACTCCCAGACTCTCTGACTCGCCGACTCGCGGACTCCGGGACGGTTCCTCCCCTTGCACTGCATCTTCAAATGGTGTAGCATATCTCCCGGTTTCCCGGGCGGTGCCGCCCCGGCGAGCGGCGCGAAAAATGGACAAGGGGGATTCCCATGAAAGTTCCGTTCTACGGCCATGTGAAACAATACAACAACATCCGGGCGGAGATCGACGCCAACATCAAGACGGTCCTGGAAAGCGGCGAGTTCGTCATGGGACCGATGCTGAAGCGGTTCGAGGCGGAATTCGCGGCCTACCACGGCATGAAATTCGGCATCGGCGTGGGCAACGGCACGGATGCCATCTGGCTCACGCTGATGGCCCTCGGTGTCGGGCCCGGCGACGAGGTCATCACCCATCCGAACACGTTCTTCGCCACGGCGGAGGCCATCTGGATCGCCGGCGCCACGGTGGTGCTGGTGGATTGCTGTCCGACCACCAAGACGCTTTGTCCGGACCGCGTCCGCGCGGCCATCACGCCGAAGACGAAGGCCATCATCCCCGTCCATCTGTATGGCCAGTGCGCCTACATGAAGGAGATCCGGAAGATCGCCGACGAGCATAAATTATTCGTTATCGAGGACAACGCCCAGGCCATTGACAGCGCCGGGGACGGCTTCAAGGTGGGTGAACTTTCCGACGCCGTCGCGACGAGTTTCATCATCCAGAAGAATCTCGGGACGTTCGGGGATGGCGGGGCGGTGGTCACGAACAACCCCGAGATTGACCGGAAGATCCGCAAACTCCGGAACCACGGCTCCGAGAAGCGTTCCTTCCACAGTTACGGGTTCAACAGCCGCCTGGACGACATCCACGCGGGGATTTTGAGCGCGAAACTGAAGCACCTCCGCGAGTGGAGCGACCTCCGGCGGAAATGGGCGGCCCGGTACGATCAGGGGTTGAAGGGCTGCCGGTGCCTGGACCTCCCGTACGTGGAGAAGGGGTTCCGGCATGTCTTCCATCTTTATGCCGTCGAGACCAAACGCCCGCAGGACCGGGACGCGCTTGTCAAACATCTCAACGCCGCCGGTGTGGACGCGAAGATGCACTACCCGATTGCCATTCACCAGCAGGAAGGTTATCCGTGGGGCAAGGGGGCGCGCGTCGTCGGCAGTGTCGCCAACGCCGAGGCCAACGCGGCCTGCTGCGTCAGCCTGCCGATGTTCCCGGAACTGACGGCGGCGGAGGTGGATTTCACGGTCGCGACGGTTCTCGCGTGGGAGAAGGCGCATCCGGAGGCCTGTTCCGACAAGCCGGGCGCGGCGCGCGCGGACGCGTGCGGTTGCGGGAAGAAGGCCGGTTGCGGCGCGGCGAAATAGGGGGAGACAGTCATCACGGGAGACTCAGTCATGGCGGATGCTTATCGGGTGATGGTGGTTGGCACGGGCAAGCGCGGGATGCACCACGCCCTGGCGTTCCAGGCGAACCCGCGGTTCAAGGTTGTGGGGCTTTGCGACATTGACGCGGCCCGTCTGGCGGCGGCCGTGGCGAAGATCGGCGGCGATGTGAAGGGCGGATTCGACGCCGCGGCGCTGGCGCAGGAACTCAAGCCCGACGTGTTCTGTTTCTGCACGCTTCCGCCGCTACGCACGCCGATGGTCAAGGCTGGAATCGCCTCTGGCGCGAAGCTCATCGCCTTCGAGAAGCCCGTGGCCCTGACGAGCGCGGAGGCCATGACGCTCCGCGACATGATCCGTTCCGCCGGTGTCAAGGCGGTGGTGAGCCATCAGCACCGGTACGGCGTCCACTACCGCAAGGTCCGGGAGATCGTCGAAAGCGGCGCCCTGGGCCGCGTCCACACGGTGTACGGCTCGGCGACGGGGTGGATGACGCACATGTTGTCGCATCTGATTGATTACACGCGCTGGTTCAACGACGGCGTGGAGGCCCGGTGGGCGATGGCCCAGGCCGCGGGCCGGGCGAAATTCGCCGACAACCATCCGTCGCCCGATTACATCGCCGGCGTCGTGCAGTACGCCAACGGGGTGCGCGGCTGGTACGAGTGCGGCGCCGGGGCCCCCGACCAGCCGGAGGTCGCCAAGTGGTGGGGAAAGTGCCGCATGGGGGCGCAGGGCACCGAGGGATATGCGGAGGTGCTTACGAACGGCGGCTGGCGCGCCGTGACGAAGCGCTTCGGCGTCCAGTCCGGCGAGGGCGTGATGAATTACGATCTCGACATGCCGCCCTACGTCCAGGACATGGCCGACTGGCTGGACGGCAAGGCGACGCACCCGTGTAATTTCGACAGCGCTTTCAAGGGGGCGGAAATCATGTTCGCCCTCCAGAGGTCCGCCGCGGAGGGGGGGCAGGTGACTCTGCCGCTTTCCGCCGGGGCGGACGAGCAGGCCCTGCTCAAGGCCCGCATTTCCGACCGCGTGGTGCAGGTGTCGTGCGAGGCGAACCGGAAGGAATTCGGGCTCGTGAACGAGGCGACGTGATTTCGCCGGTCCGGACTTCCCACACAGGAAAACGTTCCCGTGCAAGTCATCATCCGTCCCACCCGCGAGGCGGCCTCCGGGCTCGTCGCGCGGCTTGTCGCCCGGGAGGTCCGTGCCAGGCCCGACCTCGTTCTGGGGCTCGCCACCGGACGCACCATGGAGCGTCTGTATGCCATCCTGGTGCGGATGTGCCGGGAGGAGGGGCTCGATTTCTCCCGGTGCCGGTCGTTCAATCTTGACGAATACGTCGGCCTTCCCCCGTCGGATGAGAATTCCTACCGTCACTACATGGAGCGTCATCTCTTCGGGCACATCAACATCAAGCCCCGGAACACCCACCTCCCGGATGGCATGGTGAAGGACCTGGCGGCGGAATGCCGTCGGTACGAGGAGAAGATCGCGGCGTGCGGGGGGATTGATCTGCAAGTGCTGGGCCTTGGCCGCGCGGGGCACATCGGGTTCAACGAGCCTCTTTCGGCCCTGCGGTCACGGACGCGCGACAAGAGTCTGACGCCGATGACCATCGCGGAGAATTCCACGCTTTTCTCCGATCCCGCCCGGATGCCCCGCCGGGCGATCACCATGGGCGTCGGGACCATTCTGGAGTGTCGGCGCCTGGTGATGCTCGTGACCGGGAAAAGCAAGGCGGAGGTGCTGGCCAAGGCGGTGGAGGGGCCCATCACCGGCATGATTTCGGCCAGCGCCATCCAGCT
>JAZDJP010000076.1:0-8280 GCA_043803805.1 Planctomycetota bacterium
GGTGTAGAGAAGACACTATGGGGGGGGGGGGGGTATGGCAACCGCATACAAATACCCAAGACCTGCGCTGACGATCGACTGTGTGGTTTTTGGATTAGATGAGGAAGACCTGAAGGTGTTGCTCATCCAACGGGATTTGGAACCCTTTGCCGGGAAATGGGCGCTTCCCGGCGGTTTTGCGGCAGTCGGAGAATCCTTGGAGATGACAGCAAGGAGAGAATTATCCGAAGAAACCGGGCTAAAAAACGTGTTTCTTGAGCAACTGTACACGTTCAGCGATCCCAAACGCGACCCGCGGGAACACGTTGTCACAGTCGCCTACTACGCGCTTGTGAATTTGTCCGAACATCAAGTCCTCGCTTCCACCGATGCCAGAAACGCAGCATGGTTCGCGGTCGACGATGTTCCGAAACTGGCCTTTGACCATGATCGGATACTGAAAGTCGCGCATGACCGACTACGGGGAAAAATCCGCTACCAACCCATTGGATTCGAATTGTTGCCCGAAAAATTCACACTAAGACATTTGCAACGAATGTACGAGAAGATTTTGGACCGCTGTTTGGACAAGAGAAACTTCAGAAAGAAGATTTTGAATATGGGCATCATTGAAGAGATTGACCAGGTTGAAACGGATGTGGCGCATCGCGCGGCGCGGTTGTATCAGTTCAGCAAGGAGACGTACGATGAAAAAGCGAAGGAAGGATTCGATTTTGAACTTTAACGCATCGTCGGCGATGCCCTCAAAGCAGGCGCCGATAGAAAGGAGGCATCATGTTGGGGATTAAATTCATCAAGGCGCAACCGAACACCTACTTCCTTCAGTACAGGAAGGGGAAAATTGTGAGGGAGGGCGCCGGCATCTCTTTCTTTTGTTACGCACCCACCTCTTCACTCGTGGCCGTTCCGATGGCGAGCGTGGATGTGCCGTTCATATTCAATGAGGTCACATCCGATTTTCAGGACATCACTGTACAGGGACAAGTCGCTTATCGGGTCAAGGAACCCAAGGTGCTGGCTCAAGTCATGAATTTTACTCTGGCTCCGAATAACCGGGATCATGTTTCAGATGATCCCACAAAACTGCCGCAAAGGGTAATTAACCAGGTTCAAGTTTTGATGAGGGCGGAGTTGCAGAACTTGGCCATGATACAGGCGTTGCAATCATCCGACAACCTTGTAAAACGCGTGCGCCAGAATCTGGTCGGGTCCGAACTTGTTTCCCAGTTGGGAATTGAAGTGCTGGCCCTGTCCGTGTTGGCCATCAAGCCCAATCAGGAAACTGCCCGAGCGTTGGAAGCCAAGGTGCACGAACAACTTCTTCTTGAGGCGGATGAGGCGATATACAAGCGCCGCAACTCCGCCGTGGAACAAGAGCGTGCCATCAAGGAAAACGAACTCAACACCGAAATCGCGATTGAAAACAAAAAACGGCAGATCCGTGAGGCTCAAATCGAAGCGGATCGTGCCATCCAGGAAAAACGTCAAGTGATGCAACAAGAGGAGATGAATGGGAAGATCACGATCGAGGAGAAAAACAAAGAGTTGGTTTCTCTCGCGGTTCAAAACAAGAAACAGGAATCGGACGCGCAGGCTTATGGGATGAGTGCGATTGTGAATTCGTTCAAGGATGTCGAACCCCGTGTGATGCAGGCACTGGTCAACGCCGGGATGTCCCCGGCTCAACTGATTGCGGCTGCCTTCCAGAATCTTGCTGACAACGCGGGGAAGATTGGGAATCTGAACATTGCGCCGGAGTTGTTGCATGAGTTGTTGAAAGCAACGCCGAAGAAGTAGGGGAGATTTTTGTGGGGGGGGGGGGGGGGGGCTCGGATTTCCGCTCCCCGTTTGAAACGCGGAGGATCGGGCATGGATCGTCTGACAGAAAACAAAATCATTCTGGTTGTTCGGCAAACGAGACTCGACGATCTTGTTGCGAAGTACAACACGCTTGCGCAAGCGCAGTTTTATGTTGAGCACTTGGGGGCCGATTTTTCGGATTACCTTCGCGAAGATCAGCAATACAAGGCATCTGTCATCGCCGTGGAAACGGCTTTGCAGAAACTGGGGCGGATTCAGATCCTTCAACGAAAATTCCTTTCGAATTTTGTATTTGGGAAAGACGACTTGGTGATTGTTTTGGGGCAGGATGGCCTTGTTGCCAACACGATGAAATATCTCCAGAGCCAACTTGTGATCGGTGTCAATCCCGATCCCGCGCGTTGGGATGGGGTGCTCCTTCCCTTCGAAACCCGCGATCTCGATAAAATCGTTCGCGAGGTTTTCGCGAAGGGGCGAAAAGTTTCCGATGTGACCATGGCGAAAGCCGTGCTGAGCAACGGCCAGAACCTCTACGCGGTGAACGATTTGTTCATCGGAGCCAAAACGCATGTGTCCGCTCGATACAACATTCGTGTGGGGGGCAAAGAGGAATCTCATTCGTCGAGCGGAATCATCGTTTCGACGGGGCTCGGGTCGACGGGATGGTTGAAGAGTGTCATCGCGGGCGCGACGGGCATTTTCAACGCGCTTGCCCACGAAAGTCGTTCCATCGCCAATCGGAAGAAGATATCGTGGGACGCGCAATATCTCTATTTCTCCGTGCGCGAACCGTTTCCCAGTAAGACCACATCGGCCACGATGGTTTTTGGGAAAATAACCGGTTCCGACCCGATGATTTTGGTTTCGCACATGCCGGAGAACGGCGTCATCTTCAGTGATGGAATCGAAAATGATTTTCTCGAATTCAATTCCGGCATGAAGGCGACCATCGGGATTGCGGACAAAAGCGGACACCTGGTTGTTTGAGAGGTGTTATATCGGAGTCGTCGCGGGAGGTATCGGTTGATGCCGAGTCTGAAAGAACGCTATCGGGGTATGTTGTTGGGGACAGCCGTCGGCGACGCGGTAGGACTTTCCGCCGAAGGCATTCCCCGCGTTCGCGCGAAGAAAATGTTCAAGGGCGTTTGGCGACATAGGTTCATTTTTGGGCAAGGAATGATCAGTGACGACACCGAACACACGTTGTTCGTTGTTCAGTCGCTACTTGCGTATCCTCAATCCCCGGAGTTGTTTGCCCGGCGTTTGGGATGGTGTCTCCGCTGGTGGTTTGCCTCATTGCCCGCCGGCATTGGATTGGCCACCGCGCGCGCCTGTGTCAAGATCTGGTTGGGATTCAAACCGGGCAAGAGCGGAGTTTTCTCCGCCGGGAACGGTCCCGCCATGCGTGTGGCACCCATCGGGGCATTTTTCTCCGAATCGCCGGTGAAACGCAACACATTCACGGAATGTTGCACGACGCTGACGCACACCCATCCCAAAGCGCTTGTCGGTGCCAAGGCAATTGCGTTCACCGCCGCATGGATCGTTCGCGACGATTTGAAGCAACGCCCCGCCGTCGACGCATTCGCCGATCTTCTTATTGGTATCGCTTCTGAAGATGCCGAATGGGCGGACATCGTGAAATCCATCAAGATCCACTTGGATAAAGATGCCAGCGTTGAGGAATTTTCAGATGCGCTTGGATTACATCAAGGCGTCACGGGATACATTTATCACACGGTCCCCGTGGTTTTATTCGCCTGGCACAAACATTTCGGAGATTACGAAAAAACGCTTACCTCAGTTCTGGATTGCGGTGGAGACACCGATACGACGGGAGCCATCGTCGGGGCGCTCGCGGGCCTCTCTGTCGGAGAAAAGGGCATTCCTCCGGATTGGATTCATGGGATCTGCGATTGGCCGAGAAGTCCATCTCTTCTTCGAAATGTTGCGGATCGTCTTTCCGAACTGAAAGAGAACAATGTCAAAATCGAGCCATGTCAATATTTTTGGCCAGGGGTTGTGTTACGGAACTTCGCATTTTTGCTGATTGTTTTATCGCATGGATTCAGGCGATTATTGCCGCCCTACGGTCCTTGAATATTCGGGATTATGAAGGCATTCGCCCAAGGGGCTACGGAAGCCCGGCGCCGTATGGCGAAGTTTATCGGCCAGGTTCGAGTCCTCCCCGGGTAACTTTTATGGAGGGAGACGTCATTCGTGGGTGAGAGGCGAGTCAGACGAGGAGCATAGGGCGACGGCGTGTCCTTTTGTGACACGCCAAGCCCGTAGCGACCCTCCTTCGCCCAAGGGCTACGGAGGGCAGGCGCCGTATGGCGACGCCTATCGCCCGCGAATGTTACCCGGGGAGGATTCGAACCTCCATAAAGGGATCCAAAGTCCCTTGTGTTACCATTACACTACCGGGTAGTGTGGATCGGCACGATTTATTCTAGTCCCCCGTGAATTTTTTGCAAATTCTTCCTTGCGTGGCGCTTGTGCAATGAAATAATGACTTAATCATAAAATGGTTCTGACGGGTTCCCATGCCGGTTTCTCCCGACATCCTCACTGCCCGCATCCGCTGGACACCCGCCCAGAGGGGATTTTGGCTTGGCGGCGTTTTGGGGCTCGGGGTTCTCGCCGGAATTGATGCGTCCTCCTTTGTTTTTGCGGCCAGCGTGGGGCTTCTGGCGGGGTACACGATTGTCGTGGGGGTTAAAGTTCTCGCGGTCCTCGCCGGGCTTCTCCGCCGGTTCACGGTGACGGTGCCGGACCGGGCTCTGGACGCCCTTCGCGACGAAACGTTGCCCGTCTACACCGTGCTCGTCCCGCTCTACCATGAAGGGAACGTCGTCCCCAGCCTGCTCCGCGCCCTGGAACGGATTGATTACCCGCGCGACCGGCTCGATGTGAAATTACTTCTCGAGTCCGACGATCCTGAAACGGCGGAGGCCCTCGCGCGCCAGGAGATTCCCGCCGGAATCGGGATCGTCGTCGTTCCCCCGGGCGTCCCCGGCACCAAGCCCCGGGCCTGCAACGAGGGTCTTGCCCTCGCCCGCGGGGAATTCCTCGTGATTTACGATGCCGAGGACCGTCCCGAGCCCGACCAGTTGAAAAAGGCCGTGGCGGCGTTCCGGTCGCTCCCTCCGGCGGTGGCCTGTCTGCAGGCGCGCCTGAATTTTTACAACGCCTTCGACAATCTTCTCACGCGGGGATTCGCCTTGGAGTACACGACATGGTTCGACCTTTACCTCCCCGGCCTCTACGCGCTCGGGGCGCCCATTCCGCTCGGGGGCACGTCCAACCATTTCCGCGCGGACGTGCTGGTTCGGGTCGGCGGGTGGGATCCCTGGAACGTGACGGAGGATTGCGACCTCGGGGTGCGCCTGGCGCGCGGCCGGTGGAAGACGCGCATCCTCGATTCCACGACATGGGAGGAGGCCCCGTCGCGTCCCGGCGTCTGGCTTCGTCAGCGTTCCCGCTGGGTCAAGGGCTACTGGCAGACGCTTCTTGTGCACACCCGGCGGCCGTGGCGGACGGTCCTGGACCTCGGGCCGTGGAAATACCTCCAGATGCTCCTCGCGGTGGGGGGGCAGGTGGCCACGCTGCTTCTGAATCCCGTCGCCTGGGCGGCGTTTTTTGCCGGGCTGGCGTTGCGCGTCCCGGTCTTCCATCCCGAGTCGCCCTGGACGATGGGCTTTTTCGCGGCGGCCCTGGCGCTTCTGTTGTTCAACGGTCTTTTTGTGCTGATTCACGTTCTCGGCGCGCTGCGCCGGGGGATGGGGCGGCTCGCGCCCTGGGCGGCGCTTCTTCCGTTCTACTGGATTTTGATGAGTCTCGGGGCCTGGCGGGGCTTTCTCCAGTTTTTCGGGGCGACGTTCTTCTGGGAGAAGACAACGCACGGGATGGCGCGAACGCCCCGGCGTGCCGCCCGCCGGGAGATGGCGGCTCCGGGGTGGGCGGTGTCGGCGGCGGGGGTCTTCGTTTTGCTCGCGGCCGCCACCGGCGCGGTGGTGGGCGTCTCCGTCCTTGTCCCGCGATGGCTCAAGTTCCCGGAGAAAATCCGCCTGGCGGCCATCTCCGTGGCCGGGGAGGGGGCGGAGCACGAGATCCGTCTCGACAAATCCTGGTTCGGAAAATCGGAGGTCCTTCTCGAAGTCTCCCTTCGCGGCGCGGCGTCGCGCGGCGGATCGCGCGGGACGGAGGCGTCCGCCGCGGGAGGCGCGCCGCCGTCGGCCGCGGTCACGGCGTCCCCGCTTTGCCGCGTCATGGTGTTTCTCAAGGTCGGCGACGGGGAGTGGTACCAGCGGCTCGTGGAGAGCGTGGCCGCGGAGGGCGGGCGGTTGCGCATCGTCCTGCCGCTCGCGGACGGCTGGCGGGATATCCCGGCGGGACGGCCGTGGGGGCCGTGGTGTCTGCGCCGGGTGCGGGGGGTGGGCGTTCGCGTATTCTCCGAGGGGGGGGAACTCGCGGGCGTCCGCCTCGAACGCGCCGAGGCGCGGGGAGCGGCGGATCCCGGCCCCCTCGTCGTCACGGCAATGGAGGCCCCGGCCACCGTGCCCTGCCGCGCGGTTTTTGAGGCGCGGTTCTCCATCGGCCGCGAATTCGAGAATCCCTTCGACCCGGCCCAGGCGGACATCTGGGGGGTCTTCACCGCGCCCTCCGGGGCCGTCGAACGCATCCCCGCCTTCTACACCCAGGAGTACCATCGCTGGAAAGAAGGGAATGCCGAGCGCCTT
Source organism: Planctomycetota bacterium (assembly GCA_043803805.1). Lineage (GTDB taxonomy): Bacteria > Planctomycetota > JAZDJP01 > JAZDJP01 > JAZDJP01 > JAZDJP01. The sequence continues at coordinate 6,564 of JAZDJP010000076.1, forward strand.
CGCCCCGAGGGCGCTCCCGGCTGGCGGGTGCGTTACGCGCCCCGGGAACCGGGCGATTACCGCTGGCGCGTCGAGGGGAAGGATGCGCGGAGCGGGGCGTTCACCGCGGAGACCCGGGGTTTCACATCGGCGCCCTCCGACCGCCCCGGCTACGTGAAAGTCCACAAGGACGGGCGGCATTTCGCCCTGGAGAACGGGGAATTCCTTTACCCGGTGGCCATCAACGTCCGTTCCCCCCGGGACGATCGCAATTCCGGAAATTGGGATTTTCCCCTTCCGTCGGCATCGGAGGGATTGTACCGGATGGAGGACTATCTGAACCGGATGTCGCGCGCCGGGATGAACGTCATGCGGACGTGGATGACGCCGTGGTGGGCGGGCATCGAATGGAACCGCCAGGCCCCCGGCTTCCACGGTCTCGGGATATACAACCTGGAAAACGCCTGGCGGCTGGATGGCCTGCTGGATCAGGCGGAAAAGAAGGGGATGTGGATTGACCTCGCCCTGAATTCCCACGGGCCGTTCACCACGCGTTACGATTCCCAGTGGGACGAGAACCCCTACAACCGGCGCCTGGGCGGACCGGTCGGGGGGCCGGGGGAGGTGCTCACGAATTCCGAGGCGAAACGGCATTTCCGGAACCGTTTCCGGTACATCATCGCGCGGTACGGCGCGAGCCCGGCGCTTTTTTCATGGGTGCTCTGGATCGAGGTGAACGTGGTGAATGAGGACGCCGACGTCCTCCGGGCCTGGCACGCGGAACTCGGCGATTACTTCCGGAGACTGGATCTCGGGCGGCACCCGGTCTCGACCGAGTTCAACAATGACGTTGGCTTCCCGGAGATCTGGCGGCTCCGGGGGATTGACTACACCCAGCTCGCCGCCTACAACGTGGGGTCCGGGCTCGTCCGGAACCTGGAGGAGTGCGTCGAGCCGCTGGCACAGTATCCCAAACCCATGATTCTCGAGGAATACGGCGGGCACTGGTCCGGCGGGGGAATGAAGATGCTCGCCCAGGAGATCCACGACGGGCTCTGGGCGGGGTGGATGATGCCGCTGGGGGGGACGCCCATGGCGTGGTGGTGGAATTTCGTTCTGGAAAAGGGGCTCGGCCGGCATTACCGCCGCTTTGCCGAATTCATCCGGGGGGAGGATCTTCGCGACATCCGGTGGAATTTCGGGCGTGTCGAAATCGCCGGGGATCCTCATCTGACGGCGCTCGTCCGGCGGGGGCCGGACCGCGCCTACGTTTGGGTGTATTATCCCTACTTCGCGGACATCGCGGTTGACCGGGGCGGGACCGGTCGGCACGAGCCGATCACACGCGCGTACGAATCCCGCACCCGGGGGAAGTTCGATCCTCTGGCCGATCCCGCGGCGGCCATGTTCCGCGCGGTGGAGGGGGCCTCGATTGAATTTCCGGGGATGGAGGCCGGCGACTACGCGGTGGAATTCTGGGATACCTGGTCGGCGAAGCCGCCGGAGACGGCGAAATTCACGGCGGACGGCGGGCGGCTGGTGGTGAAATTACCGGCGTTGACGCGGGACGTGGCGGTGAAGGTGAGGAAGATCGTGGCTAGCAGGCCGCTAAAAAACCGGCTTAAAAGTTAAGACACCCCCGTCGGGATATCATTTTCGCCCGAAGTTGCTTGCCAAAGATTCGTATTGTTCGCAGGCACATCTGTTTTTCACCATTCCGTCCTTATCGTCCTGCCTG